>JADKFE010000079.1 GCA_016717595.1 Deltaproteobacteria bacterium | reverse complement strand
CCACATCATCCCGGTCGCGGACCGCCCCTCAGAGCCGTTACTCTGCTTGTTCCTTCGCGGATGAAGGTGCATGCAAGACGCGACCGACTCGCCCTCGCCGCCTTGGCGGCTCCCCGATGGGAGCGTCCCGGCCTCGTCCCTCCAGAGCGGCCCAGCGCCGGTCGCGCCGGGGCGTGGCGGAGCCTGGGGCCGAGCGTTACCAGGTGGGCAACGTGCTCGGCGAGGGGGGCATGGGCCGGGTCTCCGTGGCCCAAGACGCCCACCTGGGCCGGGACGTCGCGCTCAAGGAGCTGCACCCCAGCCTTCGGCACCGCCCCGACGCCGCCGCGCGGCTGCAGCATGAGGCGTGGATCACCGCGCAGCTCGATCACCCCGGCGTGGTCGCGGTTCACGACGCGGGGCAGCTCGGCGACGGGCGGCCGTTCTACACCATGCGGCTGGTGCGGGGTCGCACCTTGGCGGCGGCCTTGGCCGAGGCTGAAGACCTCAGCGCCCGCCTGCGCCTGATGCGCCCTCTGCTGGCCGTGTGTGAGGCCGTGGCCTACGCCCACGCCTGCGGGGTCGTGCACCGGGATCTCAAGAGCTCCAACGTGCTCCTGGGCGGCTTCGGCGAGACCCAGGTGGTCGATTGGGGCCTGGCGGTGCGGGTGGGGGCGCCCGGCGGCGAAGGGCCCGTGGGCACGCCGTCCACGATGAGCCCGGAGCAGGCCGCGGGGGCCCCGGCCGACCCTCGGGCCGACGTGTGGAGCCTCGGGGCGATGCTCTGTGAGCTGCTCACCGGGGCGCCGCCGTATGGGGGGCTCGACCAGGACGCCACCCTCGCCGCCCTGCGTGTGGGCCCGCCGCCGCCTGTGCTGAGCCCGCCCGCGCCGCCGGAGCTCGCCGCGATCACCGCGCGGGCCCTCGCCTGGCGGCCTGAAGACCGCTACCCCGACGCCGGGGCCTTGGCGCAGGAGCTCGGGCGCTGGTTTGAGGGGCGCAGGGTGCTCGCCTACCATTATTCGCCGTGGGAGCTGCTGCGCCGGGTGCTCAGCGCGTGGCGGGTGCCCGTGGCCGTGGGGGCGGTGGGCGCGGCGCTGTTTGGCCTGAGCGTGGCCGTGGGCTTCGCCCGCACCGAGGCCGCCCGGGAGCGCGCCGAGCACGCTGAAGGCCAGGCGCTTGAGGCCTTGGACACCGCCGAGCGGAGGCTCGCGGCCTTGCAGGTCGAGCAGGCGCTGACGGCGACCCAGCGGGGCCAGCGCGCCGAGGCCGAGACCTTGGCCGCCTTGGCCCTGAGCGTGGCCGAGGATCCCCTCGCCCGGGGCGTGCTCGCCGGGTTTGGCCGCGCGCCGCGACCGGCGCGGCTGGCGGTGGAGGAGTCCCCGGCCTGCCTCTGGCGCCAGCTTCGCGACGACGGCGGGGCGATGCTGTGCGGCGAGGCCAAAGGCACCTCGTTGTGGACCTTGAGCCCGCTCACCCGGGTGTGGCGCAGCGAGGCGGTGGGTGTCGGCGGCGGGCTCAGCGCCGGCGGCGCGCTGTTGTGGGACATGAACCACCACCTCACGATCTTGGGGCTCAGCGACGGCGCGCCCACCCGCGCGCTGCCGCTGACCAACATGAGCCAGCGCCCGACGAGCGGCCCGCGCCACATGCTCAGCCCCCAGCGCCGGGTGTGGCCCGACGACACCCCCGAGGGCGCCCAGGGCGTGTGCCCGGCGGGGGTGCAGGCGGCGACGATGTCTGAGGACGGCGCGCGGGTGGCGCTGGTGTGCCTGGGCGGCGTGGTCGCCGTGGGCCCGCCCGACGGGCCGATGCGCGCCCTGGGCACCCCCTTGGGCGAGCGCCTCGGCGCCACGGCCATCCGGTTCACCCCCGATGGTGAGGCCTTGATCATCGGCGGCGAAGGCGGCGTGCTGCGGGCCCTCGACCTCCAGACCGGCCTGGAGCGCCAGCACATCCAGACGTCCTTGGGGGCCATCCGCCGCCTGCAGGTCTCCCAAGACGGCGCCGTGGTGGCGGCCTTGGGCGTGCGCGGCGGCGTCGGCCTGTGGAGCCTCACCGCCGGGGCCTGGCTGGGGGAGCTGCCCGCGCCCCGGGACGCCGACGTGGCCCTGCTGCCGGGCGGGGCCTTGGTCGCCGGGGACACGCTGACGCGCTGGTCGTTGACCGGCTTGGAGCGCCCGATCCGCGTGCTGGCCTCGGCGGGCCTGAGCGACCTGGGCCTCTCCCCCGACGGCGCGGCCTTGGCCCTGGCCCAAGGCGACGGCCAGGTGCGCATCGTAGACCTTCACGACGGGCGCCCGCTGGGGGTGCTCCGGGCGGGGCGAGGCGTGGTGAAGGGTGTGGGGTTCAGCCCCGGCGCCCTCTGGGCGAGCGTGATGGACGGCGCCGGGCTCGTGGGCTGGTCGTGGCCCGAGCTCGCGGCCTTGCCCACCCCGCCCGGCAGCCGGGCTCTGCGGCGCCTCACGACGGCGGGCGCGGGGGCGCTCTGGGGCGTTGACTTCGGCAGCCGCCTCTTCGCCTGGGACAGCTTGACCGAGGAGCCCGCGGTGCTCGACGTCGGCGGGCCCTACCTCGACATGGAGCACGGCCCCGGCGGCGTGATCACCCTGAGCGTCACGGGAGAGGCGCGGCTGGTGCCCGAGGGCGGCGCGCCGCGACGCCTCGCCCAGCTCGACGGGGCCTTCGCCGTGGCGCTGGGCGCTGAGGTCTGGGCCTGGGCCGGAGACGACGGCGTGACCCTGCTCGCCCTGAACGGCGCCTGGACCCGCGCCTTGCCGGCCCCCGGCGCGCGACCGCGCGACCTCACCTTCTCCCCCGACGGCGCCTTGGTGGCCGCGGCGGGCATCGACGGCCGCGCCCGGGTGTGGTCCGTTCAAGACGGTGTGCTGCTCGGCCTGCTCGCGGGCCACGAGGACCGCATCCCCGCCTTAGAGTTCACTCCCGACGGTCAGGCCCTGGTCACGGTGAGCTGGGACAACAGCGCGAGGCTGTGGTCCGTGCCCGTTCTGCGGCAAGATCGTGCCTCCCTCACCGCCGAGGTGCTCGCCGCCTGGCGAGACCCCTCCCAGGATCTCAATGCGCGCGTCCGTCTGCCTACGTCTCCCTGACGGCTCCGTAGACCACCTCGCCCCCGGCGACATCATCGGCCGGGTGTGGACCGCCGCCCTGCGCCTGGACGACCCCCACGTCTCCGAGGCCCACGCGCTGGTGAGCCTCCGCGGCCGCAGCCTGCGCCTGCTCGCCTTGCGCGGGCGTTTTCTTGTGGACGGCCAGGCGGCCTCAGAGACCGAGCTGCTCCCCGGCCAGCGCCTGCGGTTCTCCCCGGAGACCGAGCTGACCGTGCTCTCCGTGGAGCTGCCCGAGCAGGTCATGGGCATCGAGGGGGACTCCTTGCCGCCGCAGATCCTCGCGGGCACCTGCTCCTTGTCCTTGTGGCCCCACCCGCGCCTCTCGCCGGGATCGTTGGCCGACGCCGACGCGATCCTCTGGAGCACCGGCGACGGCTGGCGCCTGCGCATCCAAGGCGAGCCCGCCCAGCCCTTCAACCCCGGCGACCGCTTCACCATCGGCAACCGCAGCTTCTCCGCCGTGGCGATGACCCTCTCCAGCGCCGGCCAAGACCGCACCCAACAAGGCGTAGACGCGCCCCTGCACCTTATCGGCCGCTACGACAGCGTTCACATCCACCGCGCCGAGGGCCCGCCCCTGGTGCTCAGCGGCCAGGCCGCCCGCGTCGTCTCCGAGCTGATCAGCGTCGGCGCCCCGCTCTCCTGGGAGGCCCTCGCCCAGCCCCTCTGGCCCGAGCTCGACGACCGCGACGCCCTGCGCCGCCGCTGGGACATCTGCCTCGTGCGCCTGCGCGCCCGCCTGCGCGACGCCGGGATTCGGCCGGACCTGGTGCGGTCGAGCCGCTTGGGCTTGGTGGAGCTGGTGCTGCAGGCGGGGGACCGGGTGGAGGATCAGAGCTAGGGGTGTGCGAGAGCGCGGGGGGTGGCATAAAGTGCGGTGCTGGGCGCTCGCGCCCTCGTTCCCCTTCCCGCCTGGGTGCCGCCGATGCTGACCTCCCTTCACCTCAAGGGCTTCAAGAGCTTCGATGACGAGCGGATGGCGCTGGGCGGGCTCACCGTGCTCGTCGGGGCGAACGCCTCGGGCAAGAGCAACGTGCTTGACGCGATTCGGCTGTTGCAGGGGTTGGCCCTAGGCAAGCCGGTCTCGACGGCGATTCGTGGGGAGTGGGCGGGCGGGCTGCCGGTGTGGCCGGGGGTGCGAGGCGGCGTGGCGGATATCGCGCTGCGGGGGCGGGAGGAGTTTGAGCTGGGGACGGTGTGGGAGACCGCTTCGGGGCCCATTGAGCACCATGTCCACGGTCACCCGAGCCAAGGCGCAGGTAGCGTCATGGGCTTGAGTTGGGTGCCGCCGGGCGTTTGACGCGCCCCCCCCCCCCCTTCCCCGGAGTAGAACAAGTCATCAACACCCTCTCCCAAGCCCTCTTCCTCGACGTCACCCCCTCCCGAATGCGCGGCTACGCCCCCAAGAGCGCCACCCGCCTCGACCTTGAGGGCGAGAACGTCTCCGCCTTGGCTTGGTCCGTGTGCCAGAACGCCGAGGCCCGCGCCGACCTCGTGGACTGGCTCGCTGAGCTGTGCGCCCCAGAGCTCGAAGACATCGACTTCGCCGAGACCGAGCTTGGCGACGTGATGCTCATCCTCGTCGAGCGCGGCGGGCGGCGGATGCCCGCGCGTAGCCTCTCCGACGGCACCCTCCGGTTCTTGGGAGAGCTTCTGGCCCTGCGCACGGCGCCCGAGGGCTCGCTCATGCTCATCGAAGAGATTGAGAACGGCCTGCACCCCACCCGGGCGCACCTGCTCGTCGAGGCCATGGAGGCCGCCGTCATCGAGCGGAAGGTGCAGATCATCGCGACGACCCACTCGCCGCTGGTGCTCAACGCGCTCTCGCCGGAGGCCCTGCGCGCGGCGGTGCTCGTGGCGCGGCCGCCGGGCTCCACGAGCACGCTCTTACGCTCGTTGGGGGCGCTGCCGGGCTTTGACGAGGTGGTGGCCCGACGGGGGATTGACCAGCTCATCACCTCGGGCTGGCTGGAGCGCGCCGTATGAGGGTGCTCATCATCCCCGAGGACCCCACCCTCGACCGGCATGTGCTCCAGCCGATCATCGAGGGCGTCTTCGACGACCTGAAGCGCCCCGCCCGGGTGGACGTGCTCACCGACCCCCACCTGCACAGCATCAGCCAGGCGCTCAACCCCACGACGGTCAGCGACATCATCGCCGACAACCCGATGATCGACCTCTTCATCTTGGCCATCGACCGCGACTGCGACCGCCTGGGCGCTACGGAGAAGGCCAACACCCGGGTCGCGGAGCACCCGACCAAGCTCGTGGCCGTGCTCGCGTGGCAAGAGGTGGAGGTGTGGGCCTTGGCGCTCCATCGGGAGAAGCTGGGCGTGTCGTGGTCACAGGTCCGCGCCGACTGCGACCCCAAAGAGGCCTATTGGGACCCCTTCATCGCCCAGAACGGCTGGCTGAGCACCGTCGGCAAAGGTCGCAAGAAGGCGATGCGGGCGCTGAGCGGCCAGTGGGCGGGCCTGCTCACGGTCTGCCCCGAGATCGCCGAGCTCCGGGAGCGCCTGCGCGCCCAGCTCAGCGCCTGACCCTCGCCCAAGGAGCCCCCCATGGAGCTTCGCCTCGTCCGCACCCCCGGCCAGCACGACCGCGCCTACGTCCGCCTCGACGACGGGCAGACCCGAAGCTGGACCTTCCCGTCCTACGGCGTCATGCTGCCCCACGACCTCGTTCACCTGCTCGTCGAGGTGGGCTTTGGCATTCAGGATGGCTTCTGGGGCCGCGTGGCCGCTGGGCTCGACCCGGCCAAGATCAACGCTGAGGCCGAGGCGCGCGGCGGCAAGGACAAGTACGCGGGCTTCGGCGCCGACCGCTCGGGCCTGCTCCTCGCTGAAGGGTACGCTGGGCTGCCGTGGTCGTCCCCAGATCTGGATGACGCCGCGCTCTACGTCACCCTTGGCGAGAACCTCCGGCGGATGGCCACGCCGACGCCGCCCTTCGAGCCAGCGCGCTTCGCCGCCACCCGCCGCGCCCTCGACGCCGCGCGCCTTCAGTGGGCGGCTCTCAACGTCCGCGGCGGCACGCTCTCCACCACGGTCACGGTGCGGCCGCTGGGGCATGGGCCGCTGGTCGTGGCCCCCAAGTGAGCCTGGGCCTACTTGGCCTCGACCTTCCGGATGAACAACAAGGTCGGCTTGGCCGTGGCGCTGGCGGCTTTGCCGACGCGGAGCTCTAGGCCCGCGGGGTCGGCCACGGGGGCGAAGAGCTTCACATAGGCCAAGGTCGGCGTGCCTTTGGAGACGCCCGCGGGCAGCACGAGCTGGCGGCTCTCGTTGACCTTCATGCCGCCGGACCAGACCTCAGCCACGAGCCAATACTCGCCGGTGACGTCGGTGGGGCTGTTGGCGATGAGCACGGGCAGCTCAACCACCACGCCGCCTTGGCTGGCGCTGCCGCGGGCGGGGAAGTGGTCGCCCAGGGGCTTGGCCGCCGCGGGGGGCGTCACCGCGACCATCTCCGGCTTGGGCTCGGGCTTGGGCTCGGCCTTGGGCTTGGGCGGCGGGGCCACCTTAAAGTCGGCGAGGTCGTCCTCGTCCTCTGCCGAGTACAAGGAGAAGTCGGAGCTCTTGCCAGCCTCAGCGGCCTTCTTCGCGGCGGCCTCTTCACCCTCCTTCAAGAAGGCGAGGTCGTCTTCCTCCTCCTCAGGGGGCGTCTCTTGGGCGTACACGGGGGCGGCGAAGAGGCCGAGGGTGAGCGCGGCGAAGGCGAGGCGCATGGGGGCTTCCGGGAGGAGGGCTCGGCGAGGGGAACCCCACGCGGCGGGGGTTCTTCCCCATCCGGCGGGAGGAGGATACAGGGCCCACCAATCTGCCACGACACGATGCACAACGGCAACCCCTACCTCAAGAGCTGGCGTCGACAACGGGCGCACCGACGCCGGGCTGAGGGCCCGCTTCTCGGCGTTGTAGGCGTACTTCCGCTCGTCGCGCTGGCCTTGTCCGCGCCGCTTCTTCGGCCCACGCTCATGGGATTCCTCGATCGCCCGGACGGCGTGATCGACGGCGTCATCGGTCTCGGCGTGCGCCTCGCGCTCTTGTGCAACGGGGCCATGGCCCTGCGCACCTACACCGCCTTGGTTCGGGGCGAAGAGCGGCCGATCCTCGACCCTCACCCCGCCGACGTGCCCGCCCTGGTTCGTTACCTCGTGCGCCGCGTGGCCTGGGAGGGGCTGATCTGGCCCTTGGGCGTGGCCGCCTTGTGCTGGCCCTTGTGGTCGGCGGGGCCCGAGATCTACCTCACCGCCGTTGGGCTCGCCGCGGGGGGCTGGGGCGCCGGGCTCTTGATGGGCTTCCCGGTGCACCTGGGCGCGGTCTGGGCGGCGGAGAGCCCGGGCTTGGCGGGGCTGTTCAACCTCATCCGGGGCCAGAACCCCCAGCTTCAGGCGGCGCTCTTGTACGCGCCGGGCGCGGCCTTGGCCTTGGGCGCCGTGGGCGTCGGCGCCGCGGCGACGGGGGCGCGTCTGGGGCTCAGCGGGCAGAGCGCGGGCTGGCTGTTGCTGCTCACGCCGTGGGTGTTGGGGGCCGTCGCCTTCTGGTTGACCCCGGCCCGCGCCGAGCGACCGTACTACCGGGCCACGCTCTTGCTCGCCGAGGTCGACGGCGCCTTGGCCGCCCGTGAGGACCCTGAAGAGGCCCGCAGCGTGTACCTGGAGTGGGCGATCCGCTTCTTCCCAACGGCCCTGCGCCCCTACTTACGCCAAGACCTGCGCCACGGCTGGCGGGCGCACCGGGGCTGGGTGACCGGGGCCTGGGGCTTGGGCTTGGTGGCCTTGGCCCCGGCCTGGTCCGACGCGACCGACGCGGCGACCCGCGCGGCCTTGATCGCGGGCGGGGCCTTGGCGCTCATCGGGGCCCTGGGCCAGCGCCTCGGCGTCTCCGACCCCGCCTGGCTCGACGCCTGGCTCGCGCCGCCTCCCCTGCCCCGCCTGCTCGCCCGGGGCCTGACGCTCTGGGCGTACCTGCAGGGCGTGGTGATCCCGCCCACCCTCGCCCTCGCCGTGCGCCAAGGCGGCGAGGCGGCCTTGGGGTTTGTGCTGCCGCTGGAGGCCCTGGCCCTGGGCTTGGCCGTCGCGGGGGCCATCGCCGGGCGAATGCGGGGCGCGGGGCTGGCGCCGTACCTCGTCGTGGCGGCCTTGGCCTGGGCGGGGCTCACCTGGGGCATGTTGACGGGAGGTGTCTCGTGAAGGTCATCGAGGTTCGTGGGCTGCAGAAACGATACGGGCGGCACGTCGCCGTGGAGGACGTGAGCTTCTCGGTGAACGCCGGCGAGCTCGTCGCGCTCATCGGCCACAACGGCGCGGGCAAGAGCACCACCCTAAAGGCGCTCACCGGGCAGCTCCAGCCCAGCGCCGGGGAGGTGCTCGTGGCCGGGGTGAACGTGCTCCAAGACCCAGGCGAGGCCCGCCGCCGCTTCGGCTATGTGCCTGAAGATCCCCAGCTCTATGACTACCTCACCGCCCGCGAGATGTTGGAGCTCGTCGTCGAGGTGCGTGGCCAAGGCGACATCCCCGCCACCCTGGCCGCCGTGGGCCTCCAAGACGACGCCGACCGGCTCATCCGCGAGTACAGCCAAGGCATGCGCCGCAAAGCCGCCCTGGCCGCGGCGATGGTGTCCAAGCCCCAGGTCTTGATCTTGGACGAGGCGCTCAACGGCCTGGATCCGCCCAGCGCCGCCCGGGTGAAGGCCCACCTGCGCGCCTTGGCCGAGGGCGGCGCGGCGGTGCTGCTCTCCACCCACGTCTTAGAGACGGTGGAGAAGATCGCCGACCGCGTGGTGATGCTGGCCCGGGGCCGGGTTGTGGCGGATCACAGCGTCAGCGAGATCGGCGAGGAGGGCCTGGAGCGGCTGTTTCTGTCGCGGATTGGGGAGAGTTTGGAGCGCTGAGCCTCAGGACACCGCGGCCCCCCGCCACTCAAACCGGCTCCTCTGCCGCTCCGCCTCCGCCATCACATCCTCCTGCGGCTCCCGGTCCAGCCACATCACCATGTCCGCCGGCTCCCACACATACGGCTCACCGTTCAGCGTGACCTCCCCCGCCGACACCGCCCGGGTCACGTCCAGCAGGCGCTGACCGCCGAGATCCCGGTTCAGCGCCTCAAAGCGCCCTTGCCGGGCAGGGTCGGCGAAACGAAACCGACGCCGGCAGGCGTAGGCGACGTGGTAGTGCGAGGGCCGGAAGATCACGCCCTTGAGCCGCAGGCGCCGGGCCATCAAGGCGAGGATCTGGGTGAACTCGGGGGCCAGGCCCAGGCCGGGGGCGTCTTGGCCAGGGAGCTGCGGGCGCTCGGCGGTGAACGCCGCGCGGGGATGTCTCAGGGTGAGCCAGTTGACGAAGAGCAGCTCCTCATCGTTGAGCCGGTGGCGCTCGAGCACCATCTCCACGAGCATATGCTCTTTGCCGTCGGCGGTGCCTAAGGTGCGGGCGCGGTCACCCCCGGCGGCCTCGTCCACGACCACACGAAGGTTGGTGTACCCCAGGCGGCGCATCTGGTCGAACAGGCCGTACTGGTAGCAGGCGAACTCTAGGCCCGCGGCGGTGTAAAAGCCCAGCAGGCGCTTGTCTTTGTGGCCGCGCTGGCCCAGGGACATCTCGAGGTCTTCGGCGGAGAACCAGGGCTCCTCCACCACGCCGAGCTTGTGCGGCGCGACCTCCTCAAAGATGCGCGAGAAGCGCGCCCGCAGCGGCTCGTAGTCCGCCGGGAGGGGGTCGTCGGCGGAGTCCATCGCCAACACCAGGGCCGTGCCCACGAGCACCCGCCACGAGTCGTCGTGGTAACCGCCCGACGGCACCCAGACGCTCGCCCGGCCCTTCAGCGCCCGGGCCACGCGCAGATCGCGGCGGCGCGCGCCGGTGAGCGTGAGGCCCAGGCGGCCAAAACGGTCTCCGGCGAGCACGTCACACCCGGCGATGATGAGGTTGAGGTCGCCCGGGGGGTTTCGTTTGAGCAGGGCGTCCAGCGCGCTCAAGTAGTCGGGATCCCGGCAGCCCTCGGGGAGCCGCACCTCGTCCACCCCCTCGGGGAGCGCGCCCCAGTCGGAGCCCGAGAGCGAGGCGAGGCGCACCTTGGGGTCACCGGCCACACACAGGGCCGTGCCGTCGGGCGGGTGGGCGTCGAGGTCCAGGATGAGCACGGTGCCGTCAAACCCTTCGCCCCGGGCCACGGCGATGGCGACGGCGAGGTCGTTCACCGCGCAGAAGCCCCCGGCGCTGTCAGGGCCGGCGTGGTGAAAGCCGCCCAGCAGGTTGAGGGTGGGGCCTTTGCGCCGCAGGGCCTCCCGGGCGGCGTCAACCGTGGCGCCGACGGCCAGGCGCAGGGTGTGCAGCACCTCGTCGGGGTCGAGCTCCTCAACACGCACGGCGAAGATCTGGGCCAAGGTCTCGGGCTGGGTCAAGGACTCCAAGAGGCGGCCGCTGTGCACCAGGGCCAGCTCCCCCCAGCTCACCCGGCGCGGCGTGCGCAGGTCGTTCTCCCGCAAGAGGCCGAGATCGGCCAAGGTCCAGGCCGCGAAGTCCGCGCGGCGTAAGGCCATGCCCGCGCGCTGCTCCAGGGAGGCGATGGGGATGCGGTAGGCGGGATCGTAGAAGGTGGGCAGGGGCCCGCGCATCAGCCGGGCGGCCTGGGCCTTCAGCCGGGACCAGGGGTTCATCGGTGGCTCGTGCGGGGTGTGGACAGAGCGGAGCGCGCGAAAGCGCAGTGTACAGGACTCTTAGCGCGCCCCTCGTTGCGTGTCGGGGCGAAGGGGAGCATCCTGAGCCGATGCGCCGCGCATGGTCCCTTCTCCCCGCGTTGTTCATCGGCGACGCCGAGGCCGCCGAGCCCGCGCCCGCCGCGGTGATCACCCTGCGCCTCGCCGAGGACGCCGACGCCCAGGCCACCCTCAACGCCGCCGCCGCCCTGCCCGGCGTTCGTGCCCTCGCCGTCGGCGCCATTCCTGGCGGCGGCGGCCTCATCGACCTCAGCGCCTCCCCCACACGCTGGGCCGAGCTCGCCGCCCTGCCCGGCGTCGTTCACCTCGGCGAGCCCTGGCGACCCCACGCCAAGGCCGTGCAGAGCGAAGGCCTCGACACCTTGGACCTCACGGCCTGGGACGCCGCCGGGCTCACGGGCCGCGGGGTCACCGTCGCCGTCATCGACGTCGGCTTCTCCGGCTGGGATCAAGCCGCGGAGGAGCTCCCGCCGAGCCAGGTGAGCCTCGTCTACGGCGAGGCCGGCGGCGATTCGCACGGCGCCGCCGTCGCTGAGGTGATCCTCGACGTGGCCCCCGAGGTGGAGCTGCGCCTGTACCGCGTCACCAGCGCCGCGGAGTTCATCGAGGCGCTCACCTTGGCCGAGCAAGACGGCGTGGACCTCGTCTGCGCCAGCCTGGGCTTTGACAACGTGTGGCACGCCGACGGCGGCTCGCCGATGAGCCTCGCCGTGGACCGCCTTCACGACGCCGGGGTGGCCTATGTCGCCGCCGCCGGGAACGAGGTCGGGCGTTACGCCGCCGGGGTGCTCAGCGACGCCGACGGCGACGGCTGGCTCACCCTGGGCGGCGCCGAGCGGGTCTATCTCAACGACTCCGGGGGCCTCGCCAGCGTGTCGTTGCGCTGGGACGAGCCCTTCGGCGCGGCGGCGGTGGACCTCGCGCTGCACGTCGAGGACGGCGGCGTGGAGTGTGGTGTGAGCGACGAGGCCCAGCGCGGCGCCGGAGACCCCTTCGAGGCCGCGTCTTGTGTGGGGGTGAGCCTCGCCTCGGCCCGGGTGCGTCAGGTGGGCGGCGGCTCCGCCGAGGGCCTCATACGCCTGGATCTACAGCCCCGGCGGCGTGGGCGGCGTCGAGCTGGCCACGGCGGGCACCCTCACCCTGCCCGCCGACGCCCGGGGTGCCTTGAGCGTCGGCGCCTTGCCCGTGGGCGACGACACCCCCGCGGCCTACTCCTCCCAAGGCCCCACCGACGACGGCCGGCTCAAGCCGGAGCTCGTCGGCCCCAGCGGCGTGAGCACCCTGAGCTTCGGCGCCGGGGGGTTTGAGGGCAGCTCCGCCGCGACGCCCCACGTCGCCGGGCTCGTGGCCTTGTGGATCGACCGCGCCCGGCGCGACGGCCCCCAAGAGATCACCGACGGCCTGCTCCTTCGGGCGGTGGATCTCGGCGAGCCCGGCCCCGACTCCGTGAGCGGTCACGGCGCCGCGCGCGCCGGGGATCTCCCGCCGCGCTGCGGATGCGCCGCGAGCACCACCCGCGCCGGGGCGCCGTGGACGCTGATCCTTGCGCTGTTTGTCAGGGTTCGGCGCCGGGAGGCTTGCGCGCTTGCCGCCCGCTCTGCGATCGTATAGTCTCCGGCCCCGCCACAGGGCCGATCGGCGCGGCGCGTCACCGAACCAGGCACCATGACCGTCTTCACTCACAGCCTCAGCCAGGACCTGCAGCGGCTCTCCGGGGCCTCGCACGCCTTCGTGCGCCAGGTCGTCAGCCCTGAAGGCGCCGAGGCGCGGGACATCATCGAGCGCGCCGTGTCCGAGGCCCCACCTTGGCTCGCCGAGCGCGCCGCCGATCAGCTCCGGTCCCTGGACAACCGGCGTTTTTTCCAAGGTTTCGCCGAGCTCGCCGCCGCCGCCACCCTGCGCGCCGGGGGCTGGCGCCTCGACGGCCTGCGCTCCCCCGGCGGCCTCTTCGCCGCCCGCCGCCCCGATGGCCGCGCGGTGAACGTGCTGCCCTTGGCCTTCCTGCACTCCAGCCGCCAACCTTCAGATCCCGACGCCGTGCGCCGCCTTCAGGCCGCCTTGTGCCGGGTGAGCACGAAGCTCTCGTTCATCGTCATCGTGCGGAAGTGGCTGCCGCCCAACTTCTCCCCCGAGCCCGTGCGCCACGTCGTCGAGATGTGGCTCAAAGAGGTCGAGAGCGGCGGCTGGGACGGGCGCTTCGCCGCCTATGAAGACGCCGAGGTCATGCTCGAGTTCGGCCTCACCGGCGAGAAGGTGCGCCCAGGCCGCCCGCCGGTGCGCCTCACCTTGGGGCCGTTCTTGGGCGCCCACACCATCGCCGTCGTCGAGCGCCGCCTCATCCAAGAGCTCGACCGCGCCCGCCTCGGCCCCTACGGCGACGAGCCCCTGTTGTTGATGCCCATCGCCGACCAGCCGTTCAACGTCGGCCGCGGCTACATGCGTGAGCTGCTCTACGGCAAGCCGCGCTGGATTCGCACCTCAGGCGAGCCCGGCGAGATCCCTTGGCAAGCGGGCCTCTCCGGCGCCGCCGAGCCCTCGCTGTTCAAAGATCCCCTCTACCGCAACGTGCTCGGCGTGGCCTTCTTGGAGCGCCCCCTCGGCGCGATCACGAGCTTCACGGGTCGGGCCTGCTCCAACCCCTTCTCCGCCGGGCCCCTTCTGCCCGATGAGCTGCCCCTTCGCACCGTCGCCCAGCACCGCATCGAAGAAGACTGCGTGGTCATCCGGTGGTTTGAGACCAAGACGCGGCTCACCACCCTCGCGGGGAGCTGATGGACCCCACGCCGCGCGACATCGGCTGGATCGAGGTCATCACGGGCTGCATGTTCTCGGGCAAGACCGAAGAGCTGATTCGCCGCGTGCGCCGCGCGATGTACGCGCGTCAGCGTGTGGTTGTGTTTAAGCCGCGCATCGACAACCGCTACACCGATGACTCCGTGGGCTCCCACTCCGGCCAGCAGCTCCGCGCCGTGCGTGTCGACCACGTCCACCAGATCCGCGCCTACATCCAAGACGCCCGGGTGGTCGCCATCGACGAGGCGCAGTTTATGGGCCCCGAGCTCGTCGGCCTCTGCGAGAGCCTCGCCAACGAGGGCCTGCGCGTCATCGTCGCCGGTCTGGACATGGACTACCGCGGCGTGCCCTTTGAGCCCATCCCCCAGCTCCTCGCCGTCTCCGAGTACATCACCAAGAACCTCGCGGTGTGCGCGGTCTGCGGCAACCCCGCCGACCGCTCCCAGCGCCTCGTCGAGGGCAGCGACCGCCTGCTCGTGGGCGCCAGCGACAAGTACGAGGCCCGCTGCCGCGCGCACTGGAGCCCCGACGGCTTTGAGCTGCGCCAGCAGCCCCTGCCCCTGGGCGTGAACCTCGCCGAGCTGACGGACTGAGCGCGGCGCCTACTCGCAGAGGCCCTTGTAGACGAGCCAGTGTTTGTTGCCGATGTCGCCGTCGGCCTGATCATAGGTGAGCACAAGATCGGACCCGCCGTCTCCGGTGAGATCAAAGGTCGTGGCGTAGTAGTACAATGACTTGCTGCCCACCGTGCGGATTTGGCTCACCCCCGTTGAGTAGAACGCCGCGCCGCCCGTGAAGTCCCCGGTGATCGTCGGCAAGCTCCACTCCACCGCCGCGGCCGAGAAGCCCGTGGCGTCGCCCTCGTACACGAGCCAATGTTTGTTGCCCACGTCCCCATCCGCCTGGTCATAGGTGAGCACCAGGTCGCTCAGGCCGTCGCCGGTGAGATCAAAGGTCGTGGCGTAGTAGTACAATGACTTGCTGCCCACCGTGCGGATTTGGCTCACCCCCGTTGAGTAGAACGCCGCGCCGCCCGTGAAGTCCCCGGTGATCGTCGGTAAGGTCCACTTGCTCGCCGTGGTCGAGAAGCCGCTCGCTCCACCCTCGTACACGAGCCAATGTTTGTTCCCGACGTCCCCATCCGCCTGATCATAGGTGAGCACGAGGTCGCTCAGGCCGTCGCCGGTGAGATCAAAGGTCGTGGCGTAGTAGTACAACGACTTGCTGCCCACCGTGCGGATTTGGCTGACCCCCGTTGAGTAGAACGCCGCGCCGCCCGTGAAGTCCCCGGTGATCGTCGGCAAGCTCCACTTGCTCGCCGTGGTCGAGAAGCCGGTCGCGCCGCCCTCGTACACGAGCCAATGTTTGTTCCCGACGTCCCCATCCGCCTGATCATAGGTGAGCACGAGGTCGCTCAGGCCGTCGCCGGTGAGGTCAAAGGTCGTGGCGTAGTAATACAACGACTTGCCGCCGACCGTGCGGGTTTGGCTGACCCCCGTTGAGTAGAACGCCGCGCCGCCCGTGAAGTCCCCGGTGATCGTCGGCAAGCTCCACTTGCTCGCCGTGGTCGAGAAGCCGCTCGCCCCACCCTCGTACACGAGCCAGTGTTTGTTGCCCACGTCCCCATCCGCCTGATCATAGGTGAGCACGAGGTCGCTCAGGCCGTCGCCGGTGAGATCAAAGGTCGTGGCGTAGTAGTACAATGACTTGCTGCCCACCGTGCGGATTTGGCTCACCCCCGTTGAGTAGAACGCCGCGCCGCCCGTGAAGTCCCCGGTGATCGTCGGTAAGGTCCACTTGCTCGCCGTGGTCGAGAAGCCCGTGACGTCGCCCTCGTACACGAGCCAATGTTTGTTCCCGACGTCCCCATCCGCCTGATCATAGGTGAGCACGAGGTCGCTCAGGCCGTCGCCGGTGAGGTCAAAGGTCGTGGCGTAGTAATACAACGACTTGCCGCCGACCGTGCGGGTTTGGCTGACCCCCGTTGAGTAGAACGCCGCGCCGCCCGTGAAGTCCCCGGTGATCGTCGGAAGGGTCCATTCTGTCGAGCTGGCCGAGAAGCCGCGACAGGCAAGGTCGGCGTCGGCGTCGGCGCCGTCGCTGTCGCTGTCGCTGTCTGCGTCGCTGTCACCATCGGCGTCGCTGTCGGCGTCCCCATCCGCGTCGGCGTCGCCCTCCGCTGCGCTGTCGGCGCCGGTCTCCCGCGGATCATCATCGTTCTTGCGGTCTCCACCACCAGGATCACAGGCGATCAACAAGGAGGCGGCGATCAGCAGTGTGACAGGGAGCGCGGGCTTCATGGGCTCTTCCAGAGGTGTAGGATGCCGGGCCAAGGTAGGACAAAAGAGCACCCCCGTCAACCAACCCCAACCCCCTCCCGAAGCACCCCTCGCAACAGGATATGCGCCGGATCGGCGTGGCAGCGGGCGTGCCACACCAGGCGCAGCTCCACCGTCGCCGCGGCCTCGTCCAAGGGCAGCGCACACAGCTCGGGCACCCGCTCGGCGAAGAGCGCGGCGAGGCGGCGGGGCAACACCAAGGCGCGGTCGGAGCCGGGCAACATCCACGGCGCCGTGGCCTGGTTGGGGGTGCGCACGGCGACGGGGGCCTCGGGCACGCCGAGGCGGCCAAGGGCGTCGTCCTCAACCCAGCCGCCGGGGCCGAGCACCATCGGCACCACCTGGGGAAAACGCGCGAGCTCCTCGACGCGAGCCTCGGGGGCGGCGCACAACAGGGGGTGCCCCGCGCGCACCAAGACCGCGTAGCCCTCGACGACGAGGCGCCGCGAATAGAAGTCGGCGGGCAGGTGGTCGTCGGCCCAGAGGCCAAGATCGAGGGCGCCTTGCTCAAGCTGGCGGTAGGCGCGTCGGGCTCGACCGGCGCCACGTCGAGGCGGGCGAAGGGGGCGCGCAGGCTGAGCCGGGCCAGGGCCGGGGCGAGCACGGTCAAGGCGCCGTGATCGTTGGCGGCCACTCGAAAGCGCACGGCGCTCGTCCCGGGATCGAAGCGGGCGGGGGCGAAGACCCGCTCCAGGGCGGCGGAGGCGTCGGCGACGAGGGGGCGCAGGCGCTCGGCTCGGGGGGTCAAGGCGTAGCCGCCGCGGGCGCGCACGAGGAGCTCATCGCCCAAGGCCGCCCGCAGCCGCGCGAGGCCCCGGCTCGCCGTGGGCTGGCTCACGCCGAGGCGCTCGGCGCTGCGCGTGACGCTCAGGGTCTCCAAGAGGAGCCCGAGCAGGCGCAGGCTGCCGAGGTCCAAGGAGTCGAGGCGGGGGTCATTCATGTTCTGCATGATGAGGTCACAAGAACACTCTATCCTGAATAGTGGCCCAGAACCAAGACGCCGAGCATGGGGAGCGCGGCGCGGCTGGGATAAGGGGATGGCTTCGGAGGAAAGATGCTCGCCCTGGAGCCCACCACCACCGCCGCTGAAGCCGTCACCCGGCTGCTCGACCGGCTTCTGCCCGCCCTGCCCGCCGGGGCCAAGGTGCTCGTGAAGCCCGACTGGTGCGCGCGGCACGATCCTCGCCCCGCCGAGAACAGCTCCCCGGCGTTCTTGGAGGCCGTGCTCACCTGGCTCGTGGCGAAGGGCGCGCGGCCGGCCTTGGGGCACACCGCCCTGCTCACGCCGCCCGACGTGCCTTACCTCAGCTTCACCGAGCTGCTCAAGGTGGCCGGGTGCAACGAGCTGCTGGAGTCGTTCCCCCATGTTCGGCTCATCGACTTAGAGACCGAGCCCATGGCTCTGCGGCGCAGCGGCGACGACACGCTCCTCTTGCCCACGACCTTGGCCGAGTTTGACCTGGTGATCGTGCTCGGCACGCTGAAGACGCACATGGGCACGCTCTTCGCTGGGGGCGCGAAGTCGCTCATGGGCCTCATCCCCGACAGCGAGCACCTGCGTTACCACCGCGACGGCCTTCACCACCTGCTCGCCGCCTTGGCCGACGCCGCGTGGCCTAGCCTCACGCTGATCGAGGGCGGCGTGGGCATGGAGGGTGAGGGCCCCCACCACGGCGACCCGGTGCCCCACGGCCTCGCCCTCGGCGGGGATGATCTTCTGGAGGTGGACTGCGCCGCCGCCGCGCTCATGGGCATCTCTCCCGACGAGGTGCCCCACCTCAAGCTCCTCGCCGCCCGCCGGGGCCGCGCCTTGCCGGGGCTGCCGCCGGAGTGGGCGCCCCTGGTTCGGCGGTATCGTCGCCCCAACGCCCACATTCAGCACGGTCGCCGGGTGCGGGTGTACCCCGGAGACTCCTGCGCCACCTGCCAGGTCGCCGCCTCGTCTGTTGAGCGGTTCGCCCGAGAGAACCCGCACCGCGTGGCGGATGTCGCCGCCGTGGTCTCGATGTTGATGCTCAAGGGCCTCAACGTGTGGATGGGCCACCAGCCCCAAGACCGCCCGCCGCCCCCGGGAGAGCTGTCCCTCGCCGTGGGGGACTGCGCGCGGTCTTGGGCCGAGGCCCACGGCGTGCCCTTGGTCGGCGGCTGCCCTCTGCGGGTGCATGAGGTGCAGCCGGCCTTGGTCGAGGTGATGCGCCGCTTAAACGCCGGGGAGCTGCCGCCGCCCCAAGGAGGTCGCTGATGCGCGTCGTGCTCACCGGGGCCACCACCCCCCTCGGGCGCCGCGTCGTGCAGCGCCTGCTCAGCCTCACCCCGCGCCCCGAGCTCGTGCTCCTCGTTCGCCCTGAAGAGCGTGACACCTGGCGCGGCACGATGCCCGACGCCAAGCTGGTGATCGCCGATCTGGTCACCCCCGAGCTGTACGGCCCCGCCTTGGCCGGGGCGACCGTGTGCCTTCACCTCGCCGATCTCAGCCAAGCTGAAGATCCCCGGCTGTTAGAGGTCAACCTCAAAGGCACACAGTCGCTCCTGCACGCCTTCGGGGCGTATGCCCAGGCCGAGCGGTTTGTGCTGCTCTCCACGGCGCTTCTGGACCAGCCCGCGCCAGACGACCCCGACGTAGGCCCCGAGCGGTTTGGCTCGATGTGGTTGGCCACCCGGGCCGGGGCCGAGGCCCGCACGATCCATTGGGCGCGCCGTCTGGGGGTCGAGACCGTGATCGTGCGCGCCGGTCACCCCTATGGCGCCTCGGGCATCGAGGGCCCGCTCTCCGGCTGGCTCGACGCCGCGGCGGCCTCGGCGGAGTCCGACGGTCGCCTGAGCGTCGAGGGCGCGGAGCTCCCCCTGCCCTTCGTCCACATCGACGCCCTCGCTGAAGCCCTCACCCAGCGCGCCTTGGGCGAGCTGCTCCCCGGCGAGCGCCGCTTGGTGGGCTCCGTCTCCCGCGCCGACGCCGTGGGCCTCGTCACCACCCTGGCCGCGGTCCACGACCGCCTCTGCCAGTCCACCGAGCGCCAGCCCCAGCGTGAGCGCCCCCGCCCCCGCCTGCGCCGCCTGCTCGCGTACGTGAGCCGCAGCGAGTCCTTGCCCGTGGTGCCGAGCTTCTTACGCCGCCCCGTCGTGCGCGCCGCGAACCCGGCCTGGGTGACGCGGTTTGGGGCGGCGGACGTCGGCGGGCTGGTGGACGCGCTGGTGGGCGGGGCGTGCTAAGGTGAACGCTCCCTGTTCAACCCGAGCGACGTGATGAGCCTCCAGCCCTACACCTCCGTGCAGATCCAGGCGATGCGTGGCCTGTCGGGCCTCACGCTTGAGGGCTGTGGCGGCGTGAACCTGCTGGTGGGCGGGAACAACTCCGGTAAGACAACGGTGCTAGAGGCGCTGATTCTCCTGTCGGATCCTACCAACATCGGGATTTGGGAGGCGGCCTCGGAGCTGCGCAGGACGTGGCCGCTCGCGGACGTTCGGTATTCCGGCGGAGCCACGGAGCGTCTGGACGCCTTGGAGTGGCTCTTTCCACACAGTGATGCAGGCATTCAGACGATCGAGCTGAGCACGACTCAACGTGAGACGCGGCAACGACTGCGCGCCGAGGCTGAGCGAATCTATGGGGACCCGCCTGACCACCCCCTGTTCACCAAGGATCAGCGTTGAGGCTTTTCGGTGTTCAAGAGACCAGGGCAATCGATCCCTGCCGAAGAGCCGGGGTTAGGGCGGATTGACCCACGGTGAAGAGGACAAAGCTTTTCGAATGGTGCTCTGGGAGCGCGGGAGTCTCCGGGCCCCGCGCCAGCGCAACCACGCGCTGAGCGTCGCCTTCGCCACGCCCATCTCCCACCGCAGCGACGGCTTGCTCGCTGCCCGCGTCAGCCGAATCATCCACGAAGACCAGATGGCCGCCGCGCTCACGCTCATCCGCGGCATCGATCCCCTCGTGCAAGACCTGATCATGGTGCAGCCCGAGCGTGACGACGGCCCCCTCCCCGCGAGGGGCTCCGCCGCGACGCTCCACGTCCGCCACGCGCGCGCCGGGCTCGTCCCTGTGCATGTCATGGGCGACGGCACACGGCGGGCGATTCACCTCGCCAGCCTGCTCGTTGACCTCCCCCCGGGCGGGGTGCTCCTGCTCGATGAGCTTGAGGTCGGGATGCACACCTCTGTGCTGCATGGTGTGTTTCGTTGGCTCGTGACGACCTGCCGCGAGCGAGGCGTTCAGCTCTTCGCGACCACCCACAGCCTGGAGGCGATCGACACCCTCGGGAAACGCCACGTCGGGCCCAGTCCGGGTGGCGGGTCCAGAACGAGGCGGGGTGGTACATCGTCGGCGGAAGCTCCTCCGGCGCCTCGACGGCGTGAAGCTCGGCCATCCAGCGGCCCACCGCCGTGAGCTGGTCGAGGGTGAGCGAGGCCTTGGGCACCACCGCGCCGGGCAGCTCCTTGAACAGCACCGCGGGCTTGTTGAACGCCCAGATGAACGGTTTGCCGCCCGCCGCGGGGATCACGTCGGGCACCTGGCGGCCCACGAGGCGGCGCAGCACGTCGAGCTCGCGGCGCACGTCGTCTTCACCGCCGCGCTCGGTGAGGCGCAGCACGAAGCGGCCTCGGGTGGTGAGCAGGCGGTAGAGCGTGTTGGTGGTGCCCTCAGCGATGGGATCGATGCGCAGGGCGCGCATCCCATAGGCGCGCATGATCCCGTCGATCTGCGCGGCGCTGAGGGGGGTGATCACCGCCATGCGTGGCCTCTCCTCAAACTTCTCGTCCAGGGGTGCGGTCTTCGGGTTCATCCTACCTGAGCGCAGACAAAAAGACACCCTCCCCCCTGACCCCAGAGTCGTGGTCCATCACAATGAACGCCACGACAGGCCGCCAAAGCGCCCTCCAGACGCGCTCTCATCCAGATGGCACAACTTTTGCTTTACCATCGCTTGAACCACAAGGAGAAGCCCATGCGCCTGCCGATGTCGCCCGCCCTCGCCTTGCTCTCGCTCATGGCCTGCGGACAGCGTGAGCTGACCCACCTGAGCGCGGATGAGCAGGCCGTGATCTTCAGCGCCAACGAGCTGGCCTTGGACCTGATGGCCGCCGCGCCCAGCGAAGAGAACCTGTTCATCGGCAGCTTCTCGATCACC
Source organism: Deltaproteobacteria bacterium (assembly GCA_016717595.1). Lineage (GTDB taxonomy): Bacteria > Myxococcota_A > UBA796 > UBA796 > CAJQPC01 > JADKFE01. The sequence continues at coordinate 24,740 of JADKFE010000079.1, read as the reverse complement.
TCGGCCCTGGGCATGACCTACGCCGGGGCGGCGGGGCAGACCGCTGAAGAGATGGCCGACGTGATGCACGTCAACGTCGACGACGCCACCTTCCATACGGCCCTCGGCGCGATCAGCCGCGACCTCAACGGCCAACACAAGGGCTATGACCTGCTCTCGGGCAACCGCCTGTGGGGGCAGAAGCGCCTGGGCTTTGAGCCCGACTTCTTGGAGATCACCGACTCGGACTACGGCGCCGAGCTCAAGGAGCTGGACTTCGCCCGAGACAGCGAAGGCGCCCGCAGAGACATCAACCGCTGGGTGTCCCGGGAGACGAACGGCCACATCGACGAGGCCCTGCGACGGGATGACGTCGACCGCGACACCCGGCTCGCGCTCACCAACGTGATGTACTTCCACGCCGACTGGGCGGACGCCTTCGAGGCCGACGCCACGAGCCCCCAAGACTTCACCCTCACCAGCGGCGAGGTCGTGCGGGCCCCGATGATGAGCGGCACCAAGCCCGCGGGCCTGTACGTCGATGAGGAGGTCTCGGTGCTGCGCCTGCCGTACAAAGGGGAGGAGATCTCCTTCGTGGCGATTCTGCCCGCCGAGCCCGACGGCCTCGCCGCCCTGGAGGAGGGCCTGAGCGTCTCCCAGCTCGACGCCTGGCTCAACCGCATCGACGGCGGCACGGCCGACGTAGACATCCAGCTCCCCAAGTTCTCGATGTCGGACCGCCTCTCCCTCAAGCCGCTGCTTCAAGACTTGGGGATGCCCCTGGCGTTTGACCCCGAGGTCGCCGACTTCTCGGGCATGACCGACGAGGCCAAGCTCTCCATCGAGGACGTGATCCACGAGGCCCACATCGACCTGGACGAGGAGGGCACCACCGCCGTCGCGTTCACCGTCGTGATCATGACCGACTACACCCTCTCGGTCCGGGATCAGCGGGAGTTCATCGCCGATCACCCCTTCCTGTTCTTCATCCGCGACGACGTCACCGGGGCGATCCTGTTCATCGGGCGCATGGTGGATCCCACCCTGGCCCAGCCCGCCGAGTGACTCCCTCAGCCCGGGCGACGAAGCTCGGGCGGAGGGTTCTCTGGCAAGGGGCCGCGCCGCTGCCAGGTCTCCGGCCAGGCGGCGGCGTGCATCGGCCGCGGCGGCGCCCAAGAGCGCAGCCAGGTGAGGCCGTAGGGGCGCCAAGGCGGCTCCTCGGCCACGTCCGGCAGGTGGCTCCAGGGCACCATCGGCTGCCGGTGGTGCGTGAGGTGGTAGTTAAAACGTAGGTAAAACAGGCTCATCCAGCGGGGCATCGCCAGATCAAAGGCGCCCTCGACGAGATGAAGCGGCGTGCGGACGTGGTAGACGTACTGCTGGCTCGCCCACAGCGTGGCGAAGGCGCCGAGACAGGCCAAGGTCGGCCACAACGAGAGCCCAAGCGCCCACACCAGCCCCGCCCAAAGCACGACGGCGAAGGCGACCTCAGCGCGCACGGTCCAGGGGCGGACCCCCTCCAGAAACGACAAAAACTCGGCGAGGCGGATGTTGCGGGGGCCATTCGCCGGGGCGGCGGGGCCGGTCTTGGGCCACGGCAGGCCACACAGCGCCAGGGCCAGGAGCGGGCTGCCCACCCAGATGAGCCCGGAGATCAAGGCGTAGTAAGAGAGGGTCTTCTTGAGGCGCTCGCCGGGGCGGTAGAGGTCGATCATCTCCTCTTCTGAGCGGTTGCGGCGGTGGTGGAGCAGATGCGCGGCGCGCAGGATCGAGAAGCTGCCGGGGAACATCGCCCCCAAGAGCACGCCCAGGGCCTCGTTCACCCGGGGGTGTGGGTGCAGCTTGCCGTGCTCGGCCTCGTGCAGGAGCGCGAAGGCGGGCTGGCCCAAGGTGCCGTAGGTGAGCGCCGCGAGGGCCGTGACGCCCCAGCCGCCGCCGTGGGTGGCCAAGGCCAAGGCGCTGAGCTGCCCCAAGACGACCAACGCCGTCACGACGAGGTTCAGCCCGCTCGGGATCGGCCAGGACCGCAGCTCTACACGCGCCATGCCGCGCAGCATAGCGCCGCGCTTTGCCCAAGGCCAGAGGGCGTCGACGCCGGGGGGCGCCCACGTTATCCGGCTCGGCCCGCCGAGGTGAGACCTATGCCTGGGAGCGTCGAGGCGCTGCACACCGAGTTCTTCAACGCCCTCGTGGCCGTGCTGCCCCAGCTTGACCACCTGCACTACGGCCTGAGCGATCCCGACGACCGGGCGATCTGGGGCGCGCCTCGGCGCTTGGCCCAAGGCCCCGCCTCGCTCTTTGAGCGCCTGATCCGCCTGGGCGACGTGCAGAGCTTGCCCCCGGGGGCCGTCGCTGTGGATGTGGGCTGCGGTCTCGCCGCGAGCGGCGTGCAGCTCGCCCGTCGTTTTGGCCTGGTTGTTGAGGGCATCAACCTCACCGAGGCCCAGGTGCCGCTGGCCCGAGCGCGGGTGGCGGCGGCGGGGCTCAGCGCGCAGGTGCGGGTTCATCACGCCGATGGCCGGGCGATGCCGCTGCCTGATTCTTGCGCGGACCTGGCCTTGCTCGTGGAGTGCGCGTTCCATGTGCCCGACAAGGACCGCCTGATGGCCGAGATCGCCCGGGTGCTCAAGCCCGGCGGTCGCCTGCTCGTCGCCGATCAGGAGCGGGTGGGCCCGCCCCTTGAGGTCATGGGCATGTTCTTCTTCGGCGCGGAGGGCACCCTGGCCCGGGCGGGGGAGGCCGCCGGGCTCTCGCTCACGGCGCAGGAGGACGTCTCGGCGGAGATCGCGGCGTGGATGTCCGACTACGCCCGCGCTGGGGACTATCCGGCGCGTCTTGGCCTCGCGGCCTGGGCGAGCGTGGGCGGGCGACCGAGCGCGGCGGCGGCGTTTTTGCGGGGATCTCGGCGGTTCGACACGCTCATTCGGGCTGAGCTCGCCGCCCGCGGGGCCCAAGAGCGCTTCGCTGAGAGCCCGATTCGCCGCCTGCGGGAGCACACCGCCCAGGAGCTTCGGGAGGGGGTCTCACGCTACGTCTTGCAGCGTTATACGCGGCTTGGCTGATCGGGGGTGAGGAGCGCTTCGAGGCTGGGCGCATTCGCAGCCTGCCGGATCAGCTTCAAGAGCGTGCCCTCATCGAGGGTCTCCAGATGCGCTGAGGCCCAGCTCGGCAGGGGGCCAAAGCGGGACTGGAGGAACTCTGAGAGCGCCTCTACGTACGCGCCGTGACGAGCTTCTTCTTTGCCGCGCTGCTCCCCCTCCTCCCTCAGCATGTCGGCGTAGGTCATCGTCTCCTCCTTCACGTCGCCGAGGGGGCCTGCGAAGGCACGGAGTCGAGCAGCGCTTCGAGGCTCTGCGCATTCGCAGCCTGCCGGATCAGCTTCAAGATCGTCTTCTCATCGAGCGTCTCCAGACGCGATGAGGCCCAGCTCGGCAGGGGGCCAAAGCGGGCCTGAAGGAACTCGATGAGCGAGGTCACGTACGCGCCATGACGAGCTTCTTCTTTGCCGCGCTGCAGCCCACGCAGCTCTCCACGCAACTCCCCCTCCTCCCTCAACATGTCGGCGTAGGTCATCGTCTCCTCCTTCACGTCGCCGGGCAGGTCTTGGAACAAGCGCCGCTTCAGCGCCTCGCTCGGGGCCCGCTCGCTCACGTTCATAACATACCGCAGGATCTGGAGGGTGGGCAGCGGGCCGCGCCGTCGCAGCAGGGCCTTGAGCAAGGCGCGGTGCTCGTCTACGGTGTCCCAGACGTCGTTCATGTGGGCGTGGCGCAAGAGCAGCAGCGCGAGCTTGCCGCCGTCGTCGCAGGGCACCGCCGCGTCGTCGGTGACGGTGAGATCCTCCAAGAGCAGCTTGAGCTCGGGCAGGTACGGGCGCAGGCGCTCGATGGCCTCGGGGGGCGCGTCGTAGAGCTCGCTCAGCGCCCGGGGCGTCGACCACGGCCTTGGGCCATGGAACACCACGAGGGTGATCACCACGGGCAGGCGGCCGGGCGGGCGGGGCTCGGCTTGGGCGGCCTCCCACGCCCGAAGGGTGTAGCGCAGCACCCGCAGGGGCATCTCCGGGTCGGGGCTCGACTGGTGCTCCACGAGCAGGCCGAGGTGGACGTGGCCCCCTTGGCGCCAGGGGATGCGGAAGCCCAGGTCTGAGAGGTGGGCGCGCAGGGACTCGTCGATGAAGTCGGACGGCTGGGCCTCGATGGCGTCGAGGTCGAGGAGGCGCACGACCTCGGGCGGGAAGACGTCGCGCACCAAGGCCGCGACCTCGACGGCGTCGGAGAAGATCGCTTTGAAGAGTTGGTCGTGAGGATTGCTCATCCGCGCCGAGTATCCGGCAGATGCGCCTCAAACTGACCGACTTGACGCGACCCCGCCAAATGATCGGCGATCAGCGCCCCAGGCTGGTGCGGGGGAGCTGGCCCAACAGGCGCTCGACCTCTAGGCTGGCCTCGGCCTCAGCGCTGGCCGCCAGACCGGCCTGCTCTAGCTTGGAGATGTCTCGGGAGAGGCCGTCTACGGCGGCGTCGGCCAGGCCTCGATCCCCCAACGACGAGAGCAGCTCCAGCTCTCCCAAGGCCTCGCTGACCTCCTCCAAGAGCTGCCCGGCGCCGCCCTCCAGCTCAAGCTGAATCGCCGCGCCCTCGACGACCTCGCGGGTGCGCAGGCGGTCGGCGTTGTAGTCCAAGGTGTCGGCGAGGCGGTCGAGGCGCTCGCGCAGGTGGCGGAAGGTCCCGGCGACCTCGTCCACGGACGCCACGACGGCGGCGCGGTCGGCGTCGGAGATCTCGGCGCTGCCCGGCGGCGGGGGCACCACCCGGGGCAGCTCTTTGGTGGCCCGGTCGAGCACGGCCAAGAACTCGCGCACGAGGCCCGCGGAGCGCGCGGTGTCTCTCGCGGCGGCGGCCAGGGCCTCGGGGGCCACGTCCGTCACATCAGGCAAGGGGTCGAGCATCGGGCGGCGGCGGGCCACGGTCGCGAGCTGCACGCGGGTGAGCAGGATCGCCCGGGTCTTCCACACCGTGCCCATCACCCGGCGCGTGGCCCCGGCGCGGCGCTCCAAGGCGTCGAGATCGGCGCTGTAGCGCTGGGCCAGCTCACCGCGCCCGGGCTTCGCCGCCAGCTCAGCCTGCTTCACGCTGAGGTGCTGAAGCTGGGTCTGGGCCGCGCGGTACGACTCCAAGAGCTGCGTCTCTAGGGCCTCTAAACGCGCCGGGAAGCGGGTGAGGTCGTCCTCCTCTTCGTTGAGGTCGGCGAAGGGGTCAACGTCGGGCTCATCGAGGATGTCGCGTTTTTTGGGGCGCGCTGGGGCCGCGGGGACCTTGAGATCGACGATGTACTTGGGCGGCGGATCCTTTTTTCCCATCGCCGGGGCCGATGACGCGCCCGTGGCCTCCAACGCTTTGTCTTTGCTGCGCAGCACACCCCACAGGACGAGGCCGAGGCCCCCCAACACGAAGAGCCCGGCGACAGCGACTAAGGCGACGATGAGGAGCACGCTGGTCATGCGCCTCCTTGTAGCCTACGGCGGGGAATGAGGTCAATCCGGGCGTCTGGGCGCGGCGATCTCTGTGGCGGGCAAGGCGGCGCGTAAGGCGGCGACGGCGCCCGGGCTCAGGCGGGTGAGCCCCAAGCCGAGCCACGCCACGTCGCGGAGCTTGAGCAAGGCCGGGAGGTCCTCGTCGCCTAAGGTCGTGTGGTGAAAGCTCAACAGGCGCAGGCCCCGCAAGGCGCCGATGCCCAGGCGATCGGCGGGAGAGAGCGTGCAGCGGCCCAGATCGAGCTCTTTGAGGGTTGGGCAGGCGCCGAGACCGGCGAGGCCCGCGTCGTGAAGCCCACAACGATACGCCGCGAGCTGGGTGAGCCTCGGCAGGCGCCCGATCGCCAGGAGCGCGCCGTCTTTGAGGTCTAGCTCGGCCAAGCTCAGGCTCTCAAGCCCGGTGAGCTGGGCCAGACGTTCACCGTCTGCGCCGTCGAGCGCCCCGCCGCCGAGGCGCAGCCCCACCAACGAGGCGAAGCCCTCCGCCCCCGCGGGCAGCCCGCCGACGCCGGTGAGGTCGATGACCTTGAGCGCCGGGCACGGCCCGAGCCCGCTGAGCCCAGCTGCGCCGAGCGGCGCGTTCGGCAGACTCAAGAGCGCGAGCTGGGGCCAGGCGAGGCCCGTCAGGTCACCCCCCGCCGTGGGGGTGTCGGAGAGGTCGAGCACACGAAGCGCCTGCAGCCGCCCCAAGCTCTGTAAGCCCGTGAGCGCCTGGGTGGGCACGGCGAGGCCCAGCGCCTCACAGGCCGCGTGGAGCCGCGTGAGGCGGGCGCTGCCGCTGAGCCCGTCGGCGACGGCGCGCAGGTCTTCAGCGGAGAGCGCGGGGATCGGCGCGTCGGCGGGCTCGACGGCGGCCGGCTCGACGGCGAACGGCGCCCCGTGGGCCTCAAACCGCAGCTCGTAGCGGTCTAACCACACCTCGGCGAGCACCTGCCGGGCGCGGGGATCCCCGGCTTGGGCCTCAAAGGCCGCCCGAAGCTGATCGATCTCGACGAGCGGGCAGTGGGCCAACGAGAGCCGCGTGAGCCCGGTCAGGCCCTCTAAGGCGACGAGGTGCGGGTGCTCCACGGAGGTGCCGCCGAGGTCAAGCTCCTCCAAGGCCAGAAGCCCGGCGAGGTGCCTGAGCCCCGGGCCCCGCACCCCCGCCCGGCCGCGCAGGCTCAGGCGACGCAGGGCGCGCAGGTTCCCAAGCGGCGCCAAGGCCTCATCGGTGAGCGCGCCCTCGCCGCTCAGATCGAGCTCCTCCAGGGCTGTGAGCCCCGCCAAGAAGCCCAAGGAGGCGGGCCGCAGCCCGGCGAGCCGGAGGATCTTGAGGTCTGTGAGGCCCACGAGGGGCGCCAGCTCGTCACCGCCCAAGCCGGTGTGGCTCAAGGTCAAGCTCTGGAGCCCCGTGAGCCCGCCGAGCGCCCGCGCCGCCGGGGCCCGCAGCGGACAGCGCGCCAACGAGAGCCGCTTGAGCCCGGTGAGCCCGGCGAGGCCCGCGGCCTCCCGCACCCCGGCGCCGCTGAGGTCAAGCTCCACGAGCCCCGGCCGCTCCCCCAAGCTCAAGAGCCCCTCATCGGTGACCCGCGGCGAGCGTAGGCTCAGCGCCTCCAAGGTGCGCAGGCCCCCCAGCGGCGCCAAGGCCGCGTCCGTGGCGCCCTTGAGCGCGAGGCGCCCAAGCGGGCTCTGGTGAAGCTCGGCGACGGCCCGAGCGGTGATCTCGGCGTCGGCGGCGCGATCTTTGGGCTGCACCCACCAGTCGTCCCCCGGCGGCGGGCGCAGGCCAAAAACGCCCTCGCCCTCGGCGACGACCTCTCCTTTGAGCACAAGCTCCCAACGAAGCGGCGGTGACATCGTCCCCCTGCAAAGCCTCCTCCTCAGCGGGGGCTCGGGCGCCCCCGGCCTCCCAGGCGTGCTCATCCTGGCGCTGGAGCGGCGGCGTGCTCAGACCGCTGCGCCGAATCAAGCCCCCTCCCACGACGCTCCCCCTCCAACTCTGCGCGCGAAGGTGGTAAGGTCATGCCCCTGACGCCGGAGGCTCCTGATGGCTGAGTCCAGCCCCGACAACAAGCTCACGATCCGCATCTTCATCGCGATGGTGCTCGCGATCCCGCTGGGGCTCCTCGCGCACCGCTTCGAGGCCGTCGCGGGGCTGATCCCCTACGTCTCTTGGCTCGGCACGCTGTTTCGGCAGATGTTGTTGTTGATCATCTACCCCTTGGTGCTCGCCTCGATGGTGACCGGGGTGGTGAGCCTCGGCGACATTCGCCACGTCGGCGGCCTCGTCGGGCGCTGCGCGGCGTTCTTCGCCGCCACCACGGGCGTCGCCGTGGTCATCGGCCTCAGCCTCGTGAACCTGCTCCAGCCCGGCCAAGGCGTTGACCTCGGCGTCACCGTCGGCGCCGCCGCGCCGGAGCTCGTGCACCAGAGCTTCGGCGAGTTCTTCTTGGCGATGCTCAAGAACACGCTCAAGAACCCCTTCTCGTCCATGGCCAGCGGCGACGTGCTGGGCATCATCACCTTCGGGCTGTTGTTGGGCGCCGTGCTCTCGACCATGGGCGACGAGGCCAAGCCCCTGCGCGCCCTGTTTGAGTCGCTCAACGCGGCGATGATGCGGCTCACCGACTGGGTGATGCAGCTAGCACCGCTGGGCGTGTTCGCCCTGCTGTTGCAGGTCGTGGCCTCACAAGGTGTAGACGCCCTCGTCGCCGTGGGGCGCTACGTCATCGTCGTCGTCGTCGGGCTCCTGGTGCACGGCCTGCTCGTCTTGCCCACCTTGGGCTGGACGCTCGGCGGCGTCTCCCCGCTGCGGCTCCTGCGCGGCGCCCGCGCCCCGCTGGCGATCTCGTTCTCGACGGCCTCCTCTTCAGCCACCTTGCCCGTCACCATCGAGATGACCGAGCGTGAGCTGGGCGTGAGCCCCAAGGTCGCGGGCTTCGTTTTGCCCCTCGGCGCCACGGTGAACATGAACGGCACAGCCCTCTACGAGGCCGTGGCCGCCATGTTTATCGCCCAGGCCTACGGCATTCAGCTCGATCTGGGCCAGCAGCTCTTGATCTTCATCACCGCCACCTTGGCCGCCGTAGGCGCCGCGGGCATCCCCAGCGCGGGCTTGATCACGATGAGCCTCGTGCTCAACGCCGTGGGCTTGCCGCTGGAGGGCATCGCGCTCATCTTGGCCGTAGACCGGGTGCTCGACATGCTGCGCACCTCGGTGAACGTCTTCGGTGACATCACCTGCGCCGTCGTGCTGCAGCGCTTTGAGGCGCCGGAGCCCAACGCCGCCGCCGCCTCGTCCTAAACCGCCTGGAGCCGCCGTGCGCACCCTCTTCGTCATCGACCCCATCGACACCTTCAACCTCCAGGGCGACTCGTCGTGGATGCTCATGGTGGAGACGGCCCGGCGCGGCTGGCCCCAGGCCTGGTGCCTCGTCACTGATCTTCGCGTGCGGAACGGCAAAGCCGTCACCCAGGCCCGCAACTTGGAGGTGGACGTCAACGCCTGGTCCTACCGCTACGACGCCGAACAAGAGGAGCCGCTGGACGCCTTTGACGTGGTGTGGATGCGCAAAGACCCGCCGTTCAACATGGACTACATCTTCGCCACCTACATCCTCGACCTCGCGCTGAAGACCACCTTGATCCTGAACGATCCCCGGTCGATCAAGGCGTCCAACGAGAAGATGGTGGCGCTGCAGTGGCCCGAGTTCTGCCCGCCGACCTTGGTGACCAACCGCATCCCCGAGATCGTCGCCTTCGCTGAGGCCCACGACCGCATCGTGCTCAAGCCGTGGGACGGCAACGGCGGCCGGGGCGTGCTCGTCACCGACCGCAACGACCGCAACCTGCGCAGCATGGCCGAGCTGCTCACCAGCGAGGGCCGCGCCTACTGCATCGTGCAGCGGTATCTGCCCGAGGTGCGCCAAGGCGACAAACGAATCATCCTCGTGGACGGCGAGCCCATGGGCTGGTTTCACCGGGTGCCCGCTGAAGGCGACCACCGCGGCAACATGCACGTCGGGGCCACGGTTCACGCCTGCGAGCTCACCGCCCGGGATCAAGAGATCTGCGCCGCCATCGGCCCCCGCCTCAAGGCCGAGGGCCTCGTGTTTGTCGGCATCGACGTGATCGGCGAGTACATGACCGAGATCAACGTCACCAGCCCCACGGGTCTGCATGAGGTGCGGCGGCTTCAGGGCCGCCACCTGGAGCACGAGATCGTGAGCGCCTCGTTTGAGCGCCGCCAGAGGATGTTGGCCCCCTGATGGTCGGCGCCGCCCTGCCCCTGCTGCTGACGCTCTCCGCCGCCGCCCTCGCCCAAGACGACGAGGCGGCGATCGAGACGGTCACGGGCGGGCTCTCCGTGCCCAGAGCGGCCTTGCCCTCGGGCCTGCCCGGCTCTCAAGCACCTGACACAGTCAACCACGCCGCGCGCCTCGACGCCTTGGCCGGGCCCCTGAACGTGGCTCCCGCGCTCTTACACGAGAGCTGGCGAGGGGTAGAGCTGCTCTATCTGCGCCGCTACAAAGACGGAAAAGCCCACTTCGACGCCATGACCACCCGCTGGCCCTTAAGCGGCGTGGGCCCCGCCGGGAACGCCCTGCTCTATCAGGGCATGATGATGGAGAACTTCGACTTTAAGTGGGAGAGCCAGTACAACACCCACTCCTCCCAGGCCGTACAGACCCTCCAGGCCGCGCTCAAGTCCCCGGGCGCCGAGCCTTGGGAGCGATTTTTGTTGGGCATGATGATGGGCGTCGAGTCCATCCACAAGATGCGCAAGACCGACTACTTCCCCGCGCTCAGCCGGGGCTTAGAGGCCATGGAGCACCTCAGCGTGGCCCAGCGCCTCGCGCCGAGCTTCGCGGATGCCCACCTCGGCGACGGGCTCTATCTGTATTGGCGCTCGGTGGTCACCCTCTCTCACAAGGCCCTGCCGAGCTTCGGCGACGCGCGCCCCGAGGGCATCCAGAAGATGCAGACCGTCGAGCGTGAGGGCGTCTTCTTGAGCCCCGGCGCCACCTTAGGCCTGGCGTTCACCTGGATCGAGGAGCGCGACACAAGCCGGGCGCTGGAGGCCTGCCAAAAGAACCACCGCCGTTACCCCGACAACGTGATCAACAACCTCGTCGCCTCCCGGGTTCACCTGAGCCGCCGTGAGCTGACCCAGAGCCTCAAGATGCTCGACGAGGTGCTTGAGGACGCGCCGGACAACGAGCGGGCCCACTATTATTACGCCACGGTCTACCTGCGGATGGGCCGCCTCGACGACGCCGAGCGCGCCCTCGACAAGTACCTGAGCTTCAACCTCGCGCCCGATCAGCGGGCCCAGGCCCTCTACCGCAAAGGTGACGTCGCCCTGCGCCGGGAGCACTTCAGCGCGGCGCGGGGTCATTACGAACAGTCGGCGTCTCTGGGCTACAAGCCGGCGGCGGAGAAGCTCAACCGCCTCGCCAGCCTAGAGCAGGCGGCGGCGACCCGCTGATCGCCGCCGTCGCCCGGGGCCTTACCAGTTGCCGATGCCGCCGAGGTCCACGACGTTGGCGAAGCCGTTCTGCTTGAGCAGGGCCGCCGCCGCCGCGCTGCGACCGCCGGAGCGGCAGTAGACGACGTAGCTCTGGTTGGGGTCCAGCTCACCGAGGCGCTGGGCGAGCTCTTGAACGGCGATGTTTTTGGAGCCGGGGATGGTGCCCGCCTCGTGCTCCATGGGGGTGCGCACGTCGAGGAGGATGGCGCCGTGGCTCACGGCCTCACGGGCCTGGGCGCCGTTGACGAGGCCGTTGTTGGCGCCGCCGAAGAGGTTCGAGAAGAAGGACATGGTGGACCTCCGAGGCGCCCATCGGCGCCGGGTTTGGAGATTGAGCTTGACACAGGAGCAGTAAGCAAGAGCTATGCCATCGCCGCGCCCCTCGCCAGGGGCCTGTCGTGGGTGTCCACGTTTCAGGCCGTGTTTCAACGGTTCACCGCGGCGCCGGAGCCTGGAACGGCCCGGTGGAACAGCGCCGGTTGTGGCGTTAAACGGGCCTCCCCCGACGCGCCCTCGACCCCCCAGGAGCCCCCATGCGCCCCCTTCGCCTCGCCTTAGAGTGGTTCCAGAACCCCGACCATGTGCCGTTTTTCCTCGCCCAGCGTGAGGGTTGGCTCAAAGACGCGGGCTTGGAGCTGGAGCTGATCGAGCCTCGGGAGCACTTCGACGCGGCCCGGGCCTTGGCGAGCGGCGACGTGGACGTGGCGATCACCGAGCCCATCCATCTGGTCCAGGATCGCCTCCAGGACATCCCCATCGTCGGCTTCACCCGCTTTCTGCACACCAACGGCGGCGTGATGACCCTCGACGGCCTGGGCGTCGAGCGCCCCCGGGACATGGCCGGCAAACGGGTGCAGTACCCCGGCGCCCCCGGCCCCGGCGGCCTGGCCATCGTGCGCACGATGATCGAGGCCGACGGCGGCCCGGCCAACGCGCCGCTCACCCCGGTGAACCACAGCTTCTACCACACCGACGCCTTGGCCACGGGCATCGCCGACGTGGCCACCTTGGTGTTCTACAACTTTGAGGTGGTCGAGGCCCAGCACCGCGGGCTCAAGCCGCGCCTGTTCGCGCTCAAAGACTGGGGTGTCCCCGACTTCTGCCAGCTCATCCTCACCGCCCATGAGCGCACCTTGACCGACGATGCGGCCACCCTCCGCGCCTTGATCCGGGCGCTGCGCCGCGGCGTAGACCTCATCCACCAAGAGCCCGAGCGCGCCCGCGCCGTCTACAGCGAGGCCACGGGCTCCGACCCCGCAGACGCCCTCACCCGGGCCATCTTCGACGCCACCACCCGCTGCTTCACCCACGACCTCACCATGAGCGCCGACTATTACGCCGGGCTCAGCGATTGGCTCCAGCGCACAGGCCAAGCGGATCGTGGCGTCTCCCCTGAACAATGCTGGACGAACCGCCTCGCGCTGTAAAAAATGTGCGCCTGCGCTGAAGGACTCTGTGTATGCTGCACTGCGGCATCAACCCACGGAGCCCTTCATGTCCCTCTCCATCCTGCTCGTCCTCACCGCCCTCTCCGACGCCGAGGCGGGCAGCAGCCGCTGCACCGTCACCAGCGTCGGCGCCTCCTGCACCTACCGCACGACCACGCTATACACGGGATCCTCGGGCACCACCGCCCGGGACGTACACTACCAGCTCCCCTCCGGCGCGGCCCCCGCCGACGGCTGGCCCGTGGTCGTGATCTACCAGGGCTCGTTCATGCCCGCCGAGCGCACCTTCTCGTCCTCGGTCTGGGACTACTACGGCGCCTATCAGCTCACCCGCCTCGTCGATGAGCTGCTGGGCCGGGGCTACGCCGTGGTCGCCCCCGAGGCGGCCTATGGCGGCGCGCTCTACTGGCAGACCAACATCCCGCCGTTCTCGACCTCGTGGTGGACGGCCACCGACGCCTACCTGGTGCAAGACCTCCTCGACGGCCTCGCCGCGGGCACCTTCGGCGACATCGACACCAACAACCAGTTCGCCACGGGCCTCAGCTCCGGCGGCTACATGACGAGCCGCATGGCGGTGAGTTACCCCGGCGAGTTCAACGCCTTGGCCATCCACTCCGGCAGCTACGCCACCTGCGCCGGCGGCGGCCTGCCCTGCTCCGTGCCCACCCTGCCGTCCGACCACCCGCCGACCCTCTTCCTCGTCGGCGCCTGGGACACCATCGTCCCCTACTACTCCATGAGCCCCTACCTGAGCCGCATGGCGAGCCAAGGCCACGACTACGACCTCGTGTACAACGTCTACGCCGGGCACCAGTGGCTCAGCGACGCGGTGACGGAGATTCCGGATTGGTTTGATCTGTATCTGGAGTGATGGGGCCCCTAACCCTCCAGCGCCCGCCGCCAATGCTCACTCCTCGCCGCCAGCGTCGTGACATACCCCCGCACATCCTCCCGCGCCTGCGCCCCCAGACGCCGGAACGGCACGATGTGCTCCTGGGGCACATACCGAAACGTCAGGTTCACCCGGCGCGTACGAAACCCCTCGACGCTCGGCCCCAACAGCTCACCGCGCTTGTCCTCCACGCGCTGAACCCGGTGCAGAAGCGCGTCTTTCCACACCGGGCCGGAGAAGAGCTGGAGCATGGAGTCCTCCAGCCACATCGAGCGCACCGGGGGCTCGTCGCCGCGCTGGCCTCGGCGCACGAACTGGAACAGCGCGCGGTCGCCCAAGGAGAGGCTCGCCACGGGGCCGGGCTCGAAGTCGCGGTGGTCGCCCACCCGGGCGGCGTCTACCCAGCGGCCGTTGTCCAGGCGGTCGCCGTAGAGGTTCACGAGGCAGGTGTTGAGGCGCCAGGCCTTGGGGATCTCCGCCGCGGGGAAGGCGCGGCGGGCGCGGGCCTCGGCGTCGGCGGCGATCTTGGCGAGCACGGGCGGGAAGGGCTCGGCCTCCACCGCCGCGTCGAGCACCCGCCGGGGCGGCTCGTAGTAGCCCAGACACGCGAACTGCCAGTTTCCCAGCCAGATCACCGGGCGCAGCAGGGGCCGCTGGACCTGCCCCGGCGGAGGGGGGCGCAGGGTGGAGTACCGCTGCTCCCACAAGGGCTGGGCGGCGGCGAGCCAGGCCAAGAGCGCGGCACGATCGGCGGCGCTCAAGGCTTTGGGCGCGAGCACGAGGCCCGGGGCGCGAGGATGGATGAGGGGGGCGCGCATGGCCGCCCCGCTTAACCTGCGCCGCGTTAGGGGGAACCCATGACCACTCGACCCTATGATCTCATCCTGTATGGCGCGACGGGCTTCACCGGGCGCCTCGTCGCCCAGGTGTTGAGCCGCCGCGCGCCGCCGGGCCTGCGCTGGGCCCTCGCCGGGCGCGACGTCGCCAAGCTCCAGGCCATCCGCGACGGCCTCGGCCTGCCTGAGCTCCCCACCTTGGCCGCCGACGCCTCCAAGCCCGAGAGCCTGCGCGCCCTGGCGGCCTCCACCCGGGCGCTGATCACCACCGTCGGGCCCTACGCGCTCTATGGCGAGCCTTGCCTCGCGGCCTGCGCTGAGGAGGGCACCCACTACGTCGATCTCACCGGAGAGACGCCGTGGATCCGCGACATGATCGACCGCTACGACGCCGTCGCCAAACGCACGGGCGCGGTGATCGTGCCCTGCTGCGGCTACGACTCGGTGCCGTCTGAGCTGGTCACCTTGCTCTTGGTCGAGCACCACCGCGCCCGGGGCCAAGGCACGGCCACGGTGCGCGCGTTTCATGGCGGCAAAGGCGGGTTCTCCGGCGGCACCCTGGCCTCGATGCTCAACATGGCCGAGTCGGGCAAGACCAAGCAGCTCATGGACCCGGTCCTGCTCAACGCCCCGGGCGACCCGGTGGTGGCCGATCCCGACCTTCAGGGCGCGGTCTACGACGCGGACCTCGGCGGCTGGGCCGCGCCGTTCATCATGGCGGCGATCAACACCCGGGTCGTGCGCCGCTCCGCCGCCTTGGCCGCCGCCGCCGGGCGCCCCTACGGCCCGATGTTCAGCTACCAAGAGGCGATGTGGCTGGGCCAGAACACCAGCCGCCTCGCCGCTAGCGCCGTGGGTGTGGGCCTCTTGGGCGCGCTCATCCTCACGGGCACCGGCCCAGGCCGCGCCTTGGCCCGGCGTTTTGGCCCCGCGCCTGGCGAGGGCCCATCTGAGGAGGTCCGCGAGACCGGCTGGACGAAGAGCGTGGCGTTCGGCGTCGCCACCGACGGCGCGAAGGCCAAGGCGACGCTGAAGGGTGAGGGTGACCCCGGCTACAAGTTCACCTCGCTCTTGCTCGCCGAGGCTGGGCTCACCTTGGCGAATCCCGACCGCGTCTCAACCCCCGGCGGCCTGAGCACCCCAGCCATCGCCCTGGGCATGCCCTATGTGGAGCGCCTGCGCGCCGCCGGGGTCACGCTCAGCGTCGAGGCGATCTAAGGCGCGTCAACGCCGGTGCCCTCGCCGTCGGTCTCGTGGCCGACGTAGACCTTCACGCCGGGCAGAAGCTCGGCCAGGGCCTTGAGGTTGTTGAGCGACGTGGCGTTCAGGGCGTGATCGGCGGTGAAGCTGCCCGGCGTGACGTTGTTCTCCCAGCCCCAGATCGTGTGGCAGGTGTCGCCGGTGAACAGGACGGGGCCCTCGGTCGTGCGGGCGAGGTAGGCCATGGAGCCCGGGGTGTGGCCCGGCGTCGAGAGCGCCCACAAGCTGCCGTCACCGAGCAGATCGTAGGCCTGGGGGATCGGCCCCAGCGGTGAGGCGCCCGCGCCGTCGAAGCTGCGCAGCGGCGCGTGGCCGTCGAGCGCGCTCTGGATCGTGCGCCACAACATCAGGTTGCCCCGGCCTTTGGCCGTCGTCTCCCCGGCGCCGACGTAGATCGGCGTGCCCGCGGGCACATCCTGCAGGCCGAGGAGGTGGTCGAGGTGCATGTGGGTGATGAGCACGCCGCCGATGGGCGCCCCGGCGCTGGCCAAGACGTCACCCAGAGGCTCCACCGTCGTCGCGCCCTTGAGCGCGAGCTTCACCACACCTTTGACCGGCCCGCTCTCCCCTTGCAGGGTGTCACGCTCGACGCCGGTGTCCACAACAAACACCCCGGCGCTGGGGTGGACGAGGCGATGCACCGGCAGGACGATCGGCGTCTCGCCGTCTACCAGGGCCGCCGCTTTGGGATCGTCGAGGTTCACCAGCCCCGAGAGCTTCGTCGCCCAGCGCGCCGAGACATGCACGCTGTGAACGATCGGCCCGGGCGTGTTGAGCAGGGTGATGAGCTCGGCCTCAGCGATCGTCGTCGCCGGGAGGGCGGCCGGGGTCACCGGGTGGCGGGTGACGACGCAGGCCGAGAGCAGGGTGAACGAGAGGAGGAGAGTCAGACGCACGAGCACCTCAGGGTGGATGCCCCAAGGCTACCCCGAACACGGCGCGTTTTCCCTTGGCGTGCGAGCGATGTCGCGCCGACGCCAAGTTAGACCAGCCGGTCTAGTCCTCCACGGGCAGGGGGCGCGCCTCGTCCACCCCGGTGCCGACGCCGTCGGTCTCGGCGCCGACGTAGACCTTCAGGCCCGGCAAGCTCGCCGCCAGCGCCTTCAGCGCGCTGAGCGAGGCCGCGTTCGCCTTGGCGTCGATGGCGCCATGCACCGACGCGACGCCGTGCTCCCAGCCCCAGATCGTGTAGCTCGTGTTCCCGGTGAACAAGACCGGCCCCTCGGGCGTGCGGGCGAGGTACGACATCGCGCCTGGGGTGTGGCCCGGCGTCGAGAGCGCCCACAAGGAGCCGTCGCCGAGCAGGTCGTAGGCCGCTTGAATCGGCCCCAGACGCACCGCGCCCGCCCCGGCGAAGGTGCGTAGCGGGTCGTGATCATCGAAGGTGTTCTGCACCGTGCGCCACAAGAACGCGTTGAACGGCGTCTCATACGAGGTGTCGTTCGCCCCGGCGTAGATCGGCGTGCCCGGCGGCACATCGCGTAAGCCGAGGACGTTGTGGATGCTCACGCTGGTGAGGAGCACGCCGCCCAAGGGCGCCCCGGCGCTGGTGAGGATGTCGGCCAAGGGCTCCTCAAAGCTCTGGATGCTCAGCATCGCCAGGCCAAACCCGCGGGCGGCGCCGCGACCGCCCCGGGTCATGGCGCGCTCAAAGCCGGTGTTCACCACAAAGACCCCGGCGCTGGGGTGAATCAGGCGATGCACCGGCGTGACCACGGTGATCTCGCCGTTCTGGAGGCCCGCGGCGTTCGGGTGGTTGAGGTCCAGAAGGCCGTCGATCGTCGCCGTGGACCGCCCCGAGATGTGTACGCTGTGCCGGATCGGCCCTGGCGTGTTGAGCAGGGGGATGAGGTCGGCCTCCGCGGCGCTCATCGTGGCCGCCGGGAGCTCCGCGGGGGCGCTGGGGTGGTGGGTGACGGCGCAGGCCGAGAGCAGGGCCAAGACGGAGATCAGGCGGCGCATGGACACCTCGGGGGCGGTGGCCGAACACTACCCCAGCCACGGCGCGCCCATTCAAGCCGCCGCCTTCCAAGCCGCGAAAATCTCGCGCCATTGGCGTTCGAGCTATATAGCGCTAACGCCATTTTTGTTGGAATCTCTGCGACAATCGGATGTGCCTCACACTCCAGTTGGTTATAGGCCCGGCCATGACCCGAGGTCTCCACGACAAGCTCTTTAAGCTCGTCTTCTCCGCGCCCGCCGAGGCCGCGCGGCTGCTCCAGCTCGCCCTGCCGCCAAGCCTGCTCACGCTCATCGACCTCTCCCGGCTTGAGCCCCGGCCCGTCGATCTCATCGACGAGGCCCTCGGCGAGCGCCTGTCCGACCTTCGTTTCGCCGCGCCGCTTCTGGGCGCTGAGTCCTGGATCACCCTGCTCATCGAGCACCAGTCCCAGGCCGACCCCACCCTGCCCCTGCGCCTGTTGCGCTACACCCGCGGCGTCTGGGAGCAGCTCCGCGCCCAAGGCGCCCGGGGCCTGCCCCTCGTGGTGCCCGTGGTGGTCTGCCACGCGCCGCGCCCTTGGTCCTCGGCGCGTACGCTGCGCGCGCTCTACGACGCCCCCGCCGAGGCCCTCGACGCCCTCGCGCCCTACCTCCCCAGCGCCGATCCCGTGCTCTACGACCTCACCCCTCGATCGGACGCTCAGATCGGCGGCGAGGCCGCCACCCGGCTCACCTTGCTCCTGCTGCGCCACGCCCGCGATGACGACCTCTGGGACACCCTCTGCGCCAACCGCCCGCTGTTTGAGGCGCTGATCACCGAGCGAGGGCTGGGGGTCGCCTCAGCGGTGCTGCGTTATGTGCTCGAGATGGGGCGCCGTGGCCCCTCGGACGAGGCGAGGATGGTCATCCGAGAGACGATGGGCGAGGCCGCTGAAGACGACCTGCTCCGCTATGGAGATCAGCTCCGCCAAGAGGGCGCGGCGCACGCGCGGCGACTTCTGTTCATCAGTCTGCGCGCCGGGCCCTACGCCAGCCTGCCCGATTGGGCCTGGGATCGCCTCAACGAGGCCGCCCTCGACGAGCTAGAGCGCTGGCTGACCCAGGCCCCCGACGCCGAGACGCTCCTGAGCCTGCTGGCGCCCGCTCCGCGCTCTGGCTGAATGAGGCGCCCAGCGGTTAAGCTCCTTGGGCATTGGGCCGCCCGCGCGGCCGCTCTGGGAGATCCGCGATGCCCTCCGCCCCGCTCCTGCTGCTCCTTGGCCTCACGCCGCCGTCCAACTTGAGGTGGGAGGAGATCCGCTCCGGCGCCATCACCGTGCGCTGCGCCCCCGGGGCCTCGCCGTGGTGCGTCTCCGAGGCGATCCTTCACGCCCCGGCGTCTACGCTCGGGCGAATGTTGATGGACTTCACCTCTTACCCCAGCGTCTTCTCCCGCATCACCGAGGCCCGCGCCCTCGCCCCGGGCCTCGCCACCTTCACCATGCGCCTGCCCGCGCCCCTGGCCCCACGCGACGCCGTGGCCCGCTTCACCACCCACAAGGACGGCCCCACCACCCGCGTGGACTGGTCTCCGGCGCCAGACGCCGCGCCGGAGGTGCCTGGTGTGGTGCGCCTCAAGGAGTACGCCGGGCGCTGGACCCTCACCGATCTCGGCGATGGCCGCACCCAGGCCCGCTGCGAGTGGGCCTCGGCCTTGGGCGGCGACGTGCCCGAGTGGGCCTTGCCGACGGCGTGGTCTCTTCAAGGTGGGGAGATGATGGAGGAGCTTGAGGCGGCGGCGCGACGCTGATCCAACCGGCCTCGCGGCGCGATGACGCCAAAGACGCGGCCTGACCCGCCCTCCCGAGCACGGAGGACGAGGATCTCTCACGCGCCCGCTTTCTTGAGTGGCGACTTTTCGATCGCGCTGTAGACTCATTTTGACTGTTTTCCCCGCCCCACGCTCCAGCGCCCCCCCTTCGACGCTCCCCCGGTGACCAATGAACCTGAGCACCTCCCGTCGTTCTGCTGCCTCGCAAGATGCGAACAATCAGGACACCGCGACTTCGCATCAAGCGCCGAACGGCGCTCAGCAGGACGGGCCAGGAGGCGCCAACGGCGGCCGCGGCAACCAGTTCGCCCAGGACGCCCTCCGCGGCCAGACCCCCGGCGCGGCCCAGACCCCCGGCGCGGCCCAGACCCCCAACCCGACCACCGAGGAGCCCAACGCTGAGCTTCAAGGCGCGGAGGGTCAGACCCAAGGGGACGGCGGGCAGAGCACGGAGGGCGGCGGTGGCGGTGGCGGTGGCGGCGGCGGAGGGGCCCCCGGCGGCGCCGCCGACGGCGAGGGCGGCGGCGCTGGAGCCGCGCCAGGAGCCCCGGCGGGCGGCGCGGCCGACGCGGGCGGCGGAGAGGCCGGGCTCAGCGCCGCGGCGCCCGCCGGAGAGGAGGCCACGGGCGCCACCGGCGACGCCCAGACCGGCGCCACCGCCACGGCGATGGGCGTCGAGGAGGGCGCCCAAGGCGGTGAAACAGGCGGCCCGATGACCCCGATCGCGCCCACCCGCGCGCCGGTCTTGGGCGTCGGCGCCGCGCCCACCCTGAGCGGCGGCGCCATCGACGAGCAAGCCTCGGAGGCCATCACCCAAGGCACGGGCATGACCCCCGACGAGCACCGCGCCATCGCCCAGGGCGAGCTCGACGGGCTGTTCGCCGAGATCGCCACCCGCCAGAGCGCCCAGGCCGCGGCGATGGAGCGTGTCGCCCAAGAGGCCCGCGGCGAGCTAGAGAGCGGCCTCTCCACGCAGATCCAGACCACCTTCGCCCAGGTGTTCAACGACATCAGCGCGGCCTACGACGGCGCCGGGGCGGCGGTCAACGCCACGGCGGAGACGGTCAAGTCCACCATTCAGTCCGCCTCCACCCAAGCCCAAGGCGAGCTCGCCACCTTGGCGACGGAGTCCGTCGGCCTGCTCAACACGGCGATCACCACGGCGCGGGGCCGCATCGTCGAGCTGCAGAGCACCTGGACGACCCCCTTCACCGATCTGGAGACCCGCCGCGGGGCCGAGTTCGCCAGCGCCGCCACCACGGCCGCCGACTCCTTGGTCACCAACAAAGAGACCATCGCCGCGACCTTCTTGGGCTCCGGCGACGCCATCGAGCGCGCCAAAGGGGAGCTGCGCGTGAAGGCCGCGAAGGCCATCGTCGACACCGACTCCACACGCATTCGCGCCCAAGGCCCCACCCGCGCCCAGACCGAGATTCAGGGCTTGGGGCACGCGGCTGTCGTCGCCGGATTCTTGCAGCCGCTCACCGCGCGGGTTGACACCGCCGCCACCGAGGGGGAGACGGCGATCACCGGCGCCCATGACGCGGCCGTCACGCAGCTCACCCTCGACACCGAGTCGGCGACCGCCGACGTCACCACCCTCGCCGCCGAGGCCACCGCGCAGCTTGAGCAAGACTCGGCGACGAGCGTGGCCGACGCCGAGCGCTCCAGCGACCAATGTGAGCTGGATCTCGGCACCCACCTCGCCGACGTAGACGCGCAGTTCACCAACACCAGCGCCGACATCGCCGCGCAATACGCACAGATCGGCGAGGGCGCCCGCGCGGCGATCGACGGCGGGCAGTTCTTGGACGCGACGACGGCCCAAGAGCTCGTCGCTGAGCAGCTCGCCGCCTTAGAGACCGCCGACGCGGCGAACACCGCGAGCCTCGACCAGCTCCGCGCCGACTCCGTGAGCAACGTCACCTCGGCGATGACCACACAGATCGACGCCTTGGCCGCCTTCGGCACCGACGCGGCCACCGTCGCCGAGAGACTGTCCACAGAGAAGTCCGACGCGCTCATCGCCATCGGCGACCGCTTCGCGCTGGGCCTCGGGGCGCTCGCGGAGTCTGTGCGCGCCTCGGTCACGGCCTACACCGCCCCCCTCGGCCCCGATCTCGACACCTACGTCGCGGGCATCGAGGCCAGCATCCAGACCAAGCTCACCGAGTCTGACGCCCGCCTCGGCGCGCAGCTCGCGGTGTACCAAGGTGAGCTGAACACCGAGATCAACACCTACGCCAGCAACATCAACCCCGGCCCCGTCGCCGATGGTTTAGAGGCCAAGCTCTCTAGCATCTGCAGCGACGCCTGGTCGGCGATGCGCGGCATGGGCACGGATGAGGACAAGCTGTTCAACGCCCTGCGCCGCATCGAGACCCCGGCCATGGGCGAGGCCACCGAGCTGATGTGGACGCGGGTTCACTCCGGCGGCAGCGGGGTGCGCGCGACGCTCCGCGGGTTCATGGCCGACGATCTCGACGAGGGCGAGCTGGCCATCGGCAACGCTTACCTCGCCGGGCGGCGCGCTGAAGGGGCGCGGCTTGAGCTCGAAGACAACATGAACTGGTACGGCGACGACGAGGCGCAGATCGAGGCCATCCTGCGCTCCTTGGACCCCGCCGAGCGCACGGCGATGCAGGATCTCCCCGGCTGGGAGTCCACCCGCAGCGAGCTCGAGTCGAGCCTCGGCGGCACCGACCTGAACGTCACCCAGGCCCTGCTGGTGAACAACACCGCCCGCGCCGACGCCTACCGCCTGCGGGACTCGATCAACAACGCTCGCCGCGACGGCGACGAGGACGCCCTGCACACCGCCTTGGCGGGCATGAACCCCGATGAGCGCGCCCTCATCGCCCAGGAGTTCGTGAACATTCAGAACAACGTGCAGGCCAACGCCGTGAACCTCCCGGCGGTGGATCAGCAGGCCGCCTACGACGCCTTGGTCAACTTCTCTGTAGGGAGTCGGGACTCCTATCAATACACCGAGGGGGCCACCTACAACGCCCAGACGGGCATGTACAGCAGCTCCGTGACCGGCGCGAACCGCGACCTCGCCTCTGCGCTGATCACCCAAGGCAACGACAGCCTCAGCGCCGACGTGGCGCGGTTTGAGGTCGAGCGCACGCGCAGCGGCGGGCCCAAAGAGCAGAACATGGAGACGGCGCTGTACATGAGCAGCGCCGATCAGCAGGCCATCCGCGACCCCAACCACCCCGACCACGCCGCGGCCACCCAGCGCCAAGCCGAGCGCCAGGCCGAGTTTGAGGCCGCGTGGCAGGCGCAGTACGGCGGTCGTGAAGGCGGCCCGGCCAGCGTGAGCGACGCCATCGGGCAGGTCTACCAGAACGCCGACAACTCCGCGCTGGAGATCGAGGCGCACCAGGAGATGCTCGCGGCGGGCACCAACAACGAGCAGGTCGTCGCGCTGATCAGCCAGCTCTCTGTGGACGGCGCGGGCACCGATGAAGACCGGATGCAGCGCGCCTGGGCGGGCCTCACCCCCCAGGAGGCCGATCAGGCCCAGCAGATCTGGCAAGATCGTTTCGCAGAGGGCGACGAGACCCTCCACGATCGTCTGTTCGGCGGCACCTTCTCGGAGTACAGCGGCGACGAGGCCCGCGAGCAAGAGATCGCGATGCTCGGCGACAGCCAATACTTCACCGGGGAATACTCCGACCGTCGCCTACAGGCCGCGCAGATCGAGTACGATTACACCGTCGGTGAGCACAGCGGGATGCTCTCCGGGCTCGCCGGGGATGAGTCCGACAGCCTGCGCATCAACCACGGTCGCCTCCAAGATCTGCTCGCCGAGGTGGGTGGCGGGAACGCCAGCGCCGCGTTTGACGCGAGCGGTCGTTTCATCGGCACCGAGGAGCAATACCGCCGCTACACTGAACTGTGCGGCATCATCGGCCTCAACGCCGCCAACCACCGCGAGCGCATCGACTCCATCGCCGGGGCGGTCACCACGGGCATCATGATCACCGGGGCCATCCTGGCGACGGTGTTGACCGCGGGCGCCGCCGCCCCGGCCGTGGCGATGATCACCGCCGGCGTCACCGCGGGCTCGGGCCTCGTGGCGGTGGGGGCGAACCAGCTCATCCGCGGCGGTCGTTACGGCTGGGAGGCGGCGGCGGTGGACCTCGGCGTCACCGCGGTCAGCGCGGCCACGGCGGGGGCGGGCGCGTACCTCAACACCGCGGGCCAGGCCACACGCACCGCCGGTCAGCAGATCACCCGCCAGGTGATGACCTCAGGCGGCCAAGGCTTCGTCGATCAGTTCAGCCGCACCGCCATGACCGACGACACCTGGAACAACGGCTTCGGCGCGGGCATCGGGGAGTCGCTCTACTCGGGCTTCCGCGGGGCGACCACCAACATGGTCAGCACCGGCGTCTCCCAGAACATCACCCAGCGGCTCACCCTGAGCCCCAACGGGAGCCTCTGGCTCTACGGCGGGCGCGGGGCCCTGGCCAACGGCCTGGGCAACATGAGCAGCGAGGCCGTCGGCATCACTGAAGACGCCGTGCTGCGTGGCCGCACCATCGAGCTCG
The DNA here is from genome assembly GCA_016717595.1 of Deltaproteobacteria bacterium. Lineage (GTDB taxonomy): Bacteria > Myxococcota_A > UBA796 > UBA796 > CAJQPC01 > JADKFE01. The sequence continues at coordinate 967 of JADKFE010000079.1, read as the reverse complement.
ATCAGGCCGCGAGCCAGATCGGCACCCAAGGCGCTCTCGGCGTGGTCCAGGGCGGCCTCGACGGCAGCCTGGGTGAGCTAGCCAACCGCCGCCACACCGCGCAGGCCGCCTTGGAGGAGGCGGCGACACAGTACAACGCCGATGAGGAGCAGTCCTCGCAGTCCTTGCAGCAGAACGACGAGGAGGTGGCCGCGGACCTCGCCGATCTCAACGAGCGGGCGGGCGGCGACCAAGACAACAACAACCCCACCGCCGACCCGAACGCGGAGCAAGGCGCCAACGTCAGCCGCGAGCAGGCCCAGGCCGAGGTCGATCAGGCCGAGACCCAGCTCCTCAGCGTCGATCAAGACGTCGTGGACACCATGCAGCCGCGGCTGGAGGACGTACAGACGCATCTGGACGAGGTCACCCGCATCGACAGCGAGCTGGAGACGGCGACCCAGGAGCAAGGCGGCACAGAGACCACGCCCCAAGACCAGCACACGACACCCCAAGACCAGCACACCACGCCCCAAGATCAGACGCCAGCCCCGATCCTCGATCTCCCCGCGCCCACCGCCGAGGAGCTGACGCTCATCCAGACCCTCAACGACGCCCAGCGCGAGCGGCTGGCGACGCTGATCGACCAGGGCGAAGACCCCCGCGTCGCATTACGCACGGTCACGAACACCAGCGACAGCGCCAACACCACGCCGCCCCCGGCGAATGAGACCAACGGCCCGGCGCCGATGAGCGACGACGCGCTGATGAGCGAGCTCATCCGCCTGCAGCGCATGGGCCTCTCCGAGTCCGACGTGGACTACGTGATGGATCCCAGCGACGCGCTGTCACGGCAGCAGCGCCTGGAGGAGAGGCCGCACGGCGCTGCTCGCCACACAGTCGGCAAACGATCATATCCCAGGCCTCTCGTCGACGCCCAGGCCAGCGCCGACCCCGATCACCGCCAGGCGGCGTCATCGACGACATC
>JADKFE010000078.1 GCA_016717595.1 Deltaproteobacteria bacterium | reverse complement strand
CCATGCCCGGCTCACCGACAAGATGCAGCGCTCCGCCCGCGTCGAGAACGGCGCTGATCGCCCCGATCGCCGCCTCACGCCCAACGACGGGGGGCCGAAGCAGGCTTCGGCGCGCGCCCTGAAACCCCGTCAACACCGCCAGGGCGATGCGCGCGGTCTGGGGCCGGGCGGCAGGATCTCGGGCCATGAGCCGGCCGACAAGCTCCTCCAGGCGGGTTGGGATGCGGTCGCGGCGTGACGCGGAGACCGGCGGCGCGCCTCCCGCGGTGTGCGCCTTGAGATAGCCCGCGGGCCCGCTCGCCCGAAACGGCCGGCGCCCGGCGATGGCCTCATACAAGGTCACGCCCAAGGAGTAGAGATCCGCGCGATGGTCCAGCGCAGCGCCCGCGATCTGCTCTGGCGCCATGTACGCGTAGGTGCCCATCACGTCGCCGATCACCTGCTCCGGGGGCTCAGACGGGTCCGCGGCGAGGCCCAAATCCAACAGCAGCACGCGCTGATCGTCGGTGTAGAAGATGTTCGCGGGCTTCACGTCGCGGTGCACCACACCACGCTCATGCAAAAACGTGAGCGCACGAAGGAGGTGCTCGGCCAGGGCGAGCGCGTCCTGGGCGCTGAGCTGCCGGGCGTCGCGGATCCAGTCGCGTAAGGTGCGCCCCTCCAGAAGCTCCAACACCAAGACCGGCTGAGGGCCGTCGATCACGTCGTGGCAGCGGGGCAGGCTCGGGTGGCGCAGCTCACGCAAGAGCCGTCCTTCACGCAAGAAGCGGCGGCGGCTGGCCTCGGACCGCTCGGGATCTCGCAGCACCTTGAGCGCCACGCGGTCCCCGGGCAAGAGCGCCGGGCAGCGCGGCGCCCCGCTGAGCGCCACCTCGGCCACCCAGACGTCAGCGAGTCCGCCCGCGCCAGCCTTGCTGAGCACGGTGTAACCATCCACACGCGTCATCGTCGGGGAGCATAGCGCGGGCGGGGCGCTTGGGCGTGCCGATCCGCGCGGAGCGTGGTCTATGGCCCCGCACGTCACCCCAGGACGCCCGTTGACCGCGGGCGCGCTCCCCGGCTGCTCCACGTTGGCCATTCATCGCCGCGTGGGGTACACGGGGTCATCGTCCGTCAGGGAGGTAGTCCATGTCCGAGCTTCCCACCCCCTCGTTGCCCCAAGAGAGCGGCTTGCCGCCGTTGGACGCCGAGGGACTGCTCAAGCTCTACCGAGAGATGGTGCTCATCCGCCGCGTCGAAGAGCTGGCCGCCAAGGCCTACACGATGCGAAAGATCCTCGGCTTCTGCCACCTCTACATCGGGCAGGAGTCCGTCGCCGTCGGCGCCGCCTCCGCCACGCCCGATGACTACTGGATCGCCGCCTATCGTGAGCACGGCCACGCCTTGGCCAAAGGGGTCTCCGCGAACGCCGTGATGGCCGAGCTCTTCGGCAAAGCCACGGGCACGAGCCTCGGCCTCGGCGGCTCGATGCACATCTTCGACAAAGACGCGAAGTTTATGGGCGGCTACGGCATCGTCGGCGGCCATGTGCCCCTGGCGAACGGCGTGGGCTGGGCCATCAAGCAGCGCAACGAAGGCCGGGTGTGCCTGTGCTACTTCGGCGACGGCGCCGCGCACCAAGGCGCGTTCTTTGAGGCGCTCTGCCTCGCCCAGCTCTGGAAGCTGCCCGTCGTGTTCATCTGCGAGAACAACTTCTACGCGATGGGCACCTCCATCGACCGGCAGTCGCACCTCACCGACATGAGCCTGCGCGCGAACGGCGTCGGCATGGCGCGTGAGCAGCTCCGCGGCTTTGACGTCGAGCATGTCCGTGAGCGGGTCGGCGCCGCCGCCAAGTTCGCCCGCGAAGGCAACGGCCCGGTGATGCTGGAGATCATCACCTACCGCCACCGCGGCCACTCGATGTCCGACCCGGCGAAGTACCGCCCCAAAGGGGAGCTTGAAGAGTACAAGCTCAACTCCGAGCCCCTGGCCCTCACCAAACGCCGCTTGGAGCAAGACTTTGGCGTGAGCGCCGAGCGCATCGCCGCGGTTCACCAAGAGGTCGAGGCCGTCGCTGAAGAGGCCTGGAACTTCGCCGAGTCCTCTCCCGACCCCGATCCCGCCACCCTCTACGATCACGTCTACGCGGAGTGAACCATGGCCCTGATCCCCATCCGCGAGGCGCTCCGCGCCGCGATGCGCGAGGAGATGCAGCGCGACCCCTCGGTCTTCCTCATGGGCGAAGAGGTCGCCCAGTACGACGGCGCCTACAAGGTCAGCCAAGGGATGCTCGCTGAGTTCGGCCCCGACCGCATCGTCGACACGCCGATCTCCGAGTGTGGCTTCGCGGGCCTCGGCATCGGCGCGGCCATGGTCGGCATGCGCCCGATCATCGAGTTTATGACCTGGAACTTCTCGCTCGTGGCCTACGACCAGATCGTCAACAGCGCGGCGAAGATCTACCAGATGAGCGGCGGGCAGTACAAGGTGCCCATCGTGTTCCGCGGGCCCAACGGCGCGGCGGAGAACCTCGCGTCCCAGCACTCCACCTCCGTCGAGAGCCTCTACGCGCACTTCCCGGGCCTCAAGGTGGTCACCTACGCCACGGCGTACGACGCCAAGGGTCTGCTCAAGAGCGCCATCCGCGACGACAGCCCGGTCTGCTTCTTAGAGTCGGAGATGACCTACGGCATGAAGGGTGAGGTGCCCGATGAGGAGTACCTCATCCCCATCGGCAAAGCCGACATCAAGGCCGAGGGCAGCGACGTCACCCTCGTCACCTGGGGCAAGCAGGTCTTCACCTGCCAGGCCGCCGTAGAGACGCTCAAGTCCCAAGGCGTCTCCGCGGAGCTCCTGGACCTACGCACGATCCGCCCCTTGGATCGTGAGGCCCTGTTCAACTCCGTCGCCAAGACCGGCCGCTGCGTGGTCGTGCAAGAGGGCTACCCCTTCTCGGGCGTCGGCGCCGAGATCGTCGCCCAGCTCCAAGAGCACTGCTTCGACCTGCTCGACGCCCCCGTCTTACGCATCACCAACCGCGACGTGCCCCAGCCCTACGCCACCAACCTTGAGAAGCTCGTGATGCCCAGCGCGGAGCGTGTTGTCACCGCCGCCCGCCGGGTGTTGGGCCTCGAGCGCTGAAGGAGACGACGATGGCCGAGTTCTTCAAGATGCCCCAGGCGTCGCCCACCATGGAGTCGGGCACGCTCAACGCGTGGCGGAAGGCTGAAGGGGACGCCTTGGTGTCCCAAGACGTCGTCGCCGAGGTCGAGACCGACAAAGCCGCCATGGACGTCGAGGTCTTTGAGGCGGGCTTCCTGCTCAAGATCCTCGCCCAAGCCGGTGAAGAGGTGCCCGCGGGCCGCCCGATCGCGATCATCGGCAAGAGCAAGGACGAGGACATCTCCGCCTTGCTCGCCGAGTTCGCGGCGATGAAGGGTGGCGCCGCGCCCGCCGCCGCCCAGGCCGCTCCGGTCGCCGCGCCCGCCGCCGCCCAGGCCGCCGCGCCTGTCGTCGTCGCCGAGGTGGCGCCGAAGCCCACGGCGAACCCCGGCGTGGTGCCCCCGGCCGCCCCTGCCCCCGCCACCGTCTCTACCCCCGGCGGCTACGTCGGCCCGACCTGGCGCGGCAAGCCGCTGCACCACGGCCTTGAGGAGATCGGCGGCACCTTCACCCCGGCCAAGCTCCGCCGGGCGGTGCGCTCCTCTCCCCTCGCCCGCAAGATCGCCGAAGATCTGGGCGTGCCGCTCGACCGTGTCGCTGGCAGCGGCCCCAACGGTCGTGTGCTGCGCGCCGATGTTGAGGCCGCCGCCCAAGCCCCGGCGCCTCAGGCCGCCCAAGCCGCCGCCCCCGCGCGGGCGAACGAGCTCGTGCGGAACTCCAAGATGCGGAAGCTCATCGCCTCTCGCCTCAAAGAGTCCTACCTCGACGCGCCCACGTTTTTCCTCACGGCCAACTTTGACTGCGACGCGCTGGTGGCCTTCCGCACCACGCTCAACCAGCAGGCGAGCGCCAAAGGTGTGAAGGTCAGCTTCAACGATCTCACGCTCTTGGCGGTTGCCCGCGCCTTGGCCGAGGTGCCCGAGTGCAACGCCGCCTGGGGTGAGGAGTCGATCACCCGCTTCGGCAGCGTCGATCTCGGCGTGGCCGTGGCCTTGGAGGACGGCCTCATCACGCCGATCATCCGCGGCGCCGACAAGCTCAGCCTGCTGCAGCTCGCCGCCCAGACAAAAGCCCTCGTCGAGCGCGCCCGGGCCCGGAAGCTCCAGCCCGAGGAGTACACCGGCGCCACGTTCTCGGTCTCAAACCTGGGCATGATGGGCATCGAGCACTTCACGGCCATCTTGAACCCCCCGGCGGCGGGCATCTTGGCCGTCGGCGCGCTGCAGCAAGAGCCCGTGGTGAAGGACGGCGCGCTGGGGGTCGGCTGGCGCATGCGCGTCACGATGACCTGTGATCACCGCGTCATCGACGGCGCCTTGGGCGCCCGGTTCTTGGCGGCCCTGCGCCAGCTCATCGAGCGTCCCCTGCTCTTGGTGGTGTGACGATGGCTCAGTTTGACGTGCTCGTCATCGGCTCTGGCCCCGGCGGTTATGTCGCCGCGATCCGCGCCGCCCAGCTCGGCCTCAGCGCGGCCTGCGTCGAGAAGGACCGCCTCGGCGGCGTCTGCCTCAACTGGGGCTGCATCCCGTCCAAAGCCCTGCTCAAGAGCGCCGAGTACGCCCAGACCGCCCGGCACCTCAGCGACTACGGCGTCAACGTGGGTGAGGTCACCATCGACTTTCCCAAGGTGATCAAGCGCTCTCGGGGCGTGGCGGATCGCTCTGAGAAGGGCGTGAAGTTTCTGTTCAAGAAGTACGGCGTCACCTCGATCTCCGGCACCGGGCGCCTCGTCGCCGCCGGAGAGGTCGAGGTCACCGCCGCCGACGGCAAAACCGAGCGTCACCAGGCCAAACACATCATCGTGGCCACCGGGGCGCGCTCACGCACCTTCCCCGGCTTGACGCCCGATGGCGAGCGCATCTTGACCTCCCGCGAGGCCATCGTGCTCGACAAGCTCCCCGCCTCGGCCATCGTGCTCGGCGCGGGCGCCATCGGCCTTGAGTTCGCCTGGTTCTGGCGCCAGATGGGCGTCAAGGTCACCCTCGTCGAGGGCGCGCCCCAGATCGCCCCCGTCGAAGACGCCGAGCTCGCCGACGCGCTCGCCAAACACTTCACCAAAGAGGGCGTGCAGATTAAGACCGGCGCCTTCTGCGAGAAGGTCGAGCGTGTTGGAGACGGCACCCGGGTCACCCTGAAGGACGGCGGCGTCATCGAGGCCGACATCACGCTTCTGGCCTTGGGTGTGGCGGCGAACATCGAAGATCTGGGCTTAGAGCAGCTCGGCGTGGCCACAAACCGCGGCTTCATCGTGGTGGACCGCTCCTGCCGCACCAACGTCCCCGGCGTGTACGCCATCGGCGACGTGGCGGGGCCGCCAATGTTGGCGCACAAGGCCAGCGCCGAGGCCCACATCTGCGTCGAGCGCATCGCCGGGCGTCACGTCCCCGATCTGGATCGTGACACCCTCCCCGCGGGCACCTACTGCCAGCCGCAGATCGCGTCCGTGGGCCGCACTGAGGCCGCGCTCAAGGCCGCCGGGGTCGACTACAAGGTGGGCCGCTTCCCCTTCGCCGCCAACGGCAAGAGCCGGGGCACGGGCCACACCGAGGGGTTCGTGAAGGTGCTCATCGGCGCGAAGTACGGGGAGATCCTCGGCGCCCACATCTTCGGCTACGACGCCACAGAGCTCCTCGCGAACGTCGTGATGGCCAAGAGCGGTGAGGTCGACGCCGAGACCTTCCTGCACACCATCCACAACCACCCCACCGCCGGGGAGGCCGTCATGGAGGCCGTCGCTGAGGCCCTGGGCGTGAGCGTTCACATCTGAGCGGCGGGTGTGGCGTCAGCGCCAGGAGCCCTTCACGTTGTCTACGGGCAGGCCGTCGGTGTAACGTCTCGGCGATTCGGCCAGGGGCAGCTTGTCTTCTACGATGAGCCAGCCAAAGCCGCCGAGGCCATCGAGGGCCAAGGCCGCCTGAAAGCCGACGGGGCGAACAAACACCAGGGCGCGGGCGCCCTTGTCTTCGCAGGTGCAGCCGAGGACGTCGTCGGCGTCAGCGCTAAACTGGTTGTCACCGTCGTCGTCGTACGCGAGGCCGACATACGCCGCGACCTCGACCTGCCGGTCCAACAGCGCTGAGTCGGCCCAATCCGCTGAGAACGCGCTGTCTAGGGGCTCCTCGAAGGGGCCGCTCACGCTGTGGTCTCCGCTGCCGTCGTAGGGCTCATCGACGAGCACCGGGAAGCTCTTCGCGGCGTCCATCACGGCGTGCCCGACCAAGGCGACGCGGGCGTCGTCTGCTGCGTTACGGAGATCGCCCTCGACGTTGTTCTCGATCTGAAGCAGGACCGCGCTGGGGCCTTGGGGCAAGAGCGCGCCCGGGAGGTCTAGGCTGAGGTTTTTGGCCGTGGGCGCGATCGCGCCGGAGAGCGTGCGGCCCTGGATGTCGAGGATCACCAAAGAGAAGCCCGCGGGGATCCCCCCCTCGACGGCGCGCTCAGAGGCCTCGCCGGAGTACGCCAACAGGCGCTCGACGCCGATGTCGACAGGCTGCTCGCCGGGGTCAAAGGCGCCGTCTTTGTTCGTGTCAATCCAGGCCACGAGGGCGAAGAGCACGCCACGGGCGGTCGGGTCTGCGCCGAAGGGGGCGCCGAGCTCCTTGGGTGGGTTCAGCCCAGTCAGCGTATAGCTGCCCGAGGAGCCCGCGATGAGCCCGGTGAGCGACGCCGAGGCCCACATCGCCGGCGCGGCGTCCACGAGCTCATCCGCCGCCAAGTTCACCTGAACGAGCCCGACGCGGGCGCTCCCCGCGCGCAGCATGGCCGCGGCCGGCGCCGACACCGAGCCGGTCAAGGTCACCGAATCCTGCGCTGGATCATCCTCCTCGCCAGAGTCCGTCGCGCCGCCGCTGTCGGTGGCCACGATCGCGGTGTCTGCCTCAAGCTCAGCCTTACGCGCGGCGAGCTCGGCATCTGTCACGATGACGCAGTTGATGAGGGCGAGTAGTACGGTCACGCGGTCCTCGACGTGTTCATCAGCATTCTATCTCTGATTTGAGCCCAACGTCGTGACCCGGCATGCCTAGACTTTGCATGAAGGGTTAGTCTTGACACCCCAACAGCATCGGGCATACTGCTCGTGGAGGATTCATGTCCCGCCTCGCCATCCTGATGTCCCTGCTCCTCGTGCCCTCCATGGCCTCGGCGAAAGACCTCCGCAAACGCGTAGGCGTCGGCTATCAGAACCAGCTCTCCGAGATCCCCTCGATCTCGGTCAAGGTCGGGCTGCCCGCGGAGTCCGAGGCCGTCAACATCCAGCTCGGCGTCTCCGCGGGCGCCTCGATCCTCGACGGCGCAGGGGATCGCCTGTTCGTCGGCGGCCGCGTGCTCTACGGCTTCGTCGCTGAAGACAACATGAACCTCTACGCCTCGGTCGGCGCCGGGTTCTTGCAGGTGAGCGACCTGTCCGGCGTTCGGCTCCAGCCCGCCATGGGCGCGGAGTTCTTCTTCTTTGGCCTGGAGAACCTGGGCGTGTCCGCGGAGTGGGGCGTGAACCTCGACTACCTCAGCGGCACGGACCCTGACGGCGCGTCCCGCGATGGCGCGCTGGACATCTACACCGTCTCCGGCGCCCCTACCCTCGGCCTCCACTACTACTTCTAGGAGGTCTTTTGTCACCGCGCCCTCGGGCGCGCTGAGGTCAAGATGCGTGCTCTCCCGCTGTTCCCGCTGCTGCTCCTCGGCACCTCTTCCCTCTTCTTCACCGCCTGCGCCGACGACCCCTGCCGTGGCCAAGGGGTCCACCGCCTCACCGTGGTCGCGCCAGGCGAGACGCACCAGCTCGTCGAGGGTGATCCGCGGCGTTTCGCCTCGATTCAGGACGCGCTGGACTTCGCTGAGCCCGGCGTCGCCGTCTGCGTGAGCCCCGGCGTGTACCGCGAGGCCATACGCCTAGAGACGGACTCCGTGCGCCTCATCGGCGCCGGGGCAGGCCGGACGATCGTGGAGTCCCGCTTCTCCGACGATGATCCCCTTGAGGGCGGTGACACCGTGCTCGGGCTCTACGCCGCCGATCTCTTCGTCTCTGGCTTCACGCTGCGCGGCGGCGCCCGCGGCGTGGTGCTGGATGGTGAGGCGGAGGCTGAGCTCGTAGATCTGCGCAGCGAAGAGAACGGCGTCGGTCTGCTCGCCCTGAACGGCTCGACGCTCACCCTCACCGATGTGTCCCTGGTGCGCAACGGCGCCACGGGGGCCTTGCTCTATGGTGAGGAGGGCGCGGTGGAGTGGACCGGCGGGGAGATCCTCGGCAACGGCACGCTCGGCCGGTCCGACATCGGCGGCGTCTTCGCCGAGCGTGACCTCTACGCCCGCGATCTGCGCCTGCGGGACAACGTCGGCGAGTCCGCCGGGGACCTGCTCTCCACGGGCACGCTCTTGTTGGAGGGCTCCACCTTGGAGCGCCCGAGCGCCTCCGGCGGCGGCCCGCGCCTCGTCTCTCAAGGTGGCGCCGTGCTGCGCGCGGTCTCCGCCCACATCGACGGCGCGGCGGTGCTCCAGGCGGCCTGCCGAGGCGGCGCCGAGGTGCGCATCGAGAACCTCGCGCTCACCGACGTGGCCCCCATCGCCCCGGCGATCCGCCTTCAAGGCTGCCCCGCGGAGATCCTCCACGGCACCTTCGTCGATCTCAGCGGCGAGGGCCACTTCGCCGCGGTGTCGCTCGGCGGCGACACCAAGCTCACCCTCCGCAACACCGCGGTCATCGGCTACAGCGCGCTGACCATGAGCGGTGAGCGCTGGATCGGCGAGCTCTTTGAGTCCAACAACTTCGTCGGAACCGCGGCCGACGCCTCGCTCCTGCGCACCTTAGAGGTCGAGCCTGACCTGCGGCCCCAGTCTGACTCCCCGTTGGTGGACGCGGGCGCCGGGGTGAGCCTCGCTGAGGACCTCGACGGGCGGCCGCGGCCCTCGGGCCTAGGCCCTGACATCGGCGCCTACGAGCACTACTGATCCTCTCGATCCTCCCGATCACGGTCATGCGGCGCGCCGGGCGAGGCATGTTAAACATTCGGCCTGCTGACGGGAGCGTTGATGAAGGTCGGGATCCCCAGAGAGGTGCACGCGGGTGAGCGGCGCGTGGCCGCCACGCCAGACTCTACGCGGCGGCTGATCAAGCTCGGCTTTGAGGTGCTCATCGAGTCCCAAGCCGGGCTTGAGGCGCGCTTCACCGACGCCGCGTATGTCGAGGCCGGCGCCACCATCGTGCCCGACGCCCGCGCGCTGTGGTCCGCCGCGGATCTTGTGCTCAAGGTGCGTCCGCCGACGGATCACCCCACCCTCGGCGTTCACGAGGCCGAGCTGCTCCGCGAAGGCGGCCGGCTGATCTGCCTCATCTTCCCCGCCCAGAACGCCGCGCTCTTGGACCGCCTCGCCGCCCGCCGGGCGACGGTCCTGGCCTTAGACGCGGTGCCGCGTATCTCCCGGGCGCAGAAGATGGACGTGCTCTCGTCCATGGCGAACATCGCCGGGTATCGGGCGATCATCGAGGCCGCGAACCACTACGGCGGCTTCTTCACCGGGCAGATCACCGCCGCGGGCAAGGTGCCTCCGGCCAAGGTGCTGATCATCGGCGCGGGCGTCGCGGGCCTCGCGGCCATCGGCGCGGCGCGTAGCCTCGGCGCCATCGTGCGCGCCTTCGACGTGCGCCCGGCCGTTCGTGAGCAGGTGCAGTCCATGGGCGCGGAGTTCCTGGAGGTCACCCTTCAGGAGTCCGGCGAAGGCGAAGGCGGCTACGCCAAGACGATGAGCCCCGAGTTCATCGCCGCCGAGATGGCCTTGTTTAAGGCCCAGTGCGCTGAGGTGGACATCGTCGTCACCACGGCGCTCATCCCCGGAAAACCCGCGCCGAAGCTCATCACCGCCGACATGCTTGACGTGATGCGTGAGGGCTCGGTCATCGTAGACTTGGCCGCTGAGCAAGGCGGAAACTGCGAGCTGACCGTGCCCGGCCAGGTCGTTCAGGCCCACGGCGTCACCGTCATCGGCTACACCGATCTCACCAGCCGCCTGCCCACCGTCGCCAGCCAGCTCTTCGCCTCAAACCTGTGCCATCTCCTCGACGACATGGGCGGGGCGACGTTTAAGCTCGACGATGAGGACGAGGCCGTTCGTGGCGCGCTCGTGCTGCGGGAGGGCCAGCTCACCTGGCCGCCGCCCAAACCCAAGGCCGCGCCCGCTCCGGCGCCCAAACCCGCCGCCGCCCCAGCGCCGAGCGCGGGCGCGCTGCCGCCAGCGGCGGCTGCAGGCACAGCGCGCCGCCGATGTCACCGGGCTCCCGCGCGGCGATGACCTTGGCCGCCACGGCGATCGCCGCGGTCATCGGCTTCTTCGCGCCGAGCGAGCTCGTGCAGCACCTCACGGTGTTCATCTTGAGCTGCTTCATCGGCTGGCAGGTCGTCTGGAGCGTCACCCCGGCGCTGCACACCCCGCTGATGAGCGTCACCAACGCGATCAGCGGCATCATCATCGTCGGCGGGCTGCTCCAGGCGGGCACGGGCGGCTCTAGCCTCCCCGCCATCTTGGGCGCGGTCGCCATCGCCGTGGCCTCGGTGAACGTCGCCGGTGGTTTCCTCGTCACGCAGCGCATGCTGCGCATGTTCCAGAAGTAAGGGGCCGGGATGCCAGAGAGCCTTCTCACCGTCGCGTACCTCTTCGCGAGCGTGCTGTTCATCTTGAGCCTCGGCGGCCTCTCTACCCAAGAGAGCGCCCGGCGCGGCAACCTCTACGGCGTCGCGGGCATGGCCATCGCCATCGTCGCGACGCTCTTGCACCCACGCATGACCACCTACGGCCTCAGCGCTGGGGCGGTCATCGGCGGCGCGGTCGTTGGCGCTTGGCTCGCGGCGCGGGTCGCGATGACGGCCATGCCTGAGCTCGTCGCCGCGCTGCACAGCTTCGTCGGCCTCGCCGCCGTGCTCGTCGGCGTCTCGACCTACCTCAACCCCGGCGTCGAGCTGACCGGCGGCGCCCACGCCGTTCACGCCGTCGAGATCTACCTCGACGTGGCCATCGGCGCGCTCACCTTCACCGGGTCGATCATCGCCTGGGCCAAGCTCAAGGGCTCGCTGAGCGGCAAACCTCTGCTGCTCCCAGGTCGCCATGTGCTCAACGCCGTCGTCGCGTTGACCATCATCGGCCTCGCCATCCCCTTCGCCATGGCCCCCGGCGCCACCGCCCTGCCCTATCTGCTGGTGATGAGCGCGCTCGCCGGGCTGCTCGGCGTTCACCTGGTCATGGCCATCGGCGGCGCGGACATGCCCGTCGTCGTGTCGCTTCTGAACAGCTACTCCGGCTGGACGGCCGCCGCCGCCGGGTTCATGCTCTCCAACGACCTGCTCATCGTGACCGGCGCCCTCGTGGGCTCCTCCGGCGCGATCCTCTCGACGATCATGTGCCGGGCGATGAACCGCTCGATCTGGTCCGTCGTCTTCGGCGGCTTCGGCGCGGCTGAAGGCGCGGCGCCGGCCCCGGGCGGCCCCCAAGGCGAGTACAACATCATCGACGTAGACGACCTCGCCACCGCCTGCCGCGACGCCAAATCCGTCGTGATCATCCCCGGTTACGGCATGGCCGTCGCCCAGGCCCAGGCCGTCGTGGCCTCGTTCACCCGCAAGCTCCGCGAGTCGGGCAAGACGGTGCGCTTCGCGATTCACCCCGTCGCGGGGCGTCTGCCGGGCCACATGAACGTGCTGCTCGCCGAGGCGGGGCTGCCGTATGACATCGTCCTGGAGATGGACGAGATCAACGGCGACTTCCCCCAGACCGACGTGGTGCTCGTCATCGGCGCCAACGACATCGTGAACCCCGGCGCGCTCGACGATCCCTCCTCGCCGATCTACGGGATGCCCGTCCTGGAGACCTGGAAGGCGCGCACCACCGTCGTGCTCAAGCGCGGACGCGGCGCGGGCTACGCGGGTGTGGAGAACCCGCTGTTCTTTAAGGAGAACACGCGGATGTACCTCGGCGACGCGCGCGGCAGCATGGAGAAGCTCGTCGCGGTGCTCTGAGCCCCCTCGGCGCGTGGTACAACAGCCCTCGTGCTTCGAACGCTCCTAAAAAGCTTCGCCTTCGGGCTCGTCGTCACCTTCGCCCAGGCGGCGGAGGCGGCGACGTATGACCCTGAGCTCGACTGGCGCACGCTCCAGACGCCCCACTTCAACATCACCTTCCACCAGGGGGAGGAGCAGCTCGCCGATGAGCTGACGGTGATCGCGGAGAGCGCCTGGGACGTGCTCACCGTAGACATGGCCCTTGTGCCGCGGCGCCGGGTGGAGGTGGTGCTGGTCGACTCCACCGACGTCGCCAACGGCTTCGCCTACACCCTGCCGGTCAACACCATCGTGCTCTACGTGACGGCGCCCCAAGAGGGCTCGGGCCTCGCCTTGTACGAGGACTGGCTCGCGGCGGTGTTCACCCATGAGCTCGCCCACATCCTGCACCTCGACAACCTCTCGGGGCTGCCCGGCGCCTTGGGCCTGGTCATGGGGCGCATCATCAGCGTGAACCGGCTCTCGCCCCTGTGGATGATCGAGGGCCAAGCCACGTTTATGGAGACCCGCCACACCACGGGCGGACGCGGCCGAAACCCGCACAGCGACATGATCCTGCGCATGGCGACCTTAGAGGGCAGCCTGCCGCCCTTGGGCGCCATGGACGGCTTTATGAGCGGGCCGCCCGGCGGAAACACCCGCTATCTCTTCGGCCAGAGCCTGCTCGACTCCATGGTGCGGCACTCCAGCGACGACGCCTTGACCCGCTGGAACACGACGTACGGGGCCTGGATCCTGCCGTACATGTTGCCCGGTCGGCAGGTCTTTGGGCAGAGCTTTCACGCGGCCTACGCCACCTGGGAGGCCGAGCTCGAGGCGCGCTACGCCGCCCAGCGCGACGCGGTGATGGCTGAGGGCCTCACCCTGCCGATCATCCTCACGCAGATCGACGGGAGCTGCTACGGCCCGAGCTTCTCACCTCAGGGAGACCACCTCGTCTTCTCGTGTAACGACCGTGACTTAGGCTCGGCGATCTGGCTCGCCAACGGCGAGGGTGGCGAGGCCGAGGTGCTCCTGCAAGACCGGGCGGCGAAGGCCTTCACCTGGCGCCCCGACGGCCGGGCCTTCGCCTGGTCGAGCACACACGTCGTCAACGACTTCAACCTGTATGAAGACATCTACCTGCACAAGCTCGGCGAGGACGGCGCCACGCGGCTCACGAGCGGCGCTCGGGCCCGCGACCCCGCCTTCTCCCCCGACGGCGAGCGCCTGCTGGTCATCACGAACGACGCCCAGAACAACGATCTCGCGCTGCTGCGGGTAGACCAGTCCCTCACGCCCCTCACCCAACACACCGACCACACCCAGCTCTCAACCCCGGCGTTCTCGCCGGATGGGCGCTACGTCGCCATGTCGGTCTGGCAGGACGGCGCCCGGGACATCTGGCTATACCGCGCGGATGGCCAGCCCCACCGCCGGATCACCTTCGACGGCCACACCGACCGCGACCCCACCTTCTCCCCCGACGGTCGGTACCTGCTGTTCTCGTCCGACCGCGACGGCATCCCCAACCTCTACGCCGTAGATCTCGCCGAGGAGACGCTCTTTAAGGTCACCAACGTGCTCGGCGGGGCGTTTCAGCCCGCGATTCACCCCGATGGCAAGGTGTTGGTGTACCAGCACTACCAACACATCGGCTACCAGATCGCGCTGATCCCCTTCGATCCCTCGTCTTGGCGTGCCTTGGGCGCCCTGCCCTTGCCCGTTGAGCACCGCGGCGCGCTCAAGCTGGCGCTGCCTGGCGGCCCGCCGGTGCCCGATCCGCCCATCGGCGGCGCGGAGCCGCTCACCCAGACAAAGGGGGTTGGCGGCGGCGGCGGCGGCGGCCCCAATCGACGACCAGCGCCGTTCGCGACCAGCCCCGCGACGAGCGGGGTGGGACGACGTCACCGCGACCGACCTCAACCGCGTCGCCGACGAGTCTTACGCCTTCTCGGTGCCCGTGCGCCCCTACCGCGCGATCTCGACGGCCCTGCCGCCGCGCTACGTCTTGCCTACGGTGTACAGCACCGGCTTTGGGCTGCTCGGCGCGCTCTCCACCTCGGGGACCGACTCCCTGCGCCGCTGGATCTGGGGCGCGAACCTCACCTATCGCACCGACAACGGCTTCGTCGGCGGCGGCGCCTCGATCACCACCAACCGCTGGCGCCCCATCGGCACCTTGGCAGTTTCTGCCACGACCGTGCCGTTTAACGACATCTACGTCGAAGAGCCGCTCAACCCCGGCGCCAACGTGCCGATGAGCGCCTCCACCAACACGCGCTATTGGGAGGTGCGCAACCGCCTCGGCGCGTCGGTCACCTACCAGTGGCGCGAGCGCAGCGTCATCACCGCGCGCTACAGCGCCTTGACCCGGGCTCCTCTTGAGGAGCTGCCGAAGAACGTCGACGCCAGCCGCTTGCCGCCGCGTGGGCTGTTGAGCGGCGTCGGCGTCGGCCTCCGCTACAGCCGCAGCCGGGCCTACGCCCGCAGCGTCTCCCCCGAGGGCGCTCGTTACGCGGCCCTCAACATCGACACCAACAACCAGGTCCTCGGCAGCTACCTCTTGGATGAGAACGACGCCCGGGTGCCGTTCAACCAGCTCCAGATCACCGGGCAGCTTCGCGAGTATGTCGAGCTGCCTGGGGCGAGCCATCATGTGTTGGCGCTGTGGGCCAGCGGCGGCGCGTCCATCGGCGATGATCTGCAGTACGGCTCGTTCCGCCTCGGCGGCAGCTATGGTGAGTCCCCGTTTTACCAGCTCCCCGAGGACTGGCGCCCCCTGCGCGGCTTCCCCCCGGCGGTTGATGGCGGCGACTCCTACTATCTGCTCAGCGCCGAGCTTCGTGCGCCGATTCGGGTCATCGATTGGGGCCCGAGCTTCATGCCGACGCCGCTGTTCTTGAAGAACCTGCACGGCGCGGCCTTTGTGGACGTCGGTGACGCCTTCTTCACCCTCGACGGCGCCGCCGCGCCCCGGGTGGGCGCCGGGGCTGAGCTCCGGGTAGACGCCGTGGTCGGCTGGGCGGCGCTCCTGAGCGTGCGCCTGGGCTGGGGCGTCGCCGTCGTCGGCAGCGGCGGCTATGGCCCCCTGGACCCGGGCGCCTTCTACGCCCGCATCGGCTCAAGCTTCTGAGCGCGGCGCCGCGTCGGCCTTCGCCGCGCTGATCGAGCCCTCGGGCCACAGGCTCATCACCGGCCGCAAGACGCGCAGGGGCCCCATGAACCGCCAGATCAGGCCCAACACGACGAGGTACACCGCCAAGAGCCCGATGGCGAGGTAGGTCGTGCCCGGGAAGTCCGCCGGGAAGGCCGTCGTGGGCAGCGGCATGATCACGAGCAGCAGAGGCGCGCCGAGGATCACCGCCCCCGTCGCGCCGCGCACGGTGTTGTTCGCCGTCGAGCCACGCAGCTCGGGATCGATGATGCGTAAGAGCGCCATGCCCGTGGTGAGCGTGCCGGTGATCGTGCCGAACAGCACCAGGGCGTGCTCAAAGGGCTCCTCGGGGAAGGCGCGCTTCGCCACCCACACGCAGAACATCAACGAGAGCAGGCCGCCGACGGTGGTGATGACCAGCACCCGGCCCCAATAGGCCTGGAGCACGGCGAGCTGCACCGCGGCCAAGGCCGCCGCCGTGGTGAGGTCCACAGAGACCCCGCACAGCCGCGAGAGCAGGCCATCGTGGAGCTTCACCGACGGCAACACGCCCAGCAGCAGCCGCCGAGTGCCCATGGACACGCCCGCGGCGATCAAGAAGTGGAAGCCCCACAACATCGCCGCCATCTGCGGCTTGGCGACCAAGGCCCCGGTGATCCCTTTGAGCACCGTGAAGACGACGATGTACATCACCGCGACGAGGCCGAGGTGAATCGTGAGCGGGTCAAGGGCGCCCTCCTCCGCGGCGGGGAGCGTCTCCGCCGCGGCGCCGTCACCGCTCCCCGGGCCGTGATGGGCGGTGATCCAGCCCCTGCGCCGGGCGTAGGCCACGAGCGGCACGCCCACCACCACCGACCAAGCGAAGCCCAAGGCGGCGAAGATCAGGCCCACCTGGGGCCCATCGGAGAAGCCCGTCGCTTGCCAAGCTTTGCCCATGGAGAGCGCCTGGCCCGGCCCCTGGTTGAAGCCCAAGGGCAACATGAACCCAAAGCCGGGGTGCAGCACCTCGCCGCTCACCGCGACGAACACGAGCACGCCGACGAGTCCGATGATGCCCTGCATGACCGCGGTGAACGGGATGCCGATGGCGATGGAGCGCGCGCCGCCGACGGCGCTCGGCGGTGGCGGGGTCTGGAGCCCGACGAAGAGGAACAGCAGCGCGAGGCCGTGGTAGACGATGGCCTCTAAGTCGGCGACCTCAAACGGCGCCACGCCGACCACCTGGGGGCCCAAGACGAGGCCCAAGACCCCGGCGAGCATACAGTCGGGCATGCCCAGCTTGGCGTAGCTCGGGAACACCCGGCGAATCAGGCCGCAGGCGAACAGGATGGCGCTCAGCCACAGAAGCGTCATCAGAAAACTGAAGTTCCAGTAGCTCACCTTGGCTCCGGGCGGCGCGAGACCCACGATTCAATCATAGATTGAGGGCGCCTGGGGACTGGCCCTCCTCCCGCTGGGGTTGTACTCTTGACGCAGCAAGACCCGATCGCGCCGAGGTCCATGATGTTGAGCCTGCTCGCCCTTCTCGCCGTCAGCTCCCCCGCCCAGGCCCGGCTGCCCGATCCTGCCCTCGTCGCCCTGCGGCGCGGCGACTGCCCCGCCGCCCTCAAGGCCCTCGCGGGTGTGGCCGGGCTTGAGGCCGCCGTCGCCAAGGCCCGCTGCGGCGACGCCTCGGGCTTAGAGTCGAGCCTGGGCGCGGGCGGCCCCTTGGAGCCCTACGCGCGGCTGCTCGTCGCCGAGTCGCTGCTGGGCCAAGACGACGCCCGCGCGGAGTCGCTCTTGCGTGGCCAGTCCATGCCCGGCTCAGCGGGCCTTCGCCTGCGCCTCGTTCGTAACCGCGCCTTGATCAACCTCGGCAAGAGCCTCGACGCCCGGGACGATCTGCGCGCGCTCACCGCCACCTCCGTCGGCGACGAGGCGCTCTACTGGCTCTCCTACGGGGCCGAGACCCGCGGCGACAAGACCGCCGCCATCGACAGCTACCGAAGCTGCTGGTCCAAAAACGTCAGCTCCCCCTTCGCCGATCGCTGCGCCGAGCGCCTCGCCGCGCTCAACGCCCCGGTGCCTGAGCTCAAGACCGCTGAGGGCCGCGCCTTGGCCCTGGAGCGCGCCCGGCGTCTGGTGAAGGCCAGCCGCGCTGACGAGGCGATCCCGCTCTTTGACGGCGTCGCGGCCAACGGCGGCACCATCGGCAAGGAAGAGCTCGCCCGCGCCCTGTTCTTGGCCAAGGACTACCCCCGCTACGTCGCGCTGGCGGCCACCCTAAAGCTCGACCAGCCCGGCGCGTCTGGCGGGGCGAGCGCGCTCTTTGACTACGCCTTGGGCACCTCCCGCGCCGGGGACTACGCCGCCGCCGCCGCCCGATACCAGCGCCTCATCGACCTCTACCCCACGAGCAAACAGGCCGTCACCGCCTCGTTCAAGATCGCCTACCTCGCCTATGACGCCGGAGACCTACAGGCGGCGATCCCGCTCTTTCAGGCGCACCTCAAGGCCTACCCCAGCTCGGAGCACGCCTCGGAGGCCCTGTGGTTTATGGGCTGGTCGGCCTACCGCGCCGAGGATCTGGCCGCGGCGAAGGAGCACCTTCAGCGCCTCGCGACGAGCTTCCCCAAGAGCGAGCTCGCCCCCGGCGCGGCGTACTGGCGGGCACGAATTCGAGGCCGCGAGGGCGACAGCGCCGGAGAGAAGGTCGCGCTTGAGGCCCTGCTCACCACCTGGCCCGACTCTGGCCACGCCTTCTTCGCCGCCGAGCGGCTGGGCCGTCGTTTCCCCGGCCACGGCGCCGTGACCGCCCCGAGCCTCTCGGCGAGCTTCCTCAACAACAACGCCGCCGCCCGCGAGGCCTTGGCCTTGGCCGACGCCGGGCAGCTCGACTGGGCCCGAGAGCGCCTGCTCGACGCCTTGCCCGCCGTCAAAGGCGCCGACCGCGACACCACTCTGGCCTTCGCTTGGGCGCTCATTGACGTCGGCGCGCTGCAAGACGGCCAGCGCCTCGCCCGCCCCTACTGCGTGAGCCCCTGGCGCGCCGAGGCCGACGCCGACCCCGTCGCGCTCTACGCCTGCACCCCGCGGCCCGAGTTTCCCGTCGTGCAAGAGGCCGCCGAGCGCGCCGGGCTTGAGCCGCTTTTGCCCTACGCGATCATGACCGCCGAGTCCGGCTTAGACCCCAGCGCGCGCTCCATCGCCGGGGCCTTGGGCCTCATGCAGCTCATGCCGACCTTGGGCGAAGAGCTCAGCGCCGTCTTGATGCCCGGCGCCAAGTTTGAGCCCACGCGCCTGTACAACGTCGGCTTCAACGCCTGGTTAGGCACCACCGAGCTCGGCCGCCTCCACCAACGCTTTCGCGCCAAAGGCGTGAGCCCGTCTCTGCCCTTGGTCATCGCCGGGTACAACGGCGGCGCTGAAGCGGTGCAGCGCTGGCTCGACGGCACCACGAGCCCCCCGGACGCCGACTGGTTCGCCGAGAACATCAGCTACACCGAGACCCGCCGCTATGTAAAACGGGTGCTCGGCTACCTCATGGTCTACCGCTGGACCTACGGAGACTCCCCGGTGAAGGTGCAGCCCGCGCTGGTCAACCCCGGCCGCGGCGGCTTGACCACAGAGCCGAGCTTTGAGCCCTGAGCGTTGGTGCGTCAGCGAAGGTCAATCTCTTCGGGCATCACCGCCAGCGGCTCATCCGGCGCGCGCAGCACCCGCAACGCCGCCTCCGGCAGCCGCACCCCGACCAGCGCGGCCAGCTCCGTAAGCTGCTGTGTCGCGTCGACGCGGCCAAGCAGGCCTTCAGGCAGAAAACGCGCGTAGAACGGGCGCGGCGGGCGCACCACGACGTCGACCCGCCGCAGGGGCTCCGTGGGCCTCAGCCCCGCGCGAAACCGCGCCCGCTCCATCGCCTGGGCGATGCCGCCGAGGCCGTCCACGAGGCCAAGCCGCAGCGCGCTCACGCCGCTCCAGACTCGCCCCTGGGCATAAGGCTCAAGCTGATCTACGGGCCGACGACGCCCCGCGGAGACCCGCTCCAAGAACAAGGCGTACGTAGAGCGCAGCCTCGCCCGAAAACGCGCCCGCTCCTGCACGTCAAAAGGCCGCTCCGTGCTGTAGATCTCCGCGCCTTGGCTGCGCGAGTAGACCGAGGTGTACACCCCGAGCCCGCCCAACGCGCCGCCGGTCACGAGCTTGCCGCCGACCACGCCGATCGAGCCCGTGAGCGTGCTCGGCGTGGCGATGATGTCGTCGCAGCCCGCGGCGATGTAGTAGCCCCCGGACGCCGACACATCCCCAAACAGCGCGATGACCGGGCGCTGACGATGGAGCAGCTCCACCTCACGCCAGATGAGGTCCGAGGCCAAGGCGCTGCCGCCGGGGGAGTTCACACACATCACGACGGCGGCGACGCGGTCGTCATCCCGCAGGGCGCG
This sequence comes from Deltaproteobacteria bacterium, assembly GCA_016717595.1. Classification (GTDB taxonomy): domain Bacteria; phylum Myxococcota_A; class UBA796; order UBA796; family CAJQPC01; genus JADKFE01. The sequence goes on along the minus strand of JADKFE010000078.1, from coordinate 1,741 downwards.
GAGGACGGGCACCAGCTCCGTCGGCGCGATGCGGCCGCGGCTCTGCGACTCTTCGCCCATGGTGATGCCACCCTCAAGGTGCAGCACGACCACCCGCGGCTCAGCGCTGAGCACGTCGCCCAAGGTCTGCGCCCAGCCGCTCAGCCAGGCCGCCCAGCCCGCGTCTTTGCGGTCGTAGTCCTCACCGAGCAGGCTCTCCAACAGCGGATCGATGGCGTCGTCATAGCCCACCTCGTCGATGAGCCCGGCGTCTTTGGCCTCCTGGGCGCTCATCGGCGCGTGGTCAAAGATCGCCTGCACCTGGGCCGGGTGAAGGCGACGCCCCTCGGCGACACAAGCGACGAGGTGCTCGTGCAGGTCGTCCACCAGGAGTCACCGTGGCCTCCCTGCTCTCCGGGCTCGGGCCGCGGCGGGTGAAGGTCTCACCGAAGCTCTTGTAGGCCCCGGCGGCCTCCACATCAAAACGAAGGCCCAGGCGCTCCAGAGCCGCGCCGAAGAAGGTGCTGTGCGCGCTCACCCCCACGGCGCTGACCTCACCAGGGGGCGAGACGACCACCCGGTCACAGGCCGACGCCAGATAAAGCTGACGGTTGTCGAGACCATCCGCCTTGGCGATGAGCAAGATCCCGTCCTGGCGCAGCCGAAGGAGCATGAGCCGCCACTCATCAAGCGCGCCCCAGCCCCAGCCCAGCGGGCCCAGCTCCAACAAGAGCCCCCGCGCGCCGCTCGCCCGGCAGGACGCAGCTCCAGCATCCCATACGCGCCGACCCGCCAGCGCAGCCACGCCGTGATGAGCCACGACAGGCCCACAAGCGGCGGGCGCAGCAAGAGCGCGAGCAAGGTGCGCAACATTCGTTTGACCTCCGGCCGAGGTGAGCGTCGGACCCTCAGGCTATATCTCTTGTCGGAGCGCGACACCGCCTCTTCGGCGTCAACCACCACTGGTCACGGAGCCTCAATGCCCTTCTCCCTCACCGCGGACGAGCGCCAGAGCCTACAGAACATGCCCGAGGGTGACCTCGCCGACCTCGCGATGGAGGTGGCCGTGGTGCTCGACGAGGTCATCAACCGGGAGACCTTGCTCCTCCAGATCTTGCCCCGCCTCGTCGATCTGGGCCGCAAAGAGCGAGGCTTGCCCCTGTCCGACTACGATCTGGACGACCTCGCGGAGCTGCCGCCCGCCCACCGCGCGGCCCTGGCCCGCGAGCTTGGCTGGCCTGAGGATCCTGCGGGCATGGTCAAACAAGGCAAAAAGGTGTTCAAGAGCTTCGAGCGGTATCACCCAAAAAGCGCGGTGACCCTGCTCGTCCCGTCGCTGCTGCGGCCCCTGGCGCGCTTCGCCGCCGAGGGTCGCTGAGCCTCGCCGCGCGACCGCGCCTCAAGGCCGCAGATCGGCTTGACATCGGCTCAAATGGCGCGTATGCGGTGACGCACCCTCAGGAGAACTCGCGGTGTCGACCAAGACCTGCCCAAGCTGCGGCGCTGATGTGCCCGAAGCAGCCCCGCGCTGCAAGCACTGCTTTCACGACTTCACCGAGGTCCCCCAGCGCAGCTCCAGCGGGCTCATGGGCCTGCTCGGTCTCATCGCGGCCATGGCCGTGGTCGGCGCGATCTTCTTCTACCTGATGCGCGAGAACCAAGCCTCGGAGCACATCGTCGTCGATAAGGAGACCACCTCCATCATCTTCACGACGAAGTACGCCGACCGCACCGAGACCGATCGCATCAGCTTCAACGACGT
>JADKFE010000077.1 GCA_016717595.1 Deltaproteobacteria bacterium | reverse complement strand
CCCGCCGGGGGTTAGAGAGAGACGAGAGGGCCAGCCCACAGGGCCAGCTTCACAGCGACAGGGGCAGCGTGCCGTCCGCGTTGTCGCCGCAGTTAAACATGAGCACGATCTCGGAGACTCGCGCGACGCGGGCGTCGATCGCCGCGATCACCTCGCCCCAAGACGCCTCGGGCTGAACACACACGCCCACACGAACGTGGGTCAGCGCGTGTCTGGCGTCGGCCGGTGTACACATGATCTGCGCGGCCGTGAGGCGACCCTCCCGATTTAGCAGCGGATCGTACTCCCCGGTGGGCGCGCAAGACCAGTCCGACGCGCCGTTGAGGATGAGGATCGGGGTTCCATCACTCGTGTATTCGTCGTAGAGCGCCAGCAGCATCGACCATGTCTGTGGGCCTATGCGCAGTCGCGCCCCATGCACCCCGGTTTTTAGGCTCCCCCAGACGACAACATCGGTGTAGCTGTCGAAATCGGGCGAAGCCGGCCATGTATGCCAAGGGCCACCACCGTGGACAACTCCGTGTCCTTCGTGGGCAGTATCCAGGTGGTCGTGTACCCATGCCATCCCTTCGCGTAGGCGAACTCCTGGTGGCTTCTTTTGATCGCTCTTAAGGTGTCGAGGCCTTGCGCGAGGGGCATGGGCTCGGTGGTCATCGGCTCGGTGGACTCGCGCTCACACATCACCGCGTCCAGCACACGAACGGATCCCTTATCAACCGGGAGATCACCACAGGTGAGGCGTCGGCAAGAGCTCCCCGCGTGGACCGTCAGGAAGGAGCTTCAGCCCGGAATGGGGAGGAAACCCGGGAGGGGGGGGGGGGGGGGGGTAGGAAGGGGGGGGGTCGTGGGCAAACCCCCCGGTAGAGCACGCCCTGGGGCCCGGGAGCCGGGGTTGACCACAGGAGACAAGCAGAACGACCGCACAGAGCCGGGGTGTCCAGCCGAGCGTCTCGGGACCAGCGGGCGACGTTTTGAGATGAGGCCTCACCCCAAATAAATCCCGGTGACATAGTCCTCGACCATCCGATGCGTATTAAACACCGGCAGACAGGTGATGATCGACCGCCGCATCTTCTCCACCCAGCCCCGCGGGATCCCCTGCTCATCCCGGCGGAAGAACAGCGGCCGCAGCTCATGCTCCAGGATCTGATACAGAGACTCCGCGTCGGCGGCGTCCTGCTCCTCCACCGTGGCGTACTCCCGGGCCTCGCCGATGGCCCAGCCGTTCGTGCCGTCGTAGGCCTCGGGCCACCAGCCGTCGAGGATCGAGGCGTTCAGCACGCCGTTGAGCGCGGCCTTCTGGCCTGAGGTGCCCGAGGCCTCACGCGGGCGGCGGGGGGTGTTCAGCCACACGTCGCAGCCCTGGGTGAGCGCGCGGCCAAGGATCATGTCGTACTCCTCCAAGAAGATCACCCGGTCGCGGAAGCGGCCGTCGCGGGTGAAGCGGAGGATCTCGCCCAAGAGGGCCTGACCGTGCAGGTCTTGGGGGTGGGCTTTGCCCGAGACGAGCAGGCGCACGGGCATGTCGTGGTCGAGCAGGGCCTCCAAACGGTCGGGCTCGGTGAACAGCAGGTTCGCGCGTTTGTAGGGGGCGAAGCGCCGGGCGAAGCCCAAGGTCAGGGCGTGCTCGTCGAGGTGGGCGCCGCGGCAGCGGGTGGAGACGAGCTGGGCCAGGCGGGCCTTCTGGGCGTTGTGCACAGACCACAGGTCTTCGTCGGAGACCTCGGAGAAACGACTCCTCCCAATAGGCGAGGTCGCTTAAGCGGCGGCGCCAGCCGGGCAGGCGGTCATCAAACAGGGCGCGCAGCTCGGGGCCCATCCAGAACAGCGGGTGAACGCCGTTGGTGACGTGGCCGATGGGCACCTGGGCGGTGTCGAGGACGAGGGGGAAGAGGTCCTTCCACATCTCGCGGCTCACCGCGCCGTGCAGGGCGGAGACGCCGTTCGTGGACCGGCTGAGCTTGAGGGCGAGCACGGTCATACACAGAGGCTCGTGGATGTCCGTGGGGCGCACGCGGCCCATGTCCATGATCGTGCCTTGGGGCCAGCCCAGCTTCTCGCGGTAGCCGCCCAGGGCCTCCTCGACGGTGTAGTACGAGAAGCGGTCGTGGCCCGCGGGCACCGGGGTGTGGGTGGTGAACACCACCTGGCGCTTGACGGCCTCGGCGGCGGCGCCCAAGGGCTCGCCCTGCAGCACACGCTCACGCAGGAGCTCGACGGGGGCGAAGGCGCAGTGGCCCTCGTTGAGGTGGAACACCGCCGGGCGCAGGCCCATGGCCCGGATCGCGCGCACGCCGCCGACGCCAAGCAGCACCTCCTGGGCCACGCGGGTGCGGCCGTCGCCGCCGTAGAGCTGCTGCGTGAAGAAGCGGTGATCGAAGGGGTTGCCCTCGTGGTCGGCGTCCAGCAGGAGCAGGCGCACCCGGCCCACGTCGAGCTGAAACACCTGGGCGGTGTAGCTGTGGTTGCCGTGGGGCACCTCGACGCGCAGGGGGGTGCCGTCGTCGTTGAAGGCTTGGCGCACGGGCAGGCGGTTGAAGTCGGCCTTGGGGAAGGCGGTGACCTGATCGCCGTCGTCGATGAGCTGGCGGAAGTAGCCCTGGCGGTAGAGCAGGCCGACGCCGACGAGCTCCAGGCCCAGGTCCGAGGCCGAGCGCACATGGTCCCCGGCGAGCACGCCGAGGCCGCCGGAGTAGATGCGTAGGCTCTCGTGCAGGCCAAACTCCATGGAGAGATACGCCACGCCGCCCTGGCCGCCGGGGGCGAGGCTCGGGGCGTGCTCTTGGGCCCAGGTGTTCGTCGCGTGGAGGTACGCCTCAAAGCGGCTTTGGATCGAGCGGACCTGGGCCACGAAGGTGGCGTCTTCAGCCAAGGCCGAGAGGCGGTCGGCGCCCAAGTCTTGCAGCAAGGCCACGGGGTTGTGCCGCACCCGCTCCCAGCCCATCGGGTCGAGGCCACCAAAGAGGGCCGTGGCCTCGGCGTCCCAGCTCCACCAGAGGTTGAAGGCGAGGGCGCCGAGCGGCGCGAGGGCCTCGGGCAGCGTCGGCAGGCGGTCCTTGAGGTCGGTGAAGCGCATGGGGGTCTCCTTGGTCCGGCTTGGACCGGCTTGGGCGGGAATCGGCACAGCTCTGACACCGAGGCGGGGGCGACGACGGGCGCTCGGGGATCAACTCTGGTATATCTGGGGCGCCCCCTGGAGCTTCTATGGCTCAGCTCATCGGCGAAAGCATCGGCAGGGTTGATGGACCCGCGAAGGTCAGCGGTCGCGCGCTCTATGTCGACGATCTGCACGTTCCCGGCTGCTATTACGGCGCCACGGTGCGCTCGATCCACGCCCACGCGCTCATCCGCGGCATCACCCTCAACCTCGACTACGACTGGTCGGACGTCGTCGTGGTCACCTCCGTGGACATCCCCGGCGAGAACGTCATCGCCTTGATGACCGACGACCAGCCCGCCTTGGCCGAGCAGGTCGTGCGCCACGTCACCGAGCCCATCGCGCTCGTCGCCGCGCCGACGCGGGAGAAGGCCCTGGAGGCCGCGCGGAACGTGCGGGTGGAGTACCAGCCGCTCCCCGCGCTCATCGACATGACCCGCTCCCAAGGCGAAGATCCGCGCATCTTTGGCCGGGACAACGTCTTCAAGAAGCTGGAGCTGCGCCTGGGCGACGTGAAGGCCGTCCAGGGCGGCGTGCTCATCGAGGGGGAGTACAACGTCGGCCACCAAGAGCAGCTCTACATCGAGCCCCAAGGCGTGCTCGCCGTGCCCCGGGAAGACGGCGGGGTCACCATCATAGGCTCCTTGCAGTGCCCGTACTACGTCGTGAAGGCCCTCACCCGGGTGCTCGGCCACGACAAGCTCAACGTGGTGCAGGCCGCCACGGGCGGCGGCTTCGGCGGCAAAGAGGAGTACCCCTCGATGCTGGCCGCCCACGCCGCGCTCTTGGCCCTGCGCGCCGGACGCCCAGTCAAGATGGTCTACCGCCGCGACGAAGATCTACGCGCCACCACCAAACGCCACCCCGCCCGGGTGAAGCTCAGCACCCGCGTGGATGAGTCGGGCCGCCTGCTCTCCTTAGACGCCGACGTGCTCATGGACGGCGGCGCCTACAACACGCTCTCCCCCGTCGTCATCTCCCGGGCCGCGCTGCATGTGAGCGGGCCCTACCGCTGGGAGACGGCCCATGTGCGCGCCGCCGTGGTGGCCACCCACTCCCCGCCCAACGGCGCGTTTCGTGGCTTCGGCGCCCCCCAGGCGATGTTCGCCGTCGAGCGCCACCTGGACAAGATCGCCCGCACGCTCAGCATCGACCCCGTCGAGCTGCGCCGGATGAACCTCCTGCGCGAAGGGGACTTGACCGTCACCGGCCAGGTCGTGAAGGCGCCGGGCGGCCTGCTCGCCTTAGACGCGGCCCTGGCCGCGGCGGACGAGGCCCCGCTGCCGCCGCTCTCGCCCATCCCCGGCGGCGGCGGAGACGCGGCGCGGCGCCTGCCCGGTCGGGGCGTCTCCGTGGTGTTTCACGGCTGCGGCTTCACCGGCAACGGCGAGGCGAAGATCAAGTCCAAGGTGATCCTGGAGCTCTTCGGCGAGCGGGTGCGGGTGCTCACGGGCTCCACGGACATCGGCCAAGGAACCGACACGATCTTCCCGCAGATCGTGGCGTCGATCCTCGACATCCCCCTTGGCTGGGTGGAGATGGCGCCGCATGACACGGCCATCGTGCCCGACTCCGGGCCCACGGTGGCGTCTCGCACGGCGATGGTCGTGGGTGGGGTGGTGGACGCCGCCGCCCGCAAGCTCCACGCGGCGCTGCAGGCCGAGGCCAAACGCCCGGGCGCCTTCGCCGAGCTCGCCCGCGCCCGCCGCGCCCGCGCCCCTCTGCGGGTAGAGGCCCAGCACCAGCCCGACCCCACCCTGCGCTGGGACGACGAGCGTTACCTCGGCGACGCCTACCCCACCTACGCCTGGATGGCGACGGTGGTGGATCTGGCCGTAGACATCGACACCGGCGAGGTCACCTACCGGCGGCTGATCACGGCCACCGACATCGGCTTCGCGCTGAACCCCGTGCTCGCCACGGGGCAGATCGAGGGCGGGGCGCTGCAGGCGCTCGGCTGGGCCACCTTTGAGGAGGTCGTCACCGACGGCAAGGGCCTGATGCTCAACGATCGGCTCACGAACTACATCATCCCCACGGCGGCCGACGCCCCGGAGATGGTCACCCTGCTCATTCAGAACCCCTACGCCGGGGGCCCGTTTGGCGCCAAGGGCCTGGGGGAGATCCCCATGGACGGCCCGGCGGCGGCGGTGGCCCAGGCCATCGAGGCCGCCACGGGCGCGGTGCTCAACCGCCTGCCGATGACCCCTGAGCGTGTGCTGGAGGCCACCCCATGAAGCTCTCCTTCGTCGTGAACGGCGCCCCTCGTGAGGTCGAGGTCCGCCCGATGGCCCGTCTGCTCGACGTGCTGCGCGAAGACCTGCGCCTCACCGGCGCCAAGGAGGGCTGCGGCGAGGGCGAGTGTGGCGCCTGCACCGTGCTGCTCGACGGCCAGTCGGCCTGCGCCTGTCTGGTGCCCGCCGCCCAGGCCCAAGGCGCCACGGTGCTCACCGTGGAGGGCCTCGCCGACGACCCCCGCCTCGCCCGCCTGCAAGACAACTTCGTGCGCTGCGGCGCGGCCCAGTGTGGCATCTGCACGCCGGGGTTCTTGATGACCGCCGCCGAGCTCTGCCAGCGGGGCCAGACGCTCAACCGCGCCGAGGTCCGCGACGCCGTGGCCGGGAACCTCTGCCGCTGCACGGGCTACCAGAAGATCATCGACGCCGTCGAGGAGGCGCTCTGTGCTGACCAGCCACGCTGAAGTGCTCTCCCCACGCACGCTCGCCGAGGCCCTCGCGGTCAAGGCGCACCACCCCGAGACGGTCGCGTTGGCCGGGGGCACCGACCTGATGGTGCTCATCGAGGCCAACAAGCTCGATCCCAGCCGCGTGCTGAACCTCTGGGGGGTGGCCGAGCTGCGCGGCCTCGACGCCCAAGACGGCTGGATCCGCCTCGGCGCGCTGACCACCTGGACCGAGCTGATCCAGTCCCCGCTCCTCGCCGATCACGCCCCGGCCTTGGTCGAGGCCGCCCGCACCTGCGGCGCCGCCCAGATCCGCAACCGCGGCACCTTGGGCGGAAACCTGGCCAACGCCTCCCCCGCCGGAGACAGCCTGCCGCCGCTTCTGGCCTTAGACGCCGTCGTCGAGCTCGGCTCCGCCCGCCGCGGCCTGCGCCGCGTGCCCATCGAGCGCTTCTTCCTGGGCTACCGCAAGACCGCCCTGGAGCGTGACGAGCTGATCACCGCCATCTACCTCCCCGCCCGGGTAGACGGCGACGAGACCTTCTTCCGAAAGGTCGGCACCCGCCGCGCACAGTCGATCTCCAAGCTCTCGTTCTGCGGTCGGGTGCGCCGCCAAGGCGGTCAGGTCACCCTGGCGCGCCTCGCGTTCGGCGCCTTGGGCCCGGTGCCCCTCCGCGCGCACACCGTCGAGGTGGCCCTAGAGGGCGGCCCCGTGCGGCCCCAGCTCGCCGAGCTTCTGCTGAACGACATCCGGCCCATCGCCGATGTGCGCTCGACGGCGGAGTACCGCCAGCGCGTCGCGGTGAACGTGCTGCGGGGGTGGCTGGAGTCGTTGGTGGGGTGAGGGGCGCCGAGGCGCTCAACACAATCCACCCAACACAGACGCCGCCCCGCAGGGTCAACCCCACGAGGCGGCGCAGACGGGATCAGCAGCTTGAATCAGTTCCGAGAGGGGAAGATGCCCTGGGTGGCGATGATGAAGTTCAGGGCGATGGTCGGCTGGGTGATGTTGATCGGCTGGTTCTGGCCCGACACGGAGATGGCGGCGGGGCTGAGCGGGGCGTTCGGCGTGTGGGCGGTCGTGTAGGGCCCGGCGGGGGGCAGCGAGGTGCCGAAGGCCGCCAAGGTGGCGTTTGCGGGGGAGATGGACTCGCCGTTGTTGGTGGAGGCGTTCAGCGTGTGGTTGTGTGACGGGAGGTTGGTGATCAACAGCGTCGTGGTCGGCGAGCCCGAGGCCTCACCGAGCTGCACGCCGTTGATGCCCTGCGGGTTGCCTTGGGAGACCGGCGCCCGGCCCCGAAGGTCGGGCAGGGCGAAGGTCGTGCGACCATCGCCGCCATAGGTCGTGCCGAGGATCGAGAACAGCGCCTGGTTCTGGGCGATGGAGAGGAGCTGGCCGTTGCAGAACGCCCAGTTCCTCGGGGCCACGTTGCCCGCGAACAGGAAGATGCAGCCCATGATGGGATCCATGTTTGACTCCGAGAGGTAGAAAGGGGGGTGAGCCGTTTCAGCTACGAGGGGGGAAGACGCCGTAGAGCGCGATGATGTAGTTGAGGCCGAGGTAGGGCTGCATGATGCCGACGGGGAAGCCGCTCCCGGCGGGCATCACGCTCTGCGCGCTCATCGTGGTGTTGGGTGCGCCTTGGGTGTAGGGCCCCAGGGGCGGGAGGCTGGTGCCGATCTCTGCCAACACGCTGTTGGAGGGCGAGGAGTTGCCGCCAGGCGTGTTGTTGGCGTTGACGTTGTGGCTGTGTACGGCGAGGTTCTCTTGGGTCAAGGTGACGGCGTTGGTTCCTTGAGCCTCTCCGAGGGACCAGCTCTGCCCGCCGGGGAACGCCCCGACGCCCACGGCGACGCGGCCGCGCAGGTCGGGCAAGGCGAAGGTCACCTTGCCGTCGCCGCCATAGGTGGTGCCCAGGATCGCGAACAGGGCCGTGTTCTGGGCGATGCTCATCAGTCGCCCATCACAGAAGGCGAAGTTTTTTGGCTCGAAGTTGCCCGCGAACAGGAAGATTGAGCCGATGTAGATAGGATCCATGCTCGAAGCTCCGAAGACGAAGATGGGAGGGGGTGGGGCTCAGGCCGAAGAGGGGAAGATGCCCTCGACGGCGATGATGTAGTTGAGCGCGAGGCTGGGCTGGATGATCGAGAAGGGCTGGCTCGACCCGGCGTTGCCCAAGGAGCCCGCGCGTAGGGTGGTGTTCGCCGCGGAGCTGGTGTAGGGGCCCACCGGCGGCAAAGACGTGCCATAGCCCGCGAGCGCCGCGCCCTGGGGGCTGGTGGCCTCGCCGTTCTGGCTTGAGCCGAGCGCGATGTGGTTGTGGGCGGGCATGTTGGCCTGGGTCATCGTGGCGGTCTCCGCGCCAGTGACCTGACCGAGGGCCCAATTGGGCAAGCCTGGGCCGGTGCCCGCGCTCACGGCGGTGGCGCCGGAGAGGTTCGGCAAGGCGAAGGTCGTCATTCCGTCGCCGCCGTAGGTGGTGCCGATGATCGCGAACAATGTCTCGTACTCGCTGATGGGGAGGAGCTGCCCTTGGCAGAACATCCATCCCACGGGGGCGAAGTTCCCCGCGAAGAGCATGACTTGACCGATGAGGGGTTCCATTCGTTTCACTCCTGGGTGTTGTGGTGTTGGACGGACAGGGGGACAGGGGGACAGAGAGACCGGGCGGCTCAACGGACGACGACGTAGTAGTTGGCGGCCTTGATCGTCAGCGCCGTGGTAGACGGGGCCGTGGTCGAGAAGCCCGAGCTGTAGCTGGAGGAGACGTAGCGCCAGCCCGCGGTGGTGGTCGTGTGGGTGGTCGGGTAGCTGTTCGCGGAGTAGATCGCCGCGATCCAGTACGAGCCCGCCGGAAGCGACACAGACCCGGCGGTGATCGGCACCTCCTGGGTTCCCGAGCTGACCGCGGTGGCGGCGGTCTGGGCCACCAAGGTGCCCGGCGCGCTCCCGGAGTTTGTGTACACCGCGAGCTTCATGTCCCCAGAGGGGTAGCTGTGGATCGTGCCGATGCTGTACAGAGTCGCTGAGGACGACACGGTGATCGGCATCGCCACAAAGGTGTTCGCGCCGAAGGTCTGGTAGGTCGTGAACGGCGTGGCGTTGCCGATGGTGTAGCTCGCGCCCAAGACCGTCACCGAGTCTGTGGCCGCCGCGCCCGTGGCGCTGCCGTCGCTCGCCGTCACCCGGCAGGCGAAGGTGTCGCTCGCCGAGGTGGCCGTGTACGGCACGGTGTCGTTCGTGTAGACCGTCGTGGTCGTGCCGGTGAAGCTGGAGCCGTTCTTGGTCCATGTGATCGTGTAGCTCAGGGTGTCGCCGTCATCATCACTCGCTGGGGTCGTGACCGCGCACCAAAGGTCGTCCACCCCCGCTTCTGGCACCTCAGGATCCAGCTCGACGCCCGGCGCGCCTGGCGTCGAGTTCGCCACCGTCGCCGTCGAGGAGCTCACGGCGCTGCCCGCGGTCGTGCCGTCTGTTGGGGTCACCCGCACATAGACCGACTGGCCCTTGGAGAAGGCCGTCACGCCGCTGAGGGTGGAGCCCGTCCCGGCGGCGCTGCCGTTCACGAACCAGGCGTAGGTGTAGCTCACCGTGTCGCCGTCGGTGTCGCTGGAGGTGATCGCCGCCGAGAGCGTGTCGTTTGTTTTGGGGCTCGACGAGCTGAGCGTCACGCTGGAGATGCTCGGCGCGCTGTTGCCGATGGTCACCGACGACGAGGCCACGGACGCGCTCGACGCGCTGCCGTCGCTGGCGATCACGCTGCACCGCACCACGTCACCTTTGCTGTGGCTGCTCGGCCCAAGGGTGCTGCTCGTCGCGGAGATCGACGAGCCGCCGATGGTCCAGGCGTAGGTATAGGTGAACGAGGTCGTGCCGTCGGCGTCTGTGGTCGTCGGCGTGCAGGTGAGCGTGTCGGCGGAGGTGGGGCTCGTGGGCGTGAGGCTCACCGAGCTGATGACCGGGGCGCTGTTGCTGATCGTCACAGTCGCCGTCTTCGCCGTGCCCGAGGCGCTGCCGTCGCTGGGCGTCACCGAGCACACCACGGTGTTGCCGCCGACGAACACGCCGGAGAGCGTGCTCGACGTGCCCCGAGCCGTGCCGTTCACCGTCCAGGCGGTTGTGTACGACACGGTGTCGCCGTCAACGTCGGCGCCGCCCGAGGGCGTGCAGGTCAAGGTGCTCGACGCCGTGGGGCTGCTGGGGCTGATGCTGACGCTGGTGAGGGTGGGCGCGGTGTTGAGCACGGTGACCGTGTTCGAGGTCACCGCCGTGCCCGAAGAGGTGCCGTCTGTGGGCGTCACGAGACAGACGACGGTTTGGCCCTTGGAGAAGTAGGTGCCGCTGAGCGTCGAGGTCGTCGGGCTCACCGTCGAGCCGTTCACACGCCAAGAGTAGGTGCCGCTCACCGTGTCGCCATCGGTGTCGGAGCCGCCCGACGGCGTGCAGGTCAAGGTGTCGGACTCTGTGGGGGATGTGGGGCTGAGGCTGGCGCTGGTGTACGACGGCGCGCTGTTCTGGATGGTCACTGACGAGGACGAGACGGCGCTGCCGCTGGAGCTGCCGTCGCTGGGCGTCACCGCGCAGCGGATCACGTCGCCTTTGCTGTGCAGGCTCGGCCCAAGGGTGCTGCTCGTCGCGGAGATCGTCGAGCCGTTCACCGTCCAGGCGTAGGTGTAGGTGAACGAGGTCGTGCCGTCGGCGTCGGTGGTGCTGCCCGGGGTGCAGGTCAAGGTGTCGGCGGAGGTCGGGCTCGTGGGCGTGAGGCTCACCGAGGCCAAGACCGGGGCGCTGTTGCTGATCGTCACCGTGGCCGTCTTCGCCGTGCCCGAGGCGCTGCCGTCGCTGGGCGTCACCGAGCACACCACGGTGTTGCCGCTGACAAACACGCCGGAGAGCGTGCTGGCGCTGCCCTTCGACGTGCCGTTCACCGTCCAGGCATAGGTATACGAGACGGTGTCGCCGTCTGCGTCCGCGCCGCCCGAGGGCGTGCAGGTCAAGGTGCTCGACGCCGTGGGCGAGCTGGGGCTGATGCTGACGCTGGTGAGGGTCGGCGCGCTGTTGAGCACGGTGACCGTGTTGGAGGTCACCGCCGTGCCCGAGGTGGTGCCGTCGGTGGGGGTGGCGTCACAGACGACGCTCTGGCCCTTGGAGAAGTAGGTGCCGCTGAGCGTGGAGGTCGTGGGCGAGATCGTCGAGCCGTTCACGCGCCAGACATAGGTACCGCTCACCGTGTCGCCGTCGGTGTCGGAGCCGCCCGCCGGGGTGCAGGTCAAGGTGTCGGACTCTGTGGGGGAAGATGGGCTCAAGGTGGCGCTGGTGTACGACGGCGCGCTGTTGCCGATGGTCACCGACGAGGACGAGACGGCGCTGCCGCTCCCGCTGCCGTCGTTGGGCGTCACCGCGCAGCGGATCACGTCGAACTTGCTGTGCAGGCTGGGGGCCAGGGTGCTGCCCGTCGCGGAGATCGTCGAGCCGTTCACCGTCCAGGCGTAGCTGTAGGTGAACGAGGTCGTGCCGTCGGCGTCGGTGGTGCTGCCCGGGGTGCAGGTCAAGGTGTCGGCGGAGGTCGGGCTCGTGGGCGTGAGGCTCACCGAGGCCAAGACCGGCGCGGTGTTGCCGATCGTGATCGAGGTGGACTTCGTGGCGCCTGTGGCGCTGCCGTCGCTGGGCGTCGCCGTGCAGGTGACCACGTCGCCGCCCACAAACGCGCCGGCCAAGGTGGCGCCGCTGCCCGCGGCCACGCCGTCCACCGTCCAGGCGAAGGTGCTGGCGTCGGCGTCGCCGTCGGGGTCGGAGAAGCCGGTCACCGCGCAGGTCAAGGTGCTGCTCACCGTGGCGGAGCTCGGCGAGATCGTCACGCCGGTGATGCTCGGGGCGCCGTTGCCGACGGTCACCGAGGCCGAGGACACCGCCGCGCCGTCGTCCACGCCGTCGGTGGGCGTCACCGCGCAGGAGATCGTGTCGCCCTTCTGCCAGAAGCTTGAGCCCAAGGTGCTCGTCGTCGTCGAGATCAGCACGCCGTTCACCGTCCAGGCGTACTCGTAGGAGACGCTGTCGCCGTCTACGTCGGCGGCCCCAGACGGGGTGCAGGTCAAGGTGTCGGTCTCAGAGGGCGCCGTGGGGGTGAGGCTCACGCTCGTGAGCGTCGGCGCCGTGTTCTGAATCGTGACGCTCGCCGTGCCCACGTCCCCGGCGCCCCAGCCGTCATCGGGGGTGACCGTGACCGCCCAGAGCTCTCCTTTGGTCGTCGCCGTGGCGGGCACCGTCGTGGAGCTATACGCCGTCGCCGCGCCGTCTTTGGTCCAGGCGTAGGTGTAGGTGATCGGGTCACCCTCGGCGTCTGCGCTGGGGCCGGTGACCGAGGCCGTCAAGGTGTCATCGGTGCCGGGGCTCGACGGGCTCAGGCTCACCGTGGGCGCGCCGGGGAGGTCGTTCACCGAGATCAGCACCGTGCCGACGACATACAGGCCGTCGCCGTCGGTGACGGTGAGGGTGACGTTGTGCTCGCCGGGGCTCAAGGCCGTCGTCTCAAACAGGATCGAGCCGTCGGCGGCGGCGAAGGACTCATCGAGCAGGCCGTCGAGGTCTGATTCCCAGGTCACGATCAGGTCGCTGGCGGCCGTCTCGGCGTCGCTCGCCGTGGCGACGAAGCTCACCAGCTCGCCCTCGTTGAACAGGTCACCGTCAATCGGCGCGAGGAGCTCTAGCTCCGGGGGGATGCCGACGCTGTACAGCACCTCGGCCTCACAAGACGCGCCCACGGCGTCGAGCACGCTCAAGGTCAAGGCGTGGGTGCCCGCGCTGAGCTCGTCCACGGTGAGGCTCACGTCTCCATCCGCGCTGGGCGTGACCTCCCCCAACAGGCCCATGAGGTCGCTGGACCAGGCCACGCTGAGGGTCTCGGCGGCTTGATCGGCGTCGAAGACGAGGCCCGAGAGCAGCACGGGCTCGCCGCCGGGGCCGTTGGAGCCGGTCAAGGGCGCGGTGATCTCGCAGGTGGGGACGTTGTTCGGGGCCTCGACGACGAAGCTCATCGACGCCACGCCGCTCAGGCCGTCGCTGTCGGTGGCGGTGAGGGTGACGGTGTAGCTGCCCTCGCCCAAGAGCAGGCTGTCCCGCACGACGCCGTCGGCGTCGGGGGTGAGGTTGAGGTCCAGCGCCGCGCCGTCGCCGTCGGTCCAGGCCAAGGCCAAGGCGGAGGGCTCATCGGCGTCGTCGTTGAGCTGCACCGCGAGCTCGACGGGCACATCCGCGGTGAGCAGGTCGCCGTCTTGGGGCGAGAGCCAGGTCAAGGTGGGCGCGTTCGGGGTGGTGATCACCACGGTGACCGAGTCCAGGCCCACGGCGTTCGCCGGGTCTTGGGCGAGCAGGGTGATCTCCTCCTCACCCGCCGCCAAGGTGGCCTCACACGACGACTCGCCGCCGTCGCCCACGGGCGCACGCTCACAGAGGGAGCGCTCCCCCGCGGTCCAGGTCGCGACGAGGTTTGAGGCCGGGTCGTCGGGGTCGGAGACGATGCCCCGCAGAGTGATGAGCTGCCCCTCAGTGACCGTGTCGCCGTCGCCAGGAGAGGTGATCGTCGCCACGGGCTCGGAGTTGAACTTGGTCACGTTGACGTCGCCTGTACACCCAAAAACGCCGAGCAGAGTGAGCAAGGGGACAGCGGACTTCATGGGCACCTCCGAACGATTCACGTCCGTCGAGGATAGCCCGCGACTCCTCAAAACCGCCTGTTTTGGACATTTCAGGGCGTTTCAGACCACTTCAACGCCGTCGATCAACCCCTCACGGCGCGGCGAGCAGCGTCGGGGTCTCGCCCCAGAGCGCGGGCAAGATGAAGGCCCGGACGCTGTCAAACCCCTCGACGCTGTCGTGCAGGTGGGCGTGCTCCGCCGGGGTCGCCTCGGCCCCCTCGGCGCGATGCACGAGGCCAACCTGCACCACCCCGCCGGTGAGCCCGCCGGGCAGGTTGGCGCGGGCGTCTCCGGGGGTGAACGTGAGCCCCTCCACCGCCCAAAGCTCGGTCCCGACGCCGGGCAGGCCATAGGCCAAGGCGAGCAGGTCGTTTGTCGAGTTCGGCACCACCTCATCCTCTTGGGCGATCAACAGCGCGAGGTGCGGCGGCGGCCCGTCGTCCAGCAGGCGGTCTTCCAGCACATGGGGCGCCCACGACGCCGGGTCGCCTGGGTCCACCATCGTCTGCAACAGCGGGAAGGCCCGGTCAATGTCGCCGTCGTCGAGCTCGGAGGGCCGCATCACGTCCACGAGGATCGAGAACGAGGGCGAGTCCTGGATGATCTGGGTGAGCCGCGCGCCGCCCACCGCCGTCCAGGCCGCCACGGGCGCGTCGCTGAGCGCGAGCAGCTCCGGCGCCATGATCGCCCCCAGGCTCACCCCGGCGTAGACCAGGCGCTCGGCGTCTAAATCCACCGCCCCGTCGCCGTCTACGTCCAGGCCCAGCGCTATCGCGCGCAGCACCTGGAGCTTGTCCCAGGCCGACTGGCGGAAGTTGTCGCGCAGCACGAGGCCATGAATGCCCGGCGGCGTGACCCGCAGGGCGAAGATCATGAAGTTCTCGATGAGCTCCAGCTCGGGCTCACTCCGCGCGGGGTGATTCCCATGCTCCACGGCGTCCACGGCGACCACGGCGAGGCCCTCCACCATCGCCTCGGGCACGAGCACGTCACAGTCATTCACCCCGCCGCCGAGGCCATGACCACAGAGCACCACGGGGTGCGGCCCCGGCGCCAGGGGCATCCACACCCGCACGGGCAAGGCGTAGCTCGCCTGGGGCGCGCCGGAGTCATCGGGCACGATGCGGTCGGGGCCGCGGTAGTCGTTCACCGTGAGCGGCAGATCACAGCGCATCCCGCCGAGCTCCTCGACACACACCCGCGCCCCGTCCACCGTCGGCGTCGTCGTGGCGACGTGCTCGGCCACGGCCAGAGAGCCCCGGGTGATCGTCTGCGTGGTGAACACGGTCATGGCGCCCACCCGCTCCGGGGGCAGGCCCACCGCCGCCAAGGCCGCCACAAACTCCGCCGAGCGCGCCGGGGCCTCCTCACCGCGCGCAAGCTCCGTCTCTGGGCTCAACAGCGCCCGCAGCGTGGCTGAGGGTGCGACGCAGTTGGGGTCCGCCGGGTCGGTCTCCAGCACCACGGCGATCGTCGTCTCTTCAGGCAGGGCCCGCCAGGGGCGCAACAACAGCGTCTCCTCCCGGTCCGTGGTGAGGATCTCCACGGCGTGCCGCGTGGGCCCCTCCGCCCCCAAGCTCACGACGTGAACCCGCTCCGCGGTGATGTCCTCAGGCCGAAGATCCCCGGTGAACCTCAAGAAGATCCCGCTGTTCACCCCAAAGCCGCTCAGGGTGGAGAGGTGGGTGTACCAGTCGGCGTAGTTCTCGGGGTAGTCGGCGAAGACGGGGTTGTCCTCGATGGCCATGGACACCCGCTTGCCCGTGGGGCTCGTGGCGTCGGGCTCGGTCCAGAAGTCATCGGGGAAGGTGGTGAACGAGCTGGCCCGATCCGGGGCGTAGTCATACCGAACGGCGCCCTCACAGAAGCCGACCGGCGCGGGCGCGCAGGCCCAGAGCAGCGAGACGAGCAGAGCGGGAAGCAGCATCGGGCACCTCAGGCGAGAGCGCATCGTACCCCCGCCTCGACGTTGGGCCAAGACGCATTACAGGCTCAGGCCATGCTGATCCTGCTCAACAAGCCGTTCAACGTGATGTGCGCCTTCACCGACCGCGAGGGCCGCCCCACCCTCAAAGATCACGTCCCCGTGCCCAACGTCTACGCCTGCGGGCGCCTGGACATGGACTCCGAGGGCCTGCTCGCGCTCACCGACGATGGCCAGCTCCAGGCCACCCTGGCCGATCCGCGCTTCGGCAAAGAGAAAGTCTACTGGGCCCAGGTGGAGCGTGTCCCCGACGAGGCCGCCCTAGACGCCCTGCGGCGCGGCGTGATGCTCTCCGACGGCCTCACCCGCCCCGCCCGCGCCCAGCTCATCGACGAGCCCCCCGGCCTCTGGCCCCGGAACCCGCCCATCCGCCACCGCCTCAACGTGCCCACGGCCTGGATTGAGCTGGGCCTGCGCGAGGGCCGCAACCGCCAGGTGCGCCGCATGACGGCCGCTGTGGGGCACCCGACGCTGCGGCTCATCCGGGCGGCGATTGGGCCGTACACCCTCGATGGGCTGCAGCCGGGGGAGTGGCGGGAGGTGGCGGTGGTGACGGGGGTTGGGGGCGTGACTCCGAAGAGAGTTACGGAGGCGCCGCGGGGGGCGAAGCGGGGGCGACGGTCGGGGTGAGTCGTGGCAGGGGGACGAGCGGCGGCGCCGTGGGTCGGGCTACAATGCCGCCTCAAGGCTGCGCACCGCGCCCAGATTGAAGAAGCCAAAGCCCGCTCGTCAATCCCGCGGTTAGTGACGGCAGGTCTCGTAGAACTCCTCAACCTGACTGCAGATCCCCGCCACTTGTTTCATCCATGCCGCCGGATCTCGAAACGTCGGCTCGGTCGGAACTTTAGCGATAGGTTTCCATGTTTTATCTCCAAAAAGAATCTTTGGTCCTCGTACATTTCTTGGACGGCCTTAAGCGATGTAGGCTCGCTCGGGTGGGCTCCACGGATTGCGAAGTTTCTGGCGCCTACCGTCAACACCTCCTCAAGCCGCGCGCGGAACGGTCCGTCGATCGCGCTTGACACGGTCCCATAAATGTTGCGATGCGCTCGTTGCTCAAGTACGTCAAGGTCAGGGAGGCCAGCCAGCTACAGTGCTTTAGCAAGCCATGCTCGGGTGTCATTGAGTGGCCGGGCGGTGTGACTCACCAGAACGTAGAATGCGAACCCTCTGTCGCGATTCTTGAGGAAGTGGTTCACTCTGGGGCCCAATTCCAACCGAACAACATTGCTTGGGACCGTGATCTCGTCAAAAGCCTCTGCGGTGAGGTTGAGGCAAGTAGTTACGTACGGCTGCCAGCCGGTAGGCCACGGCGATGTCCACTATCCTCAGGCGGTTGGCGATGTAATGGGCGGCGACCGAATAGAGTCCGTATGTCGGATTATACAATAGCCGAAAGTAATAATCATTAATCGTTTTCGCTACTCTCGCCTCGTGCGCGGGATCTACCATCA
>JADKFE010000076.1 GCA_016717595.1 Deltaproteobacteria bacterium | reverse complement strand
GTGTTCTATCATCATCACCGTCACCGACAAGCACAGACGACTCTTTTTCCACAACGATCATCACACCACCCCGAGGGGGTCCAGGGGGAGACTCACAACTTGTGGATGGGGTCGATGGCCTGTGGACAGACACGCGCTCGCTGTGGGTTTCCTGTTCATCACGCGGCCAGGCGCTCAAAGGCTCTTGGGCTTTGATAGCCGATGGCTGAGTGACGCCGGGTGCCGTTGTAGAAGACCTCGATGTAGTCGAAGAGCCTGCGCTGGGCGTCGCTGTGGCTCTCGAAGCGCTCGCCGAGCTCGGTCTTGAGCGTGCCGAAGAAGCTCTCAGAGACGGCGTTGTCGTAGCAGTTCCCCTTCCTGCTCATGCTCTGGACGGCGCCGAGCTCGGTGAGGCGCCGCCTGTAGTCCGCGCTGGCGTATGGCGAGCCACGATCGGTGTGGTGAATGAGGCCCGGCTTGGGCTGACGATGCTGCGCGGCCATGTTCAAGGCCGCCAAGGCGAGCGCCGTGTCGTTGGTCTTGCTCGTCGCCCAGCCGACCACCTTGCGCGAGAACAGATCAAGAATAACGGCGAGATAGGTCCAGCCTTCTGGGTTGGCCAAGAAGGTCACGTCACCCACCCAGGCGGTGTCCGGCGCCAACGCGGAGAAGCGCTGGTTGAGCAGGTTCTCGGCGATGGCGCCTTGGGGATCGGAGCTCGTCGTGCGGGTCCAGCGCCGACGAGGCCGACCGAAGAGCTGCTCATCCTTCATCAGCCGCGCGACCCGCTTGCGGCTGGTCTTGATGCCGTTGGCCTTCAGCTCGGCGTGCACGCGCGGGCTGCCATAGGCGCCGCGACCGCGCGTGTGCGCCGCCTCGATGAAGACCTTGAGGCGTCTATCCTCTTGAGATCGCACAGACTCAGGACGACTCAGCCAGGCGTAGTAGCCCGACGCAGAGACCTGAAGCGCTCGACAGATCATTCGAATCGGCCAGGTGGCCTTCTCCGCGGCGACAAAGGCGAACCTCAGCGACTCTCTCGCGAAGAAGGCCGCGGCTTTTTTTAGTATTTCTCGCTCCTGCGTCAGAATTCGGTTCTCTCGACGCAGCCGGGCCAGCTCGGCGCGCTCCGAGGCCGTGAGCGCTCCGCTCTCTGGATCGCCGCTGGGGGTGCTCTTTGAGGCGACTACCCATTCTCGCAGAGCGGTCTGGGAGACTCCAAGCTCCGTGGCTACCTGCGAGACCGCGCGACCCTCCTCTACGATCAGCCTCACAGCGCCCGCCTTGAACTCGGGCGTGTAGCTCGGGCGCTTGTAGTCAGTCTTCTTTCGCTCGGACATGCTCTGCTCCTTGGTGGACCATCCTCACTCGACGGATGGCAGGTGTCCACGGAAGCGGGGGAAGCTCAGTGCGGGCGCTCAGACAAGTCGGCCAGCTCGACGTCATCAGCGGTCGCCTGGTCTCTGTTGAGCGCGCCACCGACGGCGTGGCCCTTCGCCTCTCCCGCCGCGGGAGCGCCGTCGTAGAGCGCCGTGTGGTGGACCACGTCATCGTGGCGACGGGGCCCGGGGACGTTCACGACGCCGAGGCCGGGCCGCTGTTTGTGCGCCTGCTCTCCCGCGGTCACGTCGCCCGGGACGCCTTGGGGCTGGGGTTACGCTCGTCGGAGGACGGCGCGGCCTTGGGATCCACCGGGCGCCCGACGCCGGGGCTGTGGCTTCTGGGGCCGCTCAGAAAACCGGCGCGTTGGGAGTCCACCGCTGTGCCGAGATCCGGGAACAAGCTCGACTCTTGGCGGGGCGGCTCGCCCCGACCATGGCGCCGCTGGCCTTAGGCGAGGGGGCGTTCGCCGCCCTCTGACCGATCCGGACCCCTTCGCCCCTTGACCCCAGCGCCCCGCGGGGGCACCTGTTGGGGGCGCGGGTGAGGCCCGCGGCGGAGGAGCGATGTCCCAGGCCCCTGAGCTGCGCGGTGATGAGCGGGTTTTGTACCTTCACTCCACGGGCACCACCCCGGCGATGTGGCGTCGGGTGCCCCCGGCGGCCTTTGGCGGCGCCGTGGGCCTCGCGCCCGCGCACATCGGCTACCCGCCGAACGCGCCCTTGCCGCGTGGGGTCACCTGCCGGGCTGAAGAGGACGCCGCCCAGGCCCTCGACGCGCTGCCGCCCGGGGTCACGGGCGTTCACCTCGTCGGCCACTCCTACGGCGCCTTGGTCGCGCTGCACGTCGCCCAGGCCCTCGGCCCCAAGGTGCGCTCGTTGTTTCTGTATGAGCCCGTGGTGTTCGGGGCGCTTCTGCACGATGACGTGGTCCTCGACCCGGAGGTGCAGGCGGAGGTGCGCGGCTTCGTGAACCACCCCTGGTTTCTCACCGACGAGGCGCGGCTGGGCGGCGACGAGTGGCTGGAGCTGTTCATCGACTACTGGAACCACCCCGGCGCCTGGCGGGGCATGCCCGAGCCGGTGAAGGCCGCCACCCGGGCGCTGTCGTGGAAGATGGTGCAGGAGGTGCGGTCCTGCTTCTTCTCCGCCGGGCGTTTCTCGGACCTGCGCATGAGCGCGCCGCTCACCTTGGTCTTTGGTGAGCGCACCACCCGGGCCTCCCGGGCGATGACCCAGGGCCTCGCGGCGGTGAACCCCCACGCTGAGGTCATCGAGCTTGAGGGCATCGGCCACATGGGGCCCATCACCCACCCGGGCGTGGTGCGCGAGCTGCTGTTACGCCACGCTGACGGCGTGCTGCACGGGCTCTAGGCCTCCTCAGCCGGCTCGCCTTGGCCCTCGTCGTTGGTGCCCCACCAGGCCTGCTCGGCCACGCGGCGGTCGTGCTCACGCTCAAGGGTGCGCCGCAAGAAGCGCTCCCGGGCCTCGCCGTGGACGCCGATGGCCCCGGGCACCAAGGCGCGGCGTGTGGAGAGGCGATGCAGGATGACCGAGGCCGCGGCGCTCACGTTGAGGCTCTGGGTGAGGCCCCGCATGGGGATCATCACGACCCCATCCGCCAAGGCCCGGGCCTCTTCGCTCACGCCCATGAGCTCGCTGCCGAAGAGCACGGCCAGGGGCGTGGAGACGTCTACGTCGTCCGGCGAGCGCGCGTCTTCAGTGAAGTCGGCGATGTAGCAGCGATAGCCTTGGGCGCGCAGGGCGGCGAAACACTCCGACGCCCGGGCGTGCAGGGTGATCTCCAGCCACCGCTCGGCGCCTTTGGCCGCGCCGACGCTGGGGTTGAAGGTGTCGGTGATGAGGTGGGCGTCATGCAGCCCGAAGGCTTCAGCGCTGCGTAAGATCGCGCTCACGTTGTGGCGGCGGGTGATCGCCTCCGACATCACCGTGAGGCCGTTTAAGCGGCGATCGACGAGGTCCAAGGCGAGCTGCACCCGGCGGGCGGGGACGTGGGCGGCCAGCGGGCGCAAGGACTCCGGCAGGCGGCTGAGCACGTCGAGGCGGTCTTGCTCATTCATCGTTCTGGTCCACGTCTTCGGCCTCGGCCTCGCCCTCAAGCGGCACATCCTCCGGGGACGAGGTGACGTTGAGGAAGGTGAAGGGGTACTTCACGATGGCCTCGCCTTCAGCCGGGGCGGGCCAGTCGGCGTTGTACAGGGCGTCCCCCAAACACTCGAGCACCTTGGGCGGCGCGGCGTCGTGGTCCAAGAGGTCGGCGGCGACGAGGCCCATCGCCCCCAGGCGCAGCTCCACGAGGGCGTGCCCGGCGACGTTGGGGTCGATGGCCGTCCAGTCCACGAGGCAGGCGCGCATCGGCGGCATCACCGCGGCGAAGGCGAGGCGGGCGCTGTCGTTGTCCAGAAGCGTCGTCGGCGCGCGGGGCGCGCGGTCCGGCGGCGGCGGGATCATCACCCGGGCGCCCTCCTTCCAGGTGAGCGGCCGCGGCGGCGGCGCGGCGGGGGCCTCGGCCTGGGGCTCTTCCACCACGTCAGGAGGCGGCGGCGCCAGCTCCCCTTTGGGCAAGAGCAGCGCGAGGGTGAGCCCAAAGACGAGCAAGACCATCACAGCGACGCCGAGCAGCTCACGACGGGACATGGTTCACTGGGGAGCGGAGGAGCGGGAGAGCGTAACGCGGGCGGCGGCGGCTGGCGTGGGCTTTGGGGGTGGCGCGCCGCTTCGATATCAAAAAGCCAAAGCCGGACGGCGGGCCAGACGACCTATTGATGGCTCCGATGATCAGCCCTGGTGGTCATTTCGCCTCAGTGGGTCGGTAGGGGGTGAGGGCAACCTCGCCCCGGGAGTCTGGGAGTGTGCGGTGCGCTCGTTTTAAGTGGGTTGAAGCGGCTTGCGTCGTCACTCGTTAGGGTCTTGCTGAATGCCCAGGAGTTTTAGTACATCGAGCGCGGATCCCGTAGTGCGTGCATCAAGAACGTAGGCGCGAACATTTGGGCGAGAACTACACTCGTCTGCGAGTTCTCCGGCGACCTTCAGGAACCTTGGCGCGTCACCGGCTGCGAGGTGTATGTTCGCGATGGCGGCGCATGCGGTTTCAAGATTCTGGTGAGGAGCAAATTTTTGGCTCTGGCCATAACGATTTCTTGATGTATCTGGTCCACATTTGGTCGGCGTCTGCTCCTGACCAAGGCAAAGCCTGGTTGTAGAACGTGGACCACGGCGATCTCTGGGGTGAGCTCTCGAACAGTGCGCGATGCGTACGCAGAAAGTCAGTCGCTGTGCTCGCCATACACCATTCCCCAAAGCGCCACCAGAGCCAAGATGGTTGGCCGAACGTCTTTGGGACTCTGTAGCAAGAGTCTACTGGCTTCTTTGATAGCTGGCTCAAGATCAAGGAGTTTGGGGGACGGGGAGAGAAACTCATTCAAAATATGCTCTGCGACGTCAGCGAATCTTTGTCTCACTGAATCTTTGGTGTGGGCAGTATTCGTATGACCATCGCAAATTCACGCCGCCCGGAAGGACATCTCGCCAGCGCACCCAGACTCCCCCAGGTGTGGCCTCGTGGGTGAAGCGCTGGATTAACTCGAATGCCATCGTCGTCGCACCTTGAAGGGTGAGGTGCGGATCACCCTCTCGCCAGAACAAGGGATACTGAAACCCGAACGGCGAGGGATTGCTGGTGGATTTGAGGGGCGTGAACATAGAGCGGGCGAATAGGCATTGCGAAGTACCTGACGCAAATGCGAACGGGGCACAGCATCTGGTCGATTGAAGTAGGTCGCGGTCAAATTGCCCTCTACGAATTTGAGGAATCTGGCCGTGGCCTTGAGCGTGAGTCGGCAAGAGTATGCCCCGACCGTCTAGCGATATCCAAGGCGCCCGGTTCAGCGCCGCGTCGAGTGAGTCCCGTGTGTTTTGGGGGTACTCTTCCCACCTGAGCGCGCCGTCGTTCTCCGGTACAAGTGACTCGATGGCGAAGATGGCGTGTGCAAAAGCAGCGTCATAGTTGAACTCTGATGCCCTGATAGCTTCATCAAGCGCCTTGGCAGCGGCGACTACCCTCTGGTATTTGGTCCTCGGTAGTGCCAAAGCGTTCGCAAGGAATGCCTGTGTTGCGTCGACATCAACCTCGTCTTCGCGGACTAATTCAGGCAACGGGTAACGCCGCATTCTCTTGACCCGCAGAACCGACTCGGCATCTCTTGCCCAGAGTCGCTCAGTCGCAACTTGCAACAGCCATTTGAACTGTTCTGCGGCTTCTGCCTCACCGCACGCGTAAACGGTCCCAGGACGAGGCCCTCCCGGTGGAATCGGTAGGCCATTGTCGAAGTGCAACTTGTACGAAAACGTGCGCCCATCGCTCCACGGGCTGACCTCCCCCTTGAGCGCAATCTCCAACCGGAGCGACCCCGACCAGATCAGCGCTCTGCTTGCTGATGAATCTCTCGCAGTCGCCGAAGAAGCGACCCGTGACTATTTGAAGCATGGAAGTTCCTCGACTTGTCCGAGAACAGTGGCCGGTGTCAGTCATCTATCGGCTGCAAGGCTTCGCAGTGTAACCCTCCACCCGCGCGGCGGGGAACGCCAGGTTCATCTGCTCGGTGAGGCGGCGGGCCTGGGCGGGCGTCACCTGGAGGTTCTTGAGGAGGTTCCGCGCCACCTCATCCAGGATCTCGTCCGTCCAGCGCGGCTGGTAGAAGCCCTCTTCAGCGATGCGCAGCAGCGTGTCGCGAAGCGTGAACGGGTAGAGGACGTTGGCGTCAAGCAGCGCCGAGGTCGAGGGCGTGATGCGGATCACTCATCGGTCCGGTCCATCTCGCCGTAGCCGCCGACCTCTTGGGAGAGCTGGGTGAGGTTTTTGAGGGCCTGACGGGTCCGGTCACGGCGGCGCTTAAGCTCAAGGACATCGACGGCGCGCACACGCCGGTGGGTGCCTGTGCGTGAGAACGGGAGCTGCCCGGCGTCGAGCACCCGCACGAGGTGCTGCCGAGAGACGCCGAGCAGATCAGCGGCCTGCTGCGTGGTCAAGAGCGCGTCCTCGGTGACGACGTGGAGCGTCTCGCCTTGAACGAGAAGCTGGATCATCTGCGCGATCGGCATCGCGAGGAAGGTGGGGATCGTGATCTGCATCTGGCCGGGCGGGGGGCCGTACATCTGCGACGGGCCCTCGCTGAGCATGCCCGTGGAGGAGGCGTAGAGCGATGCGAGCGACGCGACCTCGGAGGGCGGCGTCTGAATCTTGAGGAGATTGAGCGAGCTGGTTGGGAAGAGGGAAGTCATGATGTCCTCCAGGCCCAAGCGTAGCTCCTAAACGACCCAAACGCAACCCTAAACGACCTAAACACACCTGTCTCTTGCGAGCGGCCCCCGCTGTGGTAGCCTCTACCCTAGGAGTGATCCCTGCTGGGATCCCCTGGTGCTCAGCGCCCGTGGTTGGTGTTGATCGTGACCCTCCGCCGCCGAGGCCTGACCCACCCGGCGCTGTGGTGCCTGCCCCAAAGCGTCGTGCTCATTGGCGGCGCCCTGTTCACGACCTGGGCGACGGTGGCGATGCTCTCGGGGAGCAGCGACGAGGCGATGGCCTTCCTCGGGGTCATCGGGCGGCGGAGCTGTGAGCTGCTGCTCATCGGCCTCACCCTGAGCGTCTTCGTCGGCGCCCTCGTGGCGTTGTGGCGCCCGAGCCGGTGAGCGCTGGCTCCGTGTGCCTTTGACGGGCGCGGGGAGGAGCGCGTTTGTCGCCTTCAACGCTGGGGCGCTCAAAGACGTCGTCCAGAGCCTCAACACCGGCTGGACCGACCCCCCTGCCGCGGCGGCGCTCGCAGGCTGAGCGTGACCTTGGGGCCGTGGCGCCGACGGCGAGGATCCCGCATGGCTGGCGGCGCCTGGGCGGCCTGCGCCTGGGGCGTGAGCTCCCCAGCGGCGTCACCGCTCGCTCATGAGCGGGCGAGCCAGCGACCTTCGCCGGAGCGGTCGCGCCAAAGAAGACCTCCCCCTGCTGACGGAGATGTGGCGACCCCAGCCGATCCAGTCACCGCTCGACGCGACGATGACCTCCGTCGAATCGATGTTGATGGGCAAGCCGCGAAGGGGCTACGTCACCCTTCATGTCCCCGAGTGGCCGGGGCTCCCGCTGCGCTGGGGCTTCTTGGCGGTTCGGGCCCTGGAGCTTGAATGGGTGGGCTCCGAGCGCGCGCTCGGCGAGGAGGTCCTCGCGGTGACGGAGACAACCCTTGGCGCCGTCGTGGAGGCCTGCCTGAAGGCGCCGCGCGCAGAGCAGGTCTGCCGGGTTCGGGTCTCTCCTCTCGTCTTGTACTGAGCGCCCTCCCCCAAAACAAAGCCCGCCCCCTGACGCATCAGGAGGCGGGCGTTTTAGGATGGGCCCACCAGGATTTGAACCTGGGACACTCCGGGTATGAGCCGGGTGCTCTGACCGCTGAGCTATAGGCCCAGACGCGCATCCGGCGCCGGAAGGCGCTGACCGGCGGCGGTCAGCCCTCCATGTAGCTGCGAAGGCGCTTGGAGCGGGTCGAGTGACGGAGCTTCCGCAGCGCCTTGGCCTCGATCTGGCGGATCCGCTCGCGCGTGACGTCGAAGTCTTGGCCGACCTCCTCAAGCGTGTGGTCCGAGCGCTCGCCGATGCCAAAACGCATCCGCAGCACCCGCTCCTCACGGGGGGAGAGGGTCGCCAACACCTTCCGAGTCTGCTCGATGAGGTTGCCGTTGACGAGGTTGTCCGAGGGGCTGGGGATGTTCTTGTCTTCGATGAAGTCGCCGAGGTGGGAGTCGTCCTCTTCGCCGATGGGCGTCTCCAAGGAGATGGGCTCCTTGGCGATCTTGAGGATCTTCCGCACCTTGTCGACGGGCAGCTCCATCTTCTCGGCGATCTCTTCAGGCGTGGGCTCCCGGCCGATCTCTTGGGTGAGGTAGCGGCTGGTGCGCACGAGCTTGTTGATCGTCTCGATCATGTGCACGGGGATGCGGATCGTCCGGGCTTGATCGGCGATGGCGCGGGTGATCGCCTGGCGAATCCACCACGTCGCGTAGGTGGAGAACTTGTAGCCCCGGCGGTACTCGAACTTCTCGACGGCCTTCATCAGCCCGATGTTGCCCTCCTGGATGAGATCCAGGAACTGCAGGCCACGGTTGGTGTACTTCTTGGCGATCGACACCACCAAGCGTAGGTTGGCCTCGACCAGCTCACACTTCGCCGCCTCGGCCTTGGCCTCGGCCTTGCGCAGCTCCGTGGCGATGGCCCGGAGGTCGTTGCGCTCGGTGAACACCGTCTCCTCGAGCTTGCGGATGCGGCGCAGCTCGCGGCGCACGCGGCTGTCGAACTCACGCCACACCTCGGCGCCGAGGCCGGTCTGGGCGATGACCTTCTTGCCGACGTCGCCCTGGGCGCGGCGCACCTTACGGATGGACCGGCGCAGGTCACGCACGGGCACCATGGCCTCGCGGGCGACCTTGTTGATCTCGGCCTCGTGCCGGGCGATGTCGCGCCAGGCGTCGTGTAAGGACCGAGACCAGCGCTGCATGCGCGTCTTCTCGATCTCCACCGTCATCAGGAGCTGGTACAGCGCCTCTTCAGTGGCGGCGAGGCGCTGCTCGTTGTTGTCTTTGCGGCGCCGGGACTTGGAGCGCGCCAAGGTGCGGTGCAGCTTCTTGCGCCGCTCGTCGAGGAGCACCGCGAGGTGGTAGGAGTGCTGCAGGCGGAGCAGGCGGGTCGTCTCGCTCGCGCGCGGCTTCTTGCCGTTGCGCAGGGCTCGATCGAGCTTCTCTTGCTCCTCGTCGATGATCTCCTTGAGGCTGTTCGCGGCGATCGAGGAGGTGAGCAGGAGCCGCCGCGCGGCCGTCTCGCCCTCTTCGATTCGTTTGGCGATCTCGATCTCTCCGTCTCGGGAGAGCAGCGACACCCGACCCATCTTGCGTAAGTACATACGCACAGGGTCGTTTGAGCGCCCGGCGGGGGCGCTCTCGGGGAGCTGTTGTTCGGGGTTGAGGCCCCGACGCTCCGCCTCAGCGCGCTTCTTGGCCTGATTGACGACCTCGATGTCCATGTTCGAGAACATGATCATCACGTCGTCGATCTGATCCGCGCCGATGAGGTGGGTAGGCAGGATGGTGCTCATCTCTTCGTGGGTGACGTACCCACGCTGCTTGCCCACGTCGATCAGCGCCTGGATCTCCTTGAGGTCCTTGTCCTTGAGCATCCAGAGTCCTTTGGTGGCATCGGGTTCAGGGGCCTCGCCCCGTCAGCGCATGGGACCAGTGATTCGAACGAGCTCCTGCTTTCGTCGAACCATCTCCTGCTGCTCTGACAGCAAAGCAAGATAACGTGGCCTGTCAAGGGTCGGGTCGCAAGCCGAAAGTTCACGCTGGAGCGCAGAGAGCCTCTCGTTGACCGCCTTGCCCTCTAGCCGGGCGACGATCTGCGCCGCCATCGTCGCCGCGCGCTCCCGATCACACAGGCCCTCCCGCATGGCGATGTCCCCCAGGAGGCGCTTGACGTCGATGTCCGCGAGGTCTTCGCGGAGGGACGCCAACGATACGCCGTCGAGGAGCTGGTGGATCACGAAGCCCACCTCGGGGTGATCGGTGACGATCTGGGGATCGGGGATGGCCAAGAGCACCGGGGCGGTCTCTTGGGGGAAATGGATGAGCAGCCACAACAGCCGGTTTAGCTCTGCGTTGCCCACAAATCTTGGCTTGACCCCAGCCGGGCGGGCTGGCTCATCGCGTCGACGCCCGATGAGCTCACGCAGGGCGAGCTCCCCCACACCCAAGAGCCCCGCCGCCCTGGCCACCGCCGCCTCGCGCTGAATCGGCGGCATCTGGAGCAACAAGGGGAGGATCTCGGTGACCGAGCGCTGGCGACCGGCGGGGGTGGAGCCGTGGCGCTGGGCCGACCAGCCGATGACGACCTCCACCAAGGACCGCGCCGAGCTGAGGCGCTGCTCAAAGGCCGCGGCGCCGTTCTTCTGCACGTACTCGTCGGGGTCTTTGGCGCCGGGGAGCTCTAAGTGCCGGGGCTCCACGCCGACGCCCAAAAACATCGGCAAGGCGCGCTCGGCGGCGCGTTTTCCGGCCTCATCGGTGTCGAAGAGCGCGATGACCGTGGTGGTGAGGCGGCGGATCTGCTCGAGGTGGCCCTCGGTGAGCGCCGTGCCGCAGGTGGCGACGACCTCCTCAAAGCCCGCCTGGGCCAAAGAGATCGCGTCGAAGTACCCCTCGACGACGATCACCCGGTCTTTGCGCTGAATCGCCGCCCGGCCAAGCGACAAGCCGTAGAGTGTGCTCGACTTCTCGTAGATCTCGGTCTCGGAGGAGTTGATGTACTTCGGCCCCTCGCCCGAGAGGATCCGCCCGCCGAACGCGATCGGGCGATCCCGCCGATCGAGGATCGGGATCATCAGGCGATCGCGGAAGAAGTCGTACGCGCTGCCCCGCTGCTCGTTCTTGCGGGCGAGGCCGGCGCGGATCGCCAGCTCTGGGGGCACACCGCGGCTCTGGAGGTGGTCGAGCAGGCCCGTCCAGCGGTCGGGGGCGTAGCCCAGGCGGAACCGTTTCCAGGTCTCCACGCCGCAGCCCCGGGCCTTGAGGGCCTCACGGGCGGCGAGGCCTTCGGGGCGGCTCAGGAGGTTCGTGTGGAACCACTCGGCGGCGAAGGCGCAGGCGTCGTGAAGGCTCGCCCGGGCCTGCATCTTCGCCCGCTCTTTGGGGTCGAGCTGGCGCTCCTCAAGGGTGATGCCCGCCGGGCCCGCGAGCTCCTTCACGGCCTCGGTGAAGCTCAGGCCTTGGGTCTTCATCAAGAAGGTGAAGACGTCGCCGGACTCTTTGCAGCCGAAGCAGTGGTAGATCTGCTTGTCGCGAAGGACGTGGAAGCTGGGGCTTTTTTCTTGGTGGAAGGGGCAGAGCCCGACGCTGCGCCCGCCCTGGCTGCGTAAGGTGACGGCCTGGCCGATCACCTCAGCGATGTCGGTGCGCTCGCGGATCTCGTCGATGAGGGCGCGGGGGATCTGCATTCGCCCTCGGTCTTAACTTAGGCGGCGGCGCCGGGCTGTCCGGCGCGCTCGCGGGGATCGTCGCCCACTCGGGCCACCTGGGCGCCGACGGCCTGGAGCTTCTCGACGAGGCGCTCGTACCCCCGATCGAGGTGGTAGAGCCGCAGCACCTCGGTGCGGCCCCGGGCGGCGAGGCCCGCGAGCACTAGGGAGGCCGAGGCGCGCAGGTCCGTGGCCATGACCGTGGCGCCGGTGAGCTGGCGCACCCCTTTGGTGCGGGCGAGGTTGCCGAAGACGTCGATGTTCGCGCCCAGGCGCTGCAGCTCGGGGACGTGCATGAAGCGGTTCTCGAAGATCGTCTCGCGGATCTCGCTCTCGCCCTGGGCCAGGCACAGAAGCGCCATGAGCTGGGCCTGCATGTCCGTGGGGAAGCCCGGGTGGGGCTCGGTGGTGACGTTCACCGTGCGCACGGGGCCCTCGCGGCGCACCCGCACGGTGTCGTCGCCCACGTCAATCGTGCAGCCCGCGGAGAGGAGCGCGTCGAGCACCGCGCTGAGATCGCCGGGGTTCACGCCCTGGATCGTGATGTCGCCGCCGGTGATCGCCCCGGCGACGAGGTAGGTGCCGGCCTCGACCCGATCGGGGAGGATTCCGTAGGGCGCCTTCGCCGGGGTGAGCGAGGCCACGCCCTGAACGTGCAGGGTGGACGTGCCTTCGCCCTCGATGATCGCGCCCAACGAGCGCAGAAACCGCACAAGATCGACGATCTCCGGCTCGCGGGCGGCGTTCTCAAAGACCGACTCGCCTTGGGCGAGCACCGCGGCCATGAGCACGTTCTCGGTGCCGGTCACCGTGGGCATGTCAAAACGTACGCGGCCGCCGGTGAGCTTCTCGACCTTGCCGTGAACGTAGCCGCCGGAGAGCTCAAACTGGCAGCCGAGCGCCTCTAAGCCCTTGAGGTGCTGGTCGATGGGGCGCACGCCGATGGCGCAGCCGCCGGGCAGAGAGACGTGGGCCTCACCGCAGCGGGCGAGGAGCGGGCCCAGCGCGAGCACCGAGGCGCGCATCTTGCGGACGAGGTCGTAGGGCGCCTCGTTGTAGATGACCCGGGTGGTGTCTACGGAGACGAGGCCCGCGTGGCCGAGGCTGGGGCAGCCGATGCGCCCCAACAACGACAGCATCGAGCCGACGTCCGCGAGGTCGGGCACCCGGGCGAGGCGGTGCTCCCCGGGGGCGACGAGGGTGGCCACAAGAATCGGCAAGGTGGCGTTCTTTGCGCCGCCGATGGGCACGACGCCGCGCAAGGGCTTGCCGCCGTCGATGATGATCTTGTCCATGGTGGGCTCCTGAGCGGGCCGCGTCGGGCAGATGGTGGAGAGAAGGCAGAGTACGGTTGTCCTATCGACGTGTCAAGAGAGACCGGTTGGCTCCCCCGCGCGAGACCCGAGGCTGCTACTCTGCGGACGAACCGCGGCGGCGTCGGGCGCGCGGGAGGCTTGGATGAGCCTCCGCGTGCGCCTCGTAAGCAAACGCCGTGCCAACACGATCCAAGAGCCCAAGACCGAGGCGATGCCGCCGTCCCCTCCCACCCTCTCGGGAAGGCCGAGCCAGTCCGCGCTGGACGCTGCGGCGCTGGAGGGCGCCGATCTGCGCGGCGTCTCCTTGGCCGGGCTGCGCCTCGTGGGGCGGAACCTGCGCGGCGCGACCTTGGTGGACGCCGATCTCAGCCGCGTGGACCTCACCGACGCCGTGCTCGACGGCGCGGACCTGAGCGACTGCGAGCTTCACGGCGCGATCCTCAGCGGGGCGAGCCTCAAAGGCGCGGTCCTGCGACGTGTGCGTGGGGCCGAGGTCAGCTTTGGCCGGGCGGATCTCACCGGGGCGGACCTCACCGGCGCCACCTGCCCCAAGGCCTCGTTCGACGGGGCGATCCTGCGGGACGCGCGGGCCGATGAGGCGCTGCTCCAGGGGATTCGGGCGGCGGGCGCCAACCTCGCTGGGCTCTCTGCCCAAGGCGCGGCCTTGGACCTGGCGGACTTACGCGGCGTGGACCTCAGCGGCGCCACGCTCCACAAGGCGACGATCGAGGGCGCGGACCTCACCGGGGCCACCCTAGACGGCGCCACGCTCACCCGGGCCCGCCTCGACCGGGCGCGGCTCGACGGCGTGAGCTTTCGGGGCGCGTCGTTGGGGCGGGCGCGGCTCAACGGCGCCACGGTCGTCGGGGCGAGCTTTGAGGGCGTGAAGGCCGGGGGCTTGGGGCTGGGCGGCGTGATCTTGGACGAGGCGCAGCGCGCCGCCCTCGCCGCCGGGGGCGTGTCGTTTGGGCCGACGCTCGCTCAGCGGGCCCTCGCCGCGAGCTGGGCCTGGGTGCGCGGCGGCGGGCCGGTGCGGGTGGTCTTGGGCGCGCTCACGGCCTTGGGCTGGCCGCTTCGAACGATGTTGGCCTTGGGCGAGAAGGTCTGGGCCAAGCTCGGCGCGCGGCGGGCCGAGGTGGGTGAGGGCGGCGCGCTTGGCGACGGGAGCCTCACGCCGCGCCGCAGCGCCCGGGAGCTGGGCCGCGCGATGGCGAGCCGGGCCATGGGCGCCGCGCGTGAGGTGCTGGGCCTCGTCGGGCGCCGGGCGTCGCAGGAGGAGTTTAAGCCGGGGGTGGATCTCACCGGGCGCGACCTGCGCGGCGCGGATCTCCGCGGCCTGGATCTGAGCGGGGCGATCCTCCAGGGCGCGTTCTTGATGAGCACCAACCTCAGCGGGGCGATCCTGCGGGGGGCTCGCCTGGACGGGGCGCGGCTGCGCGGGGCGAACCTCAGCGGCGCGGATCTGCGGGAGGCGAGCCTCAACGAGGTGATCGCTGAAGAGGTGGAGCTGGTCGGCGCCGATCTCTCCGGCGCGCGGATGAGCCGGGCTCGCCTGCAGCGCGCGGACCTGCGCGGCGCCACGGTGAAGGGCCTCATCGTGCGGGACGCCGACCTCTCCGGCGCCAAGCTCATCGACCTCGACCTCTCGGACGTGGACCTGCGCTTCGCGCTGCTCGACCAGGCCGAGCTGACCGGGGCCTCCCTCGACGGCGCCTTGGTCGAGGGCGCGGAGCTCGGCGGCGCCTTGGGCCTCAGCCCGGCCACGCTCTCGGCCCTGCGCGCCCGGGGCGCCGACATCGGCGGCTTGGGCGTAGACCGCGAGACGATCGCCCGGCTGCTTCGCGCCTTGGGCGGCGGGATCCGCGCCGGGGCGACGGGGGCGGCCCAGGCGCTTCGGGCCATCGGGCAGGGGCTCTTCTGGGTCGCCTCGCGGGCGCCGGGCCTGCTCTTGGGCCTCGGTCGCGGCGCGATTCAGCTCGCCCGGCGGGGGGTTGAGGGCGCCCAAGCCTTCGTCCGTTTGGCCCGGGAGAGCCTCACCGCCGCCCGCGAGGCCGCCCAAGCGCGCGTTGAGGCCCGCCGTAAGCCCGTCGAGACGCCCGCCCAGGATCTCCCCACCCGGGCCTTGGAGGGCGCCCAGAGCCGCTTTGAGCGGGTGTCGGGCTGGTTCGCGCGGGTGAGCGCGGCGATGGCGTCCGCCTGGCGGGAGGGCCTACGCCGCGAGGGGCTGGGCCTACGTCTGCGCGCCGCCCTTCGCGCCGGGCCCCAGCGCCTCGCCGCGGCCCTCGGTCAGCTTCGTGAGCGTTCCCCCGACCTCCTCCGCGCCGCCTTGGCCCAGGCCCCGGGCCTCGTCACCCTCGTCGCCGCCGTCGCGCTCACCGGCTACCTCGCCGGGCGTTTTCTGAGCGTGCAGAACCTCCCCACCGAGGCGGTGGAGGCCGAGGCCGTGCAGAGCGCCGCCCGGGGCGAGATCAACGAGGCGCTGGAGCGTTACGAGGCGCTCTTGGAGGCCAGCGACAAGGGGGTTGAACGATCCCTCTATCGGTATGAGATCGCGGCGATCTTGCTCACCGAGGGCCGCCGAGACGAGGCCCTGGCCCAGCTTCGTCTGGGGGTTGAGGACGCCGGAGACGACCCCGACGCCCGCGCCGAGGCCCGCCTGCGCCTCGCTGAAGGCCACCGCGCCGTGGGCGACTTCGCCGGGGAGCGCGACGTGCTGACCGTGGCGCTCACCGATGGGAACGTCGAGCCCAGCCTCACCGCCAAGGCCCTCGCCGGGCTGTACGACGCCTCCGAGCGCCTGGGCGAGCGTGAGGCCGGTGAGGCCGCCGTCGCCGCCTATCTGGCCACCCCGCGCAGCGTGAGCCTCAACCTCAGCCTGCGGGTGCGTCTGGCCGAGCTGATCGTCTCCCGGGGCGACTACGACCGGGCGCTGGGGATCCTCGACGGCGCCTCGGAGCTGAGCTTAGACGCCTCCCAGCGCGCCACGCTCCTCGCCGCCTTCGCCTCGGCCCATGAGGCCCGCGGCGCCTTGGCCGAGTCCCTGCGCGCCTACACCGAGCTGATCGCCAGCTACCCCAGCCACCTGGGCAGCGACGGCCAGCGCCTCTTGAGCGCCGCGAGCGTCGCCGCCCGCCGGGGAGAGCTGGACCTCGCCCGCCGCTGGCTCGACGAGCTCACCCGGCGCGGCGCCGCGCCCCGGGTGGAGGCCCAGGCCACCTTGTTGGAGGGCCGCTTGGAGCGTGAGGCCGGTCGCCCCAACACCGCGGCGCTGTTGTTCCGCGAGGTCATCGAACGTTTCCCCGATGACCGCGAGGTGGTCGCCGCCGCCCAGCTCGCCTTGGCCGAGACCTTGTGGGCCACCGACGACGCCGGGGCCGCCGAGGCGCTCTACGCCGAGCTGTTGGCCTCGGGAGACGCCGAGCTCGTCGCCCAGGTGCAGGTGGGCCGCGCCCGCATCCACCAGCGCCGGGGCGAGGCGGATCTGGCGCGGGAGGTCTACACCCAGGTCATCGAGACCGCGGCGGGCGGGGCGGCGGCGCGGGCGGCCTACGCGGGCCTCGCGGAGCTTGAGATCGAGGAGGGTCGCCCCAACGAGGCCCTGCGGGCGCTGCGGGCGCTCCAGGCCTCGGGGGAGGACGGCCTCACCGTGGATGTCGCCATCGCCGACGCGCTCTTACGCTCGGGGAGCTTGGACGAGGCGGAGCTGGCCTACACCAGCCTCACCCGCCTCAACGACACCACCGGCGAGGCCGCGCTCACCGGGCAGCTTGGCTTGGCCCGTGTGGCCGAGGCCCGGGGCGACCTCAACCGCGCCCGCGCGGGCTACGAGCTCGTCGTCAGCGCCCCCAACGCGGATCCCGCCGTGCTCAGCCAGGCCTTGGCGTCTCTCGCTGGGGTCTGGGTGGAGCTTGGCCGCGATGACGAGGCCCTCGGCGTGTACCGCCGGGCGCTCCAGAGCTTGCCCGAGGGCCACGCCGCCATCTTCGACATCCGCCTCGCCATGGCGCGGATTCTCCAGGCCCGGGGCGAGTTTGAGGCCGCCCAGGCCCAGGTCGAGGCGCTCCTGCCCCTCTACACCACCCCCGCGCGCCAGGCCGAGCTGCGGGTGAGCCTCGCCGAGCTCACCGAGGCCCGGGGCGACGCCGCCGCCGCGCTCACGATGTACCAGACGCTCCTGGGCGACGACCGCCTGCCCATCGCCCAGCGCGACGACGTGCTCGTAGGCCTCGTGCGCTGCACCTTGGCCGCCGGAGACGCTGAAGGCGCCGTCGCCTTGGCCCTGCGCTGGGAGCCCCGCGCCCTGGAGGAGTCCACCCGCGCCACCTTGGTGGACCTGCGCGCCCAAGCGCTGCGGGCCTTGGGCCGGGTGGAGGAGGCCGAGGCGCTCACCGGGGCCGTCGAGGACGAGGTGGACCCCCTCACCGTAGGCATGAACGAGGCCTCAGAGCTTTTGAACCAAGGCCAGCTCGACGAGGCGATCCAGCGCTACGAGGCCCTGCTCGTGGGCTTAGACGACCCGGCCACGGCGGCGGCCCTACGCCTCTCCATCGCCCAGGCCCTCGGCGACGCCGGGCGCCATGACGAGTCCCGCGCCGCGTTCTCCGCGGTGCTGGCCGCCTCCGCCCCGGCCAGCGAGGCCGCGTTCAACGCCGAGATGGGCCTCGCCTGGCTCTTGCGCCTAGAGGGCCGCCCCGGCGCCGCCGCCGCCCGTTACGCCGAGCTGACCGCCCCCGACGCCCCTTCAGACATCTGGCGCTGGGAGCAGCTCGCCCAGGCGTACCTGGAGGCCGGCCAGCCCGACCGCGCCGCCTCGGCCTACAAGGCGCTCCTGCGCGCCCGCCCCGACGACCTCTCCGCCCAGGCCACGGGCAAGATGGGCCTCGCCGTCATTCACCAGGGCCGCGGCGAGCTGACCGTGGCCCGGGCGCTGTACGAGCAGGCCGCCCGGCAGTCCCCCGACCCCAGCCAGCGGGAGCAGGCCGCCATCCGCGCCGCGCTGTTGTTGGTGGACGAGGGCCGCCTGGACGACGCCGAGACCCGCCTTCGCGCCTTGGCCGAGGCCACTGAAGATCCCGAGCTGCGCCTCCAGGCCCGCATCGGCCTCTCGTCAGTGCTCCTGGAGCGGGGCAACTCCGGCCGCGCGCTCAGCGTCCTGGAGGACGAAGACGCCGCGCCCTTGGGCGTCGCGTGGGTGGTCACCCTCACCCAGCAGCGCGCGGCCTGCCTGATCGCCGCCGGGGATCCCCAAGACGCCGAGGCCCTGTGGCGCGCGGTGCTCACCGAGTGGTCCGCCGACCCCGACGCCGTCTCCCAGGCCCGTCTGGCCTTGGCCGATCTCGCCTTGGGCCAGCGCCGGGCGGACGAGGCCGAGGCCCTGTACCGCGCCGCGCTCGACGGCAGCGACGATCGGTATGTGCAGGCCCGGGCGATCTTGGGCGTGGGCCAGGCCAGCGCCGCGGCCGGTCGCGTGGAGCAGGCCCGGGTGCTATACGAGCGCCTCATCCGCGAGTACCCCGAGCAGTCTGACCTCGTGGAGATCGCCCAGGTGGCGCAGAGCGGGCGCCCGTAGGATCGACGTGCCCGAAGCCTCGCCGTGGACCTGGCCCGCCCTGATCATCGCGGTGCTCGCCATCAGCGCCGCCGCCGTGCTCGCGCGCCTGGCCCCCGAGGTTCACCCCGTCGCCATGGCCTTCTGGCGCACGGCCGCCGTCGCCGCGCTGTTGGCGCCCGCCCTGCGCCGCCCCGCCCCTGGCGACGGCCCGGCCACCTTCGCCGCCGGGCTGTGCCTAGCCCTGCACTTCTGGGCCTGGTTCGCCTCGCTGCAAGAGACGTCGGTGTTGCGCTCCACCGTGCTCGTCTGCCTCACGCCGCTTTGGGTGGGCGTGGCGGAGTCGGTGTCCCGGGGGGCCTTGCCCTCGCCCCGCTGGCTCGGCGGTGTGCTCATGGCGCTTCTGGGCGTGGGCGTGATGGCCGTTGGCGCGGCGGGCTCCTCCAGCGCGGCGAGCCTGCGCGGCGACGGCCTCGCGCTCTTGGGCGGCGTGCTCGCGGCGGCCTACCTGCTCTTTGGCCGGGCCGTGCGCCCCCGGGTGGGCTTTCTGACCTACGGCGCCCAGGTCTGCCTCGTCTGCGCCTTGACCCTCCTGCCCTTGGCCCTGGCGGTTGACGCGCCGCTCGGCGGCTACTCCACCGCCGCCTGGGGCGCCTTGGCGGCGATGGCCTTGGGCCCGCAGCTCTTGGGGCATGTGCTGCTGAACTTCTCGGTGAAGTACGTCAGCGCCTCGGTGGTGGCGGCGATGATCCTGTTGGAGCCCGTGGGCGCGGCGGCCTTGGCGGCGGCGGTGCTCGGCGAGGCGCCGACGGCGGGCGAGGCCTTGGGCGGCCTGATCATCCTCTTTGGGGTCGGCTTGGCCACACGCCCCTAGGCTCCTTGTGGGATCGTGTATCCTGCCCGCCGGAGAACCCAATGCCCAAGAGCATCCTCCTGGTCGATGATGACCCCGAGACGGTGATGATCGTCTCTGAGGCCCTGGCGGGCGCCGACTTTAAGGTCGTCCAGGTGCGCACCTTGGCCGAGGCCCGCTCCCGCATCTCTCAGCGGCTGCCGGACCTGCTCGTGCTCGACGGCTTTCTGCCCGACGGCTCTGGCGTGGCGTTTATCCAGGCGCTCCGCGACCGCGGGATCGACCTGCGCGTGGCCTACCTCTCGGCCCTGTGGCGCGACGAGGCCATCTTGGGCCGCCTCACCGGCGAGCTCGGCGTGTGCCGGGTGCTGCACAAACCCCTGGGCGT
Source organism: Deltaproteobacteria bacterium (assembly GCA_016717595.1). Classification (GTDB taxonomy): domain Bacteria; phylum Myxococcota_A; class UBA796; order UBA796; family CAJQPC01; genus JADKFE01. The sequence continues at coordinate 1,765 of JADKFE010000076.1, read as the reverse complement.
GAGCGGCTTACGCCTGCAGATCGAGCGCTGCTTTGAGCCGGAGCCCGTCGAGGTCGGCGAGCCCATCGAAGAGCTGGTCGAGCCCAGCCCCGAGCCCGGCCGGGCCATCCCCTGGACCCCCGGCGCGCCGCGCCCCCTGCGCAGCGCCCCCAAACCCAAGCCCCCGGCGCAGCCCTCTCGCAAGAAGCCGCTGTTCGCCCCCGGCCAGCCCCTGCCCGAGCTCGGCGCCTTGGAGGCCCAGCGCCAGCGCCTTCGCCGCGACAGCCCCGACATGCGCGCGCGCCTCTACGACGGCCTCTCCGACCGCGTGGAGGAGCTGCGCCAGACGCTCTCCGAGGCCTCCCAAGAGGAGCGCGGCGGCGACGCCGTGCTCGCGGCGATGGAGCTGGCCCGGCGTGTGGAGCGTGGGGCCACGGACATCGGCCTGCTCAGCGTCGCCGTCTCCGCCGCCGAGCTGCGCGGCGCCTTGGAGGCCGTCGAGGGCGGGCACCTGCACCTGCACGAGGTGCTCCCGGCGCTCTTGGATCCGCTCCTGCTCGGCGTTCACGCCGCGAACCCCGGCGAGCGCGCCGAGGTCGCCGACCCCGAGCTGCACCTCGCCCGGGTGCTCTTGATCGACGACGAGCCCCAGTCCTTCGCCGCCGCCCGCGCCGCCGCCCGCCAGCGCCTCTTCGCCATTCGCTGCGTGCGCTCCGCTGAAGAGGCCAGCGCCTTGGCCCGGGCCGAGCCCTTCGACCTCGCCCTGATTCGTTTTGACCTGCACCACGACCAGGGCGGCGTCACCGCCGCCGAGCAGCTCCGCGCCGCCCACCCCGGCCTGCCCTTGGGCTTCTTGGCCGAGGGCTGGAGCCCCGCGCGCCGCCACCGCGCCGCCGAGGTGGGCGCCGTGCTCACCGCCGCGCGCCCGCTCACCGGCGACACCCTCTCCGCCGCCCTGCGCCGCGTCGCCAGCCCCGAGGGTGAGCCCCGCGTCTTGCTCATCGACGACGACCCGAACTTCACCCGGGTGATGACGATGCTCCTGGGCCGCGTCGGCGTCGCCGTCACCGCCGTCAACGACCCCGAGCGCGCCTTGGGCGCCCTGACCGAGACCCGCCCCGACCTGCTCATCCTCGACGCCTTGATGCCCCGGGTAGACGGCTTGGACCTCTGCCGCGCGGTGCGCACAAACCCCGCCTGGGACGAGCTGCCCGTGGTGATGTTGACCGGCATGAGCGGCCGAGACGTCGTCGTCGCCGGGTTAGAGGCCGGGGCCGATGACGTGCTGCTCAAGGGCATCGACACCCAAGAGCTCCTCGCCCGGGTGCGCGCCCGCATCGACCGCTCCCGCGCCGCCCGCCGCCGCGCCGACCGCGACGCCCGCACGGGCCTCTACAACCGCCGCGCCAGCGCCGAGCAGCTCGCCGCCCGCGTGGAGGAGGCCCGCCGCCTGCGACGCCCCTTGTCCGTGGCGCTGGTGCGCCTGGAGGGCCCCGCCGCCATCCTCGACGCCGCCCTGGAGCCCACGGCCCAGGCCCTACGCGGCGGCCTGCGCGGCTACGACCTCCTGGGCCGCGTGGGCCCCGCCACCTTCTTGGCCACCCTCGCGTCAACCCCCGCCGACGCCGCGATCCGTGTCATCCGCCGCGTGATCGAGGCCGTCCCCGGCCAGTCCCAAGGCGAAGACAGCCTGCGCCTGCGTCTGGGTGTGGTGTGTTTCCCTGAGGATGGCGGCAGCCCGGAGGAGCTGATGCGGGCGGCGTTGGAGCGGGTGCGGGAGAGGTGA
>JADKFE010000075.1 GCA_016717595.1 Deltaproteobacteria bacterium | reverse complement strand
TGTCTGCGTAGTGGACAAAGTCCTCATCCACCGAACCATCGAGGTCGTTGTCTTCTCCATCGCAGACTTCGGCCCCATCAACGAAGGACCAAGTCACCACGCTAAAGCAGCCGACCAGCCACATCATCACGAGAGATGACGACAAATAAACCACGAACGCCTCCTGACTCGGCGAGGGCATTTTACCACAGGCCACGCATCTCGCGGGCGCTCCTCACCGTCGCAGGGTGCCCATGACTCCAAAAGAGTTGCGGAGAAGAACCCCGCTCACAGCCCCCCACCCCGCCAAACATACGCCGCGTCATCCCCATACGCGCCGATGATCAGATCATCCGCCCCATCCCCGTCATAATCCAAGATCACCCCGCCCAGCCCCATGTAGCCGCTCGCGTTGCTGCCGCTCAGCGACGCGTCAGCGTCGGTGGCGACGTAGCTCCCGCTCACCGGGCCGAAGAAGACGTACGCCGCGCCCGCGTCGGAGGTGGAGCCGACGTTCACCAGGGAGCTCGCCACGACCACGTCCGCGTAGCTGTCGCCGTTGAGGTCGCCGCCGTAGGCGACCTCGCCGAGGTTGTCGGTCTTGGTGACGCCGCAGATCTCGGCGCTGGAGTAGGAGTCGATGTAGTCCGTGCCGCTGTAGGCGGAGCTGTCGCCGGGGAGGAGCCAGGCGCAGCCGGCCGCCGAGACCGCGCCGGGGTCTGCGCCGTCGCCGCCGAGGATCAGCTCGTCGTAGCCGTCGCCGTCGGTGTCGCCGACGCCGCTGACCTGCTCGCCCAAGCCGTCTCCGCCGGTGACCCCGGTGAAGACCGCGTCGGCGAAGGCCGCGGTGACCGTCACGCCGCTCGTGCCGCTGTACGCCGTGTTCCCGTAAAACAGGAACACCGCGCCCGCTGAGGAGCCGGCGTCGTCGTTCTTCACCGCGCCCAGGACCAGCTCGTTGAGGCCGTCGCCGTCGAGGTCAACACGGCCGCTCACGCTGCGCAGGTTGCCCAGCTCATCCCCAGAGGACGCGCCGCTGATGGTCAAGGCCGCCGTAGACGTGCTCACCGAGCCGCTGTACTTCGTGGCCGAGCCCGCGAACAGGTAGACCGCGCCGGAGAGCGAGCCGGTGTAGTCTACGCCGTAGGCGCCGAGCACGATGTCATCGTAGCCGTCGCCGTTGAGGTCGCCGACGATCTGGGCCTCGGTGCCGAGGTAGTCGTTCGACGCCGCGCCCGCCCACAAGGCGTCCCCGGTGGAGAAGGTCAAGGAGCCCGTGCGAGCCGTCGTCGAGCCGTAGACCAAGGCCACGCCCCCGGCGCTCGACCGGCTGCCGGGGTTGTAGGTGTAGGCGGAGATCAACAGGTCGTCGACGCCGTCGCCGTTCACGTCGCCCCCGGCGGAGACGGCCTTGCCGGTGTAGCTCGCGGCGCCGACGCCGGTGAGGGAGAGGTCGGCGTCGGCGGGCAGGCTGAGGTCGTCGGCGACGGGGCCGTAGACCACATACACCGCGCCCGCGTCGGAGAGGCTTGAGGAGACGTCGGTGAGGTAGGCGCTCACGACGAGGTCGTCTTCGCCGTCGCCGTTGAGGTCACCCACGGCCATGTCGTAGCCGAGGTTGGAGCTCGCGGCGCCGAGGATCGTGTAGTCGGCGTCACCCTCGGTGAGCGCGCCCTCGACCCCGCAGGGCTCGGGGCTGCCGTCGCAGTCCTCATCGACGCCGGAGTTACACAGCTCCACGGCGTCGGGGTTCACGTCGGCGTCGCCGTCATCGCAGTCCCCGCCTACGGTGAGCGCCCCGGACGGGACCTCACAGGCCAGCCCGGGCGCGCTGTCATCGCCGAAGCCGTCGCCATCCGCGTCGAGGTAGTAGGCCGTGGCGCTCGACGCATCCAGGGTGTCGTCGTCGTCGTCGGTGAGGCCGTCGCAGTCGTTGTCACGCTCATCACAGAGCTCGGGGGCGCCGGGGTTGACGTCGCTGTTCTCGTCGTCGCAGTCGCCGCCCTCGGTCACCGCCCCCGACGGCACCACGCAGGCGCCTGGCGCGGCGGCGTTGCCGTAGCCGTCGCCGTCGGTGTCGAAGAACGAGCTCTGGAGGCTGGATGGGTCGATGGAGTCGTCCTCATCATCGACGAGCTCATCGCAGTCTTCGTCTCCGCCGCCGCAGACCTCTTGCGCGCTGGGGCTCACCGTGGCGTCGCCGTCGTCGCAGTCGTTGCCCGCGCTCGCCTCGTCGGCGGCGCCCTGACACGCCTCGCGGGCGTCGCCGGGGTTGCCGTGGCCGTCGCCGTCGAGGTCGCGGTACCAGGTCGTCGCCGTGGAGAGGTCTAAGGCGGGGTCGTCGTCGTCGGTGAGGCCGTCGCAGTTGTTGTCGACGTCGTCGCAGACCTCGGTGGCCTCTGGGTGGATCTGGTCGTCGCCGTCGTCGCAGTCGCTGTCGTCGAGGACGAGGCCCGGGGCCTCCTCACACAACAACACCGCCGCGGCTGGATCGCCGTAGCCGTCGCCGTCTTCATCGGCGTAGTAGGTCGTCGCGTCGGCGGCGTCCTCGTCTTTGGCCCCGTCGCAGTTGTTGTCTTCGCCGTCGCAGACCTCCTCCGCGTCGGGGTTCACCGCGGCGTTGTCGTCGTCGCAGTCGTCCTCGCTGTTGAAGCCGTCGCCGTCAAGATCGATCTCGGTGACCTGGCTGTCGTCGGGGCGGCCGCTGTCGTCGGGGCTGTCGCTGTCGTCCGCGGTTGGATCGCTGTCCGTGGGCGCATCGCTGTCGTCGCTGGGGCTGTCCCCTTTGCAGGCGGTGAGCGCGAAGGCGCTAAAGAGAGACAGGGCGAAGAGCGCGCGCATAGGACACCGAAGGCGAGACGGGGTGAACCCCGGAGTCTACCTCATTCCGCGAACAATTTTTTAACGATCCGCTTGCCGCCCCCAGTGAGGTGAATACCGTTGCCGGGCGCGCTGAGAGGCGCGCTGATCCCTACATCAATCAGTGGAGGAGCGTTGTCCGACCGTCTGCGGTGGCTAGAAGCCCTACGCACGGACGCCCCAGCGGGGCTCGTGGTGTTCTTGGTTGCGCTCCCCCTCTGCCTGGGGATCGCCCTCGCCTCTGACGCGCCCCTCGTCTCGGGGCTCGTCGCCGGAGTCATCGGCGGCATCGTCGTGGGCGGCCTCAGCGGCTCCCACACTTCAGTGAGCGGCCCCGCGGCGGGCCTCGCCGTCGTCGTCGCCGCGGGCGCCCAGAAGCTCGGCGGATTCGACGCCTTTCTGACCGCCGTCATGCTCGCGGGGGTGCTTCAGCTCGGGCTAGGCCTGGCGCGTGTGGGCTTCTTGGCGAACCTCTTCCCGTCGAGCGTGATCCGCGGGATGTTGGCGGCGATCGGCATCATCGTCGTGCTCAAGCAGATCCCCCACGCCTTGGGCCGCGACACGGACTTTGAGGGTGACGAGTCGTTCTGGATGATGAACGGCCGCGACAACACCTTCACCGAGATCGCCAAGGCCGTGATGTCGGCCACGCCCGGCGTGGTGATCGTCGCGGTGACGGCCCTGGCGATCCTGCTTCTGTGGGAGCGCCCGGCGATCAAGAACCTCCCCGTGTCGAAGGTGATCCCCGGCGCGCTCGTGGCCGTGGTCGCCAGCGTCTTGATGAACGAGGCGTTTAAGGCCTTCGCGCCGGGCCTCGCCATCGGCGCCGAGGGTGGGCACCTCGTGCAGATCCCCGTGTTCTCCTTCGGCGGTGATCTCTCGGCCATCGTCCCGCGCCCCGACCTCAGCCGCATCGCCGATCCCAAGGTCTGGATCGTCGCGATGGAGATCACCGCCATCGCCAGCTTAGAGACGCTCCTGTGCCTTGAGGCCTGCGACCGCATCGACCCCAAGCGGCGCACCAGCCCGCCCAACCAAGAGCTCCTCGCCCAAGGCGTCGGCAACTTCCTCTCTGGCGCGCTCGGCGGCCTGCCGATCACCTCCGTCGTCGTGCGCAGCTCGGCGAACGTACAAGCCGGCGCGCAAACCAAGGTCTCGGCGGTGTTTCATGGGGTGCTGCTCTTGGCCTTGGCGCTCTCGGTGCCCTTCTTGTTGAACCTCGTGCCGCTGGGCGCCTTGGCCGCCGTGCTCCTGCTCGTCGGTTACCGCCTCGCCCGGGTGGAGCTGTTCCGTGAGATGTGGGGCCGGGGCTGGGACCAGTTCTTGCCGTTCATCGTCACCGTCGTGGTCACCGTGTTCTCTGACCTGCTCGTCGGCGTCGGCGTCGGCTTCGTGGTGAGCATGATCTGCACGGTGTTCACGAGCATCCACACCGCCATCGTGGTGGTGCGGGAGCGCGACTTCGCCCTGGTGAAGTTCACCCGCGACCTGTCCTTCTTGCACAAGTACCAGCTCCGCCGGGCCTTGGAGTCGATCCCCAACGGCGTTCACGTCATCATCGACGGCGCGCGCAGCACGTTCATCGACCCCGACGTGCAAGAGCAGATCGAGGCCTTCGTGGCCTCGGCGCCCCAGCGTGACCAGCGGATCACCGCCCGCGAGCTGAGCCGCAAGTTCCGCCTGCCCGAGAACCTTGCGTCCTCGGGCCACTGACCTCCCTGCGCCCAGTCCCCCAGAGACCACCCTCACCCTCGGAGCCCCTGTGGAGAGCTACAAGCGGATGCTGCTGTCGAACCGCGCCTGGATTCAGGAGCGGCTCACCGTCGACCCCACCTTCTTCGAGCGCCTCGGCCAGCCCCAGAAGCCGGAGGTGCTGTGGATCGGCTGCTCCGACTCCCGGGTGCCGCCGGACGAGATCACCGGCACCAACCCCGGCGAGATCTTCGTCCACCGCAACATCGCCAACCTCGTCGTACACACCGACCTCAACCTGCTCTCGGTCTTGCAGTACGCGGTGCACCACCTCGGCGTGCGCCACGTCATCGTCTGCGGGCACTACGGCTGCGGCGGCGTGAAGGCCTCGTTGACCCGGGCTGAGCTGGGCCTGCTCAACAAGTGGCTGCGGCACATCAAAGACGTCTACCGCAACCACCGCCAAGAGCTCGACCTGTACTCCGAGGAGCGGAAGGTCGACCGCCTCGTCGAGCTCAACGTCTTGGCCCAGGTTCAGAACCTCGTTCACACCTCCGTGGTGCAAGAGGCCTGGCACAAGCGGCAGCTCCCCTACATCCACGGCTGGGTGTTCGGCATGAACGACGGGCTCATCCGTGAGCTGACCACCGTGGCGCCGAACTCGCCCATCGACGAGGTCTACCGCTACGACTTCCACGACGAGGGCTGATGGTCGTGGCTAGTCGTCGGTAAACCGCCGGCTCGCCTTCTTCTGGGCGTGCTGGCGTTTGTCTTCGCGGCGGCGACGGCGCTGGGCCCGGCTGGGCCCCGTCTCTTTGCGGGGGATCACCGGGCGCTGGGCGAGCTCCAAGCGCCGCGCCATGCGGTCAAACGCGGCGTCGCGGTTCTGGGCGGCGCTGCGCTCCTCAGTGGCCATCACCACGAGGCCCGTGGGCAGGTGGGTGAGCCGCACGCCGGTGTACTTCTTGTTGCGGTGCTGGCCGCCGGGGCCCCCGGCACGAACGGGCTCGACGACACAATCGCGCTCTAAGTGCTCACGATCCGTCGGGTGAAGTAGATTCGGCTGAGTCGGGTGAATCGGGTCCATCGCCGCCTTCTAACGGGTCCTCGCCTCACGAGCCTGCCGCCTTGGGCAGAGTCTGGCCTTGCCAAACCTTGATTCTCCTGCGACTTTTGGATCTGAACGGCCTAAACCTCTGGAGGACAGGATGCCCAAAAAAGACGACAAGCCCGAGGCGGACTCTTTAGACGACCTGATGGCCTTTGATCCCAGCGAGGGGCGTTACGACGGCCCTGAAGAGATCCCCGACCCTGAAGAAGAGGCGCGGAAGGCCAAACGGAAGTCCAACATGGACAAGCTCATCGCCGCCGACGCCCCCGAGCGGAAGGCCCGCAAGAAGTCGGACATGGACAAGATCTTCGGCGACTGAGCCCGCGGGCTCAGAGCCGCACCGCGAACACCGGCTGAGGGGCGGGGAGGCCACGGATGGCTTGAGGCCCCAAGGCGCGCACGGGCAGGCTTGTGCCCACGAGGGCATCGGCCACGGCGGCGGAGAGCAAGAACGGCTCGCCGAGGGTCTTGGACAGGCTCTCTAGCCGCGACGCGAGGTTCACCGCCGGGCCGATCACCGTGAAGTCGAGGCGATCCGGCGCGCCGATGTTGCCGAACTCGACGTCGCCGATGTGTAAGGCCAAGCCCACCCGAATCGGCAACAGCGCCTGGCCGACGCGGCGCAGGTTCTCCTCTTGAAGGCTGGCGAAGCCCTCGATCCCGGCGATGACGGCGCGCCGGGACGCCTCGGCCTCGGCCCCCTCCCGCTCGTCGATGCGGAAGATCGCCAAGAGCCCGTCGCCGATGAACTTGAGCACCTCGCCGCCGTTTCGGTGAATCGCCCACACCTGCCGCTCAAAGCAGGTGTTCAGCATCGTGAGCAGGGCCGGGCCGGGCAGCGTGTCGGAGAGCAGGGTGAAGTCGCGCATGTCCGAGCACCAGATGACGGCGCGGATTCGTTCGCCGTCGCCGCGGCGCACCTGCCCCGAGAGCACCCGCCGCCCGGCGTCTTGGCCCAGATAGGTGCCCAACAAGGCCCGGCTGATGCGCCGCTGGGCGTGGACCTCCAACAACAACGAGAGCACCGGCAGCAAGGTCTGGAGCGCGGCGACCTGGCTCGGCGTGAAGCCGCCCGGGGCCTGGGTGGCCCAGGTGACGGCGTTTCCTGGGCCCTCCTCCACGCGGAACGACAAGGCGACGTAGTCGGTGAAGCCCTCGGCGACGAGGTCGTGCAGCACGGGGTAGTCGAGCTTGGCGTCGGGGCCCACGAGGCGACGGCGGATGAGCGGCGTGCCCTGGCGCAGCTCGACGATGGGGCTCTTGAGGTAGATCGGCTGCTCCTCTAAGGAGTAGTCAAACTCACGCTCGATCACCTCGTCTACGCCCCGGCGCCAGCTCCAGGAGACCACCCGCACCTGGGGGTGAAGCACCTGGAGCCCCACCATGCAGCGCTCGACGGGCACGCCCAGCTCACGCAGGGCCTCGGCGACCTCTCGGATGAGGGCCTTGGGGTCGCTGACGTTCTGCCCCTCGGTGGCGAGGCGGGCGATCAGGCTGGCCACGCGGATCGTGCTGACCTCGGTGGACGCATCAGGCGCGGCGTCGGCAGACAAATCACCTCCAGGACAGGGCATTGTCGGCGCTGGCGGCACCCCCGTCAAGGTGCAGAGGCCAAACAGGCGCCCAGCGTGCGCGGCGGCGGCGGCGATTTGTCGCGGGGAGATCCCCGGACAACCCCCGCGGCGTGATCTGGCATAAACTGCCACGAGCATCCACGCCCGAGGCCCCCCATGAACCAGCTCCCGACGATCACCCCGGAGAACCTGTCCTTCCCCATTCTGCCTGGCGCTTGGCCGAGCGTCGGCCACTACCCGGGGGCCGCCTGGGACACCCCCAAGGTGCTGCGTGAGGCCCAGGCGCTGGGGCCCTTGGTGTGGATCAACCTCTCGGGCTGGGGCCTGATCGTCTGCCACCCCGACGGCTTTGAGCTGCTCAAAGGAAAGACCCTCTCCATCGCGCCGATGGTGCGCAACAGCGGCGATCTCGTCGCTGACTCCGTGCTGAGCGTAGACGGCGCCGAGCACCGCCGGATGCGCGGCTCGATGAACCGGCCGTTCACCCCCGAGGGCCTCAGCGGCGAAGGCGCGGCCAAACGAATGGCGGAGCTGGTCGAGGCGCGGTCCAAAGGCATGGCGGAGTCCACGCGGTTCAACGCGCTCAACGAGCTTCGTGATCTCGCCTTGGACATCATCTTCGGCGTGCTCGGCGTGCCCGACGCCGACCTGCCGTGGTGGCGTGAGAAGTACCAGCGCACCTTGTTGACGAGCTTCCCCATCGCCAAGAGCGTGCCGTTCTCGCCCGCGTGGTTCGCCCGGCGGGCCAGCGCCGAGATCGGCCAACGACTGCAAGAGGAGGCCGCCCGCGCCCAGGCTGAGGGGTCACCGGGCCTGCTCGCCGCCCTGGCCCATGGCCGCGACGAGCACGGCAAAGGGCTGAACGCCCAGGAGCTCGTCGCCAACGTGCGTATCCTCGGCCTCGCCGGGCACGAGACCACGGCGTCGATCCTCACCTGGTCTCTGGCGTACCTCTCCTTGGATGACGCCCTCTGGGACCGCCTCGTCGTGGAGGCCAACGCCGCCGGGCACATCCCCCAGGCCCCCGCCGACCTCAAGAAGCACCCCATCGCTGAGGCGATCTTCCGCGAGTCGCTGCGCCTGAACACGCCCTTGCCGGTGATGATGCGGGAGATCGTCGTGCCCGCCGAGGTCGCCGGGGTCACCTTGCCCGCGGGCACCCCGGTGCGCCTGCCCCTGTGGCTGTGGAACCGCGACCCCGACCGTTACCCCGAGCCCGAGCGCTACAACCCCGACCGCTGGCTGGGCCGCGACCGCAAGCCCGACCCCGTGGAGATGAGCCCCTTCGGCGGCGGCGCCCACTTCTGCCTGGGGTACCACCTCGCGATCTTGGAGGGGGTGCAGCTCCTCACCGCCATGGCCCAGCGCGCCCAGGGCCGTCGCCTGCGGCTGGTGAAGGGCGCCTTGCCCGCCGAGCGCTTCTTCCCCTTGATTCAGCCCCAAGGCAAAGACACCGAGATGGTCTGGGAGCGCGCTTGATCCCCACGCTGGCGCTCTTTGGGTTGTTGGCCTGCGGCGGGGCGGACTCCTGCCCCGAGGGTGAGGTGTTGACCGACGGCGCGTGCGCCCCCTACACCGCCGGGGAGCCCGTTGAGGCCGACGTGACGCCGATCACCCCCGGCGTCGCCTGGCAGTGGCAGCTCTTGGGGGAGCTTGATCTCTCCGTCGAGGTCGCCGTCTTTGACCTCGACCTCTTCGACGCCCCCAACGACAACATCACCGCGCTCCAGAACGACGGGGTGATCGTGCTCTGCTACTTCTCCGCCGGGAGCTTTGAGGCGTGGCGGGAGGACGCCGGGGACGTTTCCCCGAGTCCAGCATCGGCGGGCCTTTGGACGAGTGGCCCGGCGAGTGGTGGGTGGACCACCGCGACCCGACCGTGCGGGAGATCATGGCCGCGCGCCTGGATCTCGCCGCGGCCCGGGGCTGTGACGGCGTTGAGCCCGACAACGTCGACGGCTACGCCAATGACAACGGCCTGGGCCTGAACGCCACGGAGCAGCTCGACTACAACCGCTTCTTGGCCGATGAGGCCCACGCCCGGGGGCTGAGCGTCGGCCTCAAGAACGACCTCGACCAGATCCCTGAGCTGATGCCCTGGTTTGACTGGGCGCTCAACGAGGAGTGCGCGGCGTACGAGGAGTGTGACCTGCTCGCGCCGTTCACCGAGGCCAACAAGGCCGTGCTGCACGTCGAGTACGTCGATGATGAGGCCGACGGCGAGGCCTTGGCCGAGGAGGTCTGCGGCCTAGGCCCCAACCTCGACACCTTGATCAAGGGCTGGGACTTGGACGCCTGGCGCATCGCCTGCGACGAGCGGTGACGCCCGGGGGTGGGCTCAGAGCAGCTCACCCAGAAAGCGCCCGCAGCTCTTGCAGTAGTGCGTGGCGACGCCCCGGCGGTGCTCGGCGAGCTCCGTGGGCACGAGCTTCACCGAGCATCCTTGGCACACGCCGTCGCGCACGTCGCCGAACACGCCCATGTTCTTCTTGCGCAGGTCATCGTAGCGGTTGAGCCACTCCCGATGAATGCCGTCCCGGGCGGCGTCCCGGGCCGCCGTGGCGGGCACGAGCGCTTCAGCGACGCCCGGCGCGCGCTCGGCGAGCTTGGCCTCGGCCTCTCGCAGCCGCCCCTCGACCACCTTCACGCCGCTGGCCGCCCCCGTCGCCGCGGTCTGGGCGGCCTCGAGCTGGTCATAGAGCGGCAGGAGCGCGTCCTCTTCTTCGTCCACCACGGCCTTGGAGAGCTCCACCTGCTTCATGGCGGCGGCGTAGTCCGAGGCCCGGCCCTCGTCGATGAGGCGCTGCGTCGTGTCGCGGCGTTTGGCGGCGACGTTCATGCGCTCAGTGCGGCGGCGCTCCTCGTCTTGAAGCGCCTTGAGCTGGCTCTCCGTCGAGGCCGCCAAGGCCCGCGCGTCGGCGAGCTGGCGCTGCTGGCGCCGCACCCCGGCCTCAAGCCCCGCGCGCTCGGCGAGGAGCGCGTCCCGCTCTTGCTCACGCGCCCACAGGGCCGCCAGCTTTAAGGTCTGCTCATGCACGGACAGGTCCTCCTCAGGAGCCGCGATTGTCGCACAGCTTGGCGTGGTTGGGGGTGCGGCGGCGCGCGCTGGGGTGTACTCTTTGCCCATGAGCCCACCCCGTTTTGTGCTGTTCGAAGACACCAGCCCCGAGGCCGAGGCGGTGTTGATCGCGCTGTACCGGAAGATGTCGCCGGAGAAGAAGATGCGGCAGGTGGGCGCGCTCAACCGCACGGTGAAGCAGCTCGCGCTCTCCCGGCTGCGCGAAGAGGACCCCGAGGCGACCGAGGAGGTGCTGAAGCTGCGGCTCGCGGCGTTGTGGCTTGAGCCAGCGCTGCTCCTCGCGGCGTATGGTCGTGAGCGCCTTGAGGCGGCGGGGCTGCTGTGATCGTCGATGAGCCCCTCCTGGTCGCGCGGTCCTGGAGGCGCAGGGGCTCCCGACGCCTGTCGGACCCTCGGCGCGGATTGAAGTGCTCCCTCCGACACGCGGCGGAGGCGAGGCGCGGCTCGTAGTGCTGCCTCCGACACGCGGCGAAGGCCGGCCAACGATCGTCGACGCGCAAAATCCGCGGTCGGAGGTCGCCGAGGGTTGTAGTGCTCCCTCCGACACGCGGCGAAGGGTGCTCCCTCCCGACGCGCGGCGAAGGGTCGCCCACGATCGCAGCGCTCCCTCCGACACGCGGCGAAGGCGAGGCGACGTTTGTAGTCCTCCCAAAGCCGCGTCGCGGGCAGGTTGTTGATCCGTGGGCGACCTTCGCCACGACGACAAGACGGAGGGTGGCGTCACCGCCGCCACAGCGAAGCGAGGCGGCGGCGGCGCGGCGCCGTGAGCGCCGAGGCGCGGCTCGTCGTGCTCCCTCCGACACGCGGCGAAGAGGCGCGGCGCGTCGTGCTCCCGCCGACACGCGGCGAAGGCAGGGTGACGCGCGGTGACGCGCAAGATCAGCCGTCGAAGGTCGTCAACGAGCGGAGTGGAGCTCCTGACAGGTGGCGAAGGCGAGGCGCGGCGCGGCGTGCTCCTTCGGACACGCGGCGAAGGCGAGGCGCGGCGCGTCGTGCTCCTCCCGACACGCGGCGAAGACAGCACTCGGCGCGGTGACCTCCCAAAGATCGTGTCGGAGGGAAGATGTCGCGCGATAGGCGACCCTCGTCACGACGTCAAACGGAGGCGCGGCGCGTCGTGGAGCCGCCGACGCGCGGCGAAGACAAGGCGCGGCGCGTCATGCTCCTCCCGACGCGCGGCGAAGACGAGGCGCGGCGCGTCGCCCTCCCCCGACGTGTGGCCGTCGGGCGCCCGGCTTGTCCCGGCCCCGGACACGCCCCCGGCGCTCCCCTCACCCCCCGCCCTCCCCAGCCGCCTCCTCAACCCGCCGCGCGGCGTTGTCCACGCCCTCAACGCCGTCCGCCGTGGCGGCGCGGAGCACCAGGGCGCGGAGCCACACGCAGGCGGGATCCTCATCCGTGCGATCGGCCCACAACATGCGCCAGGTGAAGCCGGGCAGGGCGAGGGGCGGGGCGTAGACCCGCAGCGCCGCGAGGGTCTCTAGGTGTTGGGCGAGGCGCCTGGGCAGGGTGAGCAGCAGGTCGGAGTGGGCGACGAGGAGCGGCGCGGCCAAGAAGTACTCGATGCGTAAGACCACCCGGCGCTCGCGGCCCAGCTTGGCCAGGGCGGTGTCTACGACGCTGTTGCCGTCGCCGCGTGGGGTGACCAGCGCGTGGGGCAGACGGCAGTAGGTGTCCAGATCCAGGCCGTCGCGCAGCTCGGGGTGGTCCGCGCGGGCGATGCAGGCGAAGGTCTCTGAGAGCAGCGCCCGGGTGCGCTGGCCGGGGAGCGGGTCGAAGTTCACGCCCAAGGCCAGGTCGGCGTCGAGGCGCTCCAGGCCCAGCTCGGGCTGGCCACGCGGCGGGGCGCGCACGTCGAGATCCACCCCCGGCGCCTCGGCGCGCACCAGGGCCAACAGCGTCGGCAACAGCGTGAGCGCGAAGGCGTCGCCCATCACCAAGGTGAAGCGGCGGCTCGCCTGGGCCGGATCCCAGCGCGCTTGGGTGTCCAGCGCGCGGGTCAGCTCGGCCAGGGCTCGGCGCAGCGGCCCGGCCATGGCCTCGGCCCGAGGTGTGGGCACGAGCCCGCCCGGACCCCGCACAAAGAGCGGATCCTCCAGCACGTCCCGAAGCGACCGCAGGCTGTGGCTCAAGGCCGACTGCGTGAGCCCCAGCCGCGCCGCCGCCCGGGTGGCGTTGCGCTCGCTCAACAGGGCGTCCAGGGCGCGCAGGTGGTGCAGCTCAAGCTGATTGAGGAGCGGGCCAGGTTTCATGAACGACGCTCATGTTGTGGTGAGGAGGATGCAGTGTACTCACGGTCCGCCCGGCCTTACAAGAGGAGGGCGAACCCCAACAACGTCCCTCGGAGGCCCCAATGTCCACAACCGTCCTCGTCCTCACCGCCACCGGCGCCACCGGCCAAGAGGTCGTCTCTTCCCTCGTCGCCCGCGGCGCCACCGTGCGCGCCGCCACCCGCGACCCCGCCCGCCTGAGCCTGCCCGGCGCCACCGCCGTGGCCTTTGACATCGCCGATCCGCAGACCTGGGGACCGGCGCTGGCGGGCGTAGACGCCGTGTACTTCTGCCTGCCGCCCTTCCGCGAGGACGAGGTGAGCGCGGGCACGGCCTTCTTACACGCCGCCAAAGACGCCGGGGTGAAGCGGATCGTGAAGCTCTCCGCCGCCGGGGTCGAGGCCAGCCCCGAGAGCGGACACCGCCAGCTTGAGCTCGTCATCGAGGGCCTCGGCGTGGAGTGGGTTCACCTGCGCCCGAGCTTCTTCTTTGAGAACCTCATCAACTTCTACGGCGGCGGCATCAAGGGCGCGCGGGTGATCGCGCTGCCCGCGGGCCAGGGCCGCACGGGCTTCATCGCCACCGCCGACATCGGCGAGGCCGCCGCCGTGGCGCTCCTTGGCGAGACGAGCGGCGAGGCCTGGACCCTCACCGGCCCCGAGAGCCTCACCCACGACGAGGTCGCGGGCATCCTCAGCGACGCCTTGGGCGAGCCCGTGCGGTTCCAAGACATCGCCCCCGAGGAGCACGTCGGCATGATGCGCTCGTGGGGCATGAACGAGCTGGCCGTGGCCACGATGAGCGGCCTGTACGGCTTCGTGCGCGCGGGCTGGACCGGCGGGCTCACCGACGAGGTGCAGCGTGTCACCGGCCGCGCGCCCCAGCGCCTCGCGGACTGGGCCCAGAAGAACGCGGCGGCCTGGCGCTGAGACGCCCGGCGCGTCAGGCGCCTCGGCGGGGGTTAGGCTCTGGAGGTGAGACCCCCTGAGCCAGCCCCGCCCGAGCCGCCCCCGTGGGAGCGGCGCCGACAGGCCGCCCAGGCCGCCTTAGACGCCGCCCGCGACGGCCGCGCGCGCAACCGTCTGGGCCAGTTCGCCACGCCCCCGGCCCTGGCCCGCGCCCTCGTGCGTTTGGGGCTCCACACCCTCTCCCCGACCGCGCCGCTCCGCTTCTTGGACCCGTCCATCGGCACCGGCGCCTTGTACTCGGCCCTGCTCAGCGAGGTCGGTGAGCGCCCCATCGAGGACGCCGCCGGGGTTGAGCTTGACCCCCTCGCGTTTGAGCACGCGCGAGCGCTCTGGGCAGACACCCCTCTGCGCCTGATCCCCGGCGACTTCACCGCCCTGACCCCCGCCGACGCCGCCACCTTGGTCGTCGCCAACCCGCCGTATGTGCGGCATCACCACATCCCCCCGGCGGACAAGGCGCGGCTCAAGGAGCGGCTCCTCACACAGACGGGCACCGCGCGCTCGGGGCTCAGCGGGCTCTACGTCGATCTGCTGCTGCTCTCTCTGGGCTGGATGGCGCCGGGCGGCGTGGGCGTGTGGTTGATCCCCAGCGAGCTTCTGGACGTGGGCTACGCCGCCGCCGCTCGGCGTGTGCTCTTGGAGCGGGTGACCTTAATCCGCGTTCACCGCATGGACCCAAACGCCCCGCAGTTCGGCGACGCCTTGGTCTCCTCCGCCGTGC
>JADKFE010000074.1 GCA_016717595.1 Deltaproteobacteria bacterium | reverse complement strand
TTGGCTCTGGGACAAGCTGAGCCCCGTGCGCACCCGGCACATGGCCGCCGCGCCTCGTCCCGGCGCCCCGCGGCTTGGGGCCACGGCGCAGTACGGCCACCTCAACCTCAGCGCCGGGGCCGACGGGGCGCTGCGCTGGGCGGGGCTGCGCTGGGCCACGCCGCACCTGGAGGTGGGCGAGACCGACGAGGCCGCGCCCACCCCAGCCATCGACGCCCGCCTCGACGCCGTTCACGACCGCACCTTGGCGGCGTTCGGGGCCAAGGTCGCGGCGTGGAGCGTGGTTCACACCCACACCTGCGACAACCTGCCCTTGGTGGGGCCCTTGCCCGGTCAGCCGCGGCGCGCCTTGTGCCTCGGCTTTCGGGATCAGCAAGGGGCGCTGGCCCTAGAGTCGGGCCGCGCCATCGCGAGGGGGATCCTTGGGGAAGACCCCGCGCTGCCGAGCTTCTTGTCGCCGAGCCGCTTGGTGTAGGGCTCGGCGGCGCGTGACCTTTGCTCAGTTGTGCTGGCTGTGGTCGTGCTCGTGGTCGTGGGCCTCGCCCTCTTCGCCCTCTTCTTCTTCGTCGTCGCCGAGCTGAACCAGCATGGCGTCGGCTTGGGCGCGGACACGCTCAAACAGCTCAGCGTCTTCGACCTCGCTGAACTCTTCGCTGCCGTCCTCAAGCTCGGTGTAACGGAAGATGAAGACGTCGAAGTTGTCGTCCTCCTCGTTCTCGAGCTGCTCAACGGGGCTGAGCAGCGCGAACATCTGCTCAGACTCCTCAACGAAGCCGAGGATGCCGAAGGTGACCTCGTTGCCGTCGCTGTCGATCAGCACCACGGTGCCGTCGTCGTCGGGGTCGGAGAGCTCCTCTTCGTCGTTGAGCTCGTCCTCGCGGCCTTTCACGTCAGACTCGTCCATCTTGTACTCCACTCGGAGGCCACAGAGCGGGACCAAGAATGGCCCGAAGCCGGCCTGTCGAACCCCGCTCTCTTAGGGTGTTGTGGGGCGGAGCGCACCCCGGGCGCGCGATTTTTGCAGGGCTGAGACGCCGCCGTCTCAAAAACCCGAGGCCGGATCGTCCGTGGGCTGCCAGTACAGCGGGGCCTCGGGGCCACAGCTCGCGCCCATGGCGTTGAGCTGCTCGGCCACGGCGCGTGAACGATCCTCAAGCTTTCTCGCCAACCGAAGGGCCTCGTTGCGAAGCTCAAGGATCTGGCCTTCGCCTTCGGGATCGCCGGTCATGCGCTCGAGGATGTGCCCGAGGTGCGCGGCCAAGGCCGGCACACCATCAGGGCGCTCGGCGCCGAACCGCTCGGTGAGCCAAGCGAGGTCGGCCATGTTGTTGTAGGTGAGGTCCGACCACGAAGGATCAAAGGTCGCGCGGTCGCTATCGGGGGAGTTCTCTCGCGTCACGGCGACCTCCAGAGAACGACCAGATTAGCATCCCCGGCGGGGGTGCGCCTGAAGAAGTGTGACCACGGTATGACAACGCGCCGCTCACCCCCGCTGAAAGAACGCCAGGGCCTGCTGGCAGCGCGCCAGGAGCGTGCCGCCCTCGGACCACAAGGCCGAGTCTTGATCGGCGTAGCCCGAACCCGCCCAGCGGCAGCGGGAGGTGAGCAGCACAGATCGACCCGCGCCGAGCTCCTCCTCGGGCAAGGCGCCGTTGAGCTGCACCCGCAGGTCCATGGACGACATCGGGATCGGCCCCGTGGCCCGGGAGAGCAGGGCGGGCGGGCCCGCGTCGAGGAGCGCGACCAGGGCCGGCAGATCGAGGGCCCGGGGCTGGGCGAGGCGCATCCACAGGTTCACCTCGGCCAGCGCTCCGCCGCCGTAGGGCACGCTCTGCCCGGCGAAGCGGTACTGGATGTGCTGGGTGAACTCAGGGAAGCCCAAGCCGCCCATCGGCACCTCCAGGGCGTCCTCAGGGCCGCCTAAGCCGTGGGCGGGGGCGTCTAAGTGGGCCATCACCGCGTCGCGGTCGAGGCCGAAGGTGGCCGAGGCGAAGGTCGTCACCCGGCCGGCTTGAAGCACCTTCGCCGTGAGGTGGCTGACATAGCGCCCGGCGCGTGGGGTCTCGATGTGAAGCTCGGCCTCGCCGGGGGCCGCGGGCTCGCAGAAATGAACGGTGAGGCTGCGCAGGCGCCGGGCCGGATCCCCCACGGTCTCGGTCATGCCGCGTGTGGCGGCGGCGGCGAGCACCCCGCCGAAGAGCGCGCGACCTTGGCCCCAGCCGGGGAGCAGGTTCAGCGTGAACACCCCAGGCCCCGCCGGGCTCGGGGTGGTCGTGAGGTCGAAGGGGTGGGTCATTCCAGCTCCGGCGGAGGGTTCATTCTCCGCAGACGTAGCGGGTGACCTCCAAGGCGTCGATCCAGTGGTGGTTGGTGTCGCCGCCGGTGCCTCCGGTAAAGCCGACGTAGGCCGGGAAGTTAAAGCGACCGGAGAGATCGGCGTCCATCACCGTGGCCCCGTCGAGGATCACCGTGACGTGGGGCTCGGAGACGTAGACCTCAAGGGTGTGCCAGCCGGTGTCTTCGATCTCAGGAACCGCGGCCCAGTACGCCGGGCTGGCGACGAGGCCGTCGAAGGTGAACGCGATGTGGTCGTCTGGGGTGGGGTCGTACACGCCGTTGTCGAAGGTGTCGATCTCCAGAGACCAGCCGGGCAAGGCCGGGCCGACGGTGCAGTCGCTGCCGCCGCCATAGCCGATGCCGCAGCCCGCGCCGCCCAGAAACGTCGTCATGCGGGAGGTGTCCAGCGCGGTGAGCGAGAGGCCATCGGCGCCGGTGCCGTCGCCGATGTAGAACGAGAAGCGGATCTCCACCGCGCCGCCGTTGACCTCCTCAGAGGTCTGAAACGCCGTGCCCACCACGCTCGTCGCCACCGGGGTCAGCTCCAGATAGCCCGTGCTCGCCTCGCCGATCCAGCTCGCGGCGCCCTCAAAGTGCCAGGTCGAGAGGTCGAGCTCGCTCGCGGTGTACCCGGCCTGCTGGCAGATGTTGAGGCTCACCTGGGCGGTGTTGCCGCAGGAGTCGGTGACCTCGGCGTTGAGGCTGTGGGGGCCTTCAGCCCGGGGTGAGGTCCAGGTCAGCGCGCTCACGCCCGCGCTGCTCACCGCGGCCTCGCCCAAGGGCCCGTCGACGTCGGACGACCAGGCGACGGTGAGGGTCTCCGCGGCGTCTTTGTCGTCGATCACCTGGGCGGTGAGGGCGTAGTCGCCGCCCAAGGCCACGATCTCGCCGTCGGTGGGGCTGAGCACGGAGAGGGTCGGCGCGGCGTCGGCCACGGCCACGAGGGGCAGGGTGAGGGTGGGCTCGTCGGGATCGTCGCTGCGAAGGATGAGGCTCGCCGAGCCGGGGCCGGCGTTGAGCCCGATGGAGATCGAGGCGCCGGGGCTCACAGACTGGGCCACGAAGGGCTCGGCCAAGGACCAGCCCGCGCCGCCGATCTCCGCGGACGTAAGCGTGAGCGGCTCGCCGCCCTCGTTGGTGACGGTGACGCTGCGCGTCTCGGCCCCGCAGACGATCTCATCAAAGCTCAGGGGATCCGCGGCGATGTCCGGGTCACCGGCGCCCTTCACGTCGTCGCCGGGGGTCAGCTCGTAGTCGGAGCAGGCGAAGACGCCGAGGAGGGGGAGGAGACATACACGCACGTTGGCCTCCGAGCGGGGGAAGAGACAAGGTAGCGTAGCCGCAGCCCGAGGATCAAGCCGATGTCGCCGCCCGCCGTTCACCTGCTCGCCCTGCACGGCTTCACCGGCGCCGGAGATGACTTTGAGGCGCTCGCCGCGCTCACCCCGGGGATCGTGTGGGTGACGCCGGATCTCCCCGGTCATGGCTCGTCGGTGGAGGTGGAGCCCGTCGCGGCGCTGCTCAGCCGCCTCACCACGACGCTTCTGGCCCTGCCCAGGCCGAGGGCGCTCTTGGGCTACTCCATGGGCGGGCGGATCGCCTTGCAGCTCGTGGCCGCGCTTGAAGACACCCATCCCGGCGCCTTAGACGCCGTGATCCTGATCGGCGCGAGCCCTGGGCTTCACGATCCCGCAGAGGCCGCCGCCCGTCGCGCCGCCGATGAGGCCCTGGCGACCCAGGCCGAGGCCGAGGGCGCCGCGGCGTTCTTGGCGCGTTGGCGGAGCACGCCGATCTTACGGAGCCAAGCGCAGATCCCCGAGCCTTGGCGGGGGCGGATGTTGGCGCGTCGAGCGGGTTGCCGCGCCGCGGGCCTCGCCGCCTCGTTGCGGGTCTACGGCACGGGCGCCTTGCCGAGCCTGTGGGAGAGGCTGCCCCAGCTCACCACGCCGACGACGCTCTTCGCCGGGGCCCTCGACCCCAAGTTTGTGCAGGTTCACGCCGAGATGGCGGCGAAGATGCCCCGCGCCCAGGCCCTCGTGTGTCCCGGCGTGGGGCACACCGCGCACCTGGAGGCGCCGGAGGCCTTCGCCGCCGCGTTGACCCAGGCGTTGGCGCCGATCTTGAAGACCGGAGGAGCCCCATGAGCCACATGATTGAGATCAACGCCGAATATTGGCTGGTTCACACCCTCTGGCCCATCGCCCGCGCCGCCGCCGGGCTGCCCGACGACGCGCCCATCGACGAGGCGCCGCCCCCGCCTGAGCAGAACGACGGCTCCGCCGATCTCGCCCGACAATACGCCATCGACCTGCCCCTGCTGGGGGCGGTGATGTTGGCCTGTGAGCTCGCCCGCACCCCCGCCGCCGCCACCCTAGGCCGCCACATCCGCGCCCTCATCTGGCGCGACGCCTTCGCCTTGGCCAGCGCCCGGGATCTGGTGGTCTCTCTGGGCATGGCCGGGGAGACTTGGGATGAGATGACCGATCGCCACATCGCCGCGATCGAGGTCTGGGAGCGCTGGACCGCGACGAACGACGCGGTGGAGTCCGAGCGGGATCGGTTCTTGTCCGACTGCGCCGACTACGCCTTTGAGGACGGCGCGTTCTCGCCCGAGGCGCCCTAATCCACCAACGCCGCCGCCGCGTGCTCGACGTGGTCTCCGGCGACGGTGGCCACAAAATAATAGCCGTGGTCGTAGCCCGGCCAGCTCCGCAGGGTGAGGAGCTGCCCGGCCTCAGCGCAGGCCGCGCGGAGGTCTTCAGGGCGAAGCTGGGTCTCTAAGAACGGGTCGGCGTCGCCCTGATCGATGAACAGGGGAGGGGCCTTGGCGCCGCCGCGCACCAGCGCCGTGGCGTCATGGGCGGCCCACAACGCGCGGTCGAAGCCAAAAAACTGGGTGAAGGCATACTCACCCCAAGGGCAGGCCGAGGGGTGGCAGATCGGCGCGATGGCGCTCACCGAGCGGAACCGCCCGGGGTGACGTAAGGCCAAGACCAACGCGCCGTGACCGCCCATGCTGTGCCCGGTGACGCTCTGGCGGCCAAGGTCGAGACGTGGGAAATGTTGGGCGAGCAGCGCGGGCAGCTCATGGATCAGCCAACGCTCCATCCGATAATGGTCGGACCACGGTGACTGTGTGGCGTCTAGGTAGTAGGAGGCGGCGAGGCCAAAGTCCCAGCGGTCGGCCTCGCCGGGCAGGTTTAATCCCCGAGGGGACGTGTCGGGGCAGACGAGGGCGAGCCCTAGCCGGGCCGCGTGCTGCTGGAGCCCAC
Organism: Deltaproteobacteria bacterium; assembly: GCA_016717595.1. Classification (GTDB taxonomy): domain Bacteria; phylum Myxococcota_A; class UBA796; order UBA796; family CAJQPC01; genus JADKFE01. Next base: position 18,942 of record JADKFE010000074.1, on the reverse strand, counting down.
CCTTGGTGATCACGTTCTGCTCGGAGCAGGTGAGCCCCGAGAGGAACCACAGCGTCGGGCGCGGGCCGGGCTTTGGCGGCGTGAACAGCGCGAACCGCATCGGCGTGCCCGTGGCCTTGGAGGCGTGCTCCCAGACCTCCTGAACGCCGCCGAAGCAGGGGTGCCTCTCCAGCAGCGTAGGCTCGGCGAACATCAGTACACCACGACAGTACGAATCGACTCGCCGTGGTGCATCAGGTCAAAGGCCTCGTTGATGCGCTCCAAGGGGAGATTGTGGGTGATCATCGAGTCGATGTTGATCTTGCCCTCCATGTACCAGTCCACGATCTTCGGCACGTCCGTGCGGCCCCGGGCGCCGCCGAAGGCCGAGCCGCGCCACACCCGCCCGGTGACGAGCTGAAACGGCCGGGTGCGGATCTCCTCGCCCGGCGCCGGCCACGCCGATGATGATCGACTCGCCCCAGCCCTTGTGACAGCACTCCAAGGCCGCGCGCATCACCTCGACGTTGCCGATGCACTCAAAGCTGTAGTCGGCGCCGCCTTTGGTGAGGTTCACCAGGTACGGCACCAGCTCACCGGGGGCCATGTCGCTGGGGTTCACGAAGTGGGTGAGGCCGAGCTGCCGGGCCAGGGCCTCGCGGCGGGGGTTGAGATCGACGCCGACGATCATGTCCGCGCCCACCATCTTCGCGCCTTGGATGACGTTGAGCCCGATGCCGCCCAGGCCGAACACGACCACCTTGCTCCCCGGCGTGACCTTCGCCGTCCACAGCACGGCGCCGACGCCGGTGGTGACGCCGCAGCCGATGTAGCAGACCTTGTCAAAGGGCGCGTCCTCGCGGATCTTCGCCACGGCGATCTCCGGCAAGACCGTGTGCTGGGCGAAGGTAGAGGTGCCCATGTAGTGCCGAATGGGCTCACCCGCGATGGAGAACCGCGAGGTGCCGTCGGGCATGAGCCCTTGGCCTTGGGTGGGGCGGATGGCTTGGCAGAGGTTTGTGCGGGGGTGCAGGCAGTACTCACACTCCCGGCACTCGGGGGTGTAGAGCGGGATGACGTGGTCGCCCACCTTGAGGCTCTTCACGCCGGGGCCCACCTCCACCACCACGCCCGCGCCCTCGTGGCCGAGGATCGCCGGGAACAGGCCCTCGGGATCGCGCCCGGACAAGGTGAAGGCGTCCGTGTGACACACCCCCGTGGCCTTGAGCTCAATCATCACCTCGCCCGCTCTGGGGCCAGAGACGTCCACCTCTTCGATGGAGAGGGGCTTCCCAGGGGCGAGGGCGACGGCGGCGCGGGTCTTCATGGTCAGCTCCAGGCTGAAAAGCGGTCGGAGTGGAACATCGCTGAGAGACGACATTCTGGCCCATCTGCGGCGCCGCGCAAGCCCGTCTTTGGGGCGCGCTGGCCGTAAACGCGCCGCCTTCCCCAAGGAATCCGTTATCTTGAGAGATGCCCAAACGACCTACTCCTCTCGAGGTGCATGATGCGCGGATCCCTCTTGACCTTCTCGCTCCTGGCGCTCCTGGCCTGTAAAGACGACTCCTCGGACTCGACCGACACCGGGGTGCCGGTGGGCCTGCCCGACGACGACGGCGACGGCTTCGATCAAGAGTCGGACTGCGACGACAACGACGCCGCGGTGAACCCCGAGGCCGCTGAGCTCTGCGACGGCGTAGACAACAACTGCGACGGCGTCACCGACACCGACGCCACCGACCAGGCCACCTGGTACCAAGACGCCGACGGCGACAGCTACGGCTACGCTGAAGTGGAGATCCTCGCCTGCACCCAGCCCGAGGGCGCCGTCGCCAACGCTGAAGACTGCGACGACTCCACGGCGGACACCTACCCCGGCGCGCCGGAGAGCTGTGAGGAGGAGATCGACCGCAACTGTGATGGATCCGTAGGGTACGCCGACAACGACGGCGACGGCTGGGCCGCCTGCCAAGAGTGTGACGACGGCGAGGCCGCGGTGAACCCCGACGCGCAGGAGGTCTGCAACGGCGTCGATGACGACTGTGACGGGGCGCTGGACGACAACGACGACAGCCTCGATCTCAGCTCGGCGACGACCTATTACCAAGACGCCGACGCCGATGGGTTCGGCGACGTAGACTTCACCACCCAGAGCTGCGTGGCCCCGGCGGGTTATGTCGCCGACGCGACGGACTGTGAAGACGCCGACACGACGGTGAACCCCGCCGCCACCGAGCTGTGTGACGGCCTCGACAACAACTGTGATGGGACGGTGGATGAGGCCAGCGCCGCCGACGCCGCCACCTGGTACGCCGACACCGACCAAGACGGCTACGGGGACGCCGACTACGCCACCAGCGCCTGCGACCAGCCCACGGGGTATGTCAGCGACGCCACGGACTGCGACGACGGCGAGGTGGCGGTGAGCCCCGCCGGGACCGAGCTGTGTGACGGCGTGGACAACAACTGTGATGGGTCGGTGGATGAGTCCAGCGCCGCCGACGCCCCCACCTGGTACGGCGACGCCGATGGCGACGGCTACGGCGATCCGGGCAGCGCCAGCCGCGCCTGCAGCGAGCCCGCAGGCAGCGTGGCCGATAGCGCCGACTGCGACGACGGTGAGGCCGCGGTGAACCCCGCCGCGACGGAGCTCTGCGACAGCATCGACAACAACTGTGACGGGTCCATCGACGAGTCCAGCGCCGCCGACGCCGCCACCTGGTACGCCGACGCCGACAACGACGGCTTCGGAGACGCCTCAAGCACCTCCCGGGCCTGCTCCGCGCCGGCGAGCACCGTCGCGAACTCCACCGACTGTGATGATGGCGACGGCACCGCTTACCCTTCAGCCACGGAGATCTGCGACGGTGACGACGAGGACTGTGACGGCAGCGTAGACGACCCCGCGGATCTGCTGGGCTCTGGCGCGGCCTGCGGCGCCATCAACTGCAACGACATCCTCAACACCCGCACCAGCGCCCCCAACGGTGAGTATTGGGTGGACTGGGACGGCAGCGCCATGGAGGTGTATTGTGACATGACCACCTCCGGCGGCGGCTGGACGGTGATTCACCCCGACAACATCGGCAGCCTCGGCGATCTGGACGACATGCGCGATGAGATGGATCGGGTGATGGCGTATCTGCGCACCACCACCGGGCTGCAGTATTACACCGAGCTTGAGCAGCTCCCGGCGTTCTCCACCTACGACGTGACCGCCGAGGACATCAACACCACCACCTTCCGCTTCACGTTTATCCCCCGCAGCGTGGCGGCCGTCGCCGGGATGACCCAAGGCATGCGCTCAAACGGCTCAGACCTCACCTTCACGAACTGCGACGCCAACCCCAACAGCTACATCGAGTTCTGGAAGACCGGCACGAGCTACACCTGGAACGCCGACTACACGATGTCGAAGTATTGGCGTGACTCCAAGCTGGCCTCGACCATCACCGTGCCTGATGACTACTTCACGTTCACGGCGATCCACTTCGGCGGCTGCGGCACCCACAGCACCAGCGCGTACTGGAGCGCCTATGACGGCATGAAGGACGCCGCCTTCGCCGTGCGCTGAGCCAGAGCCCGACGAGCGCGCTCAGCCGTCTGTGACGGTCACCGTCATGGACAGGCTGCCGATGGTCAAGGGGCTGTTGAGGCAGTCGGGCAGCTCCAACAGCAGCTCCTCCTCATCGACGCTCACCCAGGCGTTCGCGTCGCGGGTGAGCGTGGTGGCCTGGGTCCAGGCCTCGGCCTCGCCGTCATAGGCCCAGAGCTCGCGGCTGGTCTCGGAGCCAAAGACCAAGCCCAAGGTGAGGCTGGAGGGCACAAACCGGACCTCGTCCCCCAAGGTCGCGGCGCAGCCATCGGAGGTGCTGGTCACCGGGCCCGCGTACACCCGATCGCAGCTTGTGCAGCCGAGGTCGCTCGCCGCCTTGGGGAGCACCGTCGTGGCCGAGGTGACGCAGCTGTCAAAGTAGTAGGCGACGGTGGTGTCGCTGGTGATCTGGCACTCTACGTCGCCATGTGAGGTGAGCGTCGCCTCGATCTCGACTTGGAGCTCGCTGGGCCAGATGCAGGTGAGCTCGGCGTCGCAGTCGGGGTCGTCGCAGTCGGTGAGGGTGTCCAGATCTTCATCGACGCCGTCTTCGCAGGCCGTCTCGGTGTCGGGGGCGAGGCAGACCGGGTCGGCGGCGCAGTCGTCGTCGTCGCAGTCGATGAGGCCGTCAACGTCGTCGTCTTGGTTGTTGGTGCACGAGGTCTCGACACGCTCCACGGCGCTGTCATCGACCTTGTCGCCGTCGTCCCCGCCGCTGCACGCGCCGAGGGCGACGAGGAGGCCAAGGCTGAGGCAACGGGAGGCGGCGCGCATAGGAGGGCTCGGAGGCGGGGGAATCCCAGCATATCCTCACCCTCACGCCGCTGTCACCCTCGCGTGAGGGGACAGCGGGCGAGGCGCGGCCGCCGGGCGTTATTTGTCGGTGAAGTCGAAGATGGCGGTGAGCAGGCCGACGTCGATGGGGCTGTTGTCGCACTCATCCACGGGCACGTTCACGCGGTCTGAAGTGCTGTAGCTCCAGGTGGTGCCGCTCAGGGTGAGGTCGATCGCCTTGGACCACACGCCGGAGGTGTCGTCTTTGCCCCACAGCTCGCGGCTGTTCTCGGAGGTGAAGACGAAGCCGAAGGTGAAGCTCGACGGCGCGGGGCTGCCGCCGTCGCCGAACTGGTCGGTGCAGGAGTCGGTGAGCACGGTGACCCCGCCGCTGAACACCCGATCGCAGGCCGTGCAGCCCTGGAGGTCGGCGGCGGCGGTGAGGGTGGAGGCGAGGTTGGTCACGCAGTCGGCGATCTCCTCCTCAAAGTCGCCGAAGAAGGTCTCACACACCGCGGTCTGGCCGTCGAAGTTGAACCGGGCGCTCATGTCCATGGCCTTGGGCCAGGTGCAGGGCGCGAAGGTGGTGGCGCAGTCGCTGTCGTCGCAGTCGATGGCGCCGTCGCCGTCGTCATCCGTGCCGTCGTCGCAGAGCAGCTCGGGGTCGGGCTCATCGCTGTCGCCGCCGCCGTTGCAGGCCGGGGCCTCGGCGCAGTCGTCATCGTCGCAGTCGGTGGCGCCGTCTTCGTCGTTGTCGAGCTCGTCGTTGCAGTTGGCCTCGGGGAAGGCGTCGGGGTCGGTGCCGTCTTTGTCGCCGCAGGCGACCAGAGCGAAGGGGACGAAGGAGAGCGCGAGGAGGAGACGGGCCATTGGGGGCTCCACAGGTGGGGGGCCTGGAGTCTACAACAAGACGCGGGAGAGCGGAGTGACCCCCGCCATAAAAAACGCGCCGCGCCAGTCGTTACTTGATCCTGTAGCCGTCCATCTCGTTGTTGAAGATCCAGGCCACGACCTCACCCAGCTCAAAACGGTCGCTCATGTACGAGCGTAAGGTGGCCGCGGCGCTGCCCTCTTGGCGCAGATCCGAGCGCGCGCGGGTCATCTTGCCGATGCGCTCACGCCAGCGGGTGATGTTCGCCGGGCGCAGGTCCACCCAGCCCTTCTTGGCCCAGGCGTCCCGCTCGGTGGCGCTCACGGAGACCTGGGTGCGGTGGCCGATCACCTCGGGCACGTTCACCCGGGGGCCCCGCAGCAAGGTCTGGCCGTCGGGGAGCAGGATCGGGATGCCGATGGACGGCGCGAGGCGATCCACCCGCGCGCCGGGCAGGGCGGCGACGAGATCCTCCGCCACGGCCTCGGGGGGCCGGGCGTCGCGCAGGATCGACGCCATGTCGCCGTAGACCTCACGCAGCAAGGCGGCCTCAAACAAGAGCTTGGAGAGCTCCGGCGGGCCCAGGCGGCCCAAGGCGATGGACGGCTCGGCGAGGCCGCTGTCGATGGCCTCGTCCTCCACCGCCTGGAGATCGCGCAGGGCCACGCCGCGCACGAGGCCGGCCTTGTACGTCGGGTTGAGCACGGAGGCGTCTAAGGCGGAGATCACGTCTTTGCCGGAGTTGGCGCCGCGGATCTCGGCCACGACGGTGTGGGCGATCTCCTCAGGGGTGATGTACTCCATCTGGCCCAAGGCGGTGATCGCCGAGAACTCGCCCCGGGTGAACAGGCCGTTCTCGCCGGTGTCCACCACGGCCACCCGCAGCTCTCCGGCGCGCTCGTACACCGAGGCGTCCTCGCGCAGATCGAGGGTGGCGCCTTCGCCGAGCGGGGTGGCCTTGGGCGCGAACAGCTCGGAGTTGTTGTGTTTGTCGGTGACCTTTCGCACCTGCACGGCGCGATAGCCGATCATCGCCGCGGGCTTGACCTCCTTCACGATGGGGGCGCCGGGGGTGCGCGCCATCAGAAACAGCAGGCCGGTGTGGGCGAAGGCCACCTCCGTCTTGGCGAGGAGCTTCTTCGAGGGGCGATCTTCGCTGTGGGTGTAGGGGATGTTGAGGCCCATGCCGCCGGTGCCCGTCGTGCCCACCTTGAGGTAGACCCGGGTGCCGTACTCGCTCGTCGCCCGGTGCAAGAAGCCGACGTGGCGCACGAGCTGGGGCGAGGACTGGCTCAACAAGAAGGCGTCGAGGTCGGGGAGGCCGGCCTTGTCATAGCCCCCGGCGCCGATCCACGAGCGCACCTTGGCCACGCCGTCAAACACGTCTTGGTAAGAGATGCCCGTGGCGGTGTTCACCGAGTCGATGATCACCTCGGGGCGGTGCTGCCGGATGAGGCGCACCATGTGGTTCTCGCGGTAGGCGCCCTCAAAGTCGCCATACACCGCGTCGAGGAGCCTGGCGCGCAGGGCCGGGTCGCCCAAGATGGCGCTGCGGGGCAGATCCGCGAGCTCGGAGGGCACAAAGAGGTTGCCCCAGGCGGGCACGAAGCTCACGCCGTCGCCGAACTCGGCCTCTAGGCCCTCGCAGGCCTGCCGGGCCTCGGCCTCTGTGAGCGAGGCGACGACGATCCGGCGGGGGGCGATGTGGGGGCTCTTGACGAGGTGCCGCACCACCTGGGTGCCGACGAGGCCAGCGCCGCCGAAGAGCAAGAAGTCATGGATCATAGGAGCCTCCGAGGGGTGCCGTCACGCTTGATTGTGAAGCGCAGTTAGCACGTTCCCCCGGCGCTCTGGGACCGCCGCGTCTGCCCTTTGACGGGATGATTACGCCCCGCGGTTTACCGACCGCCGGGCACCCGGGCGAGGCTGGGCTCGGGCGGGCGCTCGGCCAAGGTGACGCTGAGCTCTTTGGGCTGGCCGTCGCGTATGACGGAGAGGCGCACGACCTCGCCCGGCGGGAGCTGCCCCACGGCGAGCACCAAGGAGCGGCTGTTGAGCACCTCGACGCCGTTGAGCTGCGTCACCAGATCGCCCACCTTGAGCCCGGCTTTGCCCGCGGGCGTGTCGGCGAAGACCTCGGCCACGAACGCGCCGTGGGTGTCTTCAGCGTCCCCCAAGCTCACGCCCATCCAGCCCCGGGCCACGCGGCCCTCGGTCTGGAGCTGGCCCAACATGTCGCTGACCATGTTGGAGGGGATCGCGAAGCCGATGCCGTTCGCCGAGTTGAGGATCGCCGTGTTCACGCCCACCACCCGGCCCTCCAGATCAAACAGCGGCCCGCCGGAGTTGCCGGGGTTGATCGCCGCGTCGGTCTGCAAGAAGTCGTCGTAGGGCCCGGCGCCCAAGCTGCGCCCTTTGCCGGAGACGATGCCCGCGGTGACCGTGTGCCCCAGGCCATAGGGGTTGCCGATGGCCACGACCCAGTCGCCCACCTCGAGCTTGTCCGAGTCGGCGAACTCCAAGAACGGGTGCGCGTCACCCTCGATGTCCAAGAGCGCCACGTCGGTGCGCTCGTCCCAGCCGACCACCTTGGCGGGGAACTTCTCGCCACCGGCGAAGCTCACCGACACGCTCGCCGCGTCCTTCACGACGTGGTGGTTGGTGAGGATCGCCCCGTCGGCGGAGATGACGAAGCCCGAGCCTTGGCCCTGCAGCGCGGGGTGCCCCGGGGGGATGCTGCGCCCGAACATGCCGCCGCCGACGCTCTCCGGGGACTGCTCGACGTCGATGGACACCACCGCCGGGGAGAGGCGCTTGACCAGCGGCGCGAGGCTCGGCGCGGGCAGACCGAGGGCCTGGGCGTTCGCGACGACCGTGGGGCTGGGCGCGGTGGCGGCGGCGGGCACGGCGGGCACGGGCGTCTGGGTGGCTTGCCCGGCGTTGGGGTTGGCCGTGGGCGTGAGGATGGGCGTCTTGGCCTCTGGCGCGCCGCAGGCGGTGAGCGCGGCGAGGGCGTAGAGGGCGAGGGGGGACAGGCGGGACATCAGGCGCCTCCAGTGTGACCTCACCCACTACGGCGGGGCGGTCACCGATGTTGCGTAGTCACCGCCGGGTGAGGCGGGAAGGCGCCCCGGCGGTGACCGCGTTAACGGGCGGGGATGCTACAGCTCGCCGGAATCGCAGTAGACGCCGTCTCCGTGGGGGGGCTGGAGACCTGCATTCAGCTCCCGGGGTACGACCTCGCCATCGACATCGGGCGCTGCCCCCGAAGCTCGGTCTACAAAGACACCATCCTCATCACGCATGGCCACATGGACCACATCGGCGGCATCTGTTACCACGCCGCCACCCGGGGGATGATGGGCTTAGAGCCGCCCACCTACGTCGTCGGCCCGGAGTACACCAAAGCCGTCAGCGACCTGTTCAACGCCTACCGCCGCCTCGACCGCTCGGCGCTGAACCACAAGCTCGTGACCATCGGCCCCGGCGACGAGCTCCCGCTCACGAACGGCCGCGTGGCCCGGCCGTTCCGGTCGATCCACCGCATCCCCTGCCAAGGCTACGGCATCTGGTCCACCAAAAAGAAGCTCCGCGCGGAGTACATGGGCCTCCCCGGCGTCGAGCTTCGCGACCTGCGCCTCTCTGGCGTGGAGATCAGCGACACCGTCGAGGCCCCGGAGCTCGCCTTCACCGGCGACACCTTGATCGAGGTCGTCGAGCGGGAGGAGGTCGTGCGGAAGGCCCGCCTGCTGATCATGGAGGTCACGTTTGTGGATGACCGCGTCACCGTCGAGCAGTGTCGCAGCAAGGGCCACATTCATCTGGACGAGGTCGCCGAGCGCGCGGATCTGTTTGAGAACGAGGCGATCTTGTTCACGCACTTCTCGGGCCGTTATCGCGGCTGGGAGATCCGTGAGGCCCTGCGCAAACGCCTTCCCGAGCGCCTGCTAAGCCGCGTCACCCCGCTGCTTGGCTCGCATGAGTGAGCGGAGCCCCCGTCCGCTGCGGCTGCACCTGCGGCTGGGCCTGTACCTCAGCTTCAACACGCTGACCGTGCTGGGTGCGCTGTGGTTCGCGCCGCCGACGATGGAGCTGATCCTCGTCGCGCTGGCCTCGTACTACGTCCGGATGTTCGCGGTCACCGCCGTCTACCACCGTCTGTTCGCCCACCGCAGCTACACCCCGCGCGACCGCGTCGTGCAGTTTGTCTTGGCGCTGTGGGCCTTGACGTCCGCCCAGCGGGGGCCGATCTGGTGGGCGACCACCCACCGCTGGCACCATCGCCACGCCGACACCGCCCTGGACCTGCACAGCCCGAGCCAGCAGGGCCTCTGGGAGAGCCACATCCTCTGGGTGTTTACCCATCGGGCGAACCCGTCCTATCAGCCGCCACCCCCGACGGACCTGCTTCGGTACCCCGAGCTGGTGTGGTTAGACCGCCTCGACATCTTGGGGCCCGTGGGCCTCGGCGCGCTGCTCTACCTCTTGGGTGGCCTGCCCTATGTGCTGTGGGGCTTGGGCGTGGCGACTGTGCTGCTTTGGCATGGCTCCTCCAGCATCAACTCCTTGGGGCACACCTGGGGGGATCAGGCCTATGAGACGGGCGATCAGAGCCGCAACAACCCCTGGCTTCTGCCGGTGACCCTTGGGCGAGAACTGGCACAACAACCACCACGCCTATCCCGGCGCCACCCGGCACGGTCACCGGCCCGGCGAGTGGGATCCAACCGGGGCGCTGATCACGCTGTGGTGGCGGCTGGGCCTGGTGACGCGGCTGAACCCCGGGCCCACGGGCGGGGCGGGGGAGCGGGGCTGAGACACGCGCGGTTTAACCACCACGGTCTGTGGTGGGTGTACCCGCTGAGGCGACCTCTGTGGCGCGAGCGGAACGCTCAGATGTAGTCAATGGCGAAGGCGACGGCGATGTTGACCCCAAGGCCCACGAGCACGCCGATGGTGCCTCCTACGAGCGCTTGGGTCGCCCGACGCTTCTGGAGCTCCTGGCTGTACGCCTCCATGTACGGGCCGGGCTGCATTGTGGCGTCGAGGGTCAAGGGAGGGTCCGTCTTGTAGAAGTAGGCCGCGGCGCCGATGCAGCCTCCCGCGCCGAGGCAGACGCAGAGCGTGCCAGGAACGGCGCCCGCCGCGAGGCCGATAAGCGCGGGCGTCGGCCCCACCTCGGCGAGGCCGGCGTCTACTTTGCCCTGCACGGCGGGGTTCACCTCGCTCACGCTCGGCGCCGGAGAGACGATCGGCGGGGCGACCGGCGGCGCGGGCTCAACCTCGGGCGCGACGGTCTCGGAGGGTGTGGGCGCCTCCGCGTCTTGGGCGAAGGACAACGAGGACCACAGCACGAGGGAGAGCATCATGGGGGCTCCAAAGGGAGAGCAGCGTGAGGGGCGCAGACGCCGGGGGCGACTGCGGGGCATTCTACACGCTTTCGCTTGCGGGCCGGGATCATCAGCCCCCCCGGCGATCGGCTCGTCCCGCGTTTGGGCTCACCTGGGCGCGCGGCGCGCCCTCACCACGCCCCGTCGTCCGCTTCGCCCTGCTCGCCCGGGAGCCCCCGCCGCACGCCGGAGAGCGCCGGCGGGCGGTGGTCGGCGTCGCTGTTCCCGGCGCTCAGCACGTCGCGGATCACCAGGGCCGTCCGCCGCAGGCCGTCGGACGTCGCCCGACCCGCCGCGCCCAAGACCTGGCTGGCGTAGGTGAGCAGCGGCAGATCGTTTCGTGCGGCCCAGGCCGCCGGGGCGCGGTGGCGGTACCACAGCACATGGCGCACCCCCGCTTGCAGGGTGAACGTCGCCTGCACACGCTGGTCGGCGCGGCCAAAGCCCATGTAGGGCGGCAAGAACGGCAGGGCCCCCAGCCGCGCGAAGATCTGCGCCGCGGCGTCGGCGGGGGTGAGCTCTCCGCGCGTCACGGCGTCGACGGCCTGGGCGTTCTCGTCCATCGCTGCCCGCACCTCGGGGAGATGGCTGCTCAGCACGCCGATGTTCTGGGGGTCGGTCGTCGCCTTCAGCAGGGCCCGATCGCCCGTGGACTGGTAGCGGATGAGCGTCGAGAGCGCCCCGAAGGTGCCGAGGTAGTTCCCCATCACCCAGTTGCGGTTCCAGGCGTTCCACAGATCGTAGTCGGCGAAGGCGTCAAACGAGCGGGAGACGATGCGGTCGTAGTGGTCAAAGCCCTCGTTCACCACCTTGTCCATCAGCGCGAAGCGCTCAACGTCGAAGTTGTCCTCGGCCAAGGCCGGAAAGAGCGCGTCGGCGATAAGATCGATCGCCACGGTGAGCACAGACAGGCCGCTGGAGTAGAGCGGATCGACGAAGGCCGCGGCGTGGGGGAGCTGCACCATGCGGTGAGCGACGAGGGTCGGCGAGGAGTACTGCAGGCGCCCGCTGGCCACCCAAGGCCGCACGGGGACGGCCCCCTCAAAGTGCCGCGCCACCGTCGGGAACCGCGCGATGATCGCCTTGAACTCGTCCTCGGGGCTGCCTTTTGGGTCACCAAAACGCCGACGGTCGAGCATCACGCCGACGCTCACGAGGGGGTTGGTGGCGTCGCGGTGGTTGTTGAACGGGATCAACCACATCCAGCCGCCGTGAAAGACGTTGTGCATGGTGCCTTGGCCCAACGGCGAGGGCAGGCCGTGGTCGCCGGTGAACACATGGTCGAAAGGCCGCAGCCCGGCGAAGTGCGTGTAGAGGGTGCGTGTGTCTGTGCGGAATCGTGGCGTCGCGTCGCGCAGGCCGAGCTTTGAGGCGACGAGCGAGCGCATCCCGCCGCCATCGACCAAGAACCGCGTGGTGATCTGCTCACCCGAGGCGGCTGTGAGTCGCACCTGGTCCGGCTCAAAGGCGATGTCTTGGATGCGCAGCCCTTGGCGCAGCGTCACGCCATACCGAGTGGAGACCGTGGCCAGCCAGGCGTCGACGTCCTGGCGGAACATGTGGGAGTCGGGGCCGTAGGGCGGCGTGAGGGTCGGGAGCTGGTTGCTCTCGGCGGGGCGCGCGGCCTCGCCCTCGCGGTGGTACACGAAAGAGAACGCGCGTTTGGTGCCGCAGTTTGAGCTGACACGGTCGCGCAGCTCATAAAAGCTGCCCAGCCATGCGATCTCGGGCACGTCGTACTTGGCGGCGAGGAGCTGGAAACGTACGCCCGTCTCGGGGATCAGCGACTCGCCGATGGTGAAGCGTGGGTGGACGAGCTCCTCGACGAGCAGCACGGACACGCCGCGCCGCGCCAAGATGCTGGCGAGCATAGAGCCGCCGATGCCGGAGCCGAGGATGACGACGTCGTAGGAGGTGCGCTCGGGGATCATGTGGACCTCGTGGGGGAAGGGGTCTGAAGCAGCCCTGCGGCGAGCCCGGCGGGGAGGGGAGCAGGCGCCCAGCCCGCGTGTCCAGGGGCGTACCAGACGCCCTCTAGAACGCCCGCGGCCAGCTTGATGAGCCCGGTGGGGCCACGGCGGAGGAGCTCCGCGCGGAGCGAGACGCCCCGCTCACGCACCTCGGAGACGTGCAGGTGCGCCTCGATCACGTCGTAGGGCATCGCCTCACGGAAGTGCTCCATGGCCACATGGCTCACGCGCAGCTCGCCGGTGCGGCCCGCTGCGTAGGGCGGGTGGAGCGCGGCGATGAGCCCATCGACGGCCTCGCCTTGCCAGGTCGGGTAGTGGGCGAAGTAGATGTTGCCGACGATGTTGGAGTGCTCCCGACTGGTCGTGAACGCCGCGCGGTGAAGCGGCGCCTGACCGGGGCGCAGGCCGGGCCGTCCCAGGAGCGCGCCCATCGCCGAACGATCGGCGGTCGGCGGTGGCGCCACGGGCCCACGGGCGCGCATCCGACGGGCGAACTCGCCCAGGTAGGCCGGGTTCGGCGCCACCCGCGCCTCGCCGTGGCCGGTGATCTCCACCCAAGTTGTCTCCATGACGCCTTGGGCGACGGGCCGCCGCCCGCCGTCGTCGGTGACCGCGTCCCAGGTAAATCGCAGCTCCATCGTGGAGTCCATCGGGCCGGAGAGCCCGACGAGCTCGACGCCCCCTTCGATCACCTCGCCCGTGCCCACCACGTCGAGGACGACGAGGCGTGTGCTGTTCGTCACCGCGCCCCATCGGCCCGACAAGAAGTCCTTGACCCAGGCGCCGAGCACCGGGCGGGCGGCCAGCTCACGCAGCTCCCCCATCTTGCGGAAGTATTGGGTGTGGCGCATGGCGCCGCTCGGCTCAGAGGCCTCTCGGAACGAGACCATCCCGCGCTGCAGGATCCGGCGGCGGCCCTCGGCCTCCGACGTCTCGACCCGCACGCCCTCGGCGGCGAGATCTCCCCAACCCTCGTCTTGGGGCGGCGCGACGGGCGCCACGACGACTGTGTTGGATGTGGGGGCCGCCGCCGTCGCGTTGGTCGCTGGATTCCGCGCCACCGCCGCGATCACCCGATCACCGCCCCGGGCGAGGCGTGCGGTGATCACCAGGACGATCACCTCGGCTTGGCCGTCCCGGGCCACGAGGCGCCAAGGTCCGCCGGGGGTGGCGTCGAGCAGGCTCAGGGTGGCGCCGAGGCTCCCTAACGCCTTCATCGCGGCCTCTTGGGCGGCCCAGAGCGCCCGGCCCGCGAGGTCGAGGCCGTCGGGCGTCGCCCGGGCGTCTAGCAGCGCGGCGTTTCGAGGGAGCATCCCCCGCCAGGTCTCGGCGGGGTGGGTGTCGCGGCCCACGAGGTCACAGCCTTGGGGGCCCGCCCCGGCCACGGCGAGCATCGAGGTGGCGTCGTGGGAGAGGGAGAGGCCGATGTCCCCTCGCCCGGCGAGGACCGGACGGCCAGAGTCCTCCCAGATCACCTCAGCGTCGGCCCCCGCGGCCCGCGCCGCTTGGGCGAGGACCGGGCCGGTGATGCGTCGGCGCTCGACGCGGCCTAGGCGCTCGACGTCCCGATGGTGGGCGAGCACCACACGTGGCGCCTGGAGGCCCGCGACGGCGGCGGCCGCGTCTAACCTCCGCTGAATCTCCGCCTGGTCCCGCGCCTCGGGGTTCATCAGGCCCGCCACGTCGGGCAGGGCCGCGTCCCGCTCCAACACACGCAGCGTGTAGCCCGACAAACGCTCGACGAGGCGCCCCTCGGCGTCCCACGCGGCCACGTCCATGCGTAAGGTGTCCCCCTCACGGCCCAAGAACCGGCAGGTGGCGAGCCCGGGGCCGCTGGCGCGGGCGCCGGGGCGACCTAGCTCAATCCGCTGAATCCCCACGGGGAGCGCGATCTCCGGGGTGACGACGAGCTGCGCGGCCTGCAGCAAGGTGTCGCGGTGGTAGGGATCTCCAACCACCAGCGGGGCCCGGCTCGTGTCCGAGAAGCCCTCGGGCGCTGCCAAGGTGGTGGCCCGGGCCTCGGTCTCAAACACCACGGACTGCGCGTCGAGGGCGAACACCCGACACAGTCGTTGGAAGTCTGGGCCTTGGAAGAGCATCCCGCCGTAGAGATCCTGGGCGGGGATGAGGTCTAGGGGCGCGCCGACTTCAGGCGGGGGCGCCTCGGGCATCGGCGAATCAAGCACGAAGGTCGCCTCAAAGTGCGCCGGGCCGAAGCCGCTCGACGCGGTGTGAATCGACGCCATGACCTTGAGCGGCGCGGCGCCGTCTTCGCGGTCTAGCACCCACGCGCGCACCTCGATCGGCTCGCCCCGGGTGGGGTGAACCACGATCGGGCGCTCTAGGCGCACATCCTCGATGACAAGATCTCCAAAGCCCGCCCGGCCCAGGGCGGCGAGCGCCGCTTGGCCCATCGCCTCTAGCCCCATCACCGTCGGGAACAGCAACGAGCCCCGGAAGTCGTGGTGGCGAACGTAGCGGTCTAGATCGGGGTGCAGGTGCAGGCGGGTGACGTGCTCCACGCCGGGCGTGCGCGTCTGGACCTCACCGAGAAAACGCCCGGTGAGGGGCGGCGGCGCGGAGGTGAGCGCGCCCATCCTTCCTGTGGTGACGACCTGGGTGTCGGGGGCCTGACGGCTCAGCCAGCGCCGCAGGCGGGCCACGCCCTCCTCGACGGGGATGGCGCTGATGCCGCGCCGGGCGAGGGCGTCTACGCTGCCGAGCTTCACGCCCATCCCCACCTCGTCCCACACCGAATAGGCCATCGACAGCGCCCGCGTCCCCGGGTGTCGCGCGGCGAAGCGGCGCAGCGAGAGGTCTAGCCCCTCATTCGCGAAGGCGTACCAGGCGTTGCCCGCCATGCCTAGCACGCCGATCACCGAGGTCAAGGCGACGAAGAGCGCGGGGGGCGCGTCCTCTAGGGCAGACATCAGGTGGGCGGCGCCGTCGAGCTTGGGCGCGATCTCGGCGCGGGCCGAGGCGCGGTCGACGGTGAGGGTGGGGCGAGGGCGGTTGAGGCCCGCGCCGTGGAGCACGGCGGTGATCGGCCCGATCTCGGCGCGCACCGAGGCGACCAGAGCCCGCACCGCGTCGGCGTCGGCCACGTCGCAGCGCCGGTAGGTCGCGGTCAGCCCAGCGGCGGCCATTCGTGTGAGGGTCGCCCGCACCTCATCCCCGGCCGGCGCGCTGCCCACGAGCACCATAGGCAGGCCCGTGAGCCCACCGAGCGCTAAGGCGCACTCGGCGGTGATGCCTTTCCCGCCGCCGGTGACCAGGGCCACGCCGTCTGTGGGCAGCGCGCCCGCCCCGACCGCGTCGGCGCCATCAACGCGCCGCAGCGTCGGGATCGCCCGGACCCCGTCCGCGTCGACCCCGGCCGCGCCGGACTCCGCCGCGCCTAGCTCCGCCCACAGGGCGCTTAGGGCCTGCGCTGGCGGGAGCGCCGCGTGGAGGTCTACCGCCCGCACGACCAGATCCGCACGATCTTGGGCCAGGCTCGCGGCGAAGGCGCGCACGCCGAGGTGCCCCGCGGATGAATCCCGCTGCCCAAAGCGCCCATCACCGCGCTGCACCAGCAGCACCCGCGAGAGCCCCGCGTGGCCAAACCGCTCATGCACCCGCGCTAGGGCGGTGAGGCGGAGCACGTCGGCGTCGAGGTCTGGGGGCCCCTCGGGCATCAAGATCACGAGGTTCTTCGGAGGTTGTTCGAGGGCGCTGAGCTCATCATCTAGGCCCTGGCCGCTCGTGACGCCGCCTAGCAGCGCGTCGGCGAGGGGGCCCTCTCCGAGCACGGCGAGGCGCTCCGGGGGCACGGCGGCCGCAGCGGGCGCGTCTGCCCACGCCACCACGAAGTCCGCGACCCAACGACGCTCCGGGGACGTGGGCGTGCCCGAAGGAGGGGCGCTCGCGGCGAGGCGCTCTAGCACCTCGCCCAAGGTCGCGTTGGCTAGGCCCTCGGGCGCAGCGTCTCGGCCCAAGGCGCGGGCTAGGTCGGCGAGGAGCGCCCCGGCCTTGATCGAGTCTAGGTTCAGGTCATCCAGAAGCCGCAGATCATCCCGCAGAGACGCCACGTCAAACCCGGTGCGCTCTTGCACCAAGGCGTACAGTCGCGCCCGGCCATCCACGGGGCCCCCGGCGGGGGCCGCTCGTGCGAGCACGTCATCCAAGGTGGCCGTGGCGAGGCCCTCAAAGGTGCCTGGGGCGAGGCCAAGCGCGGCGCCCAGCTCGGCGAGGAGCGCCCCGGCCTTGATCGAGTCTAGGTTGAGGTCGTCCAAGAGCCGAAGCCCGCCGTGCAGGCTGTCCCCAGAGAACCCGGTGCGATCTTGAATCATCTGCCAGAGGACCGCGCGGGGGCCCTCGGCGGGCTGGGCTGGGGCGGCGCGCTCCGGCGCGGGTGAGCTGGCGCGGACCCCCTCCACGAGCCGGTGCAGGCTGACCAGCGCCGCGAGGCTCGCCGTGAGCTGCTGCAGGCGCCGATGCTCGGCCTCGCCCCAGGCGGCCCCGGCGCGGTTGAGGAGCTGCACCACACCAAGCACCCGCCCGTCTTCAGCGAGCAGAGGCAGACAGTCGATGGAGCGGGTCCGGAACCCGGTCATCAGGTCGACCTCGGGGTTGAAGCGCTCGTCTGTGTAGGCGTCGTCGAGGTGAACCGCCCGGCCGGTGCGCCAGACGTGGCCCGCGAGCCCCCGGGCGGCGTCGAAGCGGAGGCGCTGGTGCCCCTCGGCGCCGCGACGCCAGGCCGCCACAGAGAACAGCGTGGCGTCCGCGGGGTCGTGGAGGAACAGCGAGGCGGCCTCGGTGTTGAGGCTCTCCGCCGCGCCCTCGATCCAGGCGCGTATGAGCGCGCTCACCGGCTCGTCCCGGGCGATGTCCTCGGCCCAGCCCTGAACCCGCGCCTCAAGCCCCGCCGCACGGCGGTCACGTCCCTCGTTCAAGGCGCGGGCGATGAGCGTGCGGGCCGCGCGGGCGAGGGTCTCAAGCACCCGCGCGTCGGCCTCTCCGAAGGGATCGTCGTCGGTTCGGGCGAGCATCAACGCCGCGCGGTCGCCGTCGAGCTCGACCACCCGCGCGATGGCGCCTCGGAGCACGGCGCCGGGCCAGCCGTCCACCTCCGCGCTGTAGCCGGGCTCGGCCACCAAGAGGCGCGCGCTCCACCCGTCGCCGTCCTCCAAGGCGCGGATCGCGAGGCCCCGGGCGCCGGGCTGCAGGGCCTCCGGGCGCGGCGGCGACGCGGCCAGAACAGAGCGTCCGTGGGCATCCGCCACAAACACGGCGGCGTGGCTTGCGCGTAGGGTGGCGCGCAGGTGGTCGAGGAGCTGAACGAGGCGCTCAGCGGCCCCGCCGGAGGACGCCCCGCGCAATGACGCGGGTAGACGCGGCAAGGCGTCGAGGTCGAGCTCGGGGAAGGGCCGCTCGCAGGGGTTGCGGTAGAACTGCCGCTCCCGCGCTGGCACGAACGGACGCACAAAACGCCCGGCGTACAGTCGCTCCCAATGAAGCGGCACCCCCGCGACGTGCAGCCGCGCCAGGGCCTCAGCGGCGGCCTCGTCCCGCCCTGGCTTGGCCTCCATCGGCGAGACGGCCACGGCGAGGCCACAGCGCTCACCGAGGCGGGAGAGCACCTGCCCCGGCCCGACCTCCAACAGCAGCTCCGCGCGGGCGGCGACGCCGTGGGCGAGGCGCACAAAGTCCACGGGCAGGGTGATGGCGGCGGCGATGCGCTCCCGCAGATCAGCGTCCTCAGGCACCGGCGCGCCGTCAACCCCGGAGAGCGGGACCGCCGTTCGGGCGAGGGCGGCGCGGGGGACGCCGTCATGGGCCCGCAAGGTCGTCGCGGCGGCGGCGACCAGAGGGGAGTGGAAGGCGTTTGACACCCGCAAGGCGCGGCCTTGAATCCCTCGGGCGGCGGCGGCCTCTAACACCGCCTGCACCTCGTCCGCGGGGCCGGACACGACGGTCTGGTCCGGCGCGTTGAGGTTCGCCGGGACGACCTGTGTGCCGACGAGCAGGCTCTGTGTGACGTCTAACCCCGCCAAGAGCGCCGCCATGCCCCCCGGTCGCTCCGCGGGCGCGGCCATGGCCTGTCCCCGCAGCGCCGCGAGGCGGACCAAGGTGGTGAGGTCGTAGGCCCCAGAGGCGAACAGCGCGACGAGCTCGCCCAGGCTATGCCCGGCCACCACGTCCGCCCGCACGCCCAGGCGGGTGAGGTGCTCCCACCACAGCGCCGAGGCCAAGGCGATGGCGGGCTGGGCCACACGTGTGTCGGTGAGCGCGACGGTCCAGGCCTCTAAGGCCGCTTGGGCGGGGTCGCGCCAGGTCGGACGAAGCACAAACGCGGAGAGCGGATCCGACACAAACGCGTCA
>JADKFE010000073.1 GCA_016717595.1 Deltaproteobacteria bacterium | reverse complement strand
GCGACGGCCTCGATGACGCTGAGGAGGTGGACGTCGAGGGCACCGACCCGACTGACAGCGACAGCGACGGCGACGGCCTGAGCGACGGCGCCGAGGTCAACACCACCGGCACCGACCCCAACGACGCCGACACCGACGGCGACGGCCTCGGCGACGGCACCGAGGTCAACACCACCGGCTCCGACCCCAACGACGCCGACACCGACGGCGACGGCCTGGGCGACGGCGCCGAGGTCAACACCACCGGCACCGACCCCACCGACGCCGACACCGACGGCGACGGCCTCGACGACGGCGAAGAGGTGACCACCACCGGCACCGATCCCAACGACGCCGACACCGACGGCGACGGCCTCAACGACGGCGCCGAGGTCAACACCACCAACACCGACCCCGACGACTCCGACAGCGACGACGACGGCCTGAGCGACGGCGAAGAGGTCAACACCACCTCCACAGACCCCAACGACACCGACAGCGACGGCGACGGCCTCGACGACGGCGAAGAGGTCAACACCACCAACACCGACCCCAACGACGCTGACAGCGACAACGACAAGCTGACAGACGGCGAAGAGGTCAACACAACCAACACAGATCCCAACGACAAAGACTCCGACGATGACACCCTCTCTGACTACCAAGAGGTCATCACCCACGGCACGGATCCCAACGACAAAGACTCCGACGACGACGGCCTCAACGACGGCAAAGAGGTCAACACCACCGGCACCGACCCCAACGAGGCCGACACAGACGGCGACGGCCTCGACGACGGCGATGAGGTCAACACCACCGGCACAGACCCCAACGACATCGACACCGACGCCGATGGCCTCGACGACGGCGAAGAGGTCAACACCACCGGCACCGACCCCAACGACGCCGACACCGATGACGACGGCCTGGGCGACTACGACGAGGTCACCACCACCGGCACCGACCCCAACGACGCCGACACAGACAACGACGGCCTGAACGACGGCGACGAGCTCAACACCGCGGGCACCGACGCCAACGACCCAGACACCGACGACGACGGCCTCACCGACGGCGAAGAGGTCAACGACATCGGCACGGATCCCCTTGATCCAGACTCCGACACCGACGGCCTCACCGACGGCGACGAGGTGGACGACATCGGCTCAGACCCGCTTGACCGTGACACCGACGGCGACGGCCTCATCGACGGCGACGAGGTCAACACCACCAAGACCGACCCGCTGGTCGCCGACACCGACGGCGACGGCCTCAGCGACGGCGACGAGGTCAACACCACCGCCACCGATCCCCTCGACGCCGACACCGACGGCGACAGCCTCGACGACGGCGACGAGGTCAACACCATCGGCACCGACCCCCTCGACACCGACACCGACGACGACGGCTTAGACGACGGCGTAGAGGTCAACACCACCACCACCGACCCCACCGACGACGACACCGACGACGACCGCCTCAGCGACGGCGACGAGGTCAACACCACGGGCACCGATCCCCTCGACTCCGACACCGACGACGGCGGCCGCCTCGACGGCGAAGAGACGACGATCGACGGCACCGACCCGTTTGACGCCTCCGATGACCTGCTCGACAGCGACGACGACGGCATCACAGACTTCGACGAGGAGGCCCTCGGCACGGATCCCGACGTCGCGGACAGCGACGGCGACGGCCTCAGCGATGGTGAGGAGGTCTACGACTACGGCTCCGATCCCAACGACGCCGACACAGACGGCGACGGCCTCACCGACGGCGAAGAGGCCAACGACCTCGGCACCGACCCCACCCTTGACGACACAGACGGCGACGGCTTAGGGGACGCTGAAGAGCTCGACACCACCGGCACCGACCCCACCAACGCCGACACAGACGGCGATGGCCTGAGCGACGGCGATGAGACCACCATCACCGGCACCGACCCCCTCACGGCGGACACCGACGAGGACGGCCTCAGCGACGGCGAAGAGGTCAACACCACGGGCACCGACCCCAACGACGCCGACAGCGACGACGGCGGCCGCACCGACGGCGACGAGGTGCTGCTCGACGGCACCGACCCCAACGATCCTTCAGACGACCTCTCCGACCTCGACGGCGACGGCCTCATCGACGCTGAAGAGACCGAGCTGGGCACCGACCCCAACGACGCCGACAGCGACGATGACGGCCTCACCGACGGCGACGAGGTGCGCACCACGGGCACGGATCCCCTCGACGATGACAGCGACAACGGCGGTCGCACAGACGGCGAGGAGGTGCTCTACGACGGCACCGACCCCCTGGATCCATCAGACGACCTGAGCGACAGCGACGACGACGGGCTCTCTGACTTCGCCGAGAGCGAGCTGGGCACCGATCCCCTCGACGCCGACTCGGACGACGACGGGCTCAACGACGGCGACGAGGTCAACACCTACGGGACCGACCCGCTGGACACCGACACCGACGACGGCGGCCGCACCGACGGCGAGGAGGTGCTCGATGACGGCACCGACCCGCTCAACCCCGTTGACGAGGCCATCGACAGCGACGCCGACGGCCTCACCGACGGTCAAGAGGGTGAGCTGGGCACGGATCCGACCGACGCGGACACCGACGACGACGGCCTCACCGACGGCGAGGAGGTGAACGACCATGGCACCGACCCGCTCAACGAGGACACCGACGGCGGCGGCACGCCCGACGGCCAAGAGGTTGAGGACGGCACCGACCCCCTCGACGACGCCGATGATCTGCTCGGCGAAGAGGACGACCTCCTCGACGGCACGTTTAAGGGCGGCAACGGCCTGAGCTGCGCCAGCGGCGAGGGCGCGCCCCAGGCCGCCGGGGGGCTCTTGGCCGCCCTGTTGGCCCTGGTCGGCCTCCGTCGTCGGCGCTGAGTCAGCGCTCAAACGCTGACGCTGCGCTCCAAACCCTGACGCCCGGCGGCAAATGCTGACGCCGCCGGGCTCAGGTCTCCTCAACGTGAAGCGTGAAACACGCTCGGCTCAACCACGCCGACGACGCAGCAGGAGCCCGGCGAGGAGCCCAAGGCCCAGGAGCCCCTTGGGCGGGCCGCCCGTCGAGGCCCCCTCTGTGGTGGAACAATCACAGCCGCCGCCGCCCTTCACCTCGCCGGTGTCGAGGCCCGTGTCGCTGCCCTCGTCGATGGGGGTGCAGTCCTCGTTGAGCCCGTCAGCGCCGGGGTAACTCGCGGCGTCTTCGTCGTCGCAGTCGGTCTCAAAGCCGTAGCCATCGCCGTCCAAGTCATCATCGACGGTAGACTCATCACAGTCGTTGTCTACGCCGTCGTAGGGCGTCTCTTCGTTGCCCGGGAAGCTCGTCGGATCCCCATCGTCGCAGTCCTCCGAGGTGATGACCCCGTCGCCGTCGAGGTCGTCGTCGGTGGTGGCCTCGTCGCAGTCGTTGTTCACGCCGTCATAGGGGATCTCGTCTACGCCGGGGTTCACGTCCGGGTTGCTGTCGTCGCAGTCGTCCACGAGGGCGTAGCCGTCGCCGTCGAGGTCGTCGTCGGCGGTCTCGTCGTCACAGTCGTTGTTCACGCCGTCGTACACGGTCTCGGCGGCGTCGGGGTTCACCGCCGCGTCGGCGTCGTCGCAGTCCTCGGCCAACACGAAGCCGTCGCCGTCGAGATCATCATCGACGCTGCCGTCATCGCAGTCGTTGTTCACGCCGTCATACGGGGTCTCCTCGGCGTCCGGGTTCACCGTCGCGTCGTCGTCGTCGCAGTCTTCAGCGCCGATGAAGCCGTCGCCGTCGAGGTCGTCGTCTACGCTGCCCTCATCGCAGTCGTTATCGACCCCATCGTAGGGCGTCTCGACGGCGTCGGGGTTCACCGCGGCGTCGGTGTCGTCGCAGTCCGAGGCGAGCACAAACCCGTCGCCGTCGAGGTCATCGTCGGGGGTAGACTCATCACAGTCGTTGTTGACGCCGTCATAGGCGGTCTCCGAGGCGCCGGGAGACACGGCGCCGTCGCCGTCGTCACAATCCGACGCGATCCCATAGCCGTCGCTGTCGAGGTCGTCATCGACGGTGCTGGGGTCGCAGTCGTTGTCGATGCCGTCGTAGGCGGCCTCCGCGGCGTCGGGAGAGACGGTCGAGTCGTCGTCGTCACAGTCCGCGGCGCAGGCCTCCGCCAGGGTGGGGTCGCCGTAGCCGTCGCCGTCCATGTCGGTGCAGTCGTCACACACGTCCCCCAGACCGTCGCCGTCTACGTCCTCTTGGAGCGGGTTCACGTCCGCGTCGCAGTTGTCGCAGTCATCGCCGATGTAGTCGAGATCGGCGTCCGCGGACTGTGTGCCGCTCAAGCTCTCGCACCAGTCCAAGGGGCCGCTGGTGGGGGTGATCGCCGTGTGGGTCACCAAGAAGGCGTCGATCCAGCCGTAATATCCCAGGGCCAGGCCCCCCGCGCCGCGGTCGCTCGCGGCGCCGATGTAGTTGACCACGGCGGCGTCCGAGGCGCCGATCTGCCCGGTCACCCCGGTCTCGGTGTCGATGAGGGTGACGTTCCCGTCTGTGTCGCGCACATAGAGGTTGATGGTGTTGGAGGAGCGCACGATGCTCACCTCAAGCCACTCATCGGTGGTGAGGTAGCCCATCGTGCCCGAGCCCGACCAGACCTGGGGGGTGCCGCCGCCGTGCCAGTACACCCACAAGCCTTGCCCGGCGCTGTCTACGTCGTTGAGATCGATGTCAAAGTTCGCGACGCTGCTGCCCCGACCAAAGAAGCCGGTGATGTGCATCCGCTCGTTGTATTTGCCGAACGACGAGGGGCGCACGATGCCCGGGGAGCGCATCCAGAAGGTCACCGTGAAGTCGGCGCCCGCGACGAAGACCAGATCGGCGCTCGCGGGGAAAGACAAGGCGCTGCCCCCGTCAAACCACGCCGCGTAGCCTCCCGCGGGGGAGGGGGTGCTGGTGTCCAAGCTCACCCCGGCGCCGGTGATGCTGGCCTCGGTGAAGGTGGCCGAGCTCAAGGTGTGGCCCACGGGGGAGCTGTCGGCGTAGGGGCTCGCCGGGTCATCGAAGTCGAGCCGCAGCACCTCCTGCGCGAGTGCGTTGGGGCTGAGCGTCAGGGTGAGCAGGGTGAGCGTCATGCTTTCCTCGGGGGTGTTCAGGGATTCGCTGTGCCTAAGGTAGCGTCATCTCAGGCCGTTCGTGGACCGCGTCGCGCGAAGGCTTGCGTTGCCCGCTCATTTTGGGATATTGTGAGGGCGCCCGGAGGAGACGACGATGATCCTGAGCCGCTGAGCGCCCACCGCCACCAAGTCACGGTCTCCGTGCGCGGTCGTGTGGGTGTGGTCCATCTCTGAGGATGTCCCCCTTCTCACCACCGAGCGTCTCATGCGATCTGTTCAGTATCACGTCGCGATCACCCCCTCTGGCCTCATCGCCGAGCCCGACGGCGGCGTCGGCTGCTTCGACCTCACGCCCCCCGGCGAACACCTCGACGATTATCTCCAGTCTCTTCGCGCCTACGACACCATCCTCATGGGCCGCGGCACCTATGAGTTTGGCCTCAAGCTGGGGGTGACCGACCCCTACCCCTGGGCGCGCTGCCTCGTGTTCTCGCGCAGCCTGCCGCCAGATCCCACCGGAAAAGTCCAGGTTCTCGCCACGGATCCCGTCCCCGTGGTCCGAGCGCTGCGAGAGGCGGAGGGTGGGCCGATCTACCTCTGCGGCGGCGGCGTCCTGGCCTCGACGCTGCTGAACGCCGGGCTAGTGGATGAGCTGATCCTCAAGGTGAACCCCGTGCTCTTGGGCGCGGGCCTAGGCCTCGCGCCGGGGCTCCTCGCCGCGCAGGCGCTCACCTTGATCTCCGTGAAGCCTTACGCCTCGGGGGTGGTGCGCCTGCACTACCGGATCGGTCACCAGGCGTCGGACTCGGCGGAGATCCGCTGAGCGGCGCGGCGACGGGGTGAGCGGCGCGCGGTCTACGCGGCGG
This sequence comes from Deltaproteobacteria bacterium, assembly GCA_016717595.1. GTDB lineage: Bacteria > Myxococcota_A > UBA796 > UBA796 > CAJQPC01 > JADKFE01. The sequence continues at coordinate 8,428 of JADKFE010000073.1, read as the reverse complement.
TTGTGGCAGGATGCCAGAGACCCACCACAGGATGTGCAACCGAATGCCGCTCTCCCCTCGCCCTTACGCTCTGGACGCTGTCTATTCCTCTCCTCGCCTGCGCCCTCGTGGGGTGTAAGGGCGGCGACGGCGGCGCCGACGACACCGCCACGCTCAACGATGACTGCTGGCAGGCCGCGCTGTTCACCGAGCGCTTCGCCGACCCCGCCAACAGCGACTACCCCGACCCGAGCGTGACCGCCGGCTGCACCGAGACGACCCTAGTGGTGGAGTCAAACGGCATCCCCGACTATGAGTTTGTGCCCATCACCCCCAACCCAATGGAGGCCCAAGATTTTCTGTGGGAGATCACGCTGAGCCCGGTGTTGGACGACGGCCCCACGGAACTGCCCCTTCTGGCGACGGTCGGCTTCACCCTCAGCGGGCTCCCGATACAGACGCCCAACGAGGCCGAGATGCCCGACCCCTACGGCGACCCAGTCTACAACGGGATCCTCGACTTCTGTTATGGGCACATCGGCGGCAACAACGACTATCACCTGCACGCGCTGCTCACCGAGTGCATCACGTCTCTCGCCGCCGACGGTGACCCCTCGCCGATCCTCGGCTTCGCCTTAGACGGCTTCCCGATCTACGGCCCCAACGGCTGTCTCGACACAGACTGCGCCGAGATCGTCACCTTCTCCTCGGGTTGGGTGCAGACCGGCGACCCCAGCACCTACGCCTGGGACAACTACGCCTTCACCGCAGACGACGATGAGCTGACCTTGGACCAATGCAACGGCCGGGTGCAGCCCGACGGCAGCTACGGCTACCACGCCACCTCGGGCTTCCCGTATGTGTTGGGTTGCAGCATGGGCACCGAGGGCATCCCCACGCCCGGCGGCGGCGGCGGTGACAGCGGCGGCGGCGGCGGCGAGGGCGTGGCGGACTGTGACGACGTCGCGGCGGGGTCGCCCTGCTGCGGCGATGACGTCTGTGATGGCCCCGAGACCGAGGACAACTGCCCGGCGGACTGCGCTGGATGATCGCGCTCTTTGGCCTGCTGGCCTGCGAGACTCCGGCGGTGGTGGTCGCTGAGGACACGGCGGGCCCCACCCTCGTCGGGGTCACCTGGGCGCTGTCATGGCGCCTCGGCGGCGTGACCGTTGACGAGGCCGGGCTCACCCTGGCCCACGACGACGGCGCGCTCACCCTCACCCAAGGCAGCCTCGGCGACATCGGGCTCTCGCTCATCCCCTGCGAGGAGCCCGACTCCGGCCTCGCGAGCCTGGGCCTGATTCGTGCCGCCTACGCGGGGCACGGCGCCACCTTAGACAGCTCCACCTGGAGCGCGGGCCAGGTCGAGGCGCTCACCACGCCGGAGACGATCGTGCTGGGTACGGCGTTTTTTGAGCCCACCCGATACTGTGGCGTTCACTACGCCGTCGCGCCCGCGGGCCGCGCGTGGGCGGGCGCGAGCGACGAGGCCACAGGAAAGACCCTGCGCCTCGTCGGCGGCTTTGGTGACGCCGAGCCCAGCGTGATCGCCGAGACGACCTACGCCCACGGGGCGATCCTTGATCTGCGCCCCGCCGCCGAGGGCCTCGACCCGCTCCAGGCCCACGACCTCACCATCACCGTCACCCGCGACCTAGAGGCGCTCTTGAGCGTGGTCACACCCAACACAGACCTGCACGACAACGCTTGGTCGGCGTTGGGGCAGATGATGGACACGATCACGCTGAACCTGACGCCAACCGAAGACTAAACCCGCTCACTCCGCAGGGGGCTCGTCGGGGAAGGTGACGTCGAGGAAGAGGGTGTTCTCGGGCTGGTGAACCGCGTGAAACCGCACCGTCCCGCGCAGCCCGGCGAGCTGCCCCGTGGCGGAGAGGATCTCCCCGCCGCCGATGGCCGCGCCGTCGCGCCAGGCGCCGTTGTTCAGCCAGAAGATGCTGCCCTCGCGGCCGTTGAGGCGCCCGACAAATCGTTCAACGCCCACAAACGGCACCGCGCCCTCAGGGGTGTAGAGGCACTGGTATCGCAGGGTGGACTCCCCCTCCAAGGCCCCGGTGTAGCGGTAACGCACCTCGGCCTGCTTGAGCGTGTGGCCGTCGTCGTAGACGGTGACGGGCACCTCATCCCAAGCGAGGTGGTTGAACTTGGCTTCGATCATCATACAGACTCCGCGTGTTGATTGGTTGAGGACAGCGCCGGGGGGCCTCTCCTAATCGACGGGCCCTATCGCGGCTTGTACAAACACGACAGGGCGCCCAAGCTTCGGCGGCCGCTCACGAGGCGAGGGTGTAGACCGACACCGGCTGCGCCCGGCCCTTCACGGTCACCGTCTCGACAAAACGTACGGCCTGGCTGTCGGCCAGGTGCTCCACGCAGCTCTTGCTGAGCAGCACCCGCACGCCGAGGTCTCGGGTGAGGCCCTCGATTCGGGAGCAGAGGTTCACCGTGTCGCCGATGACGGTGTACTCCATACGCTCGGGGATGCCGATGTTCCCGGCGACGACCTCGCCGGTGTGTACGCCGATGCCCAGCTCAACCGGCAGCCCACCCGCCGCCACACGCCGCGCGTTGAGACGGTCCAGGGCCGCGCTCATCTGCACGGCGCAGCGCACCGCCGCCTGGGCGTCAAGCTCGGGGCTCCCCAGGCTCACCGGCACCCCAAACAGCGCCATGATCGCGTCGCCGATGTATTTGTCGACGACGCCGCCGCCGTCGAGCACACAGGTGACCATCGCGCCGAGATACTCGTTGAGGAGCGTGACGACCTCCTCCGGAGCCAGCTCTTCGCTGAGCCGGGTGAAGCCACGAATGTCGGCGAAGAGCACCGTCGCGGTGGTGCGTTGGCCGCCCAGCGGCACCCGCCCGGAGAGGATCTCATCGGCGACCTGTCGGGTGACGTAGCGCCCGAAGATCTCCCGAATACGCTCTCGCTGCTGCAGGCCCTCGACCATCTCGTTGAAGTGTGTCGCCAACGCGCCGAAGGTGTCGACACCAAACACTCGGGCGCGCACGTCCAGGCGACCCTCGCTCACCTCACGCATGCGGTTCTCGAGCTGGCCGGCGGGAAACCCGACGGTGCGCCCGATGAGCGAGGCGATGAGCAGGCCGTTGAGCAGATGGACCCCACCGACGAGCAGCACCATCCCTTTTGAGGTCAGGGCGCTGGCGCCCATGATCAACAGAATCGCCGGGAGCGCCACACCCAACACAAATGACAGCAGGGCGATGTGAACGATCATCCGCTCCAGGCGGAGAGGAGGCAGCCGGTCCAGTCGTGCGCTGGGCAGGAGCAGGCCGCAGAGCCCGATCGTGTGCAGCACCAAGAACCGATACCGCACGGCGAGCGGAACGTTTGTGATGAGGAACACCGCCCCAGCGAGCACATGCAGCCAGACATCCCAGCCCCGCGCGCCGGAGAGGCCCAACCAGGCGCCGATCCCCACACAGAAGACGATCGTTTGGCCCAGCGCGGCGTAGCTCAGAGGCCGGTACAGCGTCAGGCCTTCAGCGATGTCCGCGGCGGGGAGCTCCTCCGGCGACACCCCTCGACGGAGCGCGTCATGAAGGCGCTGCCAACGCTCCCCCAACACCCAAGACCAGACCCCGGCGACCGCCGTGTACAGGCCGAGCACCCCAAACAGGGCAGCCCAAGGCACGGGCGCGAGCAAGCCGGGACGTACGCTCCACACCGAGGCCGCGTACAAGACGGCGATGAGCCCCAAGAACAGGTGCACACCGAGCACATCCGCGGCCACGAAGCGGCGGCTGGGCACCTCGTCCGGCACCATGAGCAGCTTCTGCATCCGCACAGGGGACGGGTTCCAGGGCTCCACGAGGCGCTCAGGATTCGGGGGGCTCAGTATAGCCCGCGTCGACCCGCGCCGTGCGTCATGGGGCGTAGAGCCGGCGAACGGCGTCGATCTCGGCGAGCTTCTGATGGAAGAGGCTCCAATCATCAGCATTGTGGATGGCTGCCCAGATCGCCTCTACCTCCTCAATGAGCAAGGTACAAGGCCGATCTCCGGCGAGATAGGCGCTCGCCAGACGCTCGGGGGCGGCGGGCTCGTAACCCTCCAGGGCCCGGCGCCACGCGGCCAGAGACTCCGGGCGAAGCAGCCGACGCTCGGGGCTCGCCGCCGCGCGCCCCTCGGCGGCGAGACCGCCGGTCCAGTCGAACACGAGGCGCTCAAAGCCGATGGGGTTGTCGGACCACACCGCCGAGGCCACCCGCACGAGCGCGGCGTCTCGGGCGTCCCCAAGCGAACGTAAGCCCAGGCGGCGCAGCAGGCGACGGCGCACCGCCGCGCCGTACCACGCCGAGAAGCCGCTGAGGCGATCCTCGCGGGGGCGTCCACCGTCAAAGGGCGCCAAGGCCTCGGCCAGCCGCCGGAGCCCCCACAACACCGCCCCGGGCTGGCGACCGTAGGCGTAGAGCCCCGTCTCATCAAAATACGCCGCGGTGAAGGCCGGGTCACACTGGGGCAAGAAGCGCCAGGGGCCATAATCGAAGCTCTCGCCGCTGACGTTGAGGTTGTCGGTGTTGAGCACACCATGCACAAACCCCGAGGTCATCCACGCCGCCGCGGTGTCGGCCAAGGCCCGGGCCACAGCCTCCAAGAACGCCCCGGGGAGGTCGTTCGTGTCGCCGAGCTGGGGGTGGTAGAGCCGCGCGGCGTGCTCCAAGAGGCGCCCCAACCCCACACGGTCGCCCAGGCTGCTGAGCCGCTGGAAGCTGCCGATGCGGATGTGCCCATACGACAGCCGCACCATGACCCCGGCCCGGGTGGGTGAGGGCTCGTCGTAACGCACCAACGACTCACCGGTCTCTATCAGCGACAGGATCTTGCAGGTCTCGCCCCCGTGGGCCTCCAAGAGTGAGGCCGCGAGCACCTCTCGCACGCCGCCCTGCAGGGTGAGCCGACCGTCTCCCCACGAGACCACTGCGTCTCACTGCTGCCTTTGGTGCCCAGGTCCAGAAGTTGGCTGGTGTCCTCGGCCCGGAGCTGGCGAATAAGAAGCCGCGACCATCCCCAAGTCACGGTTGTAATGCCGAAACTGGTGGCCGTGGTAACGGAGGGCCAGCGGTGGGGGAGGTTCTGCGGCAGGCTCAAACTGGCCCAGGTGCGCCGCCCACTCTCATCACCAGGCCATCCAGGGGCCTTTCACGCGCCGCGCGGCGCTGATCCCCGTGTCGAATCGCAGCGTGGGCAGAAACTGCGGGGCTCGACCTCATCGGCGATGGAGTCGGCGAGCTGGAGGATCTGCGGGTCGGGCCTATACCGCGCGGTGAGCGGCATCAGGGGGTGCGTGACGCTGACGACGGTGTTGGGCCTTCACGAATCGTTTGCGACCGTCTCCTCGTCGGGCCAGGGACGGTGATAATGATTCGTTTGCCTTCGCCCCCACACTAAACACTCCCGGCGAGGTTGCCGCTGGAGCGCCAACCGGCGAGGGGTTAGACAGCCGATCTGCTTGGGCGCCGTCTGGTGCCACGGTGACCACCGCCGAGAGCGACCGCGCCTTGCCGCCAGCGTCAAACACCCGCACCTCGACCCACTGCCCGCCGCCGCCGGGTTCTGCCACGAGACGGCCTCCCCGGCGAGGGTCTTGTGGTGACCATTAAACACGATCGTCGCCGTAGCGGTCGCCGTTGAGGTCGGTCACGACGCCGACGTGGCCCTCCAGCGGAGCTCTCCTCGGGGGCATCGCCCAGACCGCGCCAGAACAAACTCCTCCCCTTTGTTGTCGAGCAAGAAGTCGGGGCCGTTTGTGACGTCGCCGGGGCTGAACCCGGTGATCAGGCAGCAGATCCAGGTCGCCGTCGATCGCGGTCGAAGGGCAGCACCCCGGTGTTGTAGCCCTGAATCTCTGGCGGCAACGAGTACGGCGCAGGACGGAACGCCCCGGTGCCGTCATTGATGAGCAGCACGTCGCCGACGTCAAGCTCCTTCTTCACGGGGTCGATGTCTGCGCTGATCAGCTTGGGGACGGCGTCGGAGTCTTTGCAGGCCAAGCCCAGAAACAGGCCCCCCGTGGCGATGCCGACGGTCCGGATGTGCAGCAGGCGCTGCTCGACGTCTACCCAGCCGTAGAGCCCCGTCTCACCCTCGGGGCGGCTGCCGAACCGTTCGCTGGCGAGCACACGGCCCTGCACCTGATTTGGGCCGTCCATGGTGAGCAGCTCAAGCTCGGCGCCATCGGCGGTTCCCTGCAGGCGCACTTGCACGGCGTTACAGCCTTTGGGCAGCTTCCAGATGACCTCGTCGCGGTCTTGCTTGTTGAGGTGGGGCTGGGCGTAACCATCCCGAGCGGCGTCCCAGGCGTCCCAGGCGCGGGCGAGCCAGAGGTCATCAAGTCGCCGTCGTTGTCGACGTCAAACAGCGCGAAGTCGCGCACCTGACCGATCGGCCAGTCTGCGCGGGCTCAAATCGACCATCGGGGCCCTGCGGGAGCACCTGGGCCTTGTTGTCCATGAGCTGCACGAGGTCGAGGCGCCCATCGCCGTTGAGATCACCGAAGCTGCCGCCCACGGAGTCCCCGACGGGCTGAGCCCCGGCCCGGCCTTGTCCGTCCAGCGCCCGCTGGCGTCGCGGAACAGAGCATGTCGGCTAGATCGCCCACGGCGGGGAAATATAGCTCCGCGTCGCCGTCGCCGTCGAGGTCAACACAAGACACGCAGGGCAATCCGCCGGTCACCCCAAAGAGGTCGGGGCCGAGGTTCACCCACTTGCCGTCGATGCGCTCCCTGTGTTCGGCGGGGTTTCCGCCGGTCGGGGCGTGCGCCGGAGGCGACGATGAGCTCAAAGTCGCCGTCGCGGTCGACGTCACAGGCCGTCATGCCGTGGCGATCTGCGGTCTGCTCACCCCAAGGGGCTGTCTTCGGCAGCGGTGAAGCGCTGGTCTGCGCCCATACGACTGTAATACATCGGCGCGTGCGTCACCGCGGCGGTCCTCGATGAGGCCGTCCCCGTCGAGGTTCAAGGCCAGAGCGGCCCACGCCGGGGGGTCGCGCGACTCCCAGGCGGCCTCCATATCTTGGGGAGCGTTGGGTCTGACCGCGACGGCGAGCCCAATCCAGGTGAACCACAGTGATGGCTGAGATGAATCAGGACCCGTCGCAGAGCAGCCAGGGCCAGTCGGCCTCATTGTTGGTGGTGTCAGACCTGTCGGTGAGGAGTCCACGGACGCGACCACCACCAAGGTGACACCTGCTGGTCAAATCCCTGCAGGTGAACGCCAGCCCGGTGGAGGGCCTGGCTCCATGTCGCCTACCCCGTAGGGGCAGACGTCGCTGGTGAGCAAGGTGTGGTCTCCGGCGCTGTTGACGGCGTAGAGATCGAGGGTGATCATGCCCGCGGCGACGCCCCCGGGTGCCGGTGTTGACACCTGCACAGAGAGGCGCACCACAGAGAAGTCTTCGCAGCCAGACTCACACAGATCGAGTGATCCTACTAGCACGTCGGGTTTGGGCGGCAGGCCCGGGCGACCACGATACAGCCCGCTGTCGGTCCAGTAGTGAGCGTCCTCGGGCAAGGGGGCAGCGTGCTGTCGTGGGGTTGACGTTGGTGGACGCGAGTCGTGGAGACTGCCAGAACGGCCCGCCCGGCGCCCAGAGCTTGTTGGGTGAGGAACGCGCGTAGCCCCGCCCAGTCGGACTTCGTTGTCGAGGTTGCTCGACACGAGCAGAATGTCAGCGGAGCCGTCGGGGCCGGGTGCCGTCGGGGCCCGTCAGGCCAGCGACGATGGGGTACTCAAACTGTGTGCCAGAGGCGTGGCTGGCGTTCTCATAGTTGACCGCGCCGGTGTCGCCATCGAAGATCCACAAGGTCTCGGTGTCGGCGTAGATGACCTCGTAGGTCTGGTCGTTGTCGAAGTCAACCGCCGAGCAGGCCGGAAGCCGTTGGAGTCCGCCACGGACGCGGTCCAGTTGGACCGTGCCGCTCTAAATGATGTTGGAGAGAGCGAGCCTGCGGTGAAAGACATCTCCGGGTCGCCGTCGCTGTCAAAGTCGGCTACGCAGGGCGGCCTGATCGCGCAGAGCCGCCAGTTACGCGCGGCGAGGGCGGTGCCGTCGGTGGCAAACAGCGAATAACGACTGTTGCCGATCATCGCCACCTCCCCCCGGGGGTCGGTGTCGCCTTGCACAATCGCCGAGAACTGCCACGCGAGGCCTCGATGGCGCTGTCGGTGTCCCATAAGGGCGGTGCCGTCATAGGCGAAGACGGTGTCTCCCATCACGATCTCTTGAAGCCGTCGAGGTCGATGTCGCCTACAGTGGGGATCGAGACGTCGATGCCTGCCGTCCAGCACCAGGGGCGGCTGGGCGGTCTCGCCGGTGATCCCTGTTGAGCACCAGATTGTGCGCGATGATCTCCGCGATGCCGTTGCCGTTGAGATCGGTCACGATGTCTTGTACCAGGGCGCCGTT
>JADKFE010000072.1 GCA_016717595.1 Deltaproteobacteria bacterium | reverse complement strand
GCTCAGCGCGCGGCGGTCTCGCGCACGCGGCGCGTGATAGAGGCTTGGCCCCCTCGGAGCCAGGCGTGGACACCAACCTCCTTCATCTGGGCGCCTTGGCGCTGGTGGGTGTGCTCTCGGCGGCGATCAACACCGTCGCCGGGGGCGGCAGCTTCATCACCCTGCCCGCGCTGATGGCCTTGGGCTTGCCCATCGCTGAGGCGAACGCCACGAACCGCCTGGGCGTGCTGCTCCAGGCGGGCTCGGCCTCGTTGACCTTTCGCAGCGCCGGGGCCCTGCCGAGCGGCTTCGCCTGGACCACCCTGGCGCCCACCCTCGTTGGATCCCTGCTCGGCGCGACGCTCTCGATCACCCTCGATGAGGCCGTGGTGCGGGCGGTGATCGGCGTGGCGATGCTGTTGATGTTGGCCTTGATGATGCTCGGCCCCGAGCGGTGGCTGCGGGAGCGCCCCGAGGCCGCGAGCGTCGGCCGGATCTCCCAGGCCCTCGCCTTCTTCGGCATGGGCGTCTACGGCGGGTTTTTGCAGGCGGGCGTCGGCATCTTCTTGATGGGCGGCATGGTGATGCTCTCCGGCCTCGACCTCAAGCGGGCGAACGCCCTCAAGTCGCTCTTGGTGACGCTCCTCACCGTCCCCGCCCTGCTCGTGTTTTTGCCCGCGGGCCTCGTGCGTTGGCCTGAGGGCCTCACCTTGGGGCTCAGCTCGGCCTTGGGCGGCTGGATCGGCGGCCTGATCACCCTTCGTGTCGGCCCCCGGGCGCTCCGGGCCACGTTGATCGTGGTGATCCTCACCACGGCGACGAAGCTGTTTGGGCTCTGGTGACCCCGGCTGCCTGCGGGCCCGCGGCTCAGCCCAGCTCGTAGAGGTTGATCGACCGGCTGCCCTGAATCGGGATACGCCCGATGAGCTGCACCCCGCGGGTGAGCTGGCGTTTGGCGACTTCAGTGAGGATCACCCGGCCTCGGTGGGCGCTGAGGTTCATCATCCAGCGGGCGAGGTAAAACGGCCCGGCGAGCTCCCACCCCTCGGCGGGGCGGCGTGTGTCGGGCTGAACGCGGGCCACGCCTGGGGCGATGCCCGCGGAGAGGCGATACCCGGCGCGGGTGGTGAGCTGCTGTAAGGTCTGGGCCACACGAACGGCCCGCGCCACGGAGTCGCGTAAGCCGCCCTTGGCGACCCACACCACCAGCATCGACGCCTCACCCTGCTCCCAGAGCTCGCCGCCTTGCTCTTGCACAAAGTTTGACCACTCCTGGCCGAGCTGCGCCAGGGTCACCCGGGGCGCGGCGATGCCCCGGGGCGGCGGCGTGGCCTCGATGGAGAGCACCACCACGGCGGAGGGCGGCACCGAGCGGGCCGGAGCGCCCACCGTCGCCGTAGACGTGGCCGAGGCCGGAGACGAGGGCGCGCCCTCGCCCTCCTTTGGCGCCATCGCAGACTCGATGACCTCCTTGAGGTACTCCGCCACGTCGTTGTTGGTGGCGCGCAGCCCGCCGCCGACGACGACCTGGCCCAAGGCCTCCAGCATGCTGCCCGCGTCACGGAAGCGGTGCTCGGGGTGCCGGGCCAACGACTTGAGGAGGAAGTCCTCCATCGCCTCGGACAGCTCCGGGCGGAAGGTGCGCGGGGACGGCACCTCGGCGCGTTTCACCCGGCCCAAGGTCTCGTCGCGGTTCTTGCCCTTGAACAGGCGCCGCCCGGTGAGCAGCTCATAGAGCACGATGCCCAGCGCGAACAGATCCGAGCGACCGTCTAACGGTTTGCCCTCTACCTGCTCCGGCGACATGTACGCGTACTTGCCGCGGATCACCTCTTGTTGGCCCTCGGCCTGGAACGAGGCCCGGGAGATGCCGAAGTCGGTGATCTTCACCTCACCGGCGAAGCTGATGAGCACGTTCTGGGGCGAGATGTCGCAGTGCACGATGTTGAGCGGGTTGCCATCGTCATCGGTTCGCTCATGCGCGAACTGCAAGGCCTTGAGGCACTCGGCGATGACGAAGCAGGCGAGATGCACCGGGAACGGGCCGATCTTACGCGCCCGGCTCACCAACCTCGCGAGATCGAGGCCATGAACGTACTCCATGGCCATGTAGTAGGCGCCGTCTACCTCCCCCAGCTCAAAGACCTGGACGATGTTGACGTGGATGAGCGACACGGCGATGCGCGCCTCATCCACGAACAGGTCGACAAACTCTTCGCTCTTGCCAAGCTCGGGCAAGATGCGCTTGATGACGAGGATCTTCTCGAACCCCTGCATGCCGTACGACCGGGCACGAAACACCTCGGCCATGCCGCCCGTAGCGATCTTCTCCAGGAGGTGGTACTTGCCGAACTGCCCAGGCTCCGCCACGCGCCCACTCCGAGTGAGTCGGCCCCCGCGCTGGGGGCCCCGACCCCGTATCCTAACCCAGACGGAGCCCGGATGAGCGCGCTTGACGACCTGGTGAGCCTCGTCGCCACCCTACGCGGCCCCGCGGGCTGCCCCTGGGACCGCGCGCAGACCCCGGCCACGATGCGCCCCTATCTTCTGGAGGAGGCCTACGAGGTCGTCGAGGCCATCGACGGCGGTGAGCCCGGCGCCTTGCAGGCCGAGCTCGGCGATCTGCTGTTTCAGATCGTGCTGATCGCCCAGATGGCGCAGGAGGCGGGGCGATTCTCGATTCAGGACGTCGCGCTGGGCATCCACCACAAGATGGTGCGGCGCCACCCCCACGTCTTTGTGCCGGGCCACGTCGAGGCGGACGCGGGCTCGGTCTCGGCCTGGGAGGCGCGCAAAGCGATGGAGCGCCCGGCGGGGAGCTCGGCCTTGGACGGGGTCCCAAACGCCTTGCCCGCGCTGATTCGTGCGCATCGTGTGGGCGAGAAGGCCGCCCGGGTAGGCTTTGACTGGCCCGACGCCGGGGGGGTGCGCGAGAAGGTGGACGAGGAGCTTGGTGAGCTGGACGCGGCCTTGGCCGGTGGGGACCCGGCGGAGATCGTGGATGAGTACGGCGACGCCTTGTTGGCCTTGGCGAACCTGGGCCGGGCCTTGGGGCTGTCCCCTGAAGACGCCCTGCGCGGCGCGTCCGCCAAGTTTGAGGGCCGGTTTCGGCTGATGGAGGCCCTCGCCGAGGCCCGAGGCGCGCCCCTGCAGACCCTCGACGCCGAAGCCCTCGACGCGCTGTGGCGTGAGGCCAAAGCGCTGAGCGCCGCGACGCCCAACAAAGGAGCCTAAACGATGTGGAAGCTCTTCTTGGTGTTCACCCTCATCCCCGCCGTGGAGATGATCCTCCTGCTCAAGCTCGCGGAGATCATGGGCGCCTGGGAGACGGTGGGGCTGATCTTGGTGACCGGGCTCGTGGGCGCGACCCTCGCCAAACGGGAGGGCCTCACGGTGCTGCGGCAGCTCGCCGCCGAGGCCAGTCAAGGTCTGCCCCCGGCGGATCGGCTGGTGGAGGGGCTCATGGTGCTCATCGGCGGGGTGCTGCTCATCACGCCCGGGCGTGCTCACCGACCTCGCGGGGTTCTTCTTGATCTTTCCCCTCACCCGCCGGCCCTTGGCGCCGATCATCAAGCGCCTCGTCGTCTCGCGGCTGCTCGGCGGGATGAGCGCGGGCTCCCAAGGCGGCGGCTTCGTGTTTCGGATGGGCGGCGTGCCCCCTGGCCCTGGTCCGCGGGGGCAGAGCGCCGAGCCCCGCGCCCGCCGTTGGGGCCCTTCGATCACCCGACGGTTTAGCCCCGATTAGACCATCGGTTTAGCGTTGAGAACGGTGATTTAGAGGCCTTGACCGGCCTACCAATACTTCTCGACGGTGATGTGGCCGGGCTCCCGTTTGCGGTTCTTGCGCATCCCCCGCTCGCCGAGCAGCGCCTGCATGTCGATCAACATGTCGGGGTTGCCGCACAGCATCACCTGGGCCGTCTCGGGGGTGAGCGTGGCCTGGGCGGCCTCCTCCAAGCTGCCGTCGGTGAAGGCCTGGGTGATGCGGCAGAACAGCACGCCGTCGGCCGGGGCGCGGGTGGCGAGGTTCACCTGGCGAATCTTGCCCGGCTTGGCCGCGGCCAAGGCGTTGAGCTCCTCGACGTAACAGAGCTGCTCGGGCTGGCGCACACACTGCACCACCACCACCCGCTCAAAACGCTCAAACGGCTCGCCTTGGCGCAGCATCGAGACGAAGGGCGCGAGGCCCGTGCCCGTGGAGATGAACCACAAGGTCTCGGCGTCGGGGACCATGCCCAAGGTGAACACGCCGCCTGCGCGGGGGTGAACCTTGAGCTCGGCGCCCAGCGGCAGGTCAAACAGCCGCGGCGTGAGCGCGCCGCCGTCGACCCGCACGATGAAAAACTCCAGGGGCTCACCCGGCGCGGACGCCACGGAGTAGGGGCGGCTGAGCGGCTCACGCTCGCCGAGGTCTACCCCCAGGCGCAGAAACTGCCCGGCGCGAAACTCCGGCGTCTCGCCGTCGAGGTGAAAGGTCGCCAATCCTTCGGCCCAGTCACGCCTCGTCCGGAGGCGGAAGCACTGCCATGGGTCGGACATGCCCAAAGCGTACATCAAATCGGGAAAAAGTCACGACCCCCGAGGATGATGTGCGGCGTGAATCGCCTGCAGCCGCGCCCGGGCGACGTGGGTGTAGATCTCCGTGGTGGAGATGTTCGCGTGGCCCAGCATGAGCTGCACGGCGCGAAGGTCTGCGCCATGCTCAACGAGGTGGGTGGCGAAGGAGTGGCGCAGCTTGTGGGGAGACCGCCGTGGGCAGGCCCGCGTGCCGCGCGTAGACCTTCACCCGGCTCCAGAACGCCGCCCGGGTGAGCGCGCCGCCCCGAGGCGAGAGAAACACCCAGGGCTCTAACCCTTGGGGATCCTGCGCGGCGCGGGCGCCCACCAGGTAGTCCCGGATCAGCGACGCCGCCCGCTCCCCCAAGGGCACGAGGCGCTCTTTGTCCCCTTTGCCCCGAATGAGCACCACGCCCTCGTTGATGCGTAGGCCCTCGCGCCGTAAGCCCACGAGCTCGCTCACCCGAAGGCCCGCGCTGTACATCGTCTCCAACATCGCCAGATCCCGCTGGCCGATGGGCGTGCGGGGGTCGGGGGCGCTCAGCAGCTTGTCGATCTGGCCCTCGTTGAGCACACCCGGCAGCTTTCGGCCGGGCTTGGCGCCCTCGACGAGCAGGGCCGGGTCGGCGGTGATGCGCCGCTCCTCGACCAAAAACTTGAAGAGCTGGCGATAGCTCACCCGGTGCCGGGCCGCGCTGCGCAGGCCGCGCCCGGTGTCCAGCAGGTACGCCATGTACTCGGTGAGCAGCGCGCGGGTGACGGCGGAGGGGTCGTCTACGCCGTGATCGTGGAGGAACCGGGCCAGCTCGGCGAGATCGCGGCTGTAGGCGTCGAGGGTGTTTTTGCTCAGGCGCCGCTCCACACGGCAGAACGCCAAGAACTCGTCGATGCTCTCGTCGAGCGCGCTCATTGAGGCGCCTCGGCCCGGGCGAGCTCTTGGAGGCGATAGAGCGCGGCGAGGGCCTCTCGGGGGCTGAGCTGGTCGGGCTCGATGGCGCCGAGCGCCTCCCGCAGCGGGTCCGGGGCGGCGCGAGGGGGCTCGACGACGCTGACGCTGGCCTCTTTGGCGACGGCGCCGCCGCCAAACAGGCTGAGCTGGGGGGTTGGCGCTGAGGCCGCGTGGCGCTCCAACACCACCAAGAGCGATTTGGCCCGCTCAATCACCTCTTTGGGCATGCCCGCGAGCCGCGCACACTGGATGCCGTAGGAACGAGACGCCCCGCCCTCCTTGAGCCGCCGCAAAAACACGATGCGCTCGCCCCACTCGGAGACGGCGACGCTCACGTTGGCGATGTTGGGGCGGCTCTCGGCCAGCTCCACAAGCTCGTGGTAATGCGTCGCGAACAAGGCCCGGGCGCGGATTCGGTCGTGCAGGGCCTCGGCCACAGACCAGGCGATGGCCAAGCCGTCATACGTGGAGGTTCCCCGCCCGATCTCGTCCAAGATGATGAACGAGCGCTCCGTGGCGTGGTGCAGGATGTTCGCCGTCTCCGACATCTCCACCATAAACGTAGACTGCCCCGAGGCGAGGTCGTCCGAGGCGCCCACCCGGGTGAAGATGCGGTCGCAGACGCCCACCCGGGCCTTGTCCGCGGGCACAAACGAGCCCACCTGGGCCATCAGCGTGATGAGCGCCGCCTGACGCATCACCGTGGACTTCCCCGACATGTTCGGGCCGGTGATGATCAACATCCGGCGGCCTCTGGGCACAAGGGAGAGGTCGTTGGGCACAAACCGCTCGGCGAGCTCGACCTGCTCCACGACCGGGTGACGACCGCCGACGATCTCCAGGTGCAGGCTGTCATCGACCTCGGGCCGCACATAGCGGGCGTCGGCGGCGACCTCAGCCAAGGCCGCGAACACGTCCAACTCAGCGAGCACCCCGGCGAGGGCCTGGAGCGCCGGGACGTAGCCCGCCGCCAGCTCCCGCAGCGCCGAAAAACGTTCGTACTCAAGCTGCTCTCGCCGGGCGTCGGCGTGGGTGACCTTCTCCTCAAACTCCTTGAGCTCGGGGGTGACGTAACGCTCGGCGTTGGTGAGGGTCTGTTTGCGGATGTAGTCGGCGGGGGCGCGGTGCAGATTCGCCCGGGAGATCTCGATGAAGTAGCCAAAGACTCGGTTGTACCGGATCTTGAGCGAGGTGATGCCCGTGCGTTTCTGCTCGCGCTCCTCCATCTGGGCGATCAGCGCCTTGCCGTCGTGGGCGAGGCGGGTCAGCTCGTCCAGCTCAGCGTCGGCGCCGGGGCGGATGAGGCCCCCTTCAGTCATCGAGATCGGCGGGTCGTCCACCAGCCAGCGCGCCACCTCGGCGGCGAGGCCCAGGGGCAGCTCCTCGGGCAGCCGCTCGGCCAGGGCCGGGGCCGCGGTCAAGGCGCTGACCAAGCCCGGCAGGGCCTCGACGCTCAGGCGCAGGCGCACAAGATCCCGGGCCGTGGAGCTGCCTTGGGCGAGCTTGCCCGCGAGGCGCTCCAGATCGGCGACCCCACGCAGGGCCTCCCGCACCACACGGCGTAAGGGCGCGTCATCGACGAGGGCCTGGACACGATCCTGGCGTGTCCGGATGGCGTGGAGATCCAGCAGCGGGAAGCTCAGCCACTCTCGCAGCAGGCGCCCGCCCATGGCCGTGCGGGTGCGGTCGAGCAGGTGGATGAGCGTGCCTTTGCGCCCGGTGCTGAGCATCGGGCGGAACAGCTCCAAGTTTCGCCGCGTCGCCGCGTCGAGGACCATGTGCTGCTGGGCGCTGTAGGGCCGCACACGGCTGACGTGGCGGAGGTCTTGCCGGGCGTCTTCAGCGGCGTAGTCCAAGAGCGCCCAGGCCGCGGCGAGGCTGACGGTGTGCTCGTCACAGCCGAAGCCGCGCAGGTCGGCCACGCCTAAGCGGGCGCACAGCGCGCGGCGGGCGGCCTTGGGCTCAAAGCGGGCGTCGTCTCGGGTGTTGATCCGCGCCCCCGCCAAGGCCTCACGCACGCCGGGGAGCTGGGCCAAGGACTGGGGCAGCACCGCCTCTCGCGGCGCGGCCCGGGAGAGCTCCTCAAGGGCGGCCTCAAGGCTCAGCACCTCGGTGACCCGCAGATCCCCGGTGGTGGCGTCTAGAAGCGCGACGCCGAGGCGATCTCCAGCCCGGGCCAAGCCCACGAGCCAGCAGGGCTCCGCCGGGGGCAGGTCGTCGATGTCCAGGCCCAGGCCCGGCGTGATCACCCGGGTGATCTCCCGGCGCACGATGCCTTTGGCCTCGCGGGGGTCCTCGACCTGATCGGCGACGGCGACCTTGTGCCCGCGGCTCACCAGCTCGCGGATGTACCCGGCGGCGGCGTGGTGGGGCACCCCGGCCATCGGCACGGGGTTTGGGTCGTCTTTGTTGCGGGAGGTCAACGTCAGGCCGAGCTGCTCCGAGACGAGGCGTGCGTCGTCGAAGAACAGCTCGTAGAAGTCGCCCATCCGGAAGAACAGCAGGGCGTCAGGGTGCTTGACCTTGAGCTCGCTGTACTGGCGGAACATCGGGGTGTCCGCGTTCATGGCGTGCCTCGCGGGGCCTTAAACGGCGTTTGGAGCGCGCGTCATGCGGGCGGCGAAGTGGGCGTCTTCATCTTCAGGGGGCGCGAAGCTCAGGGTGCTGTCGAGGCTCCACTCGGGCGCGCTCTGCAAGAAGGCGCGCACCACGGCCTCCCCCTCTTCAGGCTCCGGCGAGCAGACCGCGTAGACCAACACCCCGCCGGGCTTCACCCGGGCGGCGACGTTCTTGAGGATCACCCGCTGGTGCAGAGACATCGCGGCGGGGTCGCCTGCGCCGCGGGACCAGCGCACCTCAGGGTGGCGGCGCATGGTGCCCAGGCCCGTACATGGCGCGTCGACGAGGGCGGCGTCGAAGGTCTCGGTGACGCCGGGGTCGGCGGCCTCCCAGTCGACGCGGCGGGTCTCGGCGGAGAGGCCGACACGACCGAGGCTCTCGGCCATACGCGCCAGGCGGTTCACCTTCTTGTCCGTCGCCAACACCTCGGCCCCCGCGGCGAGCAGGCGCAACGTCTTGCCGCCAGGCGCGGCGCAGGCGTCGAGCACACGCTGGCCGGGGCCGGCGCCGAGCAGATCGGCGATGGCGGCGGCGGCCGGGTCCATCACCCAGAACTCCCCCGCCTCAAAGCCGGGGAGGCCCTCTACCCGACCAAAGGGCGGGGCGACACACAGCGCGCCGGGCACCTCGACGCCCCCAGCGACGGCCGGGCGCACGGTGAGGCCCTCGGCGGTGAGCCGCGCCGCGAAACCCGCGCCGTCACCGTCCCGCACGATGACGCCGAGCGGCGGCGGCTCGGACTCCCGCAGACACCAGGCGCCGAGGGCCTCATCGCCGATGCGCGCGCGCCACCGCTCGGCCCACCACGCGGGGTGGTTGACCCAGCGCGGGAGCTCTTCGGTGGGGGCCGCAACCCGGCGCAAGAGCGCGTTCACGAAGCCGGAGGCGTGGGGCGCACCCAGGGCGCGGCAGAGCTCGACGGCCTCACCGACGGCGGCGTGGTCTGGGGTGCGTGAGAAGAGCCGCTCGAAGGCGCCGATCCGTAGGGCCACGAGCACCGGGGCGTCGAGGCGCTGCAGGGGGCGGTCGGCCACCGCGGCCAAGGCGAGATCCAGGGCGCCACGACGGCGACAGACCCCATAGGCCAGGTGGTTCGCCAAGGGGCGCTCCTCAACCCCGCCGGCCTCCAGGGCCTCATCCAGATGGCCGCCTCGCTCGGCGTCTAACAGCGCGCGCCCAGCGGTCAGGCGGCCCGGGCTCAGCCGGGGCTCAGGGCGTCGGGACATCATCCCTCGATAGCTCGATGTGTTCAGTCAGCTCAGCGTCGATGAGCCGGGCCAAGGCCAGCTCACCTTGGTGGCCCCGGGCACGGTAGCCGTTCACAAACGCCGTGGGCGCGGCGCGAACGCCGAGAGACGCCGCGAGCTTCATCGTCTCGGCGACCTGGGCGCGGTCGGCGTCGGTGACCGCGGTGAGCGCCAGACGTCTGGCGGCGACCTCGGCGGTCTCGCCGGTCACGCAGCGGGCGGCGGCGAAGGCCGGGAACACCCCGAGGCGGGCGGCGACCGCGCCCGAGAGCGCGTCGACGTCATCCGCGGCCTTGGGCAACACCGCGTAGGTGACGCCCAGGCCGCCGTCAGAGCGCTCTGAGAGGGTCTGCCAACGACTCAGCACCTCCGCGCAGATCGTCGGATCGCTGAGGTCGAAGAACACGAGGGCCTGCACCGGCGCGTTCGTGTCGCCGACCATCGTGGCGCCGACCTTCGGGACAGGAACCCAGGCGTCTGGAAGCTCCACCCGAAGCTGGATCTTGTCCACGGGCCAGCCCAAGGCCGCGAGGCCCACGGCGCGCTCGGCGAGGGGCCCCGCCGCGGGACACTGCCCACCACGAAGGCACTCGGCGAGGCTCTGGCCCTCTTTCTGGCAGGGCTCACAGGGGCCGGTGCTGAGGTTCAACACCCCCAGCGCGACGAGCTGGGCCTCGGGAGGAAGCTCGGCGAGGCCCTTCACCGAGAGATCCGCGGCGCTGTACTCCGTCGGCGTGAGCGGAAGCCGCCCATCGGGCCTGGCGAGCTCGGGGATCTGCTGCACCGAGAGCTTTGGCGCGCTGGACTGTGTGGTCTTCGTCGAGACCACCCGCAGCTTTGACTCTGGCTCCCCGCAGCCCACGAGGCTGAGCGCGGCGCCGAACAACAAACCCCCGAAGACGCGCCCGAGGCCGGACAGGTTGCCCAAAGCTCAGGCTCCCCACGCGCCGGGGCCGTCGCGGCGGCCGCCGAGCGCCAGCTCACGCTCAAGGCTGCTCACCCGACGAGCGTTGGCGACGCCACGAACGCCGCCGATGGTGAGCCCGATGAGCAGGCCCGCGCCCGCCGAGCCCAACATCAACGTCGCGACGGGCACAGGGCCGCTGAAGGTCCACGCGGCGAAGTAGAGGTTCAGCGAGAGGATCGCCGTCTGGGCTTGGTTCTGAAACCAGAACAAGGCCGAGAGGCCGAGGGTGAGCACGAGCAGAAGGCCAAGCACGATGTTCTTGGGGGTCACGGTCAGAGCCTCCACGCTCACGCACGCCGGGAGCGACACGATCCATAAGCGATGGGGGGCGCCCAGGTCAAATGGACGCCCCCCATCAGGCCCTCAGAGGAGGGAGACGATCACTCGTCGTTGCGAGACATGTTGCGGGCGATGTCGCCCATGATGTCGCCGAGGCGGGCGGTCGAGGAGCTCGGCTGGCGAGAGTAGGCCTGGCCACCCTGGCGGTTGTCGTCGCTGCCACCCTCTTCCGCGGCCTTCTCGCTGAGCGAGATCTTGCGGTCGCGGGGGTCAATCGCGAGGATGATCGCCTGGATCTTGGTGCCTTCTTTGTACTGCTCGCCCCACTCACCGGCGCTGTTGTTCAGCTCGGAGACGTGAACGAGGCCCTCGACGCCGTCCTCAAGCTCAACGAACACGCCGAAGTCAGCCTTGTGGACGACGGTGCCCTCGATGACCTGACCGAGGAAGTAGCGGCCCTGAACGGACAGCCAAGGATCCTCGGAGAGCTGCTTCATGCCCAAGGAGAAGCGCTCGTTGTGCTTGTCGATGTTGAGCACGCGCGCCTCGACGTCGTCGCCCTTCTTGTACTTCTCGCCGGGGTGGCGGATGCGCTGGCCCCAGGAGAGGTCGCTGATGTGCACGAGGCCGTCAATGCCGTCCTCGATGCCCACGAAGATGCCGAAGTCGGTGATGTTCCGCACCTTGCCGTTCACGATCGTGCCGACGGGGTACAGCTCCTCAACGCGGTCCCAGGGGTTCTCCTCAAGCTGACGCATGCCCAGGGAGATGCGCTTGTTCTCCATGTCGATGCCAAGCACCTTGGCCTCGACGATGTCGCCGATGTTGACGAGCTTGGAGGGGTGCTTGATGCGCTTGTTCCAGGTCATCTCGGAGATGTGGACCAGGCCCTCGATGCCGTCTTCCAGCTCGACGAAGGCGCCGTAGTCGGGGATGGAGACCACCTTGCCGCGGACGATGGCGCCCACGGGGTACTTGTAGTCGGCCTCTTCCCAGGGGTCGGGGCGGATCTGCTTGTAGCCCAAGGAGACGCGCTGGCTGTCGGGGTCGAACTTGAGGACCTTGACCTCGATGCTCTGGCTGACCTCGAACATCTCGGAGGGGTGCTGGATGCGCCCGTAAGACATGTCCGTGATGTGCAAGAGGCCGTCGATGCCGCCGAGATCGACGAAGGCGCCGTAGTCGGTGATGTTCTTGATGACGCCGGTCATGATGACGCCGGGCTTCAGCGTCTCGATGGTCTTCCTGCGCTTGGCCTCGCGCTCCTGCTCGAGCAGGACGCGGCGGGACAACACGATGTTGCCGCGCTTCTTGTTGAACTTGATGATCTTGAAGTCGTAGGTCTCGCCGATGAGCTTGTCGAGGTTCTTGACCGGGCGCAGGTCGACCTGGGAGCCGGGCAAGAACGCCTTGACGCCGATGTAGACGGACAGGCCGCCCTTGACGCGGGCGACGATGTTGCCGGTGACGGTGGCGTCGGCCTCAACGGCCTTGGCGACCTCGTCCCAGGCCTTCATCTGGTCGGCCTTCTCTTTGGAGAGGCGGAGCTCGCCGTTCTCTTCATCCATCGAGTCGAGGAAGACGTGAACCTCGTCACCGGGGTGGATGAGCAGGTTGCCGTCGGCATCCTTAAACTCGGCGGCGGAGATGCGGCCCTCGGCCTTGTAGCCGACGTCAACCATCACCCAGTCACCGATGATGTCGATGACGGTGCCCTTGACGACGCTCTGCTCACGGACGTTGCCTTCGCCAAGGAAGCCGTCGAAGAAGTCTTTGAAGTCGTCGCGGGAGAGGTCGGAGAGGTTGGCGTCGAGATCGATCTGGCTCATGGAATTCCTACCCGAAGGGAAGACCTGCGGGGCTGGGGGGATGTGGAAGGAGCGCCGACGTGAGATGCCGGGTTTGGCCACACGCGACTCGGACAATCGAGGGGCGCATGTACGTCGGCGAGACCCCAAAAGGGGCGCGAACCCTTAGCCCTGCGCCTGGATCCCGTCAAGCGCCGCGGGCTTGGGCGAGCCGGACGATCTCTTGGGCGAGCTGCTGGGGTGTGCGCCCCGTGGAGTCCAAAAACACGGCGTCTTCTGCTTGGCGTAGCGGCGCCGTCGCCCGCTGCATGTCTTGGGCGTCTCGGGCGCGCAGGTCGTCTCGTACGGCCTCGACGGTGAGGGCCTGGCCCTTCGCGGCGAGCTCCGCCTGACGGCGGCGGGCGCGCTCGTCTCACGTCGGCGTCGAGGTAAACCTTGAGCGCGGCGTCGGGCAGCACCACCGTGCCGATGTCGCGGCCGTCCATGACCACCCCACCCCGCCGGGCCAAGGCCCGCTGGCCCTCCAAGAGCGCCGTGCGCACCTCGGGCAAGGTGGCGACGGCGGAGGCGCCGAGGCTGATGGTCTCGGCGCGGATCGCCTCGCTGACGTCCTCACCGTTCACACGCACCGCCAGCCGACCCGCCTCAAACCGCAGCTCAAAATGAAGCGAGGGGATGAGCGCGGCCAAGGCCGGGCCCTCGGACCACGGCACGCCCAGACGCGCGGCGGCCAAGGCGACGCAGCGGTACATCGCGCCGGTGTCGACGTACGAGAAGCCCAGCGCCTCGGCGACGAGGCGGGCGACGGTGCCTTTGCCTGAAGAGGCCGGCCCGTCGATGGCGATGGCGATGGCCTCAGCGGGCACGGAGACGCTCCAACAGGTCGGGGAAGCTGGGGAAAGACGTGCGGATACAGTCCGCGCTGTGTACCGTCGAGGGGCCAAGCCCCGCGGGCAAGGCCAAGGCCAAGACCGCCGCCGCCATGCCGACGCGGTGGTCACCTTGGGTGGCCACAGAGGCCGCATTGAGCCCAGCGCGACCCCGACCGACCACTCGGAGGCCGTCTGGGCGCTCTTCAGCCTCAACCCCGAAGGCGCGCAGCAGGCCGACGGTGGTGGCGACGCGGTCGGACTCCTTGACGCGCAGCTCTTGGGCGTCGCGGATGATCGTCTCGCCCTCGGCGAAGGCCGCGGCGACGGCGAGCACGGGCAGCTCATCAATGAGCCGGGGGATGAGCCCGCCGCCGATCGTCACGCCACGAAGGCTGGCCGACCGCACACGCAGGTCGCCGACAGGCTCGCCGGAGACGACACGCTCGTTCTCGCGGCGCACATCCGCGCCCATGGCGTCGAGGGCCTCCAGCACGCCGTCGCGGGTGGGGTTGAGGCCCACGCCCTCCAAGACCAGCTCCGAGCCCTCACAGATCGACGCCGCCACGAGGAAAAACGCCGCTGAGGAGATGTCGCCGGGCACCACAACATCGACAGCCCGGGGCACCTGACCGCCGGGCACCACGAGGCGGGCGCCGTCGCGGTGAATCACCACGCCCATGGCGCCCAGAAGCCGCTCGGTGTGGTCGCGGGAGACGAAGGGCTCGGAGAAGACCAGCTCACCCTCGGCCTGCATCGCCGCGAGGATGAGCGCGGTCTTCACCTGGGCCGAGGCCACGGGGGAGTCGTAGGTGAGGCCACGAAGGGGGCGCTGGCCGCGGATCGAGAGCGGGGCGCGCTCGCCCTGGTCGCGGCCGTCGATCTGGGCGCCCATCAGACGAAGCGGCGCGCTTACCCGGCGCATCGGGCGGCGGCGCAGGGTGGCGTCTCCGGTGAGCACGGCGTGGAGCGGCTGCCCGGCGAGCAGGCCCGTGAGCAGGCGCATTGTGGTGCCTGAGTTGCCGCAGTCGAGCACGTCCTGGGGCTCGGCAAAACGACCGGCGACGCCGACCACCTCCCCTCCCCCGTCGCTGATCTCCGCGCCCAAGGCGCGCAGGCACGAGGCCGTCGAGCGCACGTCGTCGGCGTCGAGGAGCCCGGTCACCTTGGCCCGGCCTTCAGCGAAGGCGTTGAACAACAGCGCCCGGTGGGAGATGGACTTGTCGCCGGGCACCTGCACGCGCCCACGCAGCGCGGCGCCGGGCTCCACGACCAAGACGTCGTTCATCCCGCTTCCTCACGCGCGGCGGTCTCGGCGAGCTTGGCGCGGATCACGGCGAGGCGCTCGGCCTCCTCCAAGACCACGCCGAGCTTCCGATAACGGGCGTAGCGGTCCTCGCGGAGCGCCGGGCCGTCGAGGAGGCTCAGCTCACCAAGATGGCGCTCCAACGCCGCGTCTAACGCCGCCGCCGCGCCGTCGGGGTCGCGGTGGGCGCCGCTGCCGGGCTCGGGCACGACCTCATCGGCCACGCCGAGGTGGAGGCAGTCTTTTGCGGTGATGCGCAGGGCCTCGGCCGCCCGGGGGCCCTCAGCGCGGTCACGCCAGAGGATCGCCGCGCAGCCCTCGGGGGAGATGACGGAGTAGGTCGAGTTCTCCAGCATCAAGGTGCGGTTTCCGACGCCCAAGGCCAAGGCGCCGCCCGAGCCGCCCTCGCCGATGACCACACAGATCACCGGCACCTGGAACGTCGACATCTCCATGATGTTGCGGGCGATGGCCTCGGCCTGGCCACGCGCCTCGGCGTCGACGCCGGGGTAGGCCCCGGGGGTGTCGATGAGCGTGATGATCGGGCGGCCAAAACGTGCGGCGAGGCCCATCAGGCGCAGGGCTTTGCGGTAACCCTCGGGGCGGGGCATGCCGAAGTTACGCTTGAGGCTCTCTTTGGTGTTGCGGCCCTTCTGGTGGCCCAAGACCGCGACGGGGCGGCCTTTGTAGCGGGCGAAGCCGCAGACGATCGCCGCGTCGTCGTGGCCGGCGCGGTCGCCGTGAAGCTCACGCCACTCGGTGAACAGGCGGCTGATCCAGTCCAAGGAGTAAGGCCGCTGGGGATGGCGCGAGAGCAGAGTGCGCTGCCACGGGCTGAGGTCGCGCAGCATCTGACCTTGAAGGCGCCGGGCCTGAAGATCGAGCTGCTCGATGCTCGCGCTGAGATCGAGGCCCTCCTCTGCCTGGAGGGTCTTCAGAGACTCTATGCGCCGGCGCAGCTCCATCAGCGGCCGCTCGAAGTCGAGGATCAGGTCCATGGGGTGGCTCCGGGGGCCGTCCTAACGCGCGGCGGTGGACGTGTCGCGGGCCGTCCCCCGGATCCTGACCGACCCGCTCGCGGTGAGCGCCCGAAGGCGCGGCCCGGCGGGGTCGATGAGCACACCCTCGACCAGGGCACGATCGGCCGGGAGATCGAGGTCCAGATCGTAACCTTGGCTGGGCAGGCTGAGGTTGAGGTCGCCGAGGCCTAAGGTCACGGTGAGGGCCTCGGGGGGCTCGGAGAGGCCGAGGTCGACGTCGCCGCGGCCGAGCGCCATCGAGACGCGCCGCGCCGCGAGGCGCCCCACCACCTCTCCTTGGCCGAAGGAGGCGTCTACGACACCAAAACGGCCGCGCAGAGAGAGCTCTCCGGCGTGAACGGAGACGTCGACGTCAAAGCCAGGCGGCAGCTCCACCACGGCCACCACCTCACAGCCCAGCCCGCCGGCGCAGTCAAGCTGCACCTCCCACACGCCGTCACGCTCTGTGGAGAGCACCTGGGCGCTTGAGGAGAGGCCTCGCACCTCCCAACGGAGGGTCGGCGAGTCAACCGCGGCGCCGCCGATGACGCTCACCTCGCCGCGCTCTGCGCTCAAGCGTAAGGCCTTCACATCTTCCCCGGCGCGCAAGACGAGCCCCTCGGCGCCGCAGCCCGCGGTCAAAAACGTCAGCGCGTAGGCGGCGCGGCGGAGCAGGCGGCCTCCAAAAAGCGAGCTTCGGCCCATCGGCGCGCTACGTTTGAGCGGGCAGAACATTCACGCCGGGCCGAAGGTATCAGCGGCGATGGTGAGCACGGCGTCGAGATCGTCGGCGTTCACCGGCTCAAAGCCGCCGATGGACCTCAACATCTGGCGCTGCTTCTTGGCGAAGCGGCGGGTGTCGCGCTGGGTGCCCTCGATGGCCTCGGACAAGGGGATCTCCCCGGCGACCAGGGCACACATCCAGCGATAGCCCAAGGATCGCATGGGCTTGAGCTCGCGGCTCACGCCCCGGTTGAGCAGGCCCTCGACCTCGGCGACGTAACCTTGGTCCACCATCTGCAGCACCCGGGCGTCGATGCGGGCGTCGAGATCGGGGCGGTCAACCCACAGGCGCCGGGCGGGCCAGCGGGGCGCGCCGACGGGGTGCTCGGCGTGAACGACGCTCATCGGGCGCCCGGTGAGGTGGAAGACCTCCAAGGCGCGCACGAGGCGCACGCGGTCGTTGGGGTGCAGGCGGGCGGCGCTCGCCGGGTCGATGGCGGCGAGGGCGGCGTGGGGGTTAGGCAAGGCGTCCAAGGTGGCGCGCAGAGCGGGATCTACAGCGGGGGTGGGCGCGA
This sequence comes from Deltaproteobacteria bacterium, assembly GCA_016717595.1. Classification (GTDB taxonomy): domain Bacteria; phylum Myxococcota_A; class UBA796; order UBA796; family CAJQPC01; genus JADKFE01. The sequence continues at coordinate 28,802 of JADKFE010000072.1, read as the reverse complement.
AGCCGATGAGCAAGGCGCGCAGGTAAAAGCCGGTGCCGCCGACGACGACCACGTCCTCTCCGGCGCGCAGGCGGGCGTCGGCGCCATCGGCGAGGTCCATCGCCGAGAACTCCTCGTGGGGGTCTCGCACGTCGATGTTGTCGTGGGGGAAACGCCGAAGCTCCTCGGGGCTGGGCTTTCCGGTGCCGATGTTGAGGCCTCGGTAGACCTGCATCGCGTCGGCGGAGACGAGGCGCACGGGCCAACGCTCAGCGATGGCCATGGCCAGCGCCGTCTTGCCCGCCGCCGTTGGGCCTCCCAAGACGAGCAGACGCCCGCTCATGCCCGGTGAAACCTGCGCTCAAGCTCACGCTGGTCTACGCGGATCGCCACAGGGCGGCCATGGGCGCAGACCGAGAAGTCTACGCCGTCTAAGGCCTTGAGCAGCTCACGCATCTCGTAGGGGCTCAAGGTGTGGTGGGCGCGGATGGAGTTGTGGCAGGCCATCGTCGCCAAGACCCGCTCGGCGAGGTCACGCCCGGCGAGGCCCGCGCCGCCTTCGACCAGCTCATCGGCGAGATCGCGGAGCAGGCGGGCGAGATCGGCGCTGGCGAGGCCCGGGGGCACGGCGGAGATGGCGAAGCTGGCGCCGCCGTAGGGCTCAACCTCTAAGTTCAAGCTGCGGAGCGCGTCGAGGTGGGTCTCTAGCACGGCCGCGCGGGAGAGCGGCAGCTCGACGATGACCGGCGTGAGCAGGCGTTGGGCGGCGCCGAGGCGCTCGCGGGTGTGCTGCTGGAGGCGGTACAGCGTCACGCGCTCATGGGCCGCGTGCTGGTCGAGGATGACGAGCTCCCCTGCACCTTCACAGAGGATGTAGGTGCCGACGAGCTGGCCGATGACGCGGAGATCCTGGAACCGTGGCACCGGCAAGGCCGGATCGCTGCGCATCGGCTCGTTTCGGGAGCGCGGCGGCGGGGCGGCCTCTGGGGGTGGTGGCGGCGGCGGCTCAGCCTGAGCGGGCGCGGCGGCCACCACGGGCACGACGGGATCGGGCGGGCGCGGCGGTGTGTGCGGCGGGCTCGGCGGTGTGTAGCCCGGTTGTGTGTGGGGTCGGTTGCGCTGGCGGCCAGGCGTCGGCGCCACACGCGGCGGCGGCGGCCCCGCGTCGTACCCCGCGGTGGGGCTCGCCAAGAGGCTCGGCTGGGGCGGGCGCTCATAGGGGGTCACGGGCACAACCCGGCGCAGGCCGTGGCGCTCCAAGGCGTCGCGAAGGCCGTCGGCGACGAAGCGGAACACGTCGTTGGTGTCCCGAAAACGCACCTCGACCTTGCTGGGGTGCACGTTGACGTCGACCTCGTCCGACGGCAGGCGCAGCTCCAGCACGACGGTGGGGTAGCGGCCCTTGGGCACGATGTGGCGGTAGGCCTCGTTCACGGCCTTTCTCAGGGTGAGATCGCGCACATAGCGGCCGTTGACGTAGAGGAACATCGCCCCGGCGGCGTTGGCGTGGTGCACACCGACCGGGCTCAACAGCGCCTCGATGGTGGCGTTCCCGCTGGAGAGCTCAAAGGGGAAGAGCGCCTGGCCTTGGTCGTTGAGCAGCTCTGCGGCGCGGGCGGCGCGGGTCTTCACCGCCGGGGCGCGCAAGAGGGCCCGACCGTCGTGAGTGACAGTCCAGTCTAGCTCAGGCCGGATGAGCGCCTCACGCACGACGGCGTCTACGCAGTGGCCAAGCTCGGTGCCCGCGGCGCGCAGAAACTTGCGTCGGGCGGGCACGTTGTAGAACAAGGCCCGCACCATCACCCGCGTGCCGACGGGGCAGCCCGCGGGCTCTGGGGGCTGAATCTTGCCGCCATGAACGGCGAGGCGGGTGCCGACCTCTTGATCGGCGGGGCGGCTGGTCAGCTCAAAGCGGCTCACGGCGGCGATGGACGGCATCGCCTCCCCGCGAAAGCCGAGGGTGGAGACGTGGTTGAGGTCCTCTTCAGTGCGCAGCTTGGACGTGCCGTGGCGCTCGATACACATCAGCACGTCTTGGCGGTCCATGCCCCGGCCATCGTCGGTGACCCCGACCAGGGTTCGGCCACCCGACTCGAGCTCGACCTCCACCCGGCGCGCGCCCGCGTCGAGGGAGTTCTCGACCAGCTCCTTGACCACCGACGCCGGGCGCTCGACCACCTCGCCCGCTGCGATGCAGTTGACGACGTGATCCTCCAGGATCCGGATCTTGCCCATCAGTCAGCCCCTGCGCTTGTTGGCGCGGCGGCGGTCCATCATCAGACCATGTGTTCGCCAGGCAGCGGCTCACCCGGGCGGCGCTTGCGGCGGAAGAACAGCCGCAGTGACGTACCCTTGAAGCCATACGCCTCGCGCAGACGGTTGGAGAGGTATCGTTTGTACGCCTCATCGACGCCCTCGGGCACGTTGCACCAGAGCACGAAGGTGGGCGGACGAACACGGATTTGGGTCATGTAGTTGATGCGCACCGGGCGGTGGTGGCGCTGGGGCACGGAGTGGGCGAGCACCGCGGCGCGTAAGAAGCGGTTGCACTCCGCCGTGGTGAGGCGCTGGTTAAACGCCTTAAAGACCTCCTCGACCATCGGCAGAATCCGCGAAACGCCCTTGCCCGACTTGGCCGAGATGTAGAGCACCGGGGCCCACGGCGCGTGGGGCATGCGGTGGCCGAGCTCTTTCTCAAGCACGGTGATGTCCCGCTCGGGGTCGTCGCGGACGAGGTCCCACTTGTTGACCAAGAGGATGACCGCGCGGCCGCGGTGCAGCACCACCTGGAGCAGCCGCGCGTCTTGTTCGGACACGCCCTCATCGCCGTCGAGCACCATGAGCACGACGTGGCAGCGCTCGATGGCGCGCAGAGACCGGGAGATGGCGAAGCCCTCCAGATCCGTCTCGATGCGGGCTTTGCGGCGGATCCCGGCGGTGTCTACGAGCACAAACTTGCGGCCGCCGGTCTCCAGGGGGAGGTCGATGGCGTCCATGGTGGTGCCGGGCTTGTCGCTGACGACCTGGCGCTCCTCACCGATGAGGCGGTTCACCAAGGTGGACTTGCCGACGTTGGGGCGGCCCAAGACGGCGATGCGGATCTCGTCGGGCTCGGGCGCGAGGCGGCGTTTGCCCGTGGGCGCGGGGGCCTCGGCCTCGTCAAACTCGGGCTGCCAGTCCTCGTCGAGCTCGTCTTCGTCTTGCTCTTCGTCGTCGGAGTCGGGATCCTCGGTGTTTTTGGCCTCGGAGTCCTCATCTTCGGAGTCCTCATCCTCGGAGTCTTCATCGTCCGAGTCCTCGTCCGCCGAGTCCTCGTCCTCTTCACTCCTCGTCGTCCTCGGGGATCGCGCCGGAGTCGTCGTCTTCGTCGTCCTCTTCCACCGGGCCGGGGCCGAGCAGGAGGTAGACCTCGTCCATCAGGTCGGTGATGCCGTGGTCGTGCTCGGCGGAGACGAGGTGCAGGGTCTCAAAGCCGAGCGCGTAGAACTCCGCCGCCTCCAGGCGCTGCTGATTGCCCTCGACCTTGTTGATGACGAGCAGCACCTTGGAGTGAACCGTGCGGAGCACCCGGCCCACCTCCTCATCCAGAGGGTTGAGCCCAGCGCGGCTATCGACCACAAACAGCACAACATCGGCCTCACGCACGGCGGCGAGGGCCTGGGCGCGCACGTTGCGGAAGAGCTGATCCTCAGGGTGGGGCTCAAAGCCGCCGGTGTCGACGATCATCACCGAGTAGCCGTAGCGGTCGGTGATGTCGTAGTGCCGGTCGCGGGTGACGCCGGGCGTGTTGTGCACGATGGCGCTGCGGTGGCCGATGAGTCGGTTGAAGAGGGTAGACTTGCCGACGTTCGGGCGACCGACGATGGCGATGACCGGGAGGCTATGGGGCATAAATCACTCGTCCCACGGGGTGTCGTCGTGGGGTGGCTGGCCGCCGAGGCGGTGGCGACAGGGGCGGCCGGGCCGAGGCGCGGACAGGGAGGCTGCTTGCCTAACCCGATCCGCCCTCGGCGCACACGGCGGCGCCGGCAGCGGAGGGGTCAGGTCGGGTCGGGCAGGCCAAGCTCACGGAGCTGCCGGGGTTTGCGGGTCCAGTCGGGCTGGACGGTGACGTGCAGCTCCAGGTGCGTCCGGGCGTCGAGGAGCTTGTTGATCTCCAGCCGGGCCTCGGTGCCGATCTTCTTGATCATCGAGCCCCCTTTGCCGAGCACGATGGCCCGCTGGCTGGTGCGCTCGACGAGGATGCGGGCGAAGATCTGCACCTTGCCGTCGCTCTCGCGCTCGGTCTCGTCAAAGCGCTCGATCTCCACGGCGATGGAGTACGGCAGCTCACGCTGGAGGTGGTGGAACAGGCGCTCGCGGATGAGCTCGGCGACGATCACCCGCTCGGGCTGGTCGGTGACGAGCTCAGGGTTGTAGCCTTGGGGGCCTTCAGGCAGCGCGCCACGAATCTCGGCCAGCAAGGTCTCTACGCCCAAGCCCGTGCGCGCCGAGAACGGCACGATCGCCAAAAACTCGTGCTTCGCGCGCCAGGCCTCGATGACCGGCAGCGCCCAGGCGGGGTGAATGGCGTCGGCCTTGTTGAGCGCCAGGATGACGGGCTTGCCCTCTTGCAGCACCCGGTTGAGCAGCACCTCTTCGCCCACCGAGAGCACCGGGCGGTCGGCCTGGGCTTGGTGCGCGGCGGGCTCCAGATCGACGAGCAGCACGACGACGTCCACCTCAGCGAGGGCGCCTTCAGCGGCGCGCACCATGGAGCGGTTCATCGGGCTCCAGGCCTCGTGGTGGCCCGGGGTGTCCAAGAGCACGATCTGCTCGTTTGGCCCGGTGTAGATGCCGACGACGCGGGTGCGTGTGGTCTGCGCCTTGGGGCTGGTGATGCTCACTTTTTGGCCGAGCACACGGTTGAGCAGCGTGGACTTGCCCACGTTGGGGCGGCCGACGAGGGCCGCCGTGCCGAATCGATGGGGGGTACTCACGCTTGGGGCTCCTGAACGGGGAAGAGATCTAACTCGGAGAGGTCGTCGAGCGCCGCTTGGGCCTCGGCGGCGTCTTTGGCGAGGCGCTGATCGATCAGCGCCAAGGCGGCCACGGCGGCCTCACGCTCGGCGAGCTTCTTGGAGGGGCCCGTGCCTTGGGTGATGATGGCGACGTCATTTGAGGGCGCGGTGACGCTGACCTGCACGGTGTAGATGCGGGTGTGGGGCAGGCCCTCTTCGCTGACGGGCGTATACCGCGGCATCACCTTCCACCGCGCCATGCTGCGCTCTTGAAGGGTGCTCTTGGGGTCGCGGCCCAGAGACACCGCGCCGGGGGTGCGTAAGCGGGCGCCGAGGGTGGCCTCGATGAGCGGGCGAAGGGGGGTGAGCGCGCCGCCCGAGTCGAGGTAGATCGCGCCGAGCAGGGCCTCAAAGGCGTCCGCGAGGATCTTCTCTTTGTCGCGGCCGCCCATGAGCTCCTCGCCGTTGCCCAGACGCATCAGCGGGCCGAGGCCCAGGGTGCGGGCGGCGTCGGCCAAGGTCTCCGCGCGCACCAGCTCGCTGCGTACGCGGGTGAGCGTACCCTCGGGGGCGTCGCCGAGCTCGGAGTAGATGAGGTGGGTGACGAGGAGCTGCAGGACGGAGTCACCGAGGAACTCCAGGCGCTCGTTGTGCGCCGGAGACCGGCCCTCGGCGGCGTGGCTCTTGTGGGTGAGCGCCTGCTCCAAGAGCGCGGGCTCATGGAAGACGTAGCGGATTCGAACCTGAAGATCGGCGAGCGTCATGCGGCCTCGGGGGCGAGGGCGGGCGCGTCGCCGGGCGCGCTCGTGAGGGCCCGCCGGATGGTGCCGCCGCCCAAGACCTGCTCCCCTCGGTAGATCACGACGGCCTGCCCCGGCGCCACGGCCCAGGCGGGCTCCTCAAAATGAACGGCGGGGCTGTCTCCGGCCTCGACAAAACACGGGACCAAGGCGCCGCGGTGGCGAATGCGCGCGGTGACACGCTCCTCGGGGCTGGGGCGGTCGTGCCACACCCAGCCAACGCCGACGAGGCCCCGATGCCACAGATCCCCCTCCCCGCCGACGATGACGCGGCGTGTGGTGGGGTCGATGTGGGTGACGTAGGCGCGCTGGCCGATCGACAGGCCGAGCCCGCGGCGCTGGCCGACGGTGAAGCGCCAGTAGCCGTCGTGGGTGCCCAAAACACGACCTCGGGCGTCCACAAGCTCGCCGGAGCCGTCCTCGTCTGGGCGCTCACGCTGGATAAACCCGGCGTGGTCTTGATCGGGGATGAAGCAGATCTCTTGGGACTCGGGCTTCTCGGCGGTGAGTAAGCCCAGGCGGCGCGCGTGCTCACGCACCTCGTCCTTCTTGAGCCCGCCCAGCGGGAACATCACCCGGGCCAGGGCCTTGGGGGTGATGGGGTAGAGGAAATACGTCTGGTCTTTGTGCTCATCGACGGCGCGGGAGAGCGTGCGGCCGGACTCATCCACCCGGGCGTAGTGGCCCGTGGCGAGGTGGCTCGCGCCCAAGGCGACCGCCCGCTGCAGCAGCACCCGGAACTTGAGCACGCCGTTGCACGACACGCAGGGGTTGGGCGTGGCCCCGGCGAGGTAGGTCTCGGTGAACTGCTCCATCACCGACTGGCGAAAGGCCTCGCGTAAGTCCATGACATGAAAAGTGATCCCCAGGCGCTCAGCGACCCGGCGGGCGTCTAAGGCGTCGTCGAGACCACAGCAGCGCCCGGCGGCGTCGGTCTCGGCGTCGTGGAGCTTCATGTGAACGCCGATCACCTCGTGACCGGCCTCGACGAGCAGCCCGGCGACGACTGAAGAGTCCACCCCTCCGCTCATGGCGACGACGACTCGGCTCATCCGAACAGCTCCTCGGCGCCGCGCAGGCCCTCCACGACCACGGCGAGGGCGGAGAGCGCGGCGTCTACATCCGCCTCCGACGTATTCCAGCCCACGGACAGGCGCACCCCCTCCGTCGCCGGGAGGCCCATCGCGTCGAGCACATGGCTGGGCTTCGCCGCGCCGGAGGAGCAGGCCGCGCCCACCGAGGCGCAGACGCCGTGGGTGTCGAGGCCGAGCACAACCAACGACCCCGCGAGGCCCGGAAAACGGAGGTGGGTGGTGTTGGGCAGGCGCGGGGCGCGCTGGGCGGTGATCACGGCCCCCAAGGCCTCGGCGCCGGACTCCAAGCGCGCCTGCAACGCCGCGAGGGCGGGCGGGGGCGGCGAGGCGGCGACCACGCCCAAGGAGGCGATGGCCGCGGGGTTTAGGGTGCCCGCGCGTCGGCCCCGCTCTTGAGATCCGCCGAGCTGCTGCGCCTGGAGCGTGACGTCGGGGCGGATCACCAAGGCCCCGGCGCCTTTGAGGCCGCCGGCCTTGTGCGCCGTGAGCGTGAGCAGATCCCAGGCCGTCGGCAGAGGCAGGCGCCCCACCCACTGCGCGGCGTCGAGGTGCAGGCGCGCGCCGTGCCGCTGGGTGAGGGCGTACAGCGCCTCGACAGGCTGGAGCGCCCCCGTCTCGTTGTTGGCGGCGATCACCGAGACCAAGGCCGTAGGCGCCTCAGCAAGCAGCGCCTCCAAGACGTCGAGGCGCACCCGGCCCTCGCCGTCTACGGGGCAGACCACGCCGCCCAAGGCGCGGACCGGCTCCAAGACGGCGGGGTGATCGGCGGCGGCGCAGATCACCCGACCGCCGACTCCGCCGAGGACCAGACCCCGCAGCGCGAGGTGGTTGGCCTCGGTGGCCCCGCTGGTGAAGATGACGTCTTTGGGCCGGGCCCCCGCCGCCAAAGCGACGGCCTCACGCGCCTCTTCGACGGCGGCCGCCGGGCGCTGACCGGCGCGATGGGACGAGCCAGGGTTGCCCCAGAACTCCGTGATCAACGGCATCGCCGCGGCGAGCACCTCGGGGCGAGGTGGGCTCGTGGCGTTGTGATCGAGGTAGACGAGCCTCGGCTCAGCGGCGCGGCTCATGGGCGCACGGTGACGAGCGGCGTGAGCTGCTTGAGCGTGGCCGGGCCGATGCCTTTTACGTCGTCGAGCTCGTTGACCGACCGAAAGCCGCCGCGCGCGTCCCGCAGGGCCACGATGCGCCCGGCGAGGGCAGGACCGACCTTGGGCAGGGCCTCTAGCTCCAAGGCCGTGGCCCGGTTGAGGTCGATGGGCTGGCCCAGCGCGAGGGCCCCGACGCTGACCGGCGCGACCTCCGCGGGCACGCCGTCGGTGACGATCACCGCGTCGCCGTGCTTCAGCGCCGCGTCGGGCACGTCCATAGCGACGGTGAGCCCGGCGGCGGCCGCCGCCTGATGTAAGGTCGGCGTCGTCAGCTCGTAGAGGCCGGGCCGCGGCACGTCGCCGGTCACCTCAACCACGGCCGACGGCGCCGTGAGGCGCGGCATGTGGACCTCCGCCGCGACGGCCGCGCCGACACACATCAGCAGCCCCAACACCCCGGGCCGCCCCCAAGAACCTGCGCGTGACCCTCGCCTCATTCCCCTGCCCTCCAGCCGTTCACAACCGCCGTCGCCCAGCGCGCGCCGCGTGGGCCCGTGGACTCCAGCACGACGTCTCGTGAGTCGCCGAGCCCGTCGAGGCGCAGGGCGAGGTGATCCTTGGGCAGAGCCCCCGGAAAACGCCCCGCCCACTCCACAGCGACCACACCTCCGCCAGCGATGTGCTCGTCCCAGCCCAGCTCATCGAGCTCGCTTGGGTCACCCACCCGGTACAGATCGGCGTGAACCAGCGGCAGACGGCCGCCCTCATGCACCATGACCATCGCGAAGGTGGGGCTGAGCACACGCCCAGGCACCCCGAGCCCCGCAGCGAGGCCTTGGGTGAGGCTGGTCTTGCCCGCGCCCAGCGGGCCGTCGAGGGCCAACACGTCGCCGTCTTGTGCGGATTGGCCGAGCAGTCGCCCAAGACGATGGGTGTCTTCTAAGCCGAACAGCTCAAGTTGAACGGTGTTTAACATGACCCCTCCTTGAGCGTCCTGAGCGCCTTGGGGAGCGCATGAGCCAGCTCGCTCGCCGTGAAGGGCCCCGGACCGAGCTGGTCCGCGGCGAGGCCATGAACATAGGCGCCGACGCACAGCGCGTCTTGGGGGCTGAGCCCTTGGGCGAGCAGGCCGCCGACGAGCCCCGTGAGCACGTCCCCCGCGCCCGCGACGGCGAGGCCGGGGTGACCCGTGGGGTTCAGCGACGGCGGAGCCCCGGAGATCAGGGTGTGGCGGCCCTTGAGCAGCGCTGGCGCGAGCAGGCCCAGGGCGTGGATCGTGCCCAGACGATCGGCCTGAACCTCTGCGCTCGTCTTGCCCAACAACCGCCCGGCCTCGCCGGGGTGCGGGGTGATCGCGCGGGGGTGTGGGCTCGGGGCGGGGTCTTGCGCCAAGGCGGTGAGGCCGTCGGCGTCGAACACCGCGGGGATCGGCAGCGCACGCCAGAGCGAACGCAGCGAGGTGGAGGCCGCGGCCTCCACGCCGACGCCGGGGCCCACCGCCGCCGCCCTGAACTCGGCGAGCGCCTCTGGCGTAGGAGCGTCAAGGCGCAGCATCACCTCAGCTGGCAGCGCGCCGAGACGTGGGATCGCCTCGGGCGCGATGAACAGGCTCACCAGCCCACAGCCCGAACGAATCGCCGCCGCGCACACCAGCACCGCCGCCCCCGCGCGCTCGACGCTGCCCGCGATGACCGCGAGGTGCCCGTGGCTCATCTTGTGGGAGGCCGCCGCGCGCGCGGGCAGGAGCGCCGCCACCTCCGCGCCGTTGAGCCGCGTGAGGGGCCAATCTGGCGCCTCTTGGCCCGCGGAGGTGAGGCCGATGTCGGCGACGATCACCTCCCCAGCGTAGTCTGCGCCGGGCTCTAAGACGAGGCCGAGCTTCTCCCAGCCGAAGGTGACCGTGATCGACGCCTCCGCGGCGACGCCCAGCACCCGGCCCGTGTCACCGCAGAGGCCCGAGGGCAGATCCACGGCGAGGATCGGGCAGCCCGCGCGGTTCATCGCCTCCACCCGAGCCCGGGCGGCGCCCTCCAGCGGGCGATCCACCCCGCTGCCGAAAAGGGCGTCGATCACCAGGCCCGGCGGCGACGTCCACGGCGCGGACTCGGCCTCTACGACGGGGACACCGACGGCTTCAGCGGCGAGGCGCATCACCCCGCCGTCGGGGCTGTGCGCGCCGCCGAGGCCCCACACCGAGACCGGCACACCCAACAGGCGCAGGGTGCGGGCGATGACGTAGCCGTCGCCGCCGTTGTTCCCGCGCCCACACACCACCCAGACGCCGCCCTTGAGCCGGTCGCCAAGACGCGCCCGCGCGATGTCCACCACCGCCCGGCCCGCCGTCTCCATCAGCGCCAACGACGGGACGCCGAGGGTCTGAATGGTGTAGGCGTCAAGCGCCCTCACCTGGGCCGCCGTGGCGATGGGGGCGCGCATGCCTCAGGCCTGGATGATGCGGATGAGGTCACGCACGGCGGCGTCGAGGCCGACAAAGACCGCCCGGCTCACGATGCTGTGGCCGATGTTGTACTCGATGATGTCGGGGACAGCCTTCACGAGCGCGGCGAGGTTGAGGTGGGTGAGGCCGTGCCCCGCGGCCACCTCGACGCCGAGGCCTCTGGCCTGGGCGCAGGCGAAGTTGAGGCGCTCCAGGTCGTCGATGTGGCCTTCAGCGTAGCGGGCGGTGTTCAGCTCGATCATGTCTACGCCGAGGCCGCCGATGAACGCTGGATCCACCACGGCGGCGACCTGGGCGGGGTCTGGGTCGATGAACAAGGAGACCCGCACCCCCGCCGCGCTCAGCCGACGCGCCGCGGCCCGCACGGCGTCGGCGTTGGTGAGCAGGTTGAGGCCCCCTTCAGTGGTGACCTCGTCCGGGCGCTCGGGCACCAAGGTGACCCGATGGGGCCGAAGCTGCTCCATCAGGCTGATCATCTCGTCCGTGGCGGCGTGCTCGACGTTGAGCTGGGTGGTGACCACCTCACGGAGCAGGCGGATGTCACGCTCGTTGACGTGGCGGCGATCGCCGCGAATGTGGCAGGTGATCTGCGCTGCGCCGGCCTGCTCCGCGAGCATCGCGGCGAGGACCGGGTCGGGGTAGGCCGAGCGCCGCGCCTGGCGGAGCGTAGCGACGTGGTCGATGTTGACGCCAAGACGACGGATGCCCATACGCGCTCCACGATGTTGCCCGAGGCGGCGCTTCGCCCCGACGGTCGGCCCCCATAACCTGACCAGCCCGGAGGATCCCGGGCAGAACCTGACCGGCCGTCAGCTTGACAAGGCGGCCTGGGCGGATTGCGCCAGACGTTGTGCCCAAGCCTGAGCGAGGGCCAGCTCAGGGGCCTCCACCATCACCCGCAGCTTGGGCTCGGTGCCTGAGTACCGTAAGAGCACACGGCTCACCCCCGCCGCCCGGGCCTCGGCCTCGATGACCGAGAGCTCAGGGACAGCGTCCAGGGGCGTCTTTCGGGCGACGGGCACGGCGAGGAGCGCCTGGGGATCTGGGCGGAAGCCGCGCAGACGCGCCTGAAGATCGACGCCGTCGGCCAGGGCGAAGAGCGCGGTGAGCAGGCCATCGCCGGTGGGGAAACCCTCGGCGAGCAGCACATGCCCCGAGGGCTCACCGCCCACCCGCCAGCCGCGACGGCTGAGCTCCTCGGCGACGTAACGGTCGCCCACGGCCGCCCGCGCGAAGCCCAAGCCCCGGCTCAGCAGCGCGCGCTCCAAGGCGGCGTTGCTCATCACCGTGCCGACCACCCCCGGCGCCCGCGCCAAGAGGAGGAGCAAGGCGTCGCCGTCCACAAGCTCCCCGGCGGCGTCGATGAGCTGGCAGCGGTCGCCGTCTCCATCGAGGGCGATGCCGACCGCGGCGCCTGTGTCGCGCACCACCTTGGCCAAGGCCTCGGGATGGACGGCGCCGACGCCTTCGTTGATGTTTTTTCCGTCGGGCGTGTCGCCGATGACCGTGAGCTCGACGCCCAGGGCGCGGAGGATCGACGGCGCGGTGCGGGCGGCGGCGCCGTTCGCGGCGTCTAAGGCGATCTTTACGCCTTTGAGCCGCCACGGCGCCGGGGCGCGCTCAATCATCAGCCGCTCATAGGCGCGCTCCCCGTCGCAAGGGACGCGGTGCAGCGTAGCGGGGTTGTGCTGGCGCGGCGTGGCCATCTCTCGGGCCAAGGCGGCCTCGTCGGCGTCGCTGAGCTTGACCCCGCCCGCGCCGAGCACCTTGAGGCCGTTGTCGAACCAGGGGTTGTGCGACGCGGTGATCACCACCGCCGCGGCGCCCCAGCCCTCAGCGAGCAAGGCGGAGGCGGCGGGCGTGGGCAAGACGCCGAGGTCGAGCACCTCACCGCCCGCGCCTCGGGCCACGGCCTTCGCGAGGGCCGGGCCGCTCTCGCGGGTGTCGCGGGCGAGCAACAAGGGCGCGTCGCCGATGCGGTTTCGCAGGGCGCGGCCGAGATCGGTCGCGGTGTTGAGGTCCATCGGAGGCTCAGGAAAACGCCCACGAATGCCGTCGGTTCCAAACAGCGCCATGCTCACCTCATCCGGGGGGCCCGCTGCCGAGCACCCGCAGCTTCGACGGGGACAACTTCTTCACGGTCACTTCGTCGGCCGCCGGGTGCAACACCTCCAAGCGGGCGCCGGACTCTGCGCCTAAGCTCAACATCAGGCTGTCGCCCTCGACATCGTCGGGGACATGCACGAGCACGGTCACCTCGTCCTCACCGATGGCGGCGAGGGCCTGCATCGGGCCGGTGAGCGTGATCTCGACGCTCTCAAGCTCCGAGCGCCAGCCGCGGTTTCGCACGATCACCGGCACGTCGGTGAAGGTGCGGGCGCTGGTCACCGGCTCGATCTCGATGGTGGCGGTGACCGGCTGGCTGCGGCTCAGGCCTAAGGTGCGTGGGCTCAGGCGCAGCACGACGGGCACACGGGCGGTCGCCCGGAGATCGCTCACGCTGATCTCTTCAGTGACGATGGCCTCGATGTTCTCGACGATCGAGCGTGGGCCCTGGACCTCAACCTCGGCGGGCTCGACGGTGATCTGGCGCACACGGTAGCCCTCGGGGGGCTCGCCGCGCTGCTCTACCCGAACGCTCACGGTGCGGGTGTGTTTGGCCTCGACCTCAACCTGCAGCGAGTTCGGCGCCAGGCCGAGCACGTTCACCGATGGAGGTAAACCCTCAATCTCGCTGGGCAAAAAGTCGATCGTGTGCACGCCTAAGGGGTACTCGCTCAGATCGACGTGCAGCTTGGGCTGAACCCGGCGCAGCTCACGCACGAGCGCCTGGGGCCCGGAGATGTTCGCCCGGAGGCGCTGGTTGGGCTCTTGGGTGAGGGCCTTGTCGTCGGAGATCTTGTAGTCGACGCCGATCCAGGCGGTCTCCTCGACCACCAGCTCCCCTTGCACCCAGGCCCAGAGGCCAAGCGCCAGCAGGCACGAGACGAGCTTCGTGGCGAGGTTCTCGACGAACATGCCGCGGACGGCGCGCAGGGCCCGCGCCCACCAAGAGGCGCCTTCGAGACGACGGGCCATGGCTCAGCGCCCCCCAGCCGCGAACCCGACGCGGGCGGCGCTCGAGGTTGGCGCGAAGATCTCTTGGAGCCGCTGGCGCAGCTCGTTCGTGTCGGCGACGGGGGTGAGCGCGCCGGCCATCACCAGCGACACCGCGCCGCGCTCTTCAGAGACCACGAGCACCACGGCGTCGGTCTCTTCGCTGAGCCCCAACGCGGCGCGGTGGCGGGTGCCGAAGTACCGCGCGATGTCTTTGCTCAGCGTGAGCGGCAAGAAGACCTTCGCCGCCAACAAGCGCCCTTTTCGGATGAGCACGGCGCCGTCATGCAGCGGCGAGGTGGGGTGGAAGATGGAGGAGAGCAGCTCTTGGCTGACCTCGGCGTCGATGGCGTGGCCCGACTCGGCGACGTCGCTCAAGCTCGCGCCGCGCTCGATGACGATGAGCGCGCCGATGCGCCGCGAGGCCAACGCGAAGGCGGCCTGCACGATCTCTTCATGGGCGAAGCTGTCGGGATCTGAAGAGAAACCCGAGAACAGCCGCCCGCCCGTGGAGGCGAGGCCCCGGCGGATGTCCTCTTGGAAGAGGATCAACACGGCGAGCACGATGTAGACGAAGAACTTGTCCAGCGCCCAACGGAGGGTGAGCAGCTCAAACCGCAGGCTGAGCAGGTAGAGGCCGCCCAGGGCGACGAGGCCCACGAGGCTCTGAAACGCGCGGGTTCCGCGCACCAACAGCAGCGCTTGGTAGAGCAAGAACCACATCAGCGCCACGTCTAAGGCGTCGCGGGGCTCCCAGTTGGCGAGCAAGAGCCGGGCGGCCTCTAAGCTCACGCGGCCCCCACGACGGGCGGGCGCGCCGCCAAGAACACGGCCAAGGCGTCGCGTGTGGCGGCGACGTCGTGAACACGCAGGGCGCTGGCCCCGCCCGCCACCGCCGCCAAGGCCGCGCCGACGCTGCCATAACTACGCTCCAACGGCGCGTCTCGACCGGTCAGCTCACCGATGAAACGTTTGCGGGACGCGCCGACGTAGAGCGGGAAGCCGAGGTCCAGAAGCTCGGGCAGGCGCCGCAGGAGCGTGAGGTTGCCCGCGGTGTCTTTGCCGAAGCCGAGGCCCGGGTCGAGCCAGATCTCTCGCACACCAGCGTCCAGAGCGCGACGCAGACCGAGCTCAAGCCCAGCGCGAACCTCACCGACGACGTCGTCGTAGCGGGTGTGGCGCTGCATGGTCAACGGGTCGCCGCGCATGTGCATCACGACCACCCCCGCGCCAAACTCCGCGGCGGCCTCGGCCATGCCGTCTAGCCCGCAGGCCGCCCACGTCGTTCACGAGCCGCGCCCCAGCGGCCAAGGCCGCCCGGGCCACGCCGGGCTTCTGGGTGTCGATGGAGACCGGCGCGCCCGCGGCGACGAGGCCCTCGATCACGGGCATCACCCGCCGAAGCTCCTCGGCCTCGTCCACAGGGGCGGCGCCGGGGCGCGTGGACTCGCCGCCGACGTCTACCCAAGCCGCACCTTCAGCCCAGAGCGTGAGCCCTCGGGCGATCGCCGCGGCGGCGGACGCATCGCGCCCGCCGTCGGAGAAGGAGTCAGGGGTGACGTTGAGCACCCCGGCGATTCGGACGTTCACTCGGGGGAATCTCCAGGCGGGCGCTTACGCGACCGCGCCGATGCTCTCCGGGAGGATGGGGTTGAGCCCATGCACAACACGCAAGAACTCTTCAGAATCGACGGTCTCCTTCTCTAAGAGGAGCTGGGCGATCTTGTGCAGGATGTGCACGTTGGCGATGAGGATCTCTTTGGCCCAGCGCTGGCCGGTCTCGACCAAGGAGCGGACCTCATCGTCGATGGCGACGGAGGTGCTCTCCGAGAAGTGAGAGCGGCGGCCGAAGTCGCGGCCCAAGAAGACCTCGTCGTTGTCGTCTTCCCACGAGACGGGGCCGAGGCGCTCGGACATGCCGTAGCGGCAGACCATGTCCCGGGCCATCTTGCTGGCCTGCTTGAGATCGTTCGACGCGCCCGTAGAGAGCTCGTTGAAGATGATCTCCTCGGCCACGCGGCCGCCCATCGCCGAGGCGATACGGGAGCGGAAGTCTTCACGGGTGAGGCCGCTGCGCTCTTCAGGCAGGTACCAGGTGACGCCCATCGCCCGGCCGCGGGGGATGATGGTGACCTTGTGGACGGCGTCGGCCTTGGGCAAGAGCTGGGCGACGATGGCGTGGCCGGCCTCGTGGTAGGCCGTGCGTTTGCGGTCCTCTTCGTTGATGACCCGAGAGCGGCGCGCGGGGCCCAAGAAGACCTTGTCCCGGGCGGCCTCAAAGTCGTCCATCTCCACCTTCTTCTTGTTGAAGCGGGCGGCGAGCAGGGCGGCCTCGTTCACCAGGTTCTCGAGGTCCGCGCCGGAGAAGCCGGGGGTGTTGCGGGCGACGAGGTCGAGGTTCACGTCGTCGGCCAGAGGCGTGCGGCGGGAGTGGACCTTGAGGATGCCCAAGCGGCCGACCATGTCCGGGGCGTCCACGACGACGCGGCGGTCAAAACGACCGGGGCGGAGCAGGGCCGGGTCGAGCACGTCGGGGCGGTTGGTGGCCGCCATCATGATCACGCCCTCGTTGGACTCAAAGCCGTCCATCTCGACGAGGAGCTGGTTGAGGGTCTGCTCACGCTCGTCGTGACCGCCGCCCATGCCCGCGCCGCGGTGGCGGCCGACGGCGTCGATCTCGTCGATGAAGATGATGCAGGGGGCGTTCTTCTTGCCCTGCTCGAAGAGGTCGCGAACGCGGCTGGCGCCGACGCCGACGAACATCTCGACGAAGTCCGAGCCGGAGATCGAGAAGAACGGCACGCCGGCCTCCCCGGCCACGGCGCGGGCGAGGAGCGTCTTGCCGGTCCCTGGGGGCCCCATGAGCAGCACACCCTTGGGGATGCGGCCGCCAAGGCGAGTGAACTTGCGGGGATCCTTGAGGAACTGGATGATCTCCTCAAGCTCCTCTTTGGCCTCTTGAACGCCGCTGACGTCCTCGAAGGTGACCCGGCGGCCGCTCTCGTTCAGGAGCTTGGCCTTGGACTTCCCGAAGTTCATGGCTTTGCCGCCGCCCGACTGGAGCTGGCGCATCATGAACACGAAGAGGCCGATGAGGATGATGATCGGCAGGGCGTTTGAGACCAAGGTGAGCCACACCGCGCTGCCTTGGGCCTCTTCGAAGTCGGGGACGATCTTGTGCTCGGCGAGGCTGCGCACCAAAAAGTCCTGATCGGCGGGGCCGACGGCCTTGAAGGTGGAGCCGCCGACCAGCTCGCCGCGGATCTCTTCGCCTTGGATCACGACCTTCGTCACCTCACCTTGCTCGACGCGCTGCATGAACGACGAGTAGGTCAGGTCGACGTTCGGCGGCTGGGGGTTCTTCTGAACCGCCACCACGAAGGCCATGAGGACCACGAGGGCCAGAAAGGCCCAGAAGAGGATGGTGCGTCCGTGCTTGTTCATATCAGGAGGTCATCCCGAGCTTCCGCTCTCAGTCAGCAATGGTGGACTATATCGTAGCCTCGAAAGGGCCACCACCGGGCACCGATGGCCCGGCGGGGCGCTCACACCGCACACGCACACCCCGGCTTGAGGACGAGAGGGACAGGCCAGGCACCCAGCGTTGGCCCCCTCGCTCGATGACGGGGTGATATCGACGAAAGATCTGGCTTATGCCCGCCGCGCGAAGGCGCTCGGTGAGGTCTTGGCCGCCGAGCTGCTCCCCGGGCTCTGGCGAGCGCGCCCGAACCGGGGCGTCCGCTTCAACTCGCCACAGCCCCCAGGTAAACACCGCGCCCTCGGCGGGCGAGGGGGCCGGAGGCAGGCAGCGCAGGGTGTCGTCGTCTCGCACCAAGGCGTAGCCGCCGGGCAGAGTGAGGACCGCGCCGGGGTGGTGCAACAGGAGCGCGGCGTCGAGGTGCCGGGCGCTGAGCTCCGGGGCCCCCTCCCCTCGCGCGGACTCCATGAGCCGCAGGAGGGCCCGACGCTGAAGGGGCGGCGGCGCGGCGTTCAGCTTGGCGCAAGAGACGCCGCCATCCTCGGTGAACAGGGGCTCGGCGAGGCTGCTCAGGAGCGCGTCGTCCTCAGCGAGCAGGGCCGCGCTGCGGGCCAAACCCAGCGCCGCGCCCGCCCGGATGGCCTCTAAGGCGGGCAGAACCTGGTGGCGCAGGGCACCCCGAGACCGGGTGTGGTTGGAGGGATCCTCGGCCCAGCAAAGCCCCGCGGCGCGGGCGACGGCCTCAAGCTCAGCCCGGCGCGCGAACAGGAGCGGCCGAACATACCGGCCCCGTCGCGCGCGCATCCCGCCCAACCCTCGCGCGCCGGCGCCGCGCGCGAGGCGGTCGAGCACGGTCTCGGCCTGGTCGTCGAGGTGATGGCCAAGGGCGATGTCTCCGGGGGGCAGCGCCTCAAACGCGGCGTACCGCGCGGCGCGGGCGCGGGCGGCGAGGCCCGCGGGGTCGGGCTCCAGGGAGAGGCGAATCAGCCGAAACGGCAGGCCGAGCGTCTCTGCGAGGGCCTCCACCTGGCGAGCCTCCTCGTCGGACGCGGCGCGAAGGCCATGGTGAACATGCACCACCGTCGGCCGAAACCCGAGCTGGTGAAGGGCCCAGGCCAGAACCGTCGAGTCCACGCCGCCGGAGACGGCGACGAAGAGGGGCTCACCGAGGGAGAGCGCCGCGCATGAGCCCGCGAGGCGTTCGAGGAGATCGGTCGGCACGCTCACAGGCTGCGCACGCTGGCGTGAACGTCAACGGATCGCCCGCCAACCGCTCGACGCCGAGAGGGCCCGAAGCGCGGCCGGGTCGTCGTCCGCGTGCGCCCGAACTCGGCGTACCACGCCGCACACCGCGCAGGTGTGGGTCAACACGAGCTCCTCTCCGCGCCGCTCTAAGCCCGTGGGCGTCAACAGCCCGCCGCAGTCCGCCGCCCGATCCCCAGGCACCGGGCCGTCGACGTGCAGGCCGTGCAGGCACGCGGGGCAGTGATCCCGCACCCGCGCGCCGCCCGCGGGCACCTGGGCGCCGCAGCGCGCGCAGACGAAGTCCTCGTCCCGGCGGGTGGGGTTGCCGGGGCGCCGGGCCTCGTCCTCACGGCCCAAGGCCCAGCGCAAGAGCCGCTTGGTCGTGGGCTCACCCTCGTCGCCCTGCGTATCCTCGATGGCCGACTCGGCCCCGGCCAGCGCCATCAGCGCCGAGCGCGCCTCCTTTCGCTCCGCGTCGGGCAGGCGATCGAGGGCGGCGGCGGCGCGTTTGAGCCCTCCCCGACCGTCACCCGCTAGCTTCAGAAGCTCTTGTACCTGCTCCTGCACGCTCGACACCCGAGACCTCGACGCGGTGGGTTAGCTTAGGCGGGGTAACCTTCGGAGGCCGCCTTGACGACGCTCCTGCTCCTGGCCCTCATGGGCCCCCAGGCCATGGCGCCCGCTCCCGACGCCGAATCGGCGCCTATCGCCGCCGCGACCGCCACCGCCGCGACCGTCCCTACGGACGACCGCCTTGAGGCGCAGGCGATCTGGCTCATCGAGCTGCAGCGCCTGCCCTCGGCCTCTTTGGAGCCCTTCCTCAACGATCCTCGGGCCTCTGTGCGCGCCCGGGCCACCCTCGCGCTCGCGCGCTTGAAGGACGCCGCCGCGCTGCCCCGCCTCGTCGCGCTCTGCGGGGACGCCGATCTCACCGTGCGCGAGCACGCCGCGTTTGGGCTGGGGCTCGTGGTGGGTGGCGCTGAAGAGGCCGCCCGCCGACTGCCTTTGGAGACGCACCCCAAGGTGCGCGCGCGCCTCGTCGCCGCCTTGGGCGCCCAAGGTGGCGCCGCCCAGGTGCCCGATCTGCTCTCGGCCTTAGAGGGTGGCGTGGCCGAGTCCCGCGAGGCCGCCATCGCCTTGGGGCGTCTGGGCATGAAGAAGCTGCCCGAGGTGTCCGCCCCAACCACCCTCACCGCCCTGGCCGCCCAGCTCCGCCGGGTTGAGCCCAAGCCCCGCCAGGCCGCGGCCTTCGCCCTGGCGCGGATCGGCGCCGCGGAGCTGCCCGACGCCGCCTACGCAGACCTCTCCAAGCGCCAAGTCGAGGACTACGATCCCGTTGTGCGCGCCTTCTTGACCCGGGCCCTGGCCGCCGCCGCCAACACGCCCGAGCGTAAACAGGCGCTCTTACGCGCTGGCGCGGACGACGCCGACGTCGGCGTGCGGGTGGTGACGGCGCGCTCGATTCGTACCCTCGGCGCCCCAGAGAGCGTCGAGCTCATCCAGAAGCTCCTCCAAGACAAAGACCTCGGCGTGCGCCTGGAGGCCCTCCGCGCCGCCGGGGCCGTCGTGGGCCTCGACCACACCAAGCTGCTGGGCCCCTTCTTGGAGAGCGCCGATCCCCTCATCGTCGCCGCCACCATCGGCGGGCTCGACGAGGCCAAGGTGGAGCTGAACCTGCGGCCGTTCTTACGCCCCGAGGCGCCGCTGCTCGTTCAGCAGGCGGCGATCGAGGCGTTGGACGACACCGCCCAGCTCAGCCGCCTCGCGCTCAAGAGCCCCGAGGCCGCCCTGCGCGGCACCGCCGCCGGGCGCTTGATGGAGCTCACCCCAACCTTAGAAGAGCGCCTCTCGTTGTTGGGCGCCGCCGATGAGCAGGTCGTCGCCGCCGGGGCCTCCTTGCTCACCAAGCTCCCCGACGCCCAGGCGCTGAGCCCGCTGATTCAGGCCCTGCAGGCGAGCCTCAACGCCGACGTCTGGTCCGAAGGCCTGGCGGCGATCCGCGCGACGATCCCGCTGGTGAAGGATCTCAAGCCCCACCAGGCCGCCCTCACCGCCCTGGTGCAGCAAGGCGCGGTCCAGCCCGAGGCCAAGACCCGGGCGGAGGCCGTCGGTCTGGCGAGCGCGCTCAAGCTGCCGACCCCGGTGAGCCCCGCGCACAACCCCATGGTGGTGCCGAGCATTGAGGAGGTCGAGCGCATCGTCTCCGCCCGCATCTTCACCGACGCCGGTGAGCTGCGTGTGGCGCTGCGCCCCGACGTCGCGCCGTTCACGGTCTGGAACTTCGCCAAGCTCGCTGAAGAGGGCTTCTACGACGGGATCCGGTTTCACCGCGTCGTGCCCGACTTCGTGATTCAGGCCGGCGACCCTCGGGGGGACGGCTCCGGCGGGCCGGGCTGGGCCATCCCCGATGAGCTCTCCCCCTTGGAGTATGGCGAGGGCGCGTTGGGCATGGCGCTCTCGGGCCCCGACACGGGCGGCTCGCAGTGGTTCATCACGCTCTCGCCTCAGCCCCATCTTGAGACGGGCTACACCGTGTTCGGCGCCTTGACCTGGGGCCAGGTGACCGCGCAGCGTGTCACTCGGGCCACGACCATCCAGAAGATCGTCATCGAGCGGATCCCCGCCAAGGGTTAGTCCCCGGCGAGGGGTGAGGCCGCGAGCAGCTCCGCGGTCTGCGCGAGCACGGCGGTGCGCTCTCGGCGGAGATAGTCGCGGATCGCGTGGTCAAACCGGGGCTCGCTGAGCCAGTGGGACGAGCGGCAGAGCCTCGGCTCAAACCCTCGCGGATACTTGTGCCCGCCGCCGTGGCCTGGCTCAAACGCGACGAGGCCGTGCTTGAGGCAATACTCAATGGGCTGGTAGTAGCAGACCTCAAAGTGTAAAAACGGCACCTCGGCGGAGAAGCCCCAATAACGGCCGTAGAGGCGGTCCCCCTTCTTGATGTTCAGCGCTCCGGCGATGGGCCGCGCCCCGTCGTAGGCGAAGACGAGCTGAATCCGGTCACGGAAGGCGTCGAGGGCACCCGCCCAGAAGTTGTCGTTGAGGTAGATCTCTCCGCCGAATCGGTCGGCGGTGTTCACATAGAACCGGCGCATCTGCTCGATGTGCTCGTCGTCGAGGGCCTCCCCTTCGAGGATCTTGCAGACCACGCCGGTCTCGGCCAGGCGACGGCGCTCCCGACGCAGCTCCCCCCGGCGTTTGGTCTTCATCCGGGCGAGGAAGCCCTCAAAGTCGCCATACCCGGCGTCTTCCCAATGGAACTGGAACTGCAGGCGGGTGGCGCCGCCCAAGGGCTCAAGCGCCGCCGTCTCGGCCTCGGTGGGGAAGAGCACATGCACGCCGTGGCAGCTCGTGGCCCGGCAAAGCTCGTGTAAACCGCCGACGAGGGCTTTGAGCAAGGGATCTCGGGGGCGATCCGGCGCGGTGAGCAGCCGCGCGCCCGTGGCCGGGGTGAACGGCACCCCGACGACCACCTTGGGATAGTAGCCCGCGCCCATCTGCCGAGCGGCGTGGGCCCAGGCCCAGTCGTAGACAAACTCCCCCATGGAGTGGGTCTTGATGTAGGTCGGCGCCGCGGCGACGAGCTCCTCGCCGTCCCACAGGGTGAGGTGCTGGGGATACCAGCCGGTCTCGTCGCTCGCCGAGCCGCTCTCCTCCAGAAGTCGTAACCAGCGGTGCTCCAAGAAGGGGGAGCCGCCTTCACCGACGAGGCGGTCCCAAGCGGCGGCGGGGATCTGGGCGATGCCGCCGACGGAGCGAAGGATCATGGGCTCACCTGCGACGAGGCGGAGCGGGCGTCACGAGCCCGCGCCGTCTAAGGGGGCGAGGCCTTGGGCGATCTTCTCGCACAGGCCACGCTCTACCGCCTTGGCCGCGACCTTGATCGCGTTGCGCGTCGCCCGCGCGTTGGACCGCCCGTGGGCCTTGATCACGACGTGGTCTAAGCCCAGAAGCGGCGCGCCGCCGTACTGTTTCCAGTCGGTCATCGTGCGGATCTGCCGGAGCTGCTGGGAGAGCATGGTGAGGCCCAGCTTCCACAAGACGCTGTTGGCGTAGGCGTCTTTGGCGAGCCCCGCGACGACCTCCGCCACACCCTCCAACATCTTGAGCATGACGTTGCCCAAGAAGCCCTCGCAGACGATGACGTCTACGCTGCCGCGCGGGATGTCTAAGCCTTCGACGTTGCCCACGAAGTTGAGCCCGGGGAGCTTCTGGAGGCGGTGGTGGGCCTCGACGATGGCCGGGGTGCCTTTGTGGGGCTCGGCGCCGTTGGAGAGCAAGGCCACCCGGGGCCGCTCGATGTCGGAGATGACCTGGGAGTACGCCGAGCCCATCACCGCGAAGCCGACGAGCTCCTCGGGGCCACACTCCAAGGTGGCGCCGACGTCGAGCAGGAGCGCGAACGGATCTTGGCGGGGGCCCCGCTTTTGTTCGGTGGGGTAGACCGCCGCCAACGCCGCCCGTTTGACGCCGGGCAGGCGCTTAAACTGCCGAGACGCGGCGAGGATCACCGCGCCGGTGTTGCCCGCGGACACCATCGCCTGGGCGTCACCTGAGGCCACGAGGCGCGCGGCGATGGCCACGGAGCAGTCGGGCTTCTTCTCTAAGCCCTCGTTGGGCAGCTCATCCATGCCCACGACGTCCGCGGCGTGAACGATCGCCAGCCGCGCAGGATCGTATTTTTGGGTGTTGAGCAGAGACGTGAGCGTCGGGCCGTGGCCGACGAGCAAGATCTGCACGGGGCCGTCCTCTCGGGAGAGCGCGGCGGCGCCCTCGACCAGGGGCCCAGGCCCGGCGTCGGAGCCCATGGTGTCTAAGGCGACGGTGATCATCAGCGTACCTCCGGCGGGCTCACACGACGGGGCCGACCGTTCGGGCCGACCATCCAGATCGCGAGCGCGCCGTCTCCATCTTGATCACAGAGCGAGCGCGCCGTGAAGCCCTCAGCGCCTAAAGTGACCTCAAAACGGCAAGGGGTGGACATCGGCGGGACGTCCAGGGCGGGGATGCCGTCCCAAGGAACGGGCTCCGCGGTCAAGGCGTCGAGCTCCCGGGGGCCACCGGCGTAAGGAACGTAGCCCCCACCCTCGGCGAGGCGGCGCTGCTGGCGCTGGGCGATGAGCTCCAGAGTGGCCAAGACCTCGGTGGGCGCCAGATCATCGACGGGATCGTCCTCGGGCGCGGGGGGGACGAGCTGGGCGACGTTTCGGCGCAGGGGGTAGTCCGGCGACGCCGCGAGCTGGTGAAGCCCCGGGCTACGAATGCGCACCTCGACGCCGACCTCGGTGGCGTTCACCTGGGTGACCAGCTCAGCGCTGCTCAGCCAGCGCGGCGTGAGATCGCTCACGGGCAGCCCCGCGGCGCTGAGATCGACCCTGGCCGTGAGCCCGGGCGCCTCGGCCCAGTCTTGGGCCTGCTCAAACCACGAGGCGCCCTCCCCGGCCAAGGTCGCCCGCAAGAGCGCTGGGTCATCGGAGATGTACAGCGCTCGGGCCTTGGCGCCGGCGTAGACCACACCCCGGCTCAGCTCGACCCGGATCAGCTCCTCCTCGCGGCGAAGGGTGAAGGGGGCGTCCTCGGGGAGGTGTCGAAGGCCACGACGCAGCACCTTCTTGGCCCGGCGCGGTCGCTCCAGCGGCACGATGAGCACCCCGTGGGGCGTCCCCTCGGTGGTGAAGGCCGCGAGCTCAACGCCCGGCGCGAGGTCCAGCCGCGCCTGCTCAAGCCCCATCAGCGCCGTGCCCGCGGCCTGCACCCGATAGCCGGCCAACATCTTCAGCACGGGCTCGGGATCGAGGTTGACTCGGGCGGCGACCGACGGCGCGCCGCCAAACCCCAAGGCCGGGCCCCGGCCCCGGGAGCCCACGAACGTGTCGAGCGGGCCGGGAGAATAGGCCCCGGAGGTGAGCAAGAGCCGCACCTCGTCGGGCTGGGACGAGCGCACCTCGTACAACAAGACCATGTCCAAGAGCTGCATCGGCGCCGGGCGCGGCAGATCATCGACGGACATCACCAAAGCGCAGCCCTCACCCGGGCTGGCGTGACGAAGGGTCTCGGACACGTTGCTTGGGCTGCGGGGGAGCTCTTGGAGCCCTGGCTGAATGACCACGCTCAGGCTGCTCAAGTCGTCTGGGGTGGCGGTGATGCGCCACTCACCGGTCTGGCGCCGGAGCGCCTCGCCTTCAGCGGTGTAACCGACCGCCAAGAGATTTTGGCGCAAGCGCGTCATGTCGGCGACGGGCAAGCTCAGCCACAACATCACCTCGCCGTCTTTGACCCCGCGGCGAAGCTCGATCGGCCCAGACGGGTTGAGGCCTTGGGCGTCTGCGGAGAGCGACTCATCGAGGCCGAGCCCGGCGACGATCGTCTCAAACCACAGCTCGCCGGACCAGCCCAGGGGCGCGAGCTCCTCTGCGGAGGAGCAGCGCAGCGCCAGATGAGAGACGAGCTCTTTTGGTGGCGCGGCCCAGAGAAGCCCGCTCACCGCCAGGGCCAGCCCGAAGATCACGCCGATTCCGGCGGCGTGAGGCGGTCAAGGCGCTCTCTGAGGCCGAGCTGCTGGCGCTCCAGAGTCTCGACGAGGCCACGAAGCCCGGCCAAGGCACGATCAGGGCTCTGCCCGTCGCGGACCTCGGCCATCGCCTCATACGCTGCGCGGCGGGTGCGACCGTCCAACGCGCCGCGGTGAAGCGCGCCCAAGGCGCCGAGCGCCGAGGGATCTTTCAGGCGACCCAACGCGGCGATGGCGGCGAGCTGCGCGCGGAACGGCGCGGCCTCGATGACCTCCACGAGATGTTGGGTGATCGGCCGACGAAGCTCGGGGAGGTCGTCGCCGAGGGCGCCCAAGGCGGAGATCGCCGCGGCCCGGGCCCGGGGGCTGCGGTCGGGGGCGGTCCATTCTTTGAGGATCGGCAGGGCCGCGGCGTCGCGGCTGGCGCCGAGGCCCTCCAGCGCGCGTGAGCGGCGCACATCGGCCCAGGCGTCACGGCCAAGCGCCCTCGCCGCGGCGGCGAAGACCTCCGGCGCGCGCAGTCGGCCCAAGGTCTTCACCGCCTCGGCCTCGGCGAGCAGGGAGCTGTCGCCCTCGGCGACCCGCAAGAGCCGGGCGATCACCGGGGGCGCGGGCAGGGCCGCGAGGGCCTCGACGATGGCCTTGCGGGCGCGGGCGTCGGGCTCGGAGTCCAAGGCGCCAATCAAGGCGGCCTGGGCAGCGGCGCCCTTCACCTTGCCCAGCACCCGGGCGACCTCTGCACGAACGGCCCACATGCCGTCTTGGGTGAGCGCCTTGGTTAAGGCGGCGACGGCGTCCGGCGCGGCGGACTCGCCCAGGGCCTCGGCGGCGCGGATCCGCATCACCGGGCAGGCGTCTTCAGCCAACGCGGCGCGTAACCAGCCGCCGGGCGCCTCTAGACGAACCCTCGCCAGCACCCGCACGCCGGGGTCTACCCGAACGGACCGGGGGCGATCGGCGCAGGGCACCGCCCACACCCGCGCCCGCTCACGAACCGGCAGGGTGACGCGCTGCTCGACGCCGTCTTCGCCCGTCCAGGCCACGACGAGGCCAAAATGGAACGCCTGGGGCACCCACTCGCCCGACTGGCGCTGCTCGACCTTGACCTGCAGGAGGCCGTCGTCCCAAGACAAGGCCACGGTGAGATCAGGGAAGCCCGGGGAGTACACCCACTGCTGGAAGAAGCCGTCGAGGGATCGCCCCGTCGTGTCCTCCAACGCCCGCTGAAAGTGCCGGGTGTGGGCGGTGTTGTGGCCACGCTCGCCCAGATACCGCCTCACCGCCGGCCAGAACCGCTCCGCGCCGAGCTCGTGCCGCAGGGTGTTCAGCACGCAGGCGCCCTTCTCATACAGGTGCCGGTCAAAGACGTCGATGGGCTCGCGGAAGTCGTAGCTCACGATGGGCCGGCTGTAGCGGCCCTCGGCCTCGTCGAAATAATGCCGAGCGAGATCAAAGATGTAGAACGCGCCCTCGGCCTCTCCGCGGCTGTGCTCCACCCAGAGCAGCTCGGTGAAGGTGGCCCAGCCCTCGTTCAGCCAGGCCTGGGACCAGTCTTGGCAGGTGACCAGATCGCCGAACCACTGGTGGCCGAGCTCGTGCATCAAGAGCGGCTCGGCGTCGTACGCCGTGGCGGCCTCGGCGTCGGTGAGCACCAGGTCGGTGAGCGTGGTGGCGGCGACGTTCTCCATGCCCCCGAAGATGAAGTCGGCGACGACGACCTGATCGTAGCGGGCCCAGGGGAACGGCACGCCGGTGAGCCCGGCGAGCATCGTGACCATCCGTGGCGTGTTGCCGAACACCCGGCGGAGGTCGTCGGCGGAGGTCTCGGGCCGGGCGAGGTAACGTAAGCTCAGCTCGCCGACGTGATCCTCAACCGCCGTCAGCTCGGCGACGACGACGGTGACGAGGTAGGCCGGGATCGGCTCGGCCTGCTCATACACCCAGGTGGTGAAGCCGTCGCCGCCGGGCTCCGCGCGCTGGAGCTGGCCGTTGCCGATGACGGTGTAGCGGCTGGGGGCCTCGACGACGAGGCCGAAGGGGTGCTTGACCGAGGGGTGATCAAAACAGGGGAAGACGAAGTGGCCGTCTTGATCTTGGCACTGCGTCCAGACCTCGTGGCGGCGGTCGGGGTGGGCCGCGTCGGGGCCGACGAAGTACATGCCGCGGCGAGGAGACGCGGTGTAGCAGACGATGACGACGGCGGCGCCGGTGAGGCCAAACACCTCGAGCTTGCCGTCTTCGTGCCGGAACCGCAGGGGCGCCCCGACGCCGTCGGTGACCGAGGTGACACTCACCTCGTCGAGATCGAGGATCACCCGGCCCAAGCCCGTGGGGGTGGGCTGAATCTGGAGCTTGGCGACGCCCTCGACGTGGTGAACCGTAGGATCGATGCGCAGGCGCAGATCGACACGCGCCAAGGTGAAGGCGCGGTCGGGGGTGTACTGCGGTGACGCGCCGGGCTCAGCGAAGGCCCGCGCGCTGGCGCGCCCGAAGCCTTGGCGAAGCGACGCCTCCACGAGCAGATGATCCTGGGTACGCAGGCACATGGTCGTCGCTCCTCTTGGGCTCGATGCGGGGGCTCGACTCGGGGCTCGACTCGGGGGCTGAATGCGCCCTAGCGCGCCTCACCCGCCGGAGCCGGGAGCAGCACGTAGCCGTTGACGAGGTCGCCCAAGAACGCGCAGGCCTGGGGCCCGCAGAGGTCGAGGTACGCGGAGACGTAGGCGCAGAGCACCGCGTCGAGCTTCTCTTCAAGCTCACCGAGCCGGGTGCCGTTGAGCGTGCCCATCGGCGGGTTCATCAGCTCATCAAGGGCCTCGGAGTCCTCAAGGGCCGGCTGCATGAAGGGCAGCTTGCCGTAGACGAGGTCACGATAACGGTTCGCCGCGTCTTTGCGGCTGCCGATGGGCCCGCTCTTCGTGCGCAGCGGGCGATCGAGGCCAAAGACGAGGATCTGGCAGGCCTGGGCGTAGGTCTCGACGACGCGGTCGCCCTCAGCCTGGGGATCGGCGTCAAAGCCCATTCGCATCAGCGCGCGGCCGATGGTGCGCGGGTGCGAGGCGTTCACGGTGTTCACCGAGAACTCATCGACCTGGAAGCGCCCAAAGTGGTGCTCGAGCTGAAGATCCACGGGGCGGCGGCCCGTGGAGTTCTCGATGATGAGGGGGGCGTTCACCGCGAGGATCGCGCCGCTGCGGCCGCGGTTTCGCGCGACCCAGCTCAGCACGTCCTCGTGGGCGCGGAGGTGAGCGGTGGACACAAGGCGGACGCCCTCCTCTGTGGCCTCCATGACCGCGCCCGCTGAGGTGGCGCGGGGAGCCCAGGCGAGGTCAAGTCCCAGATAGCGCATCTTCGACAACGTCATGACTCCGTCTACGTGACGCACCACCCTAACCCAGATCGAGACCACGCGGAGGCTCGGCCCAAAGACGAGGCGCTGATGCGCGCGGTCAGCGTGCGCCGATCGCCCAGCGCACCGCGTCGCGTCGGCGCAGGCGCTCCGCCAGCCCTCGGTCGGCCCCGGCGAAGAGCCCCATCACCAAGGCCCCGGCCTCGGCCTGCTGGGCGGCGCCGCCGCAGGCGTGCAGGGCGTCGAGCAACAGCAGGCGATCCCCAGCGGCGCGGGCCTCGGCCAAGGCGGCGTCTAAGGCGGCGGCGTCTCCGCTGATTCGCGCCGCGGCGAGCAGCAGGCGCGCGTTGGAGCGTCGATCTCCCACCACCAAGAGCGCGTCGAGGGCCTCGGCGAGGGGCTCGGCGTGGGCACGAAGCACGGCGATCAACCCCGCGTGGTACGCGCGCATCGCCGACCAGCCCACCCGCGTGGCCTCTTGCACGATCTGGTTGCAGGCCGCGAGCGCCGCGTTGTGGTCCGCCATGCCCAGCCGCACCTCCACCCGCAGCGCGCGCCAAGAGGTGCGCAGCTCAACGGGCGCGTCCTCTTCTCCGGCGGCGGGGTAGCCCTTGAGCAGGGTGTTCGCGCCGTCGAAGTCTCCGCAGGCCAGGAGCAGCTCCGCCCGCGCCATCGCCGCGATGGCCGCGACGTGGGGCAAA
>JADKFE010000071.1 GCA_016717595.1 Deltaproteobacteria bacterium | reverse complement strand
CAAATCCGTCGGCCCCACGAAGGGCGTGTTCTGAGGATTTCCTATGTCTCGCCCCCTCGGGCTGAGCCTCTTGCTGCTGGGCGCTTGTGCGCCCGCGGTGGGACCGACCGCCGACGCGGGCTTCAACGTCCACGGCGCCCCAGGCCAGATCTACTCTTTTGATGGCAGCGCGTCCGCGGGTGACTCGCTCACCTTCCGCTGGACTGTGCTGGACGCTCCCGCACAGGCCGAGTTCACCCTAGAATACGCGGACAGCGACGCGGCGATGCTTATTCCCGAGACCGAAGGCACCTATGTGCTGGGTCTTGATGTGTGTGGACGCAAGCGGCACCTGGGACAGCGCCGAGACCCAAGCCTGGGTTGGTGAGACGGCGACCCGCGCGGGCCTCGCGGGCACAAAGGCGCTCGGCTTTGGCGTGAGCGGCTTCGGCGGGAAGAGTCTGGGGCGCCTCGGCAAAAACCAGCCCCCTGAGGCCGAAGGCACGGCGAGCCGGAGCTTCCGCACATCGGCGACGGTACAGCTCAACGCGAGCGGCTCCAGCGATCCCGACGGCGACACGCTCCGTTATCGTTGGAGCTTCTCTTCCGTGCCCGCAGACTCCTCGACGGCCATCGACGACAGCACGAGCGAGCTGACGAGCTTCACGGCCGACAAGAGCGGGACCTATCAGGTGAAGCTCACTGTGCGGGATGGTTTGGCGGCAGACGCGGTGCTGCTCCCCGACATCGTCGTGAGGGCGCTTGATGACGCCGAACCCATCCCCTGGATCACCTCGCCAGCTAGGACCCGCGCGCTCCTCGTCTTGGGCGCTTGTGCGCCCGCGGTGGGACCGACCGCCGACGTGTGAGCGGGCGCCGAGGGGACGGGCGGGAGGATCGGCTCGTCTAGGGGTGTTGCCGGGCGGTGGCGCGCGGCGGGGGTGCGTCTTGTGGATGCGCCCCTTGCCTCCGATCCCGCCCCTGTCGTAAGCTCGTTCAGCTCCCAACGCCATGAGGCGCCCAATCGCCGGCCTGTCTATGCTTCGCCTGCTCCCCGCCCTGCTGCTCGTCTCCTGCGCCGCCGAGGTTCCGCCACGCGCTGAGCCGGGTGACCCGCGTGTGCTGCCTTTGGGGGCCGTGGCCGCGCTGGACGGCAGCTACTCCGAGGGTGACGACCTCAGCTTTGCCTGGTCTGTCGAGCCCGCCGAGGGTGCCGTCTTAAACGACGCGGAGAAAGCCCCCTTTGCGACGCTCACCGCCGAGGCACCAGGCTTCTACACGCTGAGCTTAGAGGTCTGTGACGCGGCTGGGCGCTGTGACGTGGCCGAGACCTGGGCGCGGGTGGAGGACCCAGCGAGGGCGAGGAAGATCGACGATTGGGGGATTGACGATTTCGCGAGCGCCATGAGCGGGGCGGGGGCGCTCGGGGGATTCAAGGACGACGAGGATGACCTCTGCCAGCGCTGTCGTGAGGCTGCCAAAGGCACGTCGAGCCAGTGGGTGAGCTTCTGCAACACGCTGCCGAAGACCACGAGCGATGAACGATCGGTTCGGGGTAGCTGTCAATCGATCAACCTGAAGACGAGTCAGGAGCGCGACAACTGGTGCTTTGGGAAGTTCTGTGATTAATCGCCTCCCTGCGCGCTACGACGCGCCCGATCCTGGGATCGGGGGCCTCCACTGTTTGGGGGCTGGGCTCAGCATCGGGCTCGCCAATGAGACGCCGACACGGCTCAGGCTGTGGATGATCGCGGCGAATCAGGCGCGCTCGCTGGGCACCTTCGACGATCGGCCCCTTGAGCGGGCCCACGCGGTCTCCGCCTTGGTGGACTCTCCCCGCGGCCGGGCCCTGCTCCCGGTGGGGGATCAGATGATGGCGTTTGAGCTCACCTCAGGTCAGGTGACGGAGGCTTGGCCGCTGCCAGCGGACGATGGTCTGTGGCAGATGCGCCGCGCGGGCCAGCTGCTCTTGGCGCGTGGTCGCCAGCTATGGGCCTGGTGCTTAGAGACGGGCGCGCTGGTCTGGAGTGGCCCTGAGGAGGGGGTCGAGGACTGGACCCAAACGTCGGAGGGCGCGTTGCTCCGGGTGGCGACACGTCATGAGGCAGGCCAAGCCGAGCTCTTGGTTTGGGATCTTCGGAGCGGGGCGATCCAGAGGCGCGTCATGCTCCCGTCGGGCGATGGAGAGCTGGTTTATTGTGGCTCTGTCTCCTTTATGGACGGTGGCGCGTCGCTCTTGACGTCGCGGCGCACGCGCCAAGGGGACACGCTGACGGATGAGGCGCTCCTCTGGCGACGGGGTCGCTGGACCTCCGTAGGCGCCTGGAGCGCCAGATCCGCGCCCGGCGCTGCTTATGGTCTCGTCACCTGCGCCCCCCTAGACGATGCTTGGGTTTACGTCGCTGGTCGGGACGCTCATGGGCGCCGAACCTCATGCGTGGTGGAGGTTGAGACGTCGGCACAGCACACCATCCCCATCGGAGCACAGACCGCCACGGGTGGGTGGGCGCTCAGCGCCGATGGTGTGTTGTCTCATGCCGCGAGCGGCGCCACGCGGCTCCTCACCCCAGCCCCGGCGCGGGCCTTGTCGCTCGCGCCGGATGGTCGGTCGGCCTCCGCCCTCGTCGCGGGGAGCGTGTTTGGGTGGGTGTGGTGACCCTCGCCGGGCCTCCCCTAGCCCCGCTCCCGCTAGGCCCGGAGCTTGGGAACGTCGGCGGGCGGGGCGCGGGAGCTGTTGTTGAGACCTGGGCTCCGGGTCTTCAGCCGGGCGCCACGTGGCGAAGGGGGCTCCGGGTCTTCAGAGGGCCGCTCGCCATGTGGCGAAGGGTGCTCCGGGTCTTCAGAGGGCCGCCCGCCATGTGGCGAGGGGGGCTCCGGGTCTTCAGAGGGCCGCTCGTCCTGTGGCGAAGGGTGCTCCGGGCCTTCAGAGGGCCGCTCGTCCTGTGGTGACAAGGGCTCCGGGCCTTCAGAGGGCCGTCCGCCATGTGGTGAAGGGGGCTCCAGATCGCCGCCACGCCAAGCGGGCGGCCTGCGGCCCTCGTTAGGCGTCACGCTCGAAGGTGCGTAAGGTGGCGCGCAGCTCGGCCTCATCCCAGTTGACGATGAGGTCACGAATGAGCAGGCGGTAGGCCTCCAAGAACTCGCGCTCGGTGGACTCCAGCTCCTTCACGAGCGCGGCGTGAGCACTCTGGAGCTGCTCCAGGGTGAGGTGGCAGATCTTCATCGTCTGATGCTCCGCGCGCATCTCCGCCAGCCGATCCTCCGGCAGCTTCAGGGTGGTGCGGGCGTCAAGGCGCTCCAAGAAGCTGTCCATGATGTAGAGCTGCGTGCTGTACGCGCTCTTGATGACCTTGGTCGGCGTGAGCCCGCCCCACATGGAGCGGATCTCGGCGACCAGCGCGGCGCCTCCCTTGAGCTTGCAGGCCGTGATGAACGCTGAGATGGCGGCGTCGGCGCGCTCGTTGGAGGCGCTCAGCGCGTCTACAGCCTCAGCGACCTTGCTCCAGCTCGCCCGCACGCGGCTCAGCAGGTCGAGGTAACGGGCGCGTTTGTCGCCGATGATCTTGGCCTCTCGCTCGACGAGCACGGCGTTCGCGCTGGGGGCCATGATCGCGAGCTGAAGGCCCTCAGCGGCGGAGCTGGTCTGTACGCGGCCATACGGGAGGAGGGTGCGGGTCATCGGTGACTCCAGAGTGAGCGTGAGGAGCGAAGATCGTGACCATAAGGCTACTCAAGTGCTAGGCGGGAGGTCAAGTAGGAGGGCCAACTTTTTGCGGCACCGCTTGACGCCGTGTCCGCTTGTGTCGTAGGCTCCTCTCAATCCCCTGGGCCTTGAGGCGCCCCCACGCTGGTCTGCTCATGCTCCGCCTGCTCCTGACGCTTCTCCTCGTCTCTTGCGCCGCTGAGGTCGCGCCCCGCGCGGAGCCGGGTGACCCCCGCGTGATGCCCGTAGGCGCCGTGGCCGCGCTGGACGGCAGCTACTCCGAGGGTGATGACCTCAGCTTCGCCTGGTCTGTCGAGCCCGCCGAGGGTGCCGTCTTAAACGACGCGGAGAGCCCCTTCGCGACGCTGACCGCCGAGGCGCCTGGCCTCTACACCCTGAGGCTGGAGGTCTGCGACGCCGCCGGGCGCTGTGACGTGGCGGAGACCTGGGCGCGGGTGGACGACCCAGCGAGCGCGAAGCGGATCACGGACTGGGGGATCGACGAGTTCGCCGGGGTGGAGAGCGGGGCGGGGGCGCTTAGCGCGATCAGCCCCACGAAGAGCTTCTGCAAGCAGTGCTTTGAGAACGCGAGCAAGACCAGCTCAGAGTGGGAGGATTTTTGTAGGGAGCTGGAGAAGCAGGGCGCCTCAAAAGAGCAGCGGGCCAAGTGTTGGGCACATACACACAAGGACTCGGGTGAGCGCGGGAATTATTGTCGAGACATGGGCTGCCGTGGCTGAGATGCGAGCGACGCTTCACAGAACGATCCCGATCCCCACCGGCGAACGTCTCGAAGACGCCTTCCCACTCCCGGACGGCCGGATCGTGCTGCTATGGCGACGTGGAGAGGACCGGGTGGTCGCAGAGGTGCTGTTCCCAACTGGCCTGGTCGTCCCATTGACCGAGCGCCCACGAGATCAACTCACGTTCGTCGTCGTTGACCCTCCCTCCCAACGCCTCATCGTCAGCATCGACAACGTGCCTGAGCTGTTTGATCTGAGCACCCTGCAGCGGGCGGG
Organism: Deltaproteobacteria bacterium; assembly: GCA_016717595.1. Classification (GTDB taxonomy): domain Bacteria; phylum Myxococcota_A; class UBA796; order UBA796; family CAJQPC01; genus JADKFE01. The sequence continues at coordinate 22,160 of JADKFE010000071.1, read as the reverse complement.
CTCCCTCATCGGCCACCGGCCAGTGATCTGGGAGCTGCGCCGCGTGTCCGGGGGGCGCCTTGTGTCGTCCTCCAGCGACCGTCAGCGGATCCTCTGGGATCTGCGCGCGACTCAGCCCATCGTTCACTCTGACCTCAAGATCTACCAGAGCTGGTCTGTGCCGCGTGGTGTATTGCCGGGAGATCCATTGCTCGTGACGCAGAGCACGCTTGAAGACGGCCGCTGGAGCTCGGCCTTGGTGAACGCCCAGAGCGGTGAGGCTGTGCTAAACGCCTCACTCCCGGCGCCGTGGCCCGCACATCACTCGGTCGCGGCTAGCCCTGACGCCTTGGAGTGGGCTGGCGTGATCTCAGAGGGCGCGGACGACACCTGGGGCCCGTCACGAATCTTTCATTTCACCGCCGCGGGGCCGCGCCTCATTCACACAGAGACGGTCGTTGACTCCATCCCCGCCGTGGTGAGCCTTCACTTTCTCACCGGAGACTGGCTTTATTGTTCGGGCGCGCGCCAGCCGCCCCTGATGATCAACCTGCGCACAGGAGCGCAGCGGCTGAGCCCACAGCAGGGGCCCGTGGCGAAGAACGGGCTGATGTTGTGCTATGATGACGTGGCCGTGATGGACTTAGATTCCGGCGCGCTCGCCCCGCTGCACAGCGCGCCTCCAGCCGAGGGGCGCCGTCTGGAGGCGCTGATGATCACCGAGGCCGGGGATGAGGCCCTGGTGGTGACGGATGAGGCGCTCGAAGCGTGGCGACTGCATCGGTGAGGCTCACCGCCTCCCTCCTCGGCGTCGTCCGTCTCGCGGGTGCGCGAGGTGCCGCGCTCGTGGGGCATGTCCCTGGCGGCGTCGTGTGGTCTGTGCGCCGTGTGGACGGGCGGTTTGACACCTGGCTCGTGCGCCCGTCCCTGGAGCTCACGCCCCTCCTCTCGCGGACGGTCGCCCCCGTGAGCGCCCTCGCGGAGCTGCCCGGCGGGGCTTGGGCGCTCGCCGTCAGCGCGCGGATTCTTGTGGTAGACGCCCAGACGCGGGCGGTGATCAAGACCCTGCGAGGCCATCGACGGGGCGGGATCATCTGGTCGCTCACGTCGGTCTCTGGAGATCGCCTCGTGAGCCGCAGCACGGACGGGACCGCGCGTCTGTGGAACATCACACGGTCGAGGGAGCTTCATCAGCTCGACGCGGGGCAGATCTTGGGGGCCGAGGTCGGCGCTGACCCAAACGACCCCGAGGCCGTGCTGGTGCTCACCAGGCCTGAGCCGAGCGACCCGGGCGTGGTCGCGCTGCGGGATCTCGCTCGTGATGGGCTGCAAAGGCCCCTTCAGCGACTCACCCCAGAAGGCTCCGGCGCGATGTCTTGCGCGGCGGCGCTGCGCCCAGGCACCTCCGAGCTCGTGACAGCCCTCACGCCCCGAGGGGACGCAGGCGCGACCACGACCCTGAGCCGCTGTGTGAACGGTGTTGAGCAGGTCCTCTGCCTACGCCCAACCCGGCGCGCGGGGGTGGCCGCGCTGAATGAGCTGTTTTTCCCGACGCCAGACCGGCTCATGGCCCTGGGCGCAAAAGACGCCGTGCTCGTGGAGCTGGAGACTGGCGCCCTCCGAGACGACGTGCGCGCCTATCGTGTCACATCCAGCGGCCTCGCTCTGGTAGAAGAGGCGGCGGTGCTGGATCTCAACACCGGCGCGCGCCTGCTGCTCCCGAGCGGGATCTTACGAACGCCCAAGGTTCTGGGCGCGTCGAGCCTCGCTGAAGACGGCGCGTCCTTCGCCCTTGGCGCCGGGGATGAGCTGGTGTGGTGGCGCCTTCACCGCTCACCCCGCCGCTGCTAACCGCCAAACACCCGCCCCAGCCACTCCATCAACTTGGGCCCGTCCGCGGGCTGGGCGCGAAACCCGATGAACGTGTCGGGCCGCAGGGCGTAGACACACTCGCTCTGTGCGGCGTAGCGGCGGTGCAGGAGCTGGTCCACGTCGTAGAGCACCTCGCCGTCCCAGGTGAGCTCTTCAGGCTGGGTGGCCTTGGGCACGACGAGGATCGGGCGCACACGGTCGGGATAGCGGGCGCGTAGGGTCTGGGCGATGTGGTCGAGGTTGAGGCCGCCGAGCACGGTGTGGGCGCCGCCGTCGAAGAGCAGGACGACGAGGCGGTGATCGCGGAGGAGCTCGTAGAGCCAGACGGGGCGCTCGCCGAGGCCGTGGGTGAGGTAGACATCGGGGGCGCGGCTGCCAGCGCGGGGGCCCTCCAAGAAGCGCTCCCAGTCCACCAGGGTTGGGGACTCCACAGCGCGGTCCTCATCCAAAGACGCCCACAGGGCGCTGCGCTGGTGCTCTTCGACCAGGGGGCTGCCGGCGTAGGAGACACGCAGCTCGGTCATGGTCTCGAGGGTCTGCTGGCGCAGGGCGCGGCTGCGGGTGAGGGTCTGGAGGAGCTGATCCCGGGCGAAGCGGGCGATGGGCAGGCGGAGCTGGAACAGGACGGTGGCCATGTGGGTCTGGCGGGTCTCGGCGCGGGCGGCGGGGGCGCGCTCGGCCTCGTAGCTGTCCAAGAGCGGATCGTGGGCGCCGTGACGCAGCACCGCGGCGAGCTTCCAGCCGAGGTTGAAGGCGTCCTCAAGGCCGAGGTTCATGCCCAAGCCGCCGACGGGGCTGTGAACGTGGGCGGCGTCTCCGGCCAAGAACACGCGGCCGTCGCGCATGCGCTCTACGGCGCGGCGGGCGGCGGGGTAGCGGTGCACGGCGCCTTCAGCGAGGGCGCGCAGGCCAGGCGTGGCGCGGTCGTCGAGCAGCGCCTGCACCGTGGGGTGATCGGCGCGAAGCTCGGCTTGGTCGGGGATCTCGGCGAGCAGGCGCCAGCGGCCGCCGGGCAAGGGCGCGAGGGTCAGCGTGCCCCGGGGGCTCAAGAAGACGTGCAGGCGGGAGGGGTCGAGGTGGGTGGGGCCGCCGAGCTCGAGGTCGCAGACGACGTAGTCTTGGGGGTAGGCCTCGCCCTCAAAGGTGAGGTGCAGGGCGGCGCGGGTGGTGCTCGCCTCGCCGTCACAGCCGACGATGTACCGGAAGCGGGCGCGCTCCTCGGCGGCCTGGGCGCCCGTGAGCACGGCGATGACGCTGTCCTCATCGGCCTCGGGCCGGACCATCGACACGCCACGCTCGACGGTGACGCCGAGGCCCAAGAGGTGCGCGGTGAGGATGGCCTCCAGGCGCGCTTGGGGCAGGCTCAACAAGAACGGGAAGGGGGTGTCGGCGCTGGCGGTGTCGATGGAGGTGATGAGCGCGCCGTCATCACACAGGTCCAAGCCCAAGATCTTCACGCCTTCGCCGATGAGCGAGCGGGCGACGCCGACGGCCTCAAAGATCTCCAAGGAGCGCGGCTGCACCTCCGTCGCCCGCGAGAGGGGGCTCGGCGTGGGGCGGGCGTCGATGACGCGGACCGCGACGCCGCGCCGCGCCAGGTCGATGGCGAGGGTGAGCCCGACGGGCCCCGCGCCGACGATGAGGACCTCGTGGGAGATGGGCAGAGACATGGGGGACGCTCCTTTTGGGGAAGGGGCTCTTTATTTCGTTTTGGCGTAGGGCGCGGCGGCGTTGGCGTCGGGGGCTGCGCGGGCGCACCCCCTACCCCACCGCCCCCCACAACAACGCCACGATCCCCAACACCAACACCGCCGCCACCACCAGGAGCGGCCAGCTCACGCGGCTCTTGGGCTCGTCGTCAATGGCGCGGCCGACGGCGCGCTCGGCGGGGGCGCTGGAGCGGATCGGCAGCACGGCGGAGCCGGTCTTTCGCCAGCCGCGGAGCTGCTGCTGGGCGATGCGGCGGGCGCCTAAGTCGGCGCCGATGAGCTGCAGCACCTCGGCGAACTCGGGGCGGGTGTTGAGGTCCACCCAGTCGCCCGTGGCGGCGGCGGCGCCGGCGGTCCCGGCGGGGCGCACCTGCTCCAAGCCGGTCAGCGCCCCGGCGTAGAGGCGCTCTCGCACGAGGTGGCGGTCCATGCGGCCGAGCAGCTCTCCCGAGGGGCGGCGCACGTCGAGGGTCAGCCAGGGGCGGCCCTCGGGGGCCACGGTGAAGCTGTGCATACACGAGGGGCAGGTGACCGGGCCGACCTGGGCCTGGAAGGTCGCACCGCATTGGGGGCATCGGACGTTCATGTCGCGGACCTGGGTGACGTGCGCGGGAGCCTTCAGGTTAGCTGAGCGGAGCACAAGGATGAAGCCCCACCCGCGCCGGAGCCCGAATTGGCCACGATCCACGCCGCTCTCCCTGACGCCTTCGTGGTGGGCACCGCGGGGCACATCGACCACGGCAAGACCTCGCTCGTGCGCGCGCTCACGGGCGTGGAGCTGGATCGCCTGCCTGAAGAGCAGCGCCGGGGCATCACCATCGCGCTGGGCTTCACCACCTTGCCCCTGGCCTCGGGGCGCATCGCCTCGTTCATCGACGTGCCGGGGCATGAGCGCCTGGTGCGCACGATGATCGCCGGGGCCTCGGGCGTCGACGCCGTCGTGCTCTGCGTCTCCGCCGTCGAGGGCGTGATGCCGCAGACCCGGGAGCACCTCAGCATCCTCGGCCTGCTCGGCGTGCGCGCCGGGCTCATCGCGCTCACCATGGCCGATCTGGTGGACGAGGAGCTCCTGGAGCTGGCGCTGGACGACGTGCGGGGCGCCGTGGCCGGGACGTTTCTGGCCGACGCCCCGGTGATCCCCACCTCGATCCACGACGGGCGCGGCCTCGACGCCCTGCGCGCCGCCTTGGACGCCTTGCCCCTGGCCCCGCGCCCCCAAGGTGGGCCGTTCCGCCTGCCCGTGGACCGCGTGTTTGTGCAGCGCGGCTTCGGCGCCGTCGTCACGGGCACGGCGCTCTCCGGCGAGGTCCACGAGGGGGATGAGCTGCGGGTGCTGCCCGAGGGCGAGACTGAAGGGGTGAAGGTGCGGGTGCGCGGCGTGCAGGTCCATGGCCACAAGGTGAGCCGCAGCCAGGCCGGGCAGCGCACGGCGCTCAACCTAAGCGGCGTGTCTCAGGAGCAGCTTGGGCGCGGGGCGGTGGTGATCGGCGCGGGCGTGGCCCCGGTCTCGATTCTTGACGGGACGGTGCGTTGGCTCCCCGAGGCCGAGCCCTTGGAGGAGGGCGCCCGCCTGCGCCTGCTCTTGGCCACGGCGGAGGTGATGGCCGTGGTCGAGCCCTACGGCGCGCCCATCGAGGGCGGTGAGGAGGGCCTCGCCCAGCTTCGCCTCGCCGAGCCCGTCGTCGCCTTGCCCGGCGACCGCTTCATCCTGCGCCGCGAGAGCCCGATGATCACCCTGGGCGGCGGCGTCGTGCTCGACCCTTGGGCGCCCCGGGCCCGGCGCCGGGATCACCCCGAGGCCATCGCCGCCCTCACCCGCCTGCAGAGCGGGGACACCGCCGTGTTTCTCGAGCGCGCCGGGCCGAGCGGCCTGCCCCTGGCCGAGGCCACCCGCCGCCTGGGCCACGCCCCAGAGCACCGCCTCAGCGACCGCGCCTTCGCCCCGGGCTGGCTCCAGGCCCACCACGAGGCGCTGATTCAGCACCTCGAGGAGCATCACCAGAGCTTCCCCTTGTCCCGGGGGCCTGGCCGCCGCGCCCTTCGCCGGGGCCTGCTCCTGGCCTTGGAGCCCGCGGCCTTCGACGCGCTGATCGAGCGGGCGGTCACCACCGGAGAGGTTCAGCTCGACGGCCCGCGCCTGCGGAGGCCGGGCTTCGCGCCGAGCCTCGTCGGGGAGGATCTCGCCGCCTGGACGACCTTGCTCGGCCGCCTCGCCGCCGCGGGGCTGGGTGCCTTGGAGCCCCGAGAGCTCACCGAGGGCCTCACCCGGGGGGAGGCGCTGCTCAACCTGTGCTTTGAGGAGGGCCGGGTGGAGACCCTGGATGGCCGCCCCACCGACAAGGCCGCCCTCGACACCTTGATCGCCCAGGTTCGCCAGGTGCTCGCCGAGGAGGGCCAGCTCACCCCGGCCCGCTTCAAGGAGCTGACCGGGCTCTCTCGTAAACACGCGATCCCGCTCCTGGAGTGGCTCGACGCCCAGCGGGTCACCCGGCGCGCGGGGGAGGTCCGTGTGCCCTTCGCGGGCTGAGCGAGGCGCGGACCCCTCCTGAGCCCGTGATATCATGGGCAGGCCCTCCGCTTGGAGGGTGAACGAGCGCCCGCAGGGGCGAGCCAGGGCTGGGCCAAGAGGGCCCCACCGTCGCCCCAAAGGCCATGAGCGCCCGGAGGAATCGAGGGAATGCTGGTTAGACTGCTCTTGACGCTCGGGGCGATGCTCCTGCTCTTGTGGCCGCAGCGCGCGGACGCCCAAGAGACGACGGGTGTGCTCTATGTCACGGCGACGATCCAGCGCGCCGCGGTGCACATCGACTCCGAGCCCGTGGGCGAGGTGCCGGTCACCCGCTATCTGCCGCCGGGCACCTACAGCGTGCGGGTCACCGCCGACGGCATGGACCCCTTCGTGCGCCGGGTCGAGGTCAAGCCGAACCTCACCACCAGCGTCACCGCCGAGCTCTACCCGGGCGGCGGCACGGCGGAGTTCGTGTCGACGCCGTCTGGCGCCTCGGTCACCATCGACGGCAAAGAGGTCGGCAAGACGCCGATCCGCGTCGCGTCCATCGCTGAAGGTGACCACAGCTACAGCCTCAGCCTCACCGGCTTCGAGACGATCGAGGGCACCCTCACCCAGCGCAAAGGCGGCAACCCGCTCACCAAACACGTCTTGGAGTCGTCTCGCGGGCGCTTCGCCGTGACGTCCAAGCCCGCCGGGGCCGAGGTCTGGCTCGACGGCGCGTCGGTGGGCAAGACCCCGCTCCAGCTCAGCGACGTGCCCCCGGGGCAACACACCGTGCTGCTCATCTCCCCAGGCTACGCCGCCGTCGTGCGCCACATCGACACCAGCGACGGCTCCAAAGGGGAGGTCACCGCCACCCTCTCCGACGCGGGCACCACCTTGAAGGTGAACACCGGCTTTGATGACGCCATCGTGCGCATCGACGGCGCCACGGTGTCCCAAGGCGGCGACGCCGAGCTGCTCTTGAGCCGAGGCGAATACCTGCTCACCATCACCTCCGCCGAGGGCGGCGGTGAGGTCTCCCAGACCTTGGAGGTGCCCCTCACCGGCACGCTCCTGTACAAGGTTGACTGGAAGGGCGGCCCGGCGCTCGTCGAGCTCGCGCCCCTGGTGCAGCGCTGGACGTTCTGGGCGGCCTTGGGCGGCAGCGCCGCCGCCGCGGGTGTGGTGAGCGCAGGCGTCGCCCTCGCGCTCCAGCCCGAGCCCCTCCCCGATGGCGACGTCGTCGTCACTCTGCCTTGAGGATCCGCAGGATGCGCCCCAGCAGAAGCCTACTCCCCCTGCTCCTCCTCGCCATCGCCTGCAAAGGAGAGGACGACGCCCGCACGGCCCTGGTCGTCGAGGTCACCGGCCCCGACGTGGGCGCCATCTTGGCCGACGACCAGATCGCCTCCTTGGCCCTGGTGATCGACCCCGAGTCCCCCTTTGAGGACGCCGACGGCGGCTATCTCCCCGAGGGTGAGGTCGGCGACCTGCTGCTCACCAACGCGCTCACCGACGACGACGACCTAGAGGCCGTGCTCTTCCAGAGCCTCAGCGTCAGCGGCGCGCGCCTCGACGCCTTGCCCACCTTTGAGCTGCGCGCTGGAGACAACCGCCAGGCGTTCACGCTCCAGGCCTGGGCGGTCACCGACAGCACGCTCTACGCCGTCTCCGAGGTGAGCGCCGAGCAGCGCTTCGTCACCGACACCGTCGAGGCCGTGACGGTGGCCGGGCTCACGCTCTTGGACGAGCCCATCGGCCCCTGCAACGACAGCGCCGACAACGACGACGACGGCTGGACCGACGACGACGACCCCGACTGCGCGAGCGGTGAAGGCGACGAGCTCGGCCTGGGCGCCGCCGGGTGCAACGACGGCGAAGACAACGACGAGGACGGCCTCGTCGACAACGACGACCCCCACTGTGAAGACGCCAACGACGAACAAGAGGCCTCCGGCTGCGAAGACGACCTCGACAACGACGGCGACGGCTGGGTGGACTCCGCCGACCCCGACTGCCAGGTGGGAGACGAAGAGGCCGGCGCGCCCGGCGACGCCGAGTGTGGCGACACCCTCGACAACGACAACGACGGCCTCACCGACGCCGACGACCCCGACTGTGAGAGCGGCTTAGACGAGGACGAGGCCGCGGCGCCCTGCGAAGACGACCTCGACAACGACAGCGACGGCTGGATCGACGGCGACGACCCCGACTGCGCAGGCGGCGGCGACGAAGAGCGCGGCTTCGGCGACACCGAGTGCAACGACGGCGTCGAGAACGACACCGACGGCCTGATCGACGCGGCTGACCCAAGCTGCGCCGAGGCGCTGGACGAGACCGAGCTCGACGCCTGCGAAGACAGCCTCGACAACGACGCGGACGGCTGGATCGACCTCGACGACCAGGGCTGCGCCAGCGTCCACGACGAGAACGAGGGCGGCTTCCAGAAGACGACGGAGTGCAGCGACGGCAAAGACAACGACGTGGACGGCGCCATCGACGCCTTCGACGCCGACTGCACCACGGCGGCCGATGACACCGAGGCCAGCGACTGCGCCGACACTCTGGACAACGACGGCGACGGCTGGACCGACGCCGCGGACCCCGACTGCGGCTCGGGCACCGCTGAAGAGGGCTTCGGCACCAGCGCCTGCAACAACCGGATCGATGACGACGGCGACGGCGTCGCTGACGCCGATGACGCCGAGTGTGACGACGCCTTCGACACCGACGAGAGCGACCCCTGCGCCGATGGCCTGGACAACGACAACGACGGCTGGCTCGACGGCGACGACCCCGACTGCGCCAGCTTCGGGGACGAGCTCGGCTTCGGATCCGTGGCCTGCAACGACGGCGTCGACAACGACGGCGACCTGAGCCTCGACGCCTTAGACGACGCCTGCGCCACCGCCGCCACCACCAGTGAGGCCGACGGCTGCGAGGACGGCCTCGACAACGACAGCGACTCGTGGGTAGACGACGAGGACCCCGACTGCGAGAGCGGCGCCACGGAGACCGGCGACACGTCGATCCAGTGCAACGACGGCTCAGACAACGACAGCGACGGCCTCATCGACGCCGACGACCCGCACTGCCTCGACGCTGAAGACGTCTACGAGGCCGACTACGCCTGCGCCGACACCGTCGACAACGACGGCGACGGCTGGACCGACACCGACGACCCGGCCTGCTCCTCGGCCACCGGCGCCAGCGAGAGCCCGGCGATCTCGGCGTATGACTGCAACGACGGCGCCGACAACGACGGCGACGGCGACATCGACGCTGACGACGCCGGCTGCGACGACGGCAAAGACAACGACGAGTCCGACGAGCCGATCACCGGCTGCAACGACCTCCTCGACAACGACGGCGACCTCTGGATCGACGAGGCCGACCCCGACTGCGCCAGCGGCGACGACGAGCTCGGCTACGGCGCCGCGGAGTGTGACGACGGCTTAGACAACGACAGCGACGGCGACATCGACTCTGAAGACGCCGACTGCATCGACGCCTTCGACACCCTCGAGGGCGAGGCCGACACCTCCTGCACCGACGGCGGCGACGACGACGGCGACGGCTGGACCGACGCTGACGACCCCGACTGCGCCAGCGGCGACGATGAGCTCGGCTTCGGCTTCGCCCACTGCAACGACGGCGTCGACAACGACAGCGACGGCCTCATCGACGTCTTCGACCCCGCCTGCCGCGACGGCCAAGACAACAACGAGGTCGACGGCGACTGCCTCGGCGACGGCCTCGACAACGACAAAGACGGCTGGATTGATGACGCCGACCCCGACTGCCTGAACAACGACAACGAGACCGGCTTCGGCCCCTCGGGCTGCAACGATGGCCGCGACAACGACGGCGACCTGCTCATCGACGCCTTGGACCCGGGCTGCGCGAGCGCCTCAGACAGCGTCGAGGAGGACAGCGCTGAGGCCTGCGCCGACGGCGACGACAACGACGCCGACGGCTGGGTGGATGAGCTCGACCTCGACTGCCTCACCGACGGCGACGAGCTCGGCCTGACCGACCGGGCGTGCAACGACGGCCTCGACAACGACGGCGACGGCGACATCGACGCCGACGACGCCTCCTGCGCCGTGCCGTGGTTAGACGACGAGGACTACGCCCCCGACGGCCCCTGCGAGAACGGCGGCGACGACGACCTCGACGGCTGGTTTGACGATCAAGACCCCGACTGCGCGGTCTCGGGCCGTGAGGTCGGCCTGAGCCTCGTCGCCTGCAACAACGGCGACGACGACGACAGCGACGGCCTCATCGACGCCGACGACCCCGACTGCGCCTCGGCCACAGACGAGGACGAGGCCAGCCTCTCCGCGAGCTGCACCAACGGCGCCGATGACGACGGCGACGCCTGGACCGACGCCGCCGATCCCGACTGCGCAGGCGGCGGCGCGGAGTCGGGCCTGGGCGCCAGCGAGTGCAACAACGGCGGCGACGACGACGGCGACGGCCTCGTCGACGCGGACGACCCCGGCTGCGCCCGGGCGCTGGACAACGCTGAGCTCGGCGGCGAAGGTGCGCTGAGCTGTGAAGACGGCCTCGACGGCGACGCCGACGGCTGGATCGACGACGACGACCTCGACTGCTTGGGCGGGGTGGACGAGGGCGGCCTGAACGTCACCGCGTGCAACGACGGCCAAGACAACGACAGCGACGGCCTCATCGACGCCGACGACGCGGGCTGCAGCGCCGCCTATGACGACGCTGAAGACGACGGCGCCACCTGCGCGGATGGCGTAGACGACGACGGCGACGGCTGGGCGGACGCCCTCGACCCCGACTGCCTGCTGGGCGACGAAGAGCTGGGCCTCGGCGACACGGTCTGCAACGACGGCATCGACAACGACGGCGACGGCGGCATCGACGCCGATGACGCCGACTGCGCCGACGGCCTGGGGCTGAGCGAGGCCGCCCCGGCGGGCACCTGCGCCGATGGTGTAGACGACGACGGCGACGGCTGGGTGGACGGCGAAGACCCCGACTGCACGATCTTCGGCTCGGAGCTCGGCCTCTCGCCCTTCGCCTGCAACAACGGCGTCGATGATGACGGCGACGGCAAGACCGACGCCGCCGACCCCCACTGCGTCGAGGCCGCCCAGGCCACCGAGGCCAACCCCGCCGGCGCCTGCGTGAACGGCAGCGACGACGATGGCGACGGCTGGTTTGACCAAGACGACCCCGACTGCCTGCTCGGCGGCGTCGAGGGCGACGGCTTGGGGGCGGCCTGCGCCGATGGCCTGGACAACGACGGCGACGGCTTCACCGACGGCGACGACCGCGAGTGCTCCTCGGGCTTCGACAGCAGCGAAGGCGCCGGCGGCTCCTGCGGGGACGGCCTCGACGACGACAACGACGGCTGGATCGACAGCGACGACGCCGACTGCCTGAGCGACGGTGAAGAGGTCGGCCTCAGCGCCGCGGCCTGTAACGACGGCGCCGACAACGACAGCGACGGCCTCATCGACGCCGACGACCCCGGCTGCACCAGCGCCAGCGACCCCTTGGAGCTCAACGCCGCCGCGAGCTGCAGCGACGGCGCCGACAACGACGGCGACGGCTGGGTAGACGCCTCCGACCCCGACTGTGTGCTGGCCACGGCGGAGTCCGGGGCCACCGGCGCCGCCGAGTGTAACGACGGCGTCGACAACGACGGCAACGGCCAGCGCGACGCCGCCGATCCCAACTGCGAGAGCGCCTTCGACAACCTGGAGTCGCCCATCCGCACCGAGTGCCAAGACGGCCTCGACGGCGACAGCGACGGCTGGACCGACGCCCAAGACCCCGACTGCGGCGCGGGTGAGGAGGAGGTGAGCCTCGACGCGCTCTTCGCCTGCAACGACGGCGGCGACGACGACGGCGACGGCTTCGTAGACGCCGACGACCCCGGCTGTGAGTCCGCCTTTGACAGCGACGAGACCCACATCGCCGAGTGCGCCGATGGCCTCGACAACGACGCCGATGGCTGGCTCGACCTCGACGACCCCGGCTGCAACGGCGACGCCACCCAGCTCAGCGAGGTCGACGGCTTCGGCGCTGACGCCTGCAACGACGACACCGACAACGACCGCGACGGCCTCGTAGACGTGGACGACCCCGGCTGCGACGACGGCTACGACACCGACGAGACCGACCCGCTCACCGAGTGTAACGACGGCCTCGACAACGACAGCGACGGCTGGGCCGATCTCGACGACCCGATCTGTGAGAGCGGCGCCACCAAGCTCGAAGACGACGGCTACGGCGGGGTCTATGCCTGCAACGACGGCTTAGACAACGACCTCGACGGCTTCAAAGACGCCGCCGACAAGTCGTGTAAGAACGGCGAAGACAACTCCGAGTCCTCCTGACGGGCGAGGCTCGCCCAGCCCGTCAGGATTCTCGGCCAAACGTCAGGCTCTGCGCGCGTCAGGCTTTGCGCACGGTGACCGACTTCGCCATGGCGTCGACGTTCTTCTCGACGATGTGCGGGATGTTCTGGCGGCCGCTGTTGGAGCCGTCAAAGCCATAGTCCGACTTGAGCCGCGACTGCACGGCGTCGGCGAGGGCCTTGCCCATGTCGATGGAGAACGCGCTGTTCTGCAGGAGCACCGGGGTGATGATCGGGTCCTCGTTCTTCATCTGGATCGCGACCTGGCCCTGGATGATGCGGCCCCCGGCGTTGTAGCCGATCATCAGGATGATGTGGTCGTCCTTGTTCTCGCCGCGGATGTGGTCGATCTTCGTGGAGACGTAGAGGCCCGCGCCGCCGGGGCACACGGACTTGTCGAAGCGCCAGGTGCGGTAGTTCGAGTCGTGGCTCTCGTACTCCATGGCCTCGTTGTCCTTGTCGTTGAAGCTGTGGCCGATGGCCTGCTCAAAGGACTGCTCGCTGAACACCGGGTAGGCCAACATCGGCGCGCTCTTGGGCGACTGCACCGAGAACAGGAGCTTGTTGAGGTTGTGGTTGGCGACGGCGATCATGTTCAGGCGCCCGCCGTCATCGCTGAGCTTCACGATCTCTTTGGAGAACCAGTTGCAGGCGTCACCCACCGCCTTGACCACCTTGCCGGTGAGCTCGGCGATCTCGGGGTCAAGCTCCACCAAGGCGCCCTCGGAGAGCACGTCCACGATGGCGTCCACGGCCACCTCGGCGACGTCGGCGGCGAGGTCGATGGCCCAGTCGGGCGCCTGGTAGCCGTCGTTTCCGGCCTCCCAGGTCATGCGCACCTCCGAGAGGGTGCCATCGGCCAAGAAGTAGGCCCGGGCGTTGACGTGGTCGTCGGTGGCGCCGCCGCGGATGTGGTCCTGGTCCAGCTCAAAGCGGATGCGGTTGTCGTTCGTGGTCGCCGTCTTGGCCTTGTAGACGCGGTACTGAGAGTCCTCGCTGTCAAACTTCGCGGCGTCGCCGCCTTTGTCGTTCCAGCCGTGATCGTAGAGCTTGCCGAGCTGATCGTTGCTGACGCTGACGGAGTTGCTGCTCATGGTGCGGGCCTCGTCTTGAATGGGAGTGGTGGGTGTCGTCGGCGAGTGGGGTCCGCCGCGACAAGAGCGACCTTACCCAAGGCCGGGGCCTGCTCCTACTTCAAGGGCTTTCACCCCCTTTCACCCCTCTCTCAGCCCCGCTGACGGCGGACCTCAAAAACTGACGCCGATCAGGTGACTATTTTTGAGGCGCTGACCTACCGGTCGGTAGGCCGCCCTGGTTACCTACCGTTCGGTAAAAACCGGAGCGGTGATGGGTGAACAAGAAGAGGTCCGCGGGCGGATCATTCGTGAGGCCACGCGGCTCTTCGCCGAGCGGGGCTACGCGGCGACTTCAGTGCGAGAGATCGCTGAGGCCGTCGGCGTGACCAAACCGACGCTCTATTACCACTTCGGCAGCAAAGACGGCCTGTTCACCGCCTTGGTGAACCACCACCTCGGCTGCTGGCTCGACGTGATCGCGGGCTGCCTTCAGGCCCCGGCGCCGGTGCTCGACCGGATTCGGGCCTACGTCGCCGCCTGCTTTCAGCTCCACCTCGACGACCCCATGGTGCTGCGCTTCTTACACCAGGCCATTCAGCAGGCCGGTCAAGGCGCGCCCCTCGTAGACGCCAAGAAGTTCCACGAGGGGGAGGTCGTGCTGCTCATCGCGCTGCTGCAGGAGGGGATCACCCAGGGCACCCTACGCCCTCACGATCCCGTCGCTGGCGCGCTCATGTTGCTCGGCGGTGTCCGTATCCGCCTGGGCGCCACCCTTCACGGCGGCCCTCCGCTCACCGCGGACACCGCCGACCAAGTTCTCGATCTGCTGCTTCACGGAGTCGCTCCATGACGTCCCGATTTGTCCCCGCGCTCACACTCGCCCTGGTCATGGGCTGCGGCTCGGCTGGCGCTGAGAAAGGCGCCGCCGACCTCACCCCGCCCACCCTCACCGATGCGCCTTCAGCCCGGGTCGAGGTGGCCACGGTGAGCTCATCCCCGCCGTGCGCCGCCTGGAGCTGCCGGGCGAGGTGAAGGCCAGCGCGGACGCCAACCTCGCCGCGCCCTTGGGCGGCTTCGTCGAGGACGTGCTCGTGAAGGAGGGCGACAGCGTGCGGCGTGGCCAGCTCCTCGCCCGGGTAGACGTCGCCTCCCGCGAGGCCCAGCTTCGTGTGGCCGAGGCCCAGGCCGCCCAGGCCAAGGCCGAGCTTGACCGCGCCATCGCCCTGGCCGACGGGCTCTCGGGCCAGGCCCGGCTCAACGTCGAGACCCAAGCGAAGATCGCCGAGGCCAAGGTCGAGCTCGCCCGCATCAACCTGCGCCGGGCGATGATCGTCGCCCCCTTCGCGGGCAAGATCGCCAAGGTCAACGTCGAGGAGGGTGAGGTGGTCGCCCCCGGCGCCCCGGCCATGCGCCTGGTCGCCGTCGATCCCGCGCTCATTGAGCTCTCCGTCTCCGACATCGACGTGGCCCAGCTTGAGGAGGGCCAGGCCGTGCGCTTCACGAGCTTGTCCTCGCCGCTGGTCGTGGACGGCGTCGTGCAGCGCCGGGGCGTGGCCGCGGATCTCGGCACCCGCACCTGGACGGTGGAGGTCGCCGTGCCCAACGCCGACGGCGCGCTCATGCCCGGCATGTTGGGCCGGGTGAGCCTGGAGCGCACCCTCTCCGAGTCCGGCGTGCTCATCCCGCAAGACTGGATCGTCACCCGGGCGTCGAGCCGCGGCGTGTTCCTGCTCGGCGAAGACGACGTCGCCCGCTGGCGGGATCTGGAGATCGAGGCCTTTCTCACCGACCAGGCCCTCATCCGGTCCGGTCTCAACGAAGGCGACGTGGTGGTCAGCGCGGGGCACCGTGAGCTGGCCGAGGGCGACGCCCTCTACGTCGTGCGCCGCGGGGTCTGCTGCGAAGCAGGCCGCGTCAAGTATTAGGAGGCCGCCGATATGCGCTGGGCTCAATGGATCGTCGACCACACCGTCACCGTGGTCATCTTCGTCTTTATGATCGTGTTCTTCGGGGCGTGGTCCTACATCACCCTGCCCCGAGAGGCCGCCCCCGACATCAAGATCCCCGTGGTCTTGGTGAGCACGCCCTACATCGGCGTCTCCCCAGAGGACATCGAGTCCTTGGTGACCGTGCCCTTAGAGCGTGAGCTCAAAGGCATCAAAGACATCAAGACGATGACCTCGACCTCGTACGAGGGCACCTCCCTCATCACGCTGGAGTTCAACCCCGACGCCGACATCTCCGAGGCCCTGCAGAAGGTCCGCGAGCGGGTAGACGCCGCGAAGGTGGACCTGCCTGAAGACGCTGAAGACACGATGGTCATGGAGATCAGCTTCTCCGACTTCCCGATCTTGCTGATCTCGATCTCCGGGCCCCAGGACGAGGAGGTGCTCAAGCAGCGCGCTGAAGACCTCCAGGACGTGATCGAGGGCCTGCCCGGGGTGCTGGAGGTCAGCCTCTCCGGCGGCCTCACCCGCGAGGTCCGCGTGCTCGCCGACCCCGACCGCCTGGAGCGGTTTGACGTCTCGTTCAACGACCTGACGATGGCCCTGCGCGCCGAGAACGTGAACATCCCCAGCGGCAACGTCGACGCCGGGCGCGGCGACTACCTCCTGCGGGTGCCCGCGGAGCTGGCCACGGCGGACGACCTGCGCGGCGTGCCGGTAAAAAACGTCGGTGACCGCACGGTGTTTGTCGGCGACGTGGCCCGGGTGGTGGACGGCTACGCCGAGCGCAGCACCATCTCCCGCCAGAACGGCGAGCCCACGATCACCCTCGGCGTCAAAAAACGCGCCGGGGAGAACCTCATCGAGCTCGCCGACGCCGCGAAGGCCGCCACGATCACCGCCGCTGAGACCTGGCCCGAGGGCATGCGCTACTCGTTCCAGGCGGATGCCTCCCGCGAGATCGACAACAGCGTGGCCGAGCTTGAGAACAACATCCTCTCCGGGCTCCTGCTCGTCGTGGGCGTGCTGTTCTTCTTCATGGGCTTCCGCAACTCGTGGTTTGTGGCCATCGCCATCCCCACGTCGATGCTCATCAGCTTCATGGTGCTCGACTTCATGGGCGTCACCCTGAACATGATCGTGCTGTTCGCGCTGATCCTCGCCTTGGGGATGTTGGTGGACAACGCCATCGTCGTGGTGGAGAACATCTACCGCCACGTCGAGGAGGGCAAGACCCCGAAGGAGGCCTCGGTGCTGGGCGTCAGCGAGATGGCGGTGCCCGTCACCACCTCTACGCTGACCACCCACCTCGCGTTCGCGCCCTTGCTCGCCTGGGAGGGCATCATGGGCGAGTTCATGAGCTACATGCCGCTGACCGTCATCATTGTGCTCACGGCGTCATTGTTTGTGGCCCTCGTCATCGTGCCCGTGGCGACGGCGACCTTGATGAAGGCGCCCAAGACCGCGCGCACCGAGGGTGAGCTGCCCCCGGAGAACGAGCTGATGGGCAAGGTGCTGCGCGCCTACCGCTCGATCTTGGGCTGGTCGATCGACCACCGCTACATCAGCCTCGCGGGCGGCTTCTTGAGCCTCATCGTCACCTTCGTGCTCTACGGCTTCTTGAACCACGGCACGGAGTTTTTCCCGCTGACCGAGCCCAACCAGGTCACCGTGGCCCTGCGCGCCCCGGACGGCACACGCCTGGAGACGACGGATCGGATGCTGCGCCAGCTTGAGGCGGCGATCACCACCGAGACCGACGTGCGCACGGTCATCGCCGAGACCGGCTCTGGCGGCGGGGGCGGCGGCTTCGGCGGCGGCGCGGGCACGCCCAACGTGGGCAACCTCACCTTGGTGTACCACCCCATCGCGTCCGACCTGCGTGAGGGCGAGACCCCCCGCAAAGGCAGCTCCTTTGACTCCATCGAGCGGGTGCGCGGCGCGGCGGAGCAGCTCGTCGGGGCCTCGGTCACCGTCGAGGCCCAAGAGATGGGCCCGCCCGTGGGCAAACCCGTCGAGGTCAAGCTCATCGGCGAAGACTACGACAAGCTCGGCGAGCTGGCGGAGGAGGTCAAGCGTGGCCTCGCTGAGGTGAAGGGCGTCGTGGACCTCAGCGATGACTACCGCGTCGGGCGGCCGGAGCTGCGGTTCACCGTAGACCGCGCGGCGGCGAAGCGGGTGGGCGCGAGCTCCTCGATGGTCGCCAACACCCTGCGCGGCGCGGTCTCGGGCACCAAAGCCACGGTGCTGCGCGACGGCGAGGACGAGACCGACGTGATCGTCGCCTTGGACGCGCCGTTCGTGGACGACGCCGAGGCGATCTTACGCCTGCGGGTGCCGGGCAAAGACAACCTCATGGTGCCGCTCTCCACCTTGGCCAGCTTCGAGGCCTTGGGCGGCTCGGGCGCGATCAAACACGACGACCGCCGCCGGGTGATCACCATCTCCGGCGACGTCGCCGACGGGTTCAACGTCAACGAGGTGCAAGGCGCGGTGAAGAAGCTCATCGGCGAGTGGAAGGCCCCCGCCGGCATCGAGCTGACCATGGGCGGCGCCGACCAAGAACAACAAGAGGCCACGGCGTTTCTGGCGCGCACGTTCTTGATCGCCTGCGTCTTGATCTTCTTGGTGCTCGTCACCCAGTTCGACTCCATCGTGCGCCCGTTCATCATCATGGTGAGCGTGCTGTTGTCCCTGATCGGCGTGTTGTGGGGCCTGATCATCACCGGCACCCCCTTCGGCATCATCATGACCGGCATCGGCGTGATCAGCCTCGCCGGGGTTGTGGTCAACAACGCCATCGTTCTGCTGGACTATGTGCAGGTGCTGCGTGAGAAGGGGGTGGGTGTGCGTGACGCGCTCATCCAGGCCGGTCTCACCCGCTTCCGGCCCGTCATTCTGACTGCGCTCACCACCCTGCTCGGCCTGATCCCCATGGCGACCGGCGTGACCCTCGACTTCCGCAAGCTCGCCGTGACCTTCGGCGGCGCATCGGCGGCGTTCTGGGGGCCTATGGCCATCGCCGTCATCTTCGGGCTGGGCGTGGCCACCGTCCTCACCTTGGTCATGGTGCCAACGATGTACACGATCAGCGAAGACCTCAGCGATCTCGCCCGCCGCTTGTTCGGCGGCCGGGCCAAGAAGGCCACCCCGGCGGTGGTCACGGCGTCCCTCGCGCTCCTTCTGATCGGCGGCTCTGCCCAGGCCCAGGCGCTCAGCTTGGCCCAGGTCGTCACCGAGACCGAGAAGAACAACATCGACCTGCAGCTCATCGAAGAGCAGACCTTTCAGGCCAAGAACCAGGTGGGCACGGCCTGGACGCTGCTCTCGCCCAAGGTGCAGGCGAACGCCAACTACACGATCAACAAGCAGGCCGTCGAGCTGAACTTCGCGGACTCGATCCCTGAAGAGTTCGCCGACTTCTTCGACGCCGACTCGGTGGAGCCCACGGTCATCCAGGCCAAACGGTACGCCGACATGAACGTGAGCGTCATCCAGCCCATCTTCTCGCCGGAGAGCCTGCCGCTTCTGCGCGGGGCGTACACGATGCGTGACGCCGCCTACGCCCAAGAGGCCGACATTCGCCTGCAGGTGCGCGCCGGGGCGGCCCAGGCCTACTACGGCCTCGCCGTGGCCCGTCAGGCCGTGGAGATCACCCGTCAGGCCCACGAGAACGCCGAGGCGCACTACGCCTTGGCCAAACGTCAGGTCGCCGCCGGGGCCGCGCCGCCCTTGGCCGAGCTGCAGGCCGAGCTCGCCGTGAGCCGCGCCGAGCGCAGCCGCCGCCAAGCGGAGGAGTCCCTCACCACCGCCGAGCAGGCCTTCGCGATGTTGACCGGCCTCCCGGCGAGCACTGAAGTCACCCTGCCCAGCCCCCAGCCGCGCCCGGCGGCGAACGTCGAGGACGCGCTCAGCCAGGCCAAGTCCCAGCGCCCCGACCTCCAGGTGGCGGAGCTCCAGGCCAAGGCCGCCCAGCTCCAGGTGCAGGCCGAGGCGATGGGCTGGCTGCCCGACGTCAGCGCCCGCTACACCTACAGCCTCACCCAGAACCTCGGCTTCCAGGGTGAGCCCGACTGGTGGATGGTCGTGCTCAACGCCACCTGGACGCCGTGGGACGGCGGCTACCGCATCACCACCCAGCGCGACGCGGCGTCGAACGCCCGGGCCGCCCAGCTCATGCAAGAGAAGGCGCTCCTGGAGGTCGAGCAAGAGATCCGCGTGGCCTGGAGCGCCTTTGAGCGCGCTGAAGCGAGCCTCGTCTCTGTCGAGCGTGAGCTGAACCTGGCCCGGGAGAGCCTGCGCCTCGCCGAGCTCGGCTTCCAGGCCGGCAGCGTGAGCGGCCTCGACGCCGACGACGCCCGCCTGGGCTTAGAGGCCACCGAGCTGACCCTACTCACCGAGCGTATGAACCGCGACCTGGCGGCGATCCGCCTCGCCGTCGCGATGGGAGCCTGGACCCCATGAGCGAGACCGGACTGCTCCTGATCAACCTCGGCACCCCCACCGCCCCCGAGACCGGGCCGGTGAGGGCCTACCTGAGGGAGTTTCTGTCCGACCCTCGCGTCTTGGACATGAACCCGGTCGGGCGCGCCCTGCTCCTCAACCTGATCATCCTGCCCTTTCGCCCCGCCAAGAGCGCCCGGGCCTACCGCGAGATCTGGGACGCCCAGCGCGGCTCGCCCTTGATGTTCCACAGCGTCGCGCTCACCGAGGCCGTCTCCCGAGAGCTCGGCCAAGGCTGGCGTGTGCGCCTCGCCATGCGCTACGGCCAGCCCTCCATCGCTGAAGGCCTCCGCGCCCTGCAGGCCGAGGGTGTGGACCGCATCGTCGTGCTGCCGCTCTACCCCCAATACGCCTCGTCCTCGACGGGCTCGTCCATGGAGGAGGTCTACGCCCAGGCCGCGCGCCTGCCCGTGGTGCCTGAGCTCATCCCCATGCGCGACTTCTACGCCGCCCCCGAGTTCTTGGACCCAGCCGCGGCCCTCGCCAAGCCCCTGCTCAGCTCGTCCCAAGCCGACCATGTGCTGTTCTCGTTCCACGGCGTGCCCGAGCGCCAGGTGACGGCGACGAACCTCGGCCCCGCGCCCTGCCGGTTTGATGAGGGCTGCTGCGCCACCATCAACACGAGCAACCGCGCCTGTTACCGCGCCCAGTCGTTTGCCACGGCCCGCGCCCTCGCCGAGCGCCTCGGCCTGCAGAAGACCAATGGAGCGTGAGCTTCCAGTCCCGCTTGGGCCGCATCCCCTGGATCCGCCCCTACACCGACGAGGTGGTGCCCGAGCTGCCCAAGCGCGGCGTGAAGCGCCTGCTGGTGCTCTGCCCGTCGTTCACCGCCGACTGCCTGGAGACCTTGGAGGAGATGGGCATCCGTGGGCGCGACGACTTCTTGAAGGCCGGGGGCGAGAGCTACACGCTGGTGCCGTGCGTGAACAGCGATCCGGGGTGGGTGAGCGGGGTGGTGGGGTTGGTGCGGGGGGTGGTGGGGGCATAGCCTTGGGGCTATGTTGGCCGAAATGGCACGCACCCTCGATGAGGTCATCAACGCCCTCCCTGCCGCGCAGCGCGCTCAGGTGGAGGCACGCACCCTAGAGCTGATTCAAGAGGTGGAGGGCTTACGCGCCCTTCGCCAGCTCCTCGGCCTCACCCAAGAGGAGCTCGGTGACCGGCTCGGCATCAAGCAGCCGTCGGTCCACAAGATCGAGCGGCAGGCGGATGTGCAGCTCTCCACGCTCCGCCGCTTCGTCGAGGCTGCTGGCGGGAGCCTGGAGCTGATCATCCGCCTGCCCGACACCGGGCCGATTCGGCTGGTGGGGTTGGGGTCGGTCGTGGCGCCGGACGGCGGCTGACCTCAAGCCGCCAGCAGCAGATCCCGAAGCGTCTGCCGATCCGACAAGGCGACGATGTCTGACAGGTCGCGGATGCGGCGCAGATCCTCCTCCCGGTACACGTCCGCCCGATCGTCCAGTACCGTCAAGCGCTGCTCGTTGCGGTCGTTGAGGTCATACCACTTGCGGAAGATCTCGTTCGCGCAGATGTGGGCTTGGCTGGTGTTGCCTGAAGAGAGGGTGAGGATGGCCGACCGCAGGCGCGGCCCCTCGGCGAGGAAGTCCACCCGCACGGCCTGGGAGAAGCGCCCTTCGAGCTCGACGTTGGGGGTGTAGGGCACCTCGGCGTCGATCAGCGACTCCTCGACCTGCTCGCTGAACGAGGTGACGAGCACGCTTCGTTTGGTGTACTGGAGATCGGCGGTGCGCACGCAGGCCTGACCGAGCAGGACGAGGCCGGGCAGCACGTCCTCCGCTGAGGTGAGCGGCTTCACCAGCTCGCCCCCGCGCTGCTCGACGCCGTACAGCCGGAGCGCGTCGTCGAGCAGGGCCTGACGTTTACGCGAGAGCCAGGGCTTCACCTGCACGTCGAGCAGCCAGGACATCGTCTGGCCGAGGTCGGAGAGCGTTGGCGCCGGGAACAGCGAGGGCTCCTCGCAGAGGAAGAGGTCGATCGAGGCGCCGTCGGGGTACAAGAACGCGGTCTCGATGCGCAGCGGGCCCGTGCGTAGGGTGTCGATGGAGCGCACGAGGGGGTGCTGGGCGAGGCGGTCGCGAAGCTGCTCTGAGTTGATCATGCGCCGGCCTCCGGTAGCTTGAGCTGACCCGTGTGGGTGATGTTCGCCATTCTACAGAACTCGGC
>JADKFE010000070.1 GCA_016717595.1 Deltaproteobacteria bacterium | reverse complement strand
TTCGCCTGTTGTTGTCTCGCCCGAGCGGCCATAGACGGTAGATCATCGACCTTAGAGCGTGTGTCGAGACTCGGCAGGTCGGCAGATCGTCGGCAAGAACGCCCTCGGCCCCCTCGCCACGAGCCCTAAGCCGCCGTTAGGCCGCTGAGGCCAACCCCACCCGGATTCCCCAAGGATTCCGGTCGCCTTCGCGCGTCCCGCGCGGCCAATCTCGGTCCTGTCCCGCTGACCGCGCGCCGCCTTCGGCAGCCTCTTGCCGACTCCGGCGTCACGCCCGGCAGGATCTGCCGACCCCAAGGTCACGCTCGGCAACCCAAGCTCCGAATTCTAGCGGCACCTCCGCCCGACCTTGCCGACCCCCTGCCGACCTCGGCGGCCTCGGCCCCCGATCGGCAGGATCTGCCGACTCCTGGCCGACGTTTTGCCGACCTCTGCCGACCCGTGCCCACACCGCGCATACGTCTTCCCCAGCACCTCCTCCACCGTCGCCCTCGGGTGCTTCGCCCGCCACGCCGCCACGGCCTCGCCGATCGGCGCCTGCCCGACGATGAACATCCTCGGGTTCCGCGCCAGCGCCACGCGCTCATACGCCACGACGGCGGCCCAGCCCTCGGGGTCCGTCTCCCGCAGCGCCCAATACCAGCCGACCGGCTGAAACGGGCACATCGCGCAGCCCGACTTGCGGGCGTGGCTCAGGCCGTGGCGGATCAAGATCGTGTCCTCGTCGGCCTTGCTCACGCCCAGCTCGACGAGCGGATACGCCTCGGTCACGAACCACGGCCCGTCGCCGCCCTCCTGCGGGTGCCCGAGGTGCAGCCGGGGCAGCTCGTCCGCCGCGATCCCGACGAGGCTCAGGTGCGGCCTCCGCTGCCCAGCCCGCACCAGGGCGCCCCAGGCCCGGTTGCCGACGCCGAAGCGGGCGAGGGCCAGGTCGTTGATGAGCTTGCGGATCGGCTCGATCTTGTGGTTCACGGTGCAGTCCTTCGACCCCCGCGCGGCGATGGTCTGCCGGGACTGGTAGTCCTCCAGAATGCCGGGCCGAAGGTGATACCAGCCGCCCTCGGCGCGCTCCTCGATGGTGGTGGCGGCCTCGTCCTCCCGCCAAGGCCGCGCGGCGATGGCCTCGGCGCGGGCGGGGTCACCCGGCGGCGGGAGCTGGCGGAGGTAGGCCGCGGCGACGGCGGGGTCGGGCTTCTGGAGCACGATCAGCCGCAGGCCATGCAGCGCGCACATCCGCCGCACGCGGGGCAGGAGCGCGTAGGTGTGCGCCCACTCAAAGCCGGGGTCGGAGAAGACCACGGCGTCCACGTCGGCGGGTCGGAGCGCCCGGCCCTCGGCGACGAGCTGGCCCTCGATGAGCAGCGCGAGCATCGCCAAGGAGTCGCGCCCCAGGCCCATGTTGAGGGTGATGATGCGCTCCTCCGAGGCCACGGGCGGGCGCAGCGCCGCGCGGAGGTGCAGGAGGAGCTGCCCCCGGCGCCGCGCGAAGAAGCCCGCCGCGTAGGCCGACGACACGCCCGGCGGCGGCGCGGTGACGAGGCGGGCCTCCAGCGCGTCGAGCAGGGCGTGAGGCGTCATGGCCCGTCGAACGCCGTGATGCCCCGCGCCCGCACCGCGTCGAGCACCGGCTCGGGCGGACGTTGACCCCGCGCCCAGCGCCCGCCGTTGTAGCCGTAGCGGATCTTGCCGACGTGGACGTTGTTCCACTGGTCGCGCCGACCTTGAGCTCCGCAGACCACCCGGATGAGCCCGTGGCCCGCCAAGGTGAAGCTCACCTCGACGCAGCCCTCGGGCGCCTCACGCGGCGGGGCGCTTGGCGACGGGATCGGCGACGGTGACGCTGCGGCGCTCGCCGGGCGCAGGCTCAGGCGGATCGCCTCGCCCAAGGGGCTCAGGGTGATGTCCTCACGCACGAGCTGGGGGACCAGGTGCCGGGCGAAGCGGAGGAGCTGGTCCACCGGCAGCGCGACGCCGCCCCACTTGCCGCCGTAGTCGGCGTAGGGGTCGTATTCGGCGCGTTTTCGCTCCCAGGGCTCGATGTAGGCGTGGCTGTCCCAGACGTTCAGGCCGGGCAAGAGCCGGTGGAGCTTGTCCTTGTCGCCGGGCTCCCACGAGAGGCCCACGGCGGGGCTGAGCTGGATCGACGTGATGCCGCTGCCCCGCTCCACCGAGGTCGAGACGCGCAGGCCGTGCTCGGCGAGGTAGCCCTTGACCGCGCGGGAGATGGCGGCGCGGGGCGGCATCGCGGCGTAGTGGTCGGTGTTGCGGCTCAGCAAGGCGCTGAGATCGCAGAGGTAGGTCGGCTCGGTGGGCAGGGTGATGGACTCCGCCGGGAGCGGCGCGGGCTGGAGCAGCCACGAGGGCGTCGTCTCTACGAGGTCGCCGAGCTGCACCTCGGCCTGCTCGCCGTCGAGGCCGACGAGGCGCCAGCCGGGCTCCAAGGTCTTGCCGCGGGGGCCGACGCGCACGCGGGCCACGCCCTCGCCGACGCGGAGCGTGGTCCAGACGTTGCTGAGGGTGCGAAGCGCGGCGCGCTCGGCGATCTCGGTGGGGCTGGCCTCCTCGCGGCGGAACTTGCGCTCCAGCTCGGCGCGGCGGGCGGCGAGGCCGGTGTAGCCGTCTACGGGCTCGTCGGGGTGCTCGGCGCGCCACTGGAGCCACACCTCATGGGCCTGCGCGAAGCGGACGAGCTGCTCCCGCAGCGCGGTCTGGTGGTAGCGCAGGATGCCGGGCTTGGCGCCGTCGAGCAGGCTCTCTGAGGTCAGGGCCGTCTCCAGGGCGCTGGTGACGATGCGCCACAGCGCGTCGGGGGACATGACCTCGCCCAAGAAGCTGGGATCTCGCGGGACGTGGACCGGCGGCGCCAGCTCGGCGTAGAGGTGGACGGGGATGCGCTCGGTGAGGCCGGAGTCGAGGGTGATGTCGCCGTCGGCGTAGGGTGGGCCGCCGGAGAAGCCGGGGCGCATCAGCACCCGCGCGACCTTGCCGTGGCGGCCCGCGCGGTCCACGACGCGGCGCCCGAGGGTGATCTCGGCGGCGGTCAAGGGCGTCTCACCCCGCGCGCCGCCCCAGCGGGTCGGGACGCCGGGCGAGCGTGAGGGGAGGAGCTCGGCGAGCAGCGCCAGCAAGGCCGCGCGGTTGCGGGTGAAGAAGCCGTCGAGGTAGGCGACGCTCACGCCCTCGGGGGGCTTGGCGCGCATCGCGGCGTGGAGGTGGGCGAGCAGGGCCTCGGGGCTCATCGGCGGGCCTTCACGTCGGCGGCGAGCGCCTTGAGCGCCCGGTCGGAGATCCCCGGCGCGGTCGGGTTCGCCGCGCGCCACGCCTGGACCTGGTTGAGCCGCGCGTCGAGGGTGCGCCACACACGGTCGGCGGCGCGCTGGAGGGCCAGCTCATCCTCGCCCCAGCTCGCGGCCCCCTCGGCGGCGCGTTGGGCCTCTTGGGCGTCTGTGTGGAGCGCCTGGAGCTGCGACCACGCGGCGGCGGGGCTCAGGTGCTCGCGGCCAAAGGGCACGGCGAGGGCACCCGGCGGCGCGGTCTGCTCGGCGTAGAGCGGCCCGGTCACCGTGAGCAGGAGCCCGGAGTCGGCCTGGAGCTGCACGTCGATGAGCAGCGCCCGGCCCCGGTTGGTCACCCGCTGCACGCGCTGAATGACGCCATGCACGCCGTCCTCGGTGACCACGCGGCGGCCCTCGGTCAGCGCGTCGTCGGTGAGCGGGCGCGCGGGCGCGGCGGCGGGGGCCTCGGCGAGAGGCCAGGCGCGGGCGGGGAGCGGGAGCGTCGGGCGGCGACCCCGACGCACCGCCGCGAGGACGTGCTGAAGGCGAGGAGAGCCCTCGGCGCTGCCCCCGACGTGCTGCTCTAGCTCCTCCACAGACGGGAGCAGCTCGTCGTCGAAGACCTCCAAGGCGCGGGCCAGGTCGTCGCGGTCGCGGGCGGCGTCGTTGAGGTCGAGGGCGAGGGCGTCGCGAATGATCGCGCCCCAGCGGGACACCTCCGCCCAAGGCAGGCCCCACGCCTCCTCCTTGGTGAGCCCGGCCTCCTCCCACCAGCCCACGCCCGCCGCCTCCTCGGAGAGCGAGGCCATCGTCTCGGCGTCGAGGACCGGGGCGTCGAGCGCCGCGCGCAGGGCGACGACGACGCTCGTGGTGCGCAGGGCGCCGATCCGCTCGGCGGCGTCGGGGAGGCCGCTGAGCGGCATCGCCAGGTTGAAGCGTTGACCGGGGGTGAAGCCACCCGCCCGAGCGGGCGCCGGGGCGCGCGCGTTGGCGGTCGCGGCTTCACCAGGAACCAGGGCGCCAAGTGCTCGGCCAAGGCGGCGCTGAGGCCCTCGCGGTGGGCGCGGAGGTGGACCTCGGCCTGCTCGGCGCTGAGCCATTGAGGCCGACTGTGCAGGAGGAGATCATGGAGCTGGTCGAGGAGCTGCTCAACGGTCATCGGGCCTCCACGGTGTTCAGGAGCGACGGGGCGGCGTCAGCGCGCTGGAGCGCGGCGAGCTCTAGGGCCTCGTCGTGGGTGAGGTTCTCGCGCGCCTCCAGGGTGAGGCGGCGAAGGGCGCCCGGCGTCAGCCCCGGCACCGCGGCGTCAGGGTTCTCCGCGCGCCACGCCGCCAGCGCCGCGAGCTGGGTGTTCGCCCCGGCGCGGGCCTTGGCGATGCGCTCCTGCGCGGCGCGGCGTTGGTTCACACCACGGGCGCGCTGGGCGCTGGACTTTGCCGCCGCCAGCTCACTCAGCTCGACCTTCGCCCAGCGCAGCACCCAGGCCGGAGCGCGCCACTGGTCCTTGACCCACACATCCGGCACGATCTGCGCGGGCGGGGCCAGCTCGGCGAACAGCGCCCCGGCGCGCTCCTCTCGCCCGGAGTCGAGGAGCACATGCGGGATCTTGTAGGCCATCTGAGACACCCCGGCCTTGGCGTTGAAGGGCTCAAACATCTCCATGACCACCCCCGTCAGCCGCGCGACGGCGCCGTGCTCACCCTCCTCGGTGACGACGCGCTGGCCCACCACGAGCTGCTCCCGCGAAAGCTCGACGGCGCCGCGCAGGCCGCCCCACGCCGTCGGCACCCCCTCCACACGCGGCGCGAGCTGCTGCGTCAGGAGCGCGCGGAGGGCCGCGTCGTTGCGATCGAAGAAGCCCGCCACATAGGCCGCGCTCACGCCGGGCGGCGGCGTCTGTGTCAGCTTGGCGCGGAGGTGGGCGAGCACGGCGTCAGGGGTCACGATCACCTCTCAGGTGGGGCCGGAGGTCTTGTGGAAGGCGCCCGGCGGCAGGGTCCAGCCCTCGGGGCGCACCCGCGTCGGGGCGGTGAAGCGCACGAGGGCTTGGCGCCGCCAGAACTCGCCCCACGGCCCCGCGGGCGCGAAGCTCTCGCCTTGGGCGACCTGGGCGGGGATGGACCGGGCGCGGTGAATGGTCTTGCCGGTCCACGCCTCCAGGGCGCTGAGCTGGGCGACCCGCTCGGGGTGCAGACTGTGCAGAGTCGCCCACTCCGACGCCTGGGAGAAGATGCAGGTCTCGCAGCTCGCCCGCCCGAAGCCGAGCCAGTAGCAGGGATGCGGCACGACGCCATGACGCCGAAGGAGCCCCCACACCCGGCCTTCAGTCCAGCCGAGGATAGGCCGGTGATGATGCACGACGCGGCCTTTGGAGGGCGCTGAGGCCCGATGCTCCTCGGTCTGGGCGTAGCGGGCCCGCCCGGCGCTCTCTTGGCGGCGCTCGCCGGTCACCATGAGCACCCGCGCGTCCTGGGCGAAGCGGGGATCGTTCGTGATCGCCGTCGCGCTCACCATGATCTTGAGGTAGGCCGAGCACCAGCGCACAGACAGATCCCCGGAGACCTGGGGAAAGAGGCGCCGCGTCCCGGCGGGCCCGCTGCCGCCGACCGTGCGCCGTCCGCTCGGCGTCTCAAAGGTGACCGGCGCCGTGGGTGTGCCGTCGCGGCCCATCTCGCGCAGGAAGCCGCCCTCACGCCAGGACTGGTAGAGCGGGAGGCCAAGCTCGGCGGCCAACGCCACACAGTAGCCCTCGGTGCAGGGCCAGTCCAAGAGCGGCGGCTCGTCGGGGGCGCCGTCTACGCGGTGGTGCCACAGCTCCAGGCGCTCGGCGGGGTCGAGGCCCTCGGCGCGGAGCTGGTCAGCGATCCAGAGCGCGCAGGCCACGGAGTCCTTGCCGCCGGAGAAGCCGACGAGGATGCGGTCGTAGTCGCCGAGCGGGAGGAGCGCCGCGGTGTCCGGGCGCGCGTCGGGCGGCGCGGGGATCTCGGCCTCCTCAACGCCGCTCCAGCGCGGGCGCGGGAGGGCCTCGGCGAGCTGCCGGGTGAGCGCGGGGCCGTGGCGGCGCAGGAAGCTCGCGAGCTCGGCCTCGCTCACCGGCAGCCGCGCCCGCTGGGCGTCGAGCGCCGCGCAGAGCACCAGCTCCGGGCTCATCGAGGCCCCTGGAGCGGCGCCTGGATCTGCTCGGTGATGAGCGCCAGCAAGGCCGCCTGATTCCGCAAAAAGAAGCCGTTGATGTAGGCGACCGAGACGCCCTTGGGAGGCTTCGCCCGGAGCCGCTGCCACAGCGCGTCGAGCACCCGCTCGGCCAAGACAGGCGCCGCGCGCCGCACAATCGCCTCCAGCTCCCGAACCCGGCGCTGCTGCGGCGTCTCCGGCAGCGTGAGGAGCTGCTGCGCGAGCCGCGCGATCACCGGCAGGAGGTGCCCCGTGGACGTGGCCAGCTCCTCCCGCGCGATCATCCACCGCTCGTCATGGCCCTGGGCGTGCAGGCGCCCGGAGTCGAGGTGGGTCAGCTCGTGGCACGCGAGACTGTGCAGGTAGGAGGCCAGCGCGAGGGGCCGCGTCGGGTGGACGCTCTGGTACTCCTTGAAGCGGTCGGGGTTGAGGTAGATCACCGGCACCCGCCCCGGCAGGCGCTCGCAGAGGGCCTCCACCTTGTCGTCGAGCACCCAGCCGGGCTTGAACGGGATCGTGACCTGGCCCTCGGCGGCGACGAGGCGAAGGGTCGCGCCCCAGAGCGCGAGCGCCGGAGCCCAGAGCGCCGCCTGCTTCTTGAAGCGCCGGGCGCGGTCCTTGTCGTAGTGGAGCTTGGAGATGCGCAGGCCCCCGTGGGGCGCGAAGGGATTTTGTGGGGGCTTCGGCGGCGCCTTCTTCGCGGGCTCGGCGGGCGCAGGCTGCGCGCGGAGCAGGCCGGTGAGGTCGCCCACCAAAGCCTCGCCCTCGTAGAAGCCCGCGCCCGTGGCCACGAGACGCACCGGCACCTCCGGCAGCGCCTCGGTGACCAGCTCCCGCAGATACCGGAAGTCGTCCTCGCGCAGCTCGTAGGCGTTGGCGTTCAGGAGGTCCAGGCCGATGCTCACGCGCTCGGCGGCGCGGGGGTTCGCCTGTTGGTGCTGGCGCAGGATCTCCCGCAGGGCCTCCAGGTCGGCGTCCCTGGTGAGGTCGTAGCGCCGCAGCCGCCCGGCGCGCACGGCCTCGTCGATCAGCGCCTCCTCGACCACGGCCATCACCGCCGCCGCGTCGGCCTCATGCAAGGGGCCCGGCGGTGTTGATGATCCCGAAGGTCTGCTGCACCAACGGCGCGAAGTCGGGCGCCCGCTCGGCGAAGTCGTTCAGCGACCGGAGCAGCCCATCCCGCCCGGTCGGCAGCACGATCCCCGACGCGGCGGCGAGCTGGCGCTCGTAGGCGCCGGGGGCCTCGGGCGGGAGGTCGAGGGCGGCGGGGGCGCGGCTGGCGACGGGATCCGGGGTGCGAGGCGTCTGGAGCTGGGCTTGCCGCAGCGCCACCATGCCGCCCTCACTCTCGGCGAGGAGCGCGAGCAGCTCGGGATCCTTCATCACGGCGTCGAGCTGCGCCCCGATGTCGGCCCCGGCCTCACCCACGCCCTCATCCGGCGCCAGCACCTCATCCTCTTGGGGCTTGACGCTGCTCTCGGACTCGCGCTCGATCTCGGACTTCATGCGCCAGAACGTCGCCTCGGCGTCGTGGAGCAAGGCGTCTCGCGCGGCGTTCAGCGGATACTCGGTGCTGCCCGGCCTCTGTGTGGTGCGAAGGTCCACCACCACGTCGCTCGTGAGGCGCCCCGTCGTCGGCTGCACAAACTGGAGCAAACCGCCGAGCCGGATGAAGTACGCCCCACCACGGTCAGGGCGGCGATACGCCTTGATCTTGGCCTCGGTGCCTTCGCCCCAGCTCTCGTCCACCCGCACAGGCGCCCCGCGCTTGCGGTCAAACATCAGGGCGACGGCCTCGCCGTTGAAGGTGAGGCTCACGTCTTGGAGGTCACACGCCGCGAGCAGCTCGCGCAGGCGGTCCTCGATGCTCACATACGCCCGGCGCAGGGCGTCCCAGCGGGTGACGTGCTCCTCGGCCACGTCGTAGAGGGTGAGCTTGGTGCCTTGGCGCGGCGGGGCGTCGAAGATGCTCACGTCCTCGCCCGCGCCCTCGGAGACGGCCTGGTTGTCGCGACTGTGCATCTCCCAGCGGAACGTGGAGGAGACGCCCAAGATCACGGCCTTGGCGACGCCGAAGCCCCCGGCGGCCTCGTCGCTCGACGTGGCGGCGGCTTTGCCCGACTCGCCGATGGTCAGGAACTTGGACACGATGGTCTCGGCGTCCATGCCGATCCCGTTGTCCTCAAAGCTGAGCGTCCGCGCGTCGCCGTCCCAGGTCACGGCGAACAGGCCGCTCCCCGCCCGGATCTGGCGAGCGCGCACGGCGGCGCGGATCGCGTCTGTGCTGTTCTGGAGCGCCTCACGGCAGGCGAGCCAGGGCAGATCGCCGCTCTGGTAGACCGACCGTGTGAAGTAGCGCCACATCGCGGCGGCGTTGACGCTCGGGCGGCCCACGCTCTTGAGCGCGGGCATGGCGTCGAGGATGCCCTCGCTCACGGCCATCGCCGCGCGGAGCTTGCAGGCGCAGCTCATGCGGTCACCTCCTCGGGCACGTCGCTCAGGGTGGGGTCGGTGAGGATGGACTGTGTGCGGCGCTGGATGAGGGCGTAGAGGTCCACGCCCCCCGCGTGTTTGTGCCACGCCCCGTTGATGGGCTTCCACGCGGCGCTGGGTGGGCTCGGCGGCGAGCTGCGGCGAAACAGCGCCGCGCACCACTCGGCGTAGGTCGTGAGCAGCGCGAAGGGCTCCACCACGACGAGGCCCTCGGCGATGAGCGCGGCGTGCAGGCGCCGGGCGATGCCTTTGGCGCCGTTGGGGCCTTGCTGGACGGCGCGGTCAAACGCCAAGGTGGCGGCGCGCTCGGTGTGCAGGTTGAACAAGGCCATGATCTCCAACGTGGCCTTCCACTCCACGCCGGTCTGCGCGTGGCGGAGCTGGGCGCGCTGGAGGCTCGGCGCGGCCCCGGCGGCGGCAAACCGCGCGGTCCAGGGCGGCGCCCAGAGGCTCAGGCTCATGCGGGTGGCCTCTTCAGAAGCGGTCGTGACCGTGAGGAGGCGCCCCGCGTCCGCCCCGAAGACCTGGCTGAACCTCGTGGGGTCGGCCTTGCTCATGGTCTTCAGGAGGGCGCCGAGGCTGCCCGACCGCTGCGTCCACTGGAGCAGGCCGAACGCGAGCCCCGCGCCGTCGCTGTTGCGGTTCTGCGCGGCGTAGCTGCCGCCCGACTCGACGACGGCGACGCGGTGGATGATCCGTGTGGGGTCCATCAGGCGCTCCGCGTGACGAAGGTGCCCGGCGGAAACAGCCCGGTCGGGTCGATGGGGGTGCCGCCCAGGCTGGTCACCTGGAGGTGAAGGTGGGGCCCCGTCACACGCCCGCTCGCTCCCGAGGCCCCGAGCACGTCCCCGGCGCGAACCGTCTGCCCGAGGGCGACCTTCACGCGAGAGAGGTGCAGGAACGCCCAGACGCGGGACGGGGCCCGCACAAACACCGCGTTTCCGTTGATGGCGCCGCGCTCACCCCCGGCCACGTCGATCCGCGTGACCACGCCACCTTCAGGCGCGACGACCTCGACGCCGACCGGGGCGGCGAGGTCTAGCCCGTCGTGGCGGCTCCACTGGCCGGTGACCGGGTGCCAGCGCCAGCCGAAAGGGCTCGTCACCACGAGGCGCCCAGCGAGGGGCGGGACGAGCTTCGGCGCCGGGCTCGGCGTGGCGCTCGGCGCGGAGCTCGGCGCGGCGGCGAGCAGCCCCACGCCGAGGAGCGCACCAACACCGATGAGCATCGGGACCAGCGGGCGCGGGCTCATGCGACCTGGCTCCCCAGGCCGAACGCGCCCAGGGCCTCGCCCTCGTTTCGCAGCACCCCACGCGGGAAGCTCCGGCCCCACCACCACTCCGCCGCGCTGTTCAGCTCGCCCCACTTGAGGCCCGCCGTGGGCGCGGCCTCCATGAACAGACGCCAGCCGCTCTCCGTCGGCGGCAGCACGGTGATGTCCCGCTTGCCGAAGGCGCTCACGCCTTGCAGCACAGTCAAGCCCTCCGTGGTGAGCACCGGCACCCGCGCCTTGTGGGCGAGGTGATTCGGCTGCCGGGCGAGCGCGGCCTTGATCGTGTCCCCCGCCAAGGCCCAGAGACGCTCACAGAAGGCATCCGACGCATACCGCCAGCCCAGCTCCGGCCACTCCAGGCTGCTCACGAGCGCCGGGGCGACGCTCCGCTCGATCTGGGCGACGGTGCGCGCGGTGTCGTCCTCGGGCCAGTCGGCGGTGAAGTGCTCCGGGGTGAGGCCCTTCCACATGGCGTGGTCACTCTTCTGTAGCCGCCAGCGCGGCTCAGACGGGTTCCGCGCGCCGATGCGACCGTCCACCACCCGGCCCAGCTCCACGGACTGTGTGAGGTTGGGGTCCAGCTCCGAGGGCTTGGTGATGCGCAGGCCCTCAAACACCGGCACGCTCTTGTCCACGAGCAGCGCCTCAGACTCCCGCACGCGGCTCGCCTGCGCCGCCCAGGGCCAGATCTCTGGGGGCACGTCTTGCAGGTGCTTGAGCCGGGCCTCGGCCTCCCCCCGGAGGCGCGTGGCCTCCGCGGGGTCGGCGATACGCTCAGCCCGGCGGAAGCGGGCGTTCGCGGCCAAGAGCGTCTGCACGGCCCCTCGGGTGATGCGCTCGTGGGCCTCGGCCTCCCGCGTCTGACGCAGGGCCTCCAGCCGGGCGCGGGTCTTCTCCGGCTCGCGGGAGATGAGGAGCAGGATCTCTTCAGGGCCGAGCTGGCTCTGTGCGCCGGGGTTGTTCGTGGCGCGGTCCTGGCTCTTGAGGAGCTGCGTCATCCACCCGCGTTTGCCTTGGATGAGGTTGAACCGGAGCCCATCTTGAGAGCGCCGGGCGAAGTAGTAGTAGATCGAGATCGCGGTGAGACGGTTGCCTTGGCGCACGGCGCGACCGTTTCGCTGCTGGAGCGTGGCGGGCTCCCAGGGCAGATCGAGGTGGTGAATCGCGCAGGTTCGTGTCTGAAGGTCGATGCCCTCATAGGCGATGGCGTTGGCGATCACCACGTCGTAGAGC
The DNA here is from genome assembly GCA_016717595.1 of Deltaproteobacteria bacterium. Classification (GTDB taxonomy): domain Bacteria; phylum Myxococcota_A; class UBA796; order UBA796; family CAJQPC01; genus JADKFE01. The sequence continues at coordinate 17,843 of JADKFE010000070.1, read as the reverse complement.
GGGGCCACGCCCTCGTCGGGGTCACCGTTGAACTGCTTGGCGATGCGCTGGCGGTCGGCGGCGCCCGAGGCCGTCTCGGCGTTGAGCACGGCGATGCGCGCGTCGGGGATGCCCGCCTGAACGAGCACCATCCGCACCCACTGGTGCGCGGCCACGTTGTCGATGAAGATGATGTGACCGCAGACCCGGTTCTCCAAGACCCGCGCCGCCAAGGCGTCAAACTTGGGACTGTGCGGGTTCTGAGCCGTGGCCGCCGTGCGCCAGGTGTAGCCCTCGTCAAGCTGGGGATGCACCGCCACCAAGGCCATACGCGCGAGCAGTCCGAGGATCTGGGCCTTGTCCGAGGGGTCTTCGCTCTCCAGCGCCTCCTCAATCTGCTTGACGTATTCGGTGTACTTCGCCTCCTGCGCGGCGTTCATGTCCACCTCGACCATCTCGACCCGCGCCTCGGGCAGCACGAGGCCGACCTCTTCAGCGGTCTTGAAGTCGGCGTAGCGCAGGATCACGTCGCGCAGCTCGTGGAGGTTCTGGAAGCCCACGACGGCGCCCCGGTCTACCACCTCCATCGACGTGTTGAGCACGGGCTGGATCTTGATCTTGAGGTAACGGTCGATGAACTGCTCGGGGTCGCGGATGCCGATGCGTGTCCAGGCCGCCGGGTCAACGTACTGGATGAGGTTGTACAGCTCCAAGGGCGAGTTCTTCGCGGGCGTCGCGCTGAGCAGCACCACCCCGGCGCCGCCGTTCTGACGCCGCACAGACTGGCAGCGGAAGTCGAGCTGCCACGCGCGGTTGGAGCCGTCGCCGGGGTTGCCCATGAAGCGCGGCACGCCGCCCTCACGCTCCTCGGGCAGATACAGGTTCTTGTAGTTCTGTGCTTCATCGACGATCAGGAGGTCTACGCCCAGGTCATCCCAGAGGATGCCGGGGTCATACTCCAGGTTCTCGGCGAGCTCTAGCTTCTCGGTCACCCAGGCGCCGACGCCTTCGCGCAGGATGGCCTCGTCGCGCTCGGAGAGCTTCTTGCGGCCTTGGGCGTTGCGCTGGCGCAGGGCCACCTCACGCTGAATCGCGGAGGTGGACTCGGCATAGGCCCGCACGGCGCCCTCGCTCATGCGGGTGCGGGCGAGGCTCGTGTAGGTGAGCAGCACCACGTCCAGCTCACCGGCCTGGAAGCGGGTCCACTTCGCGGCGCGCTCGGCGGGGCTGTCCACCTCAGAGGTCTGTAGCCCTTTGCGGGGACCGTGGGCGATGGTCTTCCGTTTGGAGCCGATCACCCCCACGCGGTAGTCGGGCAGCACGCGGGCGATGTCCTCCGCCCACTTCCACACGATGCTGTTGGGGACGAGGATCACCGGGCGCCGGGCCCAGCCCTCCTGCCGAGCGCGGGCGAGGAGCGCGAGGCCCGTGTAGGTCTTGCCAACGCCCACGTCAAACGCGAGCAGTCCGCCCCGGTGGGCGTTGAGGCGGTTGACCCCGGCGATCTGGTGGGCGCGGAGCTGCGGGCCGTCCTTCGCCCAGCGCGCGAGGTGGAGGCGCTGGCCGTCGTAGCTCGGCGCCACGAAGCCCTTAAACTGGCGGTTGTAGGCTTCTTCGATGAGCGCCCGGCGCTCGGGCTTCGCCCCGCACCAGCCGATGAAGCTCGTCTCCCACTGTGTCGCCTTCTCGACGCGGATCTTGTCGATGTCGTCGGAGCGCCGATTCTTGGGCGGCGAGAACAAGGTCTTGTCGTGGTTGATCCAGCCCAAGAGCAGGGGCAGCTCGGGGTGAACGTCATCATGCTTGTCGCCGAGGTCGGCGTAGTCCCGGCCCCGGAGCGTGACGAGTCCCTCCACACGCTCCAGACCGACTGTGCGATATCGGTAGCTGGCGCTGTAGGTGTCATTGAACCAGCTCTCGACCAGCTCCAAGGGCACCCAGCCCTGGCGGGGCGACACGCCGTCAATGTCGTCGTAGAGCGCGGGCTGGATGGCGTCCATCAGCCGGGCGACCTGGTTGTCCGCGCCGTGGGCCTTCGCCCGCGCCACCTTGGGCCAGAGCGAGCCGGTGAGGTAGTCCGCCGCCGGGACGAGCTGATCCCACCGCTCGCCGTCGCGGAACCAGCCCGCCGCCAAGAGCGTCGCCACCAGGGGCTCGGCCTCCAGGGTGCCGCCCAGGGCGCGGTGCTCGGCGTGCAGCCGGGCGATGGTGAGCGTGTGGGCCGTCCGGTAGAGGTGCTCGGCGAGGGCGGGCACGTCGTCGGCGCCGCCGATGAAGCGGGGCTCGGCCTTGGGCGGCGGGGCGCTGAGGCCCTCGATGAGCCGACCGGCGCGGGTGAACGCCCCGAGGAACCGCTCGGCGCCGACCTTGCCCTGCTGGGCGAGGTTCTGGAGCGCCACCATGCCGTGCGGGTTGCCGTGGGTGTTGACCCAGGCCATGAGCGCGGCGTGCAGCTCGGGCCAGAGCAGGCTCGGCGTGTTGGTGTCTTGTGCGGCGACCGCCGCGAGGTAGCGGTCAACCCGCAGGCCGAGGGCCACCGCCGCCGCCAAGGGCGCGGGCAGCCCGGCGGTGTCCTCGTCCACGACACGCACGAGGCCCACACGAGCGCGACCGGCGGCGGGGGTGGAGCGCACCACCGCGCAGTCCACACAGACGGGGCGCTCCACCACGTCGGGGAGTCGGGTGAACTCACCGACCACCTGATAGCCGTAGCGGGGCCTGACGGTCTGGTCGTCCTCACCGGCCTCGATGCCGACCTCTTTGCCGAGGAGGTGGTTGGGGAACATCTTGAGGTATTCGCCGTTCGCGACGCGCTGGTCGCTCGGGTGAATCTCGGCCAGGGTCCCGCCGCGCGAGCGGAAGAACAGCAGGTCCGTCACGAGCATCGCGCCGGGGAAGATGGCCTCGCGCCCGTTGGGCTTCATCGACGGCAGCCGGAACGCCGCCGCGAGGTGATGCCGCAGCAAGACCTTCTCGCGCAGGCGCTTGAGGGCCTCGGTCTTGCCGGTGAGGAAGCCCGCCGGGACCAGAAACACCCCGAGGCCGTCGGGCGCCAAGAGGTCGAGCGCCCGCCGCATGAAGTAGTGGTAGGCGAGGCGCTCGCGGTACTCCCGGTTGGGATCCTCGGTGATGCTCGCGCCCCGCGCGCCGTAGGGCGGGTTCGACACGACGAGCTGGAGCCGCCCGGACCAGGTGGCCTCCTTCTCCCGCACCCACCGCTCAAACGAGCCGCCAAAGAGGTCCAGGTCGGGGCGCAGCGCGCTGAGCATCCGCGCGGAGAGCTCGGAATACTCGACGGCCTGCCAGCGCACGCGGGGCTGGCCCTCAAAGGCGCGGATGAAGCGCCCGATGCCCGCGCTTGGCTCCAGGGCGTTGATCTCCCCGCCGGGAGCAAGGGCTCGACCACCCGCGCCACCTCGGCGCAGACCGCCGCCGGGGTGTAGAACTCGTGGATGAGCCCCGCGGCTCGGGCACCGGGAAGTCCGCCGGGAAGCGGTGCGCGGCGCCCTCGATGGTGAGCCCGCCCCAGCCGGAGTAGGCCGCGAGCGTGCGCCGCTCCTCGGCGGTGGGCGCGCGGCGCTCGTCCTCAAGCCGCGCGGCGACGACCATCGCGGCGATGTTCGCGTGGGTGCGCCGGGCGGCGGTCCAGTGTTCGGGCAGCTCGCCCTCGACGGCCTGGACGACCGGCGACGGCGGACGGCAGCGCGCGACCGGCGAGCCGGTCCCCGAGCTGCTCCCGAAAGAGCTGCACCAGGGCCGCCCGGTGCCGTCGCATAAATCCGTCCAAATATGCGACAGACACCCCGGCGGGCGGGCGCTGGCGCAGCCGCGCGCCGATGAAGTCAACGACCTCTTCAGCGGTCATGGCGTCTCCTTGGTCGGCGTGACCTGGCTGCGGTTGAGGAGCGCGCGGTCCCGCTCGGACAGCTCGACCTCGACGGTGATGCGCAGGCCCCGGCCCAGGAGGTAGGCCCCCCAGACCAGCGCGCCGTAGGGCCCCAAGGCGAGCAGGGCGTCTAAGCTCGGGCCGGTCTGCACCGGCTGGGCGCCCAGCTCACCAGCCAACACGGCTGTTGCACCGAGCACGAACAGCACCGGCCACACGCCGATCAAGAGGGCGCGGCGGCTCATGGGGAGCCCATCGGCGCGGGGCTCTGAGGGCCCAGAAGGTCGGCCAGCGCGCCCTTGATGCCGTCCAGCAAGAGCTTGTCCTTGGCCGGGTCTACGGGCTCCTCACCGGGCAACGAGGCCGTTGCGACTGGCGCAGGCGGCGGCGCGGGCGGCGGGTTGCTCACCACGGTGAGGTTCGGACGCCCCCTCTTGGGCGCGGGGGGCGGCGACCGGCGGCGCAGGCGCCGCGACCGGCGCTGGCGGAGGCGCGACGAGGGTAGGCGTCGGCGGGCTCTCGAAGTCCCACCGCTCCAGGCTCAGCGCCGGAGCTCCGGGCAGAGCCAAGGCGTCGAGCAGGGTCTTGAGGCGCTTGGTGACGTTGGGGCTCTGGGCGGCGCTCGCCGTGAGGGTCACGCTCACCGCGAGCTTGCCGTCGCGCTTCTTGCTGTCGATGCTGTGGACGGGCAGGCCGAGGTTGCCGAGCGCCTGAAGCACCCACTGCTTGCCGACAGCGCCGGTCGGCCTCTTGCTGAACAGCTCGGTGTAGCTCGGCCATGCCCTTGAGCAGCCGCTCCGCCTCCCGCGACACGCCCGGCTGCCGGGTGACCTTGGGCGCCTTGGCGCACGCCTTCGCGGCCTTCGCGGCGCCCAGCGCGGCGCGGCTCACGGCCTGTCGCAGCATCCGCCGGGTGGTGGCGTCGCTCGTCGTGAAGAGCTGGGCGCGGGCCCGCTCATACTCGGCGGCGGCCTCGTTCACGAGCCGGATCGCCTCGGCGCGCTCGGGCCCTTGGCACGGCGCCGACGAGGCGAGGTTGGCGGCGGTGCGCAGCAGGCAGCGCGCCCGCTCAAAGAGCGCGGGGTAGGTCTCCCACGCCGTCTTGAGGCCATCGAGGACATCCCGCACGGCCTGGGTGAGCGCGGCGGGCGTCTCCGCAAGGGCCCGCTCGTGGAGCAGCTCAATCCAGCCCTCAAAGCCTTGGGCCTGGGGCCCTTCGGCCACGAGCTCAGCGAGCCCATAGAGGCCCTGGTCGGTCAACCAGCGCACGATGCGCTCGGGCGCGTCGTTCTCGGCCCAGAGCGGCGACACGCCGTTGAGCGCCGCGTCGAGGCCGTCCGCCTCCTCCTTCACCTCGGCGGCCTTGGCCTCCACGGCGGTGGCCGTGGTCGGCGCCGGGGCCCCACCGGGGGCCTCCACCGACTTCGGCGGGCGACCGGGGCGGGCCTGGCCCTTGGGCGGCTTGAACCGCGCCAAGGGGTCGGTCTTGGGCTCGGCGGCCAGCTTGAGCGGGTGCTGAACGGCATACTCCGCGTCCAGGGGAGCGCGCCGCTGGGTGTCCCTCACCACACACGCCTCCTTCACCAGCCCCATCGCGGCGGCGAGGCCCGAGGCCACGGCGTCGCTCAGCCGCAGGGCCTCCCCCGTGGCGTCCCCCTCGGGCGTGAACCACTTCGCGCTGCGGGCGACCCTCCACGTCCAGCCCTGCGTCCCGCTCTGCACGGTCAGCGTGGCGTAGGCTGACACCTTGCGGGTGAGCACGACCGACGGCGTGAGGTCATCACACACAAAGGTCGCCGACCATTGCGCGCGGAGGCTCACCGCGCCCTGGGCGCCGAGCTTCTTCTGGGCGGCCTGCACCGCCTGAATGAGCGCCTCGGGGGCGATGGCCTCACGCGGCACGCCCGGCGCGTCGAGGCGCGGGCCGCCACGCCACATGAACCCCTCGTTGTCGTTCGTGATGAGGCCGAGCAGGCCCTCGCCCTGCAAAGGACGCAGCACGATCGCGAAGCTGCCGTGCGCACACTTGCCCGAGCCATGAATCAGTCGCGGGAGGTCTTCTGCGGCGTTGGTGATCGCCAAACGAACGGGCTTCATGGGTTGCTCCGAGGGCGAGGCAGCGCGTCTGAGGCGCCGCGAAAGATGAAGAACGCGAGCCCAGCGAGGGCGCCGAGGCCGAGCAGGCCCCGCGCGTCGAGGGTCCACGGGTCGCCGGGCGGCGGGACAGGCGGCTGGGCGGGCGCCGTCGCGGGCTGAAGCGCCCGACCGTCGCGGCTGGCGGCGTCCCGCACCTCCAGCTCCTTCACGGCGAAGGCCGTCTGGTCGCGGAGGTTGGCGATGTACTGCCAGGCCACGGCGGCCCAGGAGAGCGCGACGGCGGTGAACGCGACGCCGCCCACGACGATCACCGGGGCGAGGCCGAAGCTCGGCGGCGCCGGGGCGGGCGTGGCCTCGGCGTAAGATCCCGGCGGCGAGGTCGAGCCAGCGCCGCTCCAGCTCGTTGAGGCGGGCGGGCTCCAGGCCCTTCGCGCGGGCCTGAATCAGCGAGGCGCGGGCGGCGCTCAGCGCGTCGACGCAGCTCGCCACGGTGGGGGCGTACCGGCTCGGATCACGCTGAATCGCCGCGAGGTGCTCCCGCTCGCCGCGCTTGGCGAGGGCCTTCCACGCCGGGGACCATTGCGCGCGGAGCTGCTCCCAGCTCTGGCTCTGTGCGGCGCTCATGGACGCCTCCCGCCGCAGCCGCCGCCACACTTCGCGCAGCCGAAGTCGTCGCCCTCGCTCCAGCCGAGCAGCGCCTCGGCCTCGTCCAGCTCGGCCTCCTCATCGCGCGGCGCCCGAAGTTGGGGCCGCAGACGCTCCAAAAGCCGGGGCCGGTCGGGATCGTCCCGCCGGGCCTCCCGCCGCTCCTCGCCGCTGCCGGTGAGGGCCTTCACAGCAGCCTTCACCATCAGCGGCCCGAGCAGGGGCACGACGCCGAACTCGGACTTCGTGGCCTCGACGGGCAGCTCCGCGACGAGGAACAGGCCCTTCCGCAGCGGGATCACGGCGGCGCGATAGCCCTTCTTCGTGGCGATCTCGCTGTTGTCGCCGAGCTGGGCCGCGCGGCCAAACTCGCCTCCGGGGCGCCGATCCCGCGCCTCGGGCACCTCCACCAGCGGGCGGGCCTTGTCCCGGCGGCGTTTGTGGCGCGTCGGGCGCTCCTCCTCCCAGCCCTGCATCGGCTCCGCCGGGGCGAATCGCTGCGTGCGCTGGCGTTTGGGCTTGTCCCAGCGATCTTGATCTCTGCGGCTCATGCGGTCCTCCAACGCGGCTCGGGCGGCTGGGCCCAGCGGCGCTTCACGATGGGGTCAATCTGTCCGCCGTGCATCCCGAGGCGGGCGCTGGGGTCATCGCTGAACCAGCGGCGCCCCAATTTGTAGCGGGTGACACAGTGATACAGTCCGGGCACGCCGGGCTTTGTGCGGGTGGTGAGGTAGACCTCGGCCTCGATGGCCTTGGGCTTGAGGCGCTGGGCCTCGGCGAAGCCCGCGTCACCCTCCCGCAGCGCGCGGTGGCCCAAGGCGAGCAGCTCCCCGGCGCGGGCGGCGGCGAGGCTGTCGCAGTCCTCCCAGCCCTGGGTGAGCATGGTCAGGTAGTCTGTCCACGTCTCATCCTGCTCCAGTTGGTAGACCACGCCGGAGTCGTAGAGCAGGGGCAGCGCCGCGCTCTGGGACCAGATGCGCGCGTTCTCCTGGGCGAGCCAGTTGAGCAGGCGCACGGCGGCCTCCTCGTCAAAAGCCAGGCGAAGGGCGATGCGCATCGGTCAGGCCGTCAACAGCCGCATACCGCCCGTGCTGGCCAAGATCACCGTCGCCGTGTGCTCGGGCGGGGTGCCGCCACCCAGCACGGTGCGCACGCGGATCTGGCTGCCGAGGGCCGCGATCTCCTTCCACTCGCCGACGCTGCCGTCCGCCGTGAGCTGCGTCGCCGACGCCACGGTCACCCAGGTGTCGCCGTCGGGGCTCGTCTCCAGGATGCAGTCCGTCGTGGGCGAAGACGCGCCGCCGATCTGGGTGATGAGGAACCAGACGCGGTACTCCTGGCTGTGATCCGGCACAGAGTCGCCCCCGTCCGGCAAGAGGACGTAGGTGGTGCCAGTCTGGTCTTCAGCGCTGGACTCCTCCGTCTGGAGGAGGGTGGCCTGGGCATGAAACAGAGGCATGGGGATCTCCGATGGGTGAGAGGGCTACACAGTGAGGTTGAAGGCGGCGCGGTACTCGGCGACGACCGTGCTGGCCAGCTCGACCTTCTCGGCGCCGCCCAGCGGCACGCCGTCGCCGGGCTGGGCGTTTCCGAGCAGCGCGGCCATGAGGTTGCCGTTCCCGTCGATGAGACGGATCGTGACGTTGGGCATCGCCGTGGGGTTCGACGTGTCCACGCGCAGGCTGGCCGCCCACGGCGGGATGCTCAGCGAGCGCGCGACGAAGGTGCTCAGCGTGCCGCGCAGCTCGTAGCGGTTGCGGGAGGGTGTGAACGCCTGGGTGTCGCCGATGGACACGGCGACCTTGTTGATGGAGCCCGAGAGGTTCGCGAGGTCTATGGTGAGGCTCCGCGCCCACACACAGATTCGTGTGCCTCGGGTGATGGTGAGCTGGGCGTATTGGCTGGCGCTGTGCGCGCCTGTCCACGAGAGACGGGCCTCAAACGGCCTCAAGTCCACGCTGAACAGCTCCACCAGCCGCCATGTAGACTCCTGTGCCTCGGGGGCCAACACCCGCTTGAAGCTGAGCGCCGCGCCGTTCACACGGACAGGCAGCGCCTCCAGCGCGTCGCGCCGGGTCAGCTCGCAGCGGGGGGTGGATTCCCGAGACAAAGGATCTCCATCGCCAGGACAAGCCGTGGCGGTGAACGTGGCCGTTGAGGGCTCAGCGAGGGATGAGACGAGAGGAGGGGATCTCAAGGGACAGGCGCGCCGTCTGTGGTCAATGACCGCTCAGCACACCAAGGGCTTCTGGCCGGGGATCGCGACGGCGAAGTCGCCCGCGCCGCCGAGAGAACCCGACACAGAGATCGTGAGGCCCGCGCGGAGGTACTGCCCGGCGATGGTGCCCTTGCTGCGCGTGGTGGAGGTGAACGCGCCCACGGCGATGCCTTTGGAGTTGTTGAAGATGGTGCGCTCGCCGAACACCACCGAGGTCACCTTGGCGTCCGAGCGGGAGCCGGTGAAGTTGAGCTCATCGGCGATGAAGTCGTGCTGGAGCACGACCCGCACCGTGGCGGTGCCCGCGCCCGTGAGCGTCTCGGTGTCGCCGACGATGGTGCCGACCCACTCCTGGCTGCTCTTGCTCTTCTTGTCGCGTCGCCGCTGCATAAGCCCTCCGTCGCGTTGGCCGTCGCCGTCTCGGTCTTGGTTGCGGCGCAAGACGGGCTCACGCTGCCCGCGCCCGCTCCGTCCACCTCGCCCGCTGCCGTTGTTCTTGTTGCGCCGCTTACGGCGTCCGAAGTCGTCGCTCATCTCGAAGTCCTCCTCATCGTCTGTGTTGTCGTCGTCGCTGTCCTCGTCGCCGTCATCCTCGGAGTCGTCGTCGTCCTCGCCATCGAAGTCGTCGTCGTCCTCGCCATCGAAGTCGTCGTCGTCCTCGCCGTCGAAGTCGTCGTCGTCCTCGCCGTCGAAGTCGTCGTCGTCCTCGCCGTCGAAGTCGTCGTCCTCGCCGTCGAAGTCGTCGTCCTCGCCGTCGAAGTCGTCGTCGTCCTCGCCGTCGAAGTCGTCGTCATCCTCGCCGTCGAAGTCGCCATCGGCCCGGTCACGCCGAGGCGCTCCACCCCGGCGCAGCGAGTCTGTGTCCACCACGAGGCCGCCTTTGCCGTTCTTGAAGACGGGGGCGTAGCCGAGGGGCACGAGCTGGTCCTTGGCCATCATCTCCTCCAGTCAGCGCGGGCGCGCGTCACGAAAACGGTTGGGGCGCTGACGCCGAGGGCCGCCGCCTTGGCCGCCTTGGCCCCGGCCTTGACCGCCGCGACCTGGCTGCGGGCGACCGCCGCCGCGACCGTGCATGTTCCGAGGCGGCGCCTCATCGTCCTCCATGTCCTCGATGTCCTCCTCCTCATCGTCCGGGGTCAAGAACACGCGCTGCTTGCCGCGCGGGCGGTCCTCCGGGGTCAAGAAGACCCCGCGCTGGGCCGGGCGAGCGCCCGCGCGGGCGAAGTCACCCTCGGCCAGCTCCGGCGGCGGGAGCAGGCCCGGCTGCGCGGCGGCGCCAGCGGCGGGCTGAGACGCGGCGGGCGTCACCCAACGCTGCCCGAGGTTCCGCGCCCCCGAGGAGACGATGGACTGCACGAACCCCGAGCCGAACGCGATCAGATGCCCGCCGAGGTCGCCGCCCTGGGCGACGTTGTAGGCCCCATAGCCCAGCAGGAGGGTGCCCACGACCATGCGCCCGTCCACGCCGAGCGGCGCGATCTTGTCGCCCAGCGCGCCGTGGGCGAAGCTCCCCAGCGCGTTCGCCGCCGTCGTCTCGCCCGCGTAGAGGATGAGCTGCCCCGCCTCCGCGATCTGGTCGCGGTCGCGCTCCGCGGCCTTCTCCTTGCGCTCTGCGGCCTTCTCCTTGCGCGTCATGCGCATCACGGCGTCCGTCTCCGCCGACGGCGCGCCGCCCCCGCCCTTCACGAGCGTGAGCTGCGTTCGCGGACGCGGCGCCTGCCCTTGGCCTGCGGCGACGAGCGCGGCCTGGTTGTCGTTTCTCGCCATCTCTGCCTCCAGGGCCGCAGCACCACGCCGCGCGCCCTGGACGATGACTACATTCGTAAGGCGCCGAGAATCCATCAGATTCACTTCCACCGCGCCGCGTAGAGCCCTTGCCGCGTCAAGTGTACCCCGCGAAAATGACGCGGAAGTAGGCCATATGGTGAGCGTGAAGTGCGGAAGTGATTCTTGGCCGCCGCGCCTCGATGGCCTCAAACCCGGCCTCTGCGTGTTCGCGTCACACTCTGCCCGTGGAACGCGCGCCTCCGCCAAGCCTGTCCGCGTGGAAGTGACCCTGAGCCCCGTGGAAGTGACCCTGAGCCCCGTGGAAGTGGCCCTGAGCCCCGTGGAAGTGGCCGGAACCGCCCCCCCGACCCGTGGAACCCGCGTGGAACCTCGGTGGAGGCGCCGTGGAACCCGCGTGGAACCTGCGTGGAAGTCCATAAACCGCGCGCACGGCCACTTCCACCCACACAAGCCGCCGCCGCGCACGACCTCCCTCGCGTGGAAGCGATTGTTCGTTCGTGCGGAAGTACGGTGCCAAGATCATTTTGGCCGAGGGCCGTCGTGAGGCGGCGAAAGATCCTGTTGCGCGGCGGATCCTCAAGGATCAAGTTGAGGGTGTCCGGAGGTGATCCATGCGGTTTCTGATGCACGGGCTCGACGACGCCGACTTGCAGCTCGGCAAGTTCATCGACGACTTGTGTTACCTCACCATCCACTGCCGCGAGATCGGCAGCCGCGCCGAGGAGCGCCTCGGGCGGCTCAACCTCACCCTGCAAGACGCCCAGCGGATCCTCAGCCTTCCCGACCCCTACGGCGTCTGTCACGACATGGCCGCCGAGGAAGAAGAGGAAGAGGAGGAGGAGGACACCAACGAGCCCGACGACGCCACCCAGGTTCGTCGTGTGCTCCTGAAGGCGTCGCGGCGCTTCATCCGCCTCACGCTGGCGCGCACGAGCGTCAACAAGAAGGCGCTGCGGTTCAGGGTGCGCGGCTACGGCCCCAAGGGGGACGAACCGTCGCCGCTCAACCTGACCATCAACGTCGAGGACAGCCGCGTCGGCAGCCTCCGCGACAGCGACGAGCCCCTCTATGATGAGACAGACGACCCCCCAGACGAGCCCGCGCCCGCGCCGGGCCGACCCAAGCCCAACGCCGCGCCGACGGTCGCCCCTCTGCCCTCTCAGCACGATCCCAGCGGCATCAAGGGCCCAACCGGGCAGGCCATGCGGGAGCTGAGTCTGTGCTACGCCGACTTCGCGCACCTCCTCCTGGGCTCCTGGGAGCGAAACCAGAGCATCAACGACGGGATGCACCAACGCCTGAGCCACGAGCTGTCACAGTCGCGCAAGCAGGTAGACGCCTTGGCCGGGGCCGTGCTTGAACACCGCATCCAGCAGCTTGAGATCGCGGAGCGCGCCGTTGACGGCGAACGCAGCGCGCGGAGCCGCTCCGACCTCGCGAGCCAGGCCGTCAAGGAGCTAGGCGACGCCGCGAAGAGCTTCCTCGGCGGCGGCGGCCTCGCGGGCCTGCCCCCGGAGCTGCTCGGCGCCGTCGCGCCGCTCCTGCAACACCCCGAGCTGCGCGCCCTGCTCGGTGACCCGACCGTGCTGGGTCTGCTCCGTGACCCGCGCTTCCTTGGTGATCTCGCGGCGATGCTCCGCAACGTCGCCGCCCAGGCCAAGGCGGCGCAGCAGAAGGCCGGTACGCCGCCGCCGCCGCCGCCCGCCCGCCTAACCCCCTCTGTGTGAGACGACCGAACCCCAACCCCCGGCGACCCCCGCCGGAATGGAGACCTCTGTGCCAAATGAAGCCAAGCCCGCCCCCGAGCGGATCAACCCCGGCAAACGCGCGCGCCAGCTCTTCGGCGAGCTGTTCGCGGCGAAGAACCCCAAGGCCCGCGCCAAGGCGATGCAAGAGTTCGCCGCCCTCGCCCCTGGTGAGCAGACCTTCATCCAGTGTGAGCTGCTCTACCTCAACCTGCTCAGTCAGGAGCGCGTCGTCACCGGCCTGCAAGACCTCAGCGACCAGCTCGACGACGAGACCGCGCTCGTGGTCGAGACCCTGGACCGCCTCTCGACCCCGGGCGGCGACTCCTTGGAGGGTCTGTTCGACGACCACGACGAGCAGGCGGACGAGGACGACAACGAGGACGTAGACAGCGACGATGAGGAGCAAGACGACGACGACGAGGATGAAGACGACGACAGCGGAGACTCGGACAGCGACGACGACGCGGCGACGACGGCGACGACGCCCCCTCCGAGCCGGACGCCGCCGCATGACCGCCCTCGCCATCCTCATCGACCTGGTGGTCCCCGTCACCCGCATTCAGCTCGGCTCGATCGTGTTTGATCCCTTGGAGCAGGCGCTCGGTCGCCCGCTCTCCGAGGTGCTCAGCCCCGTGTGTGTCACGCCGAAGACCCAGCGGACGACGGACACGGGCCCCCGAGACGTGTACCGTCTCTCCATCGGCGCGGGCGAGGGCGTCTCGATCGCGCTCGGTGAGCTAGGCGCCCTCGGCCTCGCCAACGAGGGCGGCCTGCTCGTGATCACCGTGCCCAGCTTGGCGGCGACGCTCCTGCTCCCGAGGCTCCAGCGGATCCTGGTGCAAGAGGAGCGTGTGCCCGCCAGCCAGGGCGTCGGCGAGGTGAAGCGCCTGCGCTGCAAGGTGAGCCGAGGCGACCGCCTGGCCTTGCCGCTGGGCCGCTTTGGGGAGCTAGGCGTCGAGGTCGTCTGAGCGCGCCAGGGCATCGCCGAGAACACCACACGGACGCCTCCAAGGTCAAAGCGGACCTTTGGGGGCGTCCGTTGACGTTTGTGCCAAGCCGCCCGCGCGACCTGGCGTCGAGGTGGCCGATCCCGCGATGGACGAGCTAGGCGCGCTGCCAACGCAAATCAGGCGCCACCACCTCATCGACACGAAACACGCGAATACTAAAGGTCAAACGCCGACCTTAGAGCACCCGTCTATTTTTTCGCCATAGGGGTTGGCGTTCTTGCTGCGTTATGGCAAATTGGTTGTGGCGCCTCCGCGCGCCACCTGACAACCCAACGTAAAACGGGCCCGGTGGAGATTGAGCCCTCCACCGAGCCCCGGAGTCGAAGATGCGTATCACATCCTCTCCCCCGACAGGCAGTCACCCGCCTGCCTGTCGATCGTATCCGCCCCGTGAGCCAACCCGCTATATTTTCCCGTTCTGGTCGCGGCCTCCTGCGAGGCTGCCCGACGTGCTGACACCGCTGGAAGCGGGCGATTGAACGGTACTCTCGCCCGCTAACTGACCGTCGCTGACTCTCTGGACTCCGCCCTTCGCGGAGATCCTTGGCCGTGCTCTGCCCCGCGATCCCTCGGCGCGTCCGAGGGGTTCGGGGTCATCCCGGCCCGTCCGCCCAGCGTCCGCCCGCCTGGACCGCGCCGGGGCCCTGCGCCCACGTCGCCGCGTCCCTTGGCCGGGCTCTGTGTCCAGTCCACACATCCACTCCAGACCGGGAACCTCTCATGTCCAAGAACGATCTCATCGAGCTGAGCTTCATCTTCACAGGCGAGTGTGGCGACCTCGCCGCCCAAGCCGAGGCCCTGAGCATCGACGCCCATCGGCTCTACGAGCAGGGCCTCACGCTCTCCTTCGACGCGCTCTACGGCGACCCCGACCCCCGCGCCGTGTTGGCGCAGCACGCTGTCGTGCTCGGCGACGCGGAGCGGTGCGCGCGGTCGGTGGTCCACGTCGAGCGCGCCTTGCAGGCCCTCACCGTGGTCTTCTCGACGAACGCCCCCGTGGAGCCGCCCCGCGCCCTGAACCAGCCCGCCGCGATGTTCGCCGCGCTGGTGAAGGCGGGCGCCGCCGTCGCGACGGCGGTGGGTCGGGGCCCGACCCGCATCGAGCGTGTGGCCCGCGCCGCCGCCGCGTTGACCCTCGATCTGGCGCGCTTCGCCAAACTCCGCCCCCTCACAGACGCCGACCTCGCGCCTCTGGACGAGCTGCTCTTCCTCCTAAACAAACAGCACGCCGCCATCGGCCTCGCCCTGCCCACGCTTGAGGCGGCGCGGCGCGCCCTGACCGCGCCACCCCCCGAGGCCGTCTCACCCGACACCGCCTCACCCGACACAGACCCACCCGATGAGCCCGCGCCCGCCGCGCAGAGCCTCCCGCCCGCCGACGCCACCCAGGCCGACGCCGACCTCCGCGAGGTGAAGTGATGGAGCCCAAAGACTTCGTGCGCGCCGTCGCCGGGCGTCTCCGCGCGCTGCGCGCCGCGACCGGGCTGAGCCAGCGGCAGCTCGCCGAGCGCGCAGGGATGCAGATCTGCGAGATCAGCCGCATCGAGACGCTGGCCCGGAGCCCCACGCTTCACACCCTGAGCCGCCTCGCGGGGGGCCTCGGCCTGCGCCTGGAGGACATGCTCAACACTGATGAAGACCCCAAGCTGACCGTGCTGCTGGGTCGCCTCCGCCGTGCGACCCCGGAGCAGCAGCACCAAGCGCTTCAGCGCGTGCTGGCGGAGGTGAACCGTGCCAAGTGACGCGCTCCGTGACCTCGTGTCCGCCCGCCTCGCCGCCGCCCGCAAGGAGGCCGGAGTCACCCAACAAACGCTGGGCGCGCTGGCCCGCGTCGAGCCCTGCGCCCCCTGCCGCTACGAGGGGGGCTTCCATGTGCCGACCCTGCGCATCCTCGCCCAGCTCGCCAGCGCCCTGGGCCTCACCCCAAGCGAGCTCCTGCGTGAGCCGAGCCCCCCGAGCGCCGTCGAGGTCGAGATCCTGCGCCACCTCAGCCGCGCGAAGCCCGCCGACCGCGCGGCCTCCCTCGACGCCCTCTGCCGGGCCTTGGCGGAGGTGATCCCATGAGCGACGAGACCCTGATCAACCCCGACGATCCCCTCGACGACGATCCCCGCGCACCGACCCCCGATCGTGATCCTCTTGGCGATCACCCCGGACAAGGATCGGCTGATCTCAAGGAAGATCCTAAGTCATCAAAGAGCCCAAAGAAGACGCCAGCTCGGAAGAGATTCCGTCTGGAGCAGGATCCTGGGGGCCCGGTGGAAGCGCCGGGCGCGAGCCCTCCCCTCAACGACGAGGCCCCGATGAACGCCCTGAGCCCCGACCGCACCAAGAAGGCCACGACCACAAAGTCCACCGGCACCAAGACGGCGTCTCCCAAGAGCGTCACCAAGCCCGAGGTGCAGCGGCACCACAACCTCAGCGCGACGGTGGTGCGCGGCCCCAAGGTCGAGCACGGCGAGGTGCGCTGGTACTGGCGCATCGACCGCTGCGCGAACGCCGCCCTCGGCGTGGACGAGCGGGAGACCGTCTACCACAAGTGGGCGACGGTGGAGCAGGTTCAGTCCGAGCTGGCGTCCTTGGTGACCCGAGGGGCGCACCGGCCCCAGAAGGCGGCGGGAGGGCGCCGGATCGTGACGTTCGCGGACCTCATCGACGCGGACGCGGCGGAGCGGGGCGAGCCTGCGCACCTACAATCTACGACCATCGCGTCCTGGGTGAACAGGAGGCGATGGCTCAAGAGTCTGTTGGGAAACAAGATCATCCTGCAAACCACAAAGGACGAGCTAGAGCGGCTCCTAGTCGCCCAGATTCAAGGCGGACGTGCGCACGCGACAGTGGAGCGGGCCGCGTTGATGCTCACCAGCGCGTGGAGATGGGCTTGTGACGAGCAGCTCGTCACTGTCAAGCCGCCCACTTTGGCGCTCGGGCGAGCCGTCAAAGCGCCAAAGTATTGGCCGGAGCGCGCCAACGTCAGCGCCGTTGTGCAGTCCTTAGAGGGCGAGGCGCGTCTCGTCGTGGAGGTGCTCGCCGTCACAGGCGCACGAGTGGGTGAAGTCGTCACGCTTCGGCGTTGTGACTATGATCCCACATCTCACTGTCTCACCGTGAACGGCAAGACGGGCGTTCGCCGCGTGCCGGTGGATGAGTCCGTGCGCGCGCGGCTCGCAGCGCGCGCAGACGGGACGACGGCGCCACTGTTCCAGTGGACCACGACGCGCCGAGATCCCGTGCAGCAGGGGGATGACTGGGTGCGACGTGTCCTCAGGCGCGCCTGCAAACGCCTCAGCATCAAGACCTTCAGCCCCCACGCGCTGCGGCGCGCTGCGGTGAACTTCTTCATCGACCAAGGCTATGACGCGAAGTTGGTCGCTACGTTCCTCGGACACTCCGTCGAGGTGCTGATGAGGTACTACCGTATCCCCACCTTAGAGACCGTCGAGCGGATGGTGATGACCGCCCGTCCGGGCGACTTCTCAACCACCTCCCCTGACCGGAGGCGGGCCCTAGAGGCGCTGTCTACGCTGCTTCGTGACGAGGCGCTCATGGAGGACGCGCAGGTCCGAGGCGCGCTGAACGTGATGCTCAACGCGCTCGGCCAACGCCACACAGATGTCGGTGAGCAGGCGGTCCTCAAGCCCCCACATGCTGAGGCCGAGGCCGCCGCGCGCGGCGTCGAGGTGCCGGGCGAGGCAACCACACCGCCGTGCCCGCTGGCCCAGCCCGCCACGCCGCCGGTCGCCGTTGCGAACTCAACGGCGACCGCCACCGTGACCGCCCCGGCCTCTACTCCAGCGCGAGCGGCACGACCGCAGCAGCCTGCGGCGCCGAGCACTCCTTCGCAGCCCAAGCCAGCGGTCGGTCAGGGGATCCAGCGCGCGACCGCTGGGGAGGGCTCGCCAAGCCGTCCAGCCGACTTGGCGCCGCGAGCTGCTCCCAACGCTCAACCCCAGCGGCCCCGCCCCGTCACCTCCGTTCCGCCGCGAGTAGAGCCGCTAACCTCGCCCTCGGCTGGGAGCCTAGCGCTTCGACCTACGCAGCGAATCCCGCGTCAGGAGCACCAGCGAGGCCCTTCACGGGCGCCGCCCGACAAGTTCGCGAAGGGCTGACCTCCAGGCGGCGCGCGCCTCCGCTCCTCGCCCTGCGCCCCAGGGCGGGCGCGGGGGCGCGCTTGGGTGGGCCGATCGCCGCGCCAGGAGCGCGAGCGGCGACGCCTTCGCCAGCAAGAGCGCAGGCCATTTGTCAAGTATTTGTCAATCGTATTCTTGGCGCTCACTTGAGCTTATGTAAACTTCAACCTGTGTTCTCGTGCGATCTCATGCCTGAGGGGGGCTCAACGTAAAGAGCCTCTGTTCAACGCACGCCCTCGTCGCCGGATCTTGCGCTTGGGCAGATCGACCAGCGGAGTCCTCTCGACGGCAATCAGGACGGCCCGACGGATTGTGTCGCGCGCGGGTAGCTTGCGGCATGGG
>JADKFE010000069.1 GCA_016717595.1 Deltaproteobacteria bacterium | reverse complement strand
CACCCCCGCCCCTCACTCCCGACAGTCGGGATCATCGGCGTCGGTGAGGGTGTCGCAGTCGTTGTCGAGGCCGTCCGCGCAGTCCTCGATCTGACGGGGGTAGACCTCGGGGTTGTCGTCGTCGCAGTCGATGATCCGGGCCACGCCGTCCCCGTCGGCGTCGGTGAGCGGGTCGGTGTCCTCCCAACCATCGGTGTCTCGCGGCGCGTCAATCACCTTGACGTCGTAGGGCACGCCGTAACAAGCGGCGAGCACGATCATCGTCACGCCCGAGGCCATGACGAGGCGCGCCTGGGACGGGAAGCTCTGGGTGGGGCCGCCGCAGAACGGGCACTCGGCCTCGGCGTGCAGCAGGTGGCGATCGCAGCGGGGGCAAGGGGTCATCGGCGGGCTCCTCAAGGGGGGCGCGGGGCGGCGGTCAAGGGCAAAGGGGCGGGGGCGGCGCGCGCTCGGCCTCGGCGTGAGGTGGGGGCCAAGCGCCCCGTGGCCGAGGGGTCATCGGGGCGCTTTTGGAAGGGGTGCGCGGCGGCGGACACACACATTATAGCGGGGCGGTGACGTCCAGCGCTTGGGGAAAACTCCCCGCGCGCTGGCCGCGCCGCCCCCAGACGGCTCAGGCCCCGCAGTCGGTGTCGGCGGCGTCTACGAGGGTGTCGCAGTCGTTGTCGATGGTGTCCGAGCACTCCTCGGTCTGACCGGGGAAGACGTCGGCGTTGTTGTCGTCGCAGTCGGTGTCGGAGAGCGCGCCGTCACCGTCGGCGTCGATCAGGGCGTTGGTGTCGTCGAGGCCGGAGTCGTCCTTGTCCGGGCCGGGGGCCGGGCCGTAACAGGCGGCGAGCACGACCATGGTGACGCCGGAGGCCACGGCGTTGCGCACGCGGGTGGCGATGTTTTTGGTGGGGACGCCGCAGAACGGGCACTTGGCCTCGTCGTGCAGCAGGTGGCGATCACAGCTCGGACAGGCGTTCATCAGGATCTCTCCATCTCTCGGGGCGACATGCCCATGTGAAGCCTACACCCGAGTCGGGCGGGGCTACACTGTCGGAATGAAACGCCGAATTGATCCAGCGCAGGCCTTCCACCCTCGCTACGTCGTGTGGGAGCTGACGCTCAAGTGTGACCTCGCCTGCCGCCACTGCGGCAGCCGCGCCGGGCGCCCCCGCAACGAGGAGCTCAACCTGACGGAGCAGCTCGACCTGCTTGGGCAGCTCGTGGAGATGGGCGTGGGGGAGATCGCGTTCATCGGCGGTGAGGCGTACCTACACCCCGACTTCTTGACCCTGGTGCGCGCCGTCGCCGACGCCGGGGTGCGCCCGACGATGACCACCGGCGCCCGCGCCCTGGACGCGGAGCTGGCCCAGGCCGCCGCCAAGGCCGGGATGCAGGCCGTCTCGGTCTCCATCGACGGCCTGGAGTCCACCCACGATCACCTGCGCGCCGTGCCCGGCAGCTTCAAGGCGGCGATGGCGGCCCTTGGGCCACATCCGCGACGCGGGCATGGCGCCCTACGCGAACACCCAGGTCAACCGACTGAACCTGCCAGAGCTGACCGAGCTCTCCCAGGCGCTCTTTGACGCGGGCATCAAGGCCTGGCAGATCCAGGTCACCGGGCCCATGGGCCGCGCCGCCGACCGCCCGGAGTGGCTCTTGCAGCCCTATGAGCTCCTCGATCTCGGCGAGCTGTTGACCCAGATCGGCCCCGCGGCCAAGGCCCGGGGCTGCACGATCAACGCCGGGAACAACCTCGGCTACTACGGCCCCGCCGAGCGCCACCTGCGCATCGAGCCTTATGGCGGCTGCGGCGCCGGGCGGTTTGTGCTGGGTGTGGAGTCCAACGGCGACGTGAAGGGCTGCCCCAGCCTGCCGAGCGCGCCGTATGTGGGCGGGAACGTGCGAGAGGCGCCCTTGGCCGAGATCTGGGAGCGCCAGGCCATCGGCTTCGCCAGAGCGCGGGGCACGTCGGAGCTCTGGGGCTTCTGCAAGACCTGCTACTACGCGGAGGTCTGCCAAGGCGGCTGCTCGTGGACCGCCCATGCGCTCTTGGGACGCCGGGGGAACATGCCCTGGTGCCTGCACCGCGCCGACACCCTGCGCAGCCAGGGCCGCCGCGAGCGGCTGGTTCAGGTGAAGCGCGCCCCGGGTGACCCCTTCGACTTCGGCGCCTTCGAGCTGATCGAGGAGCCTTGGGACGCCCCCCTGCCCTCCTGACACCGTACAACGGACATCAAGATGCGCCACCTCCTGCTCCTCAGCGCCGTGATCCTCCCCGCGCTCACCGCCTGCACCCCCAGCCACTGTGAGGTGGACGGCGTGCAGCACCGCGTCGGCGAGACGTACACCTGCGCCGATGGCTGCAACACCTGCGAGTGTGGGCTCAACGGCGTCAGCTCCACCTTGATGGACTGCTATTCCGACACCGGCGGCGGTGACGACACCGACGACACCAGCACCAGCGCCAAGTGATCCCCGCTCAACCAGGAGCCCCCCATGCGCCGCCTCGCTCTGCTCATCGCCGTGATCCTCCCCGCGCTCACCGCCTGCACCCCCAGCCACTGTGAGGTGGACGGCGTGCAGCACCGCGTGGGCGAGAGCTACACCTGCGCCGATGGCTGCAACATCTGCGAGTGTGGGCTCAACGGCGTCAGCTCCACCTTGATGTTCTGCGCCACCGACACCGGCGGCTTGAACGACACCGCGGACACCGGCGCCGAGTGAGCCGCTCTCCCCGACCTTTGGAGCCCCCCGATGCGACACCTCGCCCTGCTCATCGCCTTGGTTGTCCCTACGCTCACCGCCTGCACGCCGAGCCGCTGTGAGGTGGACGGGGTGCCGCACCGAATCGGCGAGACCTACGCCTGCGGCTGCAACACCTGCACCTGCGAGATTTTGGGGGTCAGCACCACGACCATGCACTGCTTCGACAATCCTCTCAACAGCGAAGACACCGCCGACACCGCCGACACCGCCGAGTGACCCTCACCCTGCCACCCTTGGAGCCCCCCATGCGCCACCTCTTCCTGCTCACCGCCCTGATCCTGCCCACGCTCACCGCCTGCTCCATGGGCCACTGTGAGGTGGACGGCGTTCATTACGAGGTCGGCGAGACGTGGGCCTGCGCCGATGGCTGCAACTCCTGCACCTGCACCGAGGACGGCGTGAGCCAGACCGACATGGCCTGCAACACCGACACCGGCGCCGGTGACGACACCGACGACACCAGCACCAGCGCCGAGTGAGCCCCGGCACCCCCGGAGCCCCATGCGCCGCCTCGCCCTGATCATCACCCTGCTCGTCCCTGGGCTCACGGCCTGCGCCCCAGCCCACTGTGAGGTGGACGGGGTGCAGCACAAAGTCGGCGACACAACCCCCTGCGCGGATGGCTGCAACACCTGCACCTGCACCCTCGACGGGGTGACCTCTACGCGGTTGGCCTGCCTCGACGACACCGGCGGCGTTGACGACACCGCGGACAGCGGCGCCGAGTGAGCGTGGGGTGATTTGGCGATTCGGTGGCGCGGCTCCCCCGGCGGGCTCTGCGCTGGGGTAAAGAGGGATCAGGCGCTCCCGCGCCACCACAGGAGTTGAGATGCCCAAAGGTCAGACCAAGCCCGGCAGCAGCAACAAGCCCAAGCTCACCATCAAAGAGAAACAAGACAAGAAGAAGGCCAAGAACCTCTCCAAGTGAGGTGCCTGCGGAGTGAGCGCGGAGGCCGACGCGGGGTAGACTGAGACCATGCGCCCCACCTCCAGCCTCGCGCTCCTCTTGCTCCTGGCCTCCACCTTCACCTGGGCCGGGGGTGACGACGACGACGACGACGAGGCCCAAGACATCGCCCCGGCGCGCATGAAGATGGAGATGGACTTCGCCCCGCTGGAGATCAGCGCCCCGGCGATGCCCGCGCCCATGGCCGCCCCCGGCTCGTTCTCCGCCAGGGTGGGCGGCTCAGGCGACATCGAAGATCTCTACCTGGCCTTGGCCCAGGGGATCTTGCCCGAGCCCGGGGTGCTGCGCCCCGAGGGCCTGTTCGCCATGCACGACCTGCCCACCCGCAAGACGGGGCCCTGTGACGTCACCCTCTGCCTGTTGGGTGAGGTGAGCGCCGCCCCGCCGCCCGCCGTCGCCCCGGCCCAGGCCCTCGTGATGTTGGGCTTTGACACCAACCTCCCGCTGGAGGGCTGGAGCCGCCCGCCGATGCACGTCGCCGTGGTGATCGACGCCGATCCCGCCCTGGTGCAGCACGGCGGCGGGGGCTTGGTGGGCGCGATGTTGGGCCTGCAGGCGAACATGGGCCCACAAGACACCCTGAGCCTGGTGAGCGCCGGGCGAGAGCAGGCGGTGTACGCCCAGGCCTTGGCCGGGGACGATCAGGGCGGCTGGATCACCGCCGCGCGGCGTGTGGCGCTCAGCCCTGAAGGTCAGGTGAGCCAAGGGGTCGCCCGCGCCGCGCGCCTGCTCCAAGAGACCTCGCCCCCGGGCCACTTGATGCGTGTGTTGGTGCTCAGCACCGGGGCCCCGCACCGAATGGGCGCGGCGCCGGAGACGCTCAAGGCCCAGGCCGTCACCCTCGCCGAGTCGGGGATCGGCGTCACGGCGGTCAGCTTCGGCGGCGGCCTCGACACCGCGGGCATGGCGGCCTTGGCCGGGGCCAAAGGGGGGGCGTTTGGTCGGGCGCCGTCGCTGGAGGGTGTGGCGCGGGTGTTCGGCGAAGACTTTGAGGCCCTGTTTGTGCCCCTGGTCTACCGCTTCGGCCTGGAGATCAGCCCCGCGTCGGGCTGGCGGCTCTCTGGGGTGTTTGGGGTGCCTGAAGCCGCGCTCACCTGGGACAGCGCGGGCGTGGCGCGGCTCACCGTGGAGACCCTGTTCGTGAGCCGCAAGCGGGGCGCCATCTACCTCACCTTCGCCCCCGAGGGCGTGAGCGGGATGCCCCCGGCGCCCTTGCGGGAGGGCTCGGCCTTGGCTGAAGTTCGCCTGAGCTACCAGCAGCTCAGCGGCGAGTGGATCGTCGGCACCCGGCGCCTGGCCCCCGAGCCTATGGAGCTGGAGTCTTCGGGGCTGCGCGACGGCCGGGCGCTCATCCAGTGGCTCGTGACGATGCGGGAGGCCCTGGCGCAGCACCAGGCCGGGGACGTCGACGGCGCGCTCTCCCGCTTGGCGGAGATGGGCTGGGGGCCCACGGAGGCGGCGCGGTTCCCCAAGGAGTATGCGGCCTGGCTGGAGACCCTGGCCGTGATGCAGGCCCGCTGAGCGTCGTGGCGGGATACAGCACAGGCTCCCCCGCACCCTGGAGCCCGCCGTGGCCTTCCAAATTCGCCGTGACGCCCCCCTGCCCCGGGAGCTGGGTCGGGTGATTCAGGAGCAGCTCGTCGGGGCCTTGGCCGAGCTGTCTGCCCACGGCGACACCCTACGCAAAGGGGTGTACAGCGCGCGCAAGCGGGGAAAACGCCTGCGGGCCACGATTCGCCTGATGCGAGCGGCCTTGGGGGAAGAACGATACGCCGAGGCCAACGCGCTCATCCGCGACGCGGGCCGGGCCCTGGGCGACGCGCGAGACGCCGAGGTGCGGGTAGAGACCTTAGACGGCCTGCTCGCCGAGCTGCCCGCCGTGCCGGAGTCGCTCCAGACCCTGCGGGACCGTCTGGTGGCCGCCCGCGACACGCCGGAGACGCCGCCAGAGCACGCCGCCGCCGAGGCCCGGCGCCTCTACGCCCAGGCCCTCGATCTGGCCTCGAGCTGGTCCGGAGACACCCTCACCCTCGACGCCTTGATCTCCGGCTTTGAGCGGGCGCTGCGTGACGGTCGCCGCGAGGGCCGCGCGGCGGTGATGAGCGGGGATCCCGAGCGCCTGCACGAGTGGCGGAAGCAGGTGAAGCACCACACCCACCACCTGCGGCTGTTTCGGTTGGCCTGGCCCGAGCTGATGGCGCCGCGCCAAGAGGAGGCCGAGGCCCTGGGCACCGCCCTGGGGGACCACCACGACCTGCACACCCTGCGCGCGCAGCTCAACGAGGACGAGCGCGCGCTCCTGGATCCCCTCATCCACGCCCGCGCCGCGCGCCTAGAGGCCAAGGCCCGTCAGCTCGGCGCCCGGCTGTTCGCCGATCCCAAAGGCGCGGCGCGTCAGGTGCGGGCGTGGTGGACGGGATGGCCCGAGCCGAAGCGGCCCAAAGACGGCGAGCAGGGCTGAGCCGCGTCAGCGAGCGCGGCGCATCTGAGGTAGGATCTCCCAGACCAGGAGGTCCAAATGTCCAGGATGACACTGCTTCTCTCGCTCTCCTTCGCGCTCGTGGCCTGCAAAGACGACGGGTCTGACTCCGTCACCCCCAGCGACAGCGTCGGCTCTACCGACAGCGACGCCGGGCCCACCGACGCGGACGGCGACGGCTACGACGTCGAGACCGACTGCGATGACGACAACGCCGCGGTGAACCCCGCCGCCGCCGAGACCTGCGACGGCCTCGACAACAACTGCGACGGCAGCGCCGATGAGGGCGTCACCAGCACCTTCTACCAGGACGCCGACGGCGACGGCTACGGCGACGACGCCGCGCCGGTGGACGCCTGCGAGGCCCCTGAGGGCGCCTCCGCCTTGGGCGGGGACTGCGACGACGCCGACGTGGCGTTTAACCCCGGCGCCGCCGAGATCGACTGTGACGACCCCAACGACTACAACTGTGACGGGTCTACGGGCTACGCCGACGGCGACGCTGACGGCTTCGCCGCCTGCCAAGAGTGTGACGACGGCGACGCCACCATCAACCCCAGCGCCACGGAGGTCTGCGACGAGCGCGACAACAACTGCGACGGCGCCACCGATGAGGGCGTGACGAGCACGTTTTACCAGGACACCGACACCGACGGCTACGGCGACCCCGACTTCAGCGCCCAGGCCTGCGAGGCGCCCGCGGGCTACACCGCCGACAGCAGCGACTGCGACGACGCCGCCGCCACGGTGAACCCCGGGGCCACGGAGGTCTGTAACGGCCTCGATGATGACTGCGACACCTTGACCGACGACGCCGATGACAGCCTGGATGTCAGCTCGGCGGGGGTGTACTACAACGACGGCGACTCGGACGGCTTCGGCGACGCCGACGCCGCGGTCACGGCCTGCGCCCAACCTTCAGGGGCGGTGACCGACAACACCGACTGTGACGACAAAGACGGCGCGGTGAACACCGCCGCGGCTGAGGTCTGTGACGGCCAAGACAACAACTGCGACGGCGTGACCGACACCGACGCCACCGACCAGTCCACGTTCTACGTCGACGCCGACAGCGACGGCTACGGCGACCCCGACAGCACGGTCTCCGGCTGCTCGGCGCCCGCGGGCTCGGTGAGCGACAACACCGACTGTGATGACGGCGTGAGCGCGGTGAACCCCGCCGCCAAAGAGATGTGTGACTCCATCGACAACAACTGCGACGGGCTCACCGACGACTCTTCAAGCGCCGACGCCACCACCTGGTACCAAGACGCCGACAAAGACACCTACGGCACCACCAGCGTCACCCAGCTCGCCTGCTCCAAACCCTCGGGCTACGTCGGCAACAAGAAGGACTGCGACGACACCGACAAGGCGATCTACAGCGGGGCCACGGAGGTCTGTGACACCGAAGACAACGACTGTGACGGGACCATCGACGAGTCCGACGCCGCCGACGCGAAGAGCTGGTACAAAGACTTCGACAAGGATGGCTACGGCGACCCCAGCTCGGTCACCAAGTCGTGCTCGACCGTCTCGGGCTCGGTGAGCGACAACACCGACTGTGACGACAAGGATGATGAGGTCAACCCCGGCGCGTTTGAGCCCTGCTCGGGCACGGACCTCGACTGTGACGGCGTCGATCCCAACGTCTGTGAGGACTGCCTGGAGGCGCAGACCGACGGTTACACCGCCGATGGTCTGTACATGATCGACACCGACGGGGCCTCGGGGGCGCTGAGCCCGCTGGAGGTGTACTGTGACATGACCACGGACGGCGGCGGCTGGACCCTCGTGCAGCGCACCCTGTGGGACTGGAACGACTCCAAGCTGTTGCTCACGGGCTACTCCACCTGGTACGGCAGCACCTTGGGCAGCTCCGACCCGGGTGAGGCCTTCCGCCTCGCCGGGCGTATGTGGTCCACCGTGGGCGCGAGCGGCGACATGTTGGCCGTTCACCACGCCCGGGACAAGTCGAGCACCGCCGACTGTGATCCTCTGTACTACACCGGCAGCGGCGGCGCCTGGAGCGTCACGTCGAGCGCCACGTCGTACAGCGGGTGGTCGTCCAGCGTCACCTTGGCGAACACCACCGCCCTGTCCACCACCGACTCCGGCGCCTCATCGAGCTGCGTGACCGGCTACAACGCCATCCCCTGGTTCTACACGTCCTGCTGCACCACCTGCCCGACCTTCTACGGCGGCTATTGGACCGACAGCGCGCACCCCATGGCGAGCTACCTCGACAGCACCAAAGATCACTACGGCAAGACCACGGCGACCACCTGCCCCAGCGGCGCCGCGGTCTCCAGCAGCAGCTACGAGGGCGTGAACACCATGGAGATCTACCTGCGCTGAGCGGGGGGCATCCCCCGCCGCTCAGACCTCACGCAGCTCCGCCAGGGCCAAGGCCACCTGGCGGCGCAGCTCATCGGTGAAGGCGCGGCGCTCGTTCTCCGAGAGGTACTGCGCGGCGACCTCAGTGGTGCGCAGCACAAGATCCTGGACCACGTTGAGCGCGGCGCTGAGCGTGGCCGCCCGGGCCGGGTCGATGGGCCGGGGCTCACCGCGTAAGCTGCGCTGGGCCTCGGAGTACAGCTCACCCCGGGCCTTCGACCGCTCAGACGCCGTGCCCACGGGCCCCGCCGCCATGATCGCGGCGAGGGGGTCCATCGCGGGCGCCACACCGTGTGAGGTGCCGAGGGGAGCGCCCTGGCCCACACCCCGCGCCATAGGCATCGGCGCGGGCATGGCGTCGGCGATGGCCTCCGGCGCCTTGATCACCGCCTCACGCAGCCCCGAGAGCTGCTGCACGAGCTGATCCATCCGCAGGGCCGCCCCGGCGTCGGTCTTGGGGGCCTCGTACAGCTTCCGGATGGTGATGATCTCTTTGGTGAGCGCGATGAGCACCTTGCGGGTGGGGTCGAGGGCGGGCGTGTTGAGCGCGGCGACCACGCCGGTGAGCGTCTCGTTGAGCGCGCCGAGGCGGGCGTCGAGCTCTTTGGGCGTGCCCGCGGTGAGCGCGGCCTGCACCGCCTGGAGGTTGGTGTTGAGCGTCTCATTGAGCGCATCCAGGCGGCTCGTCGTGCCCTCGCTGGCGCGTAAGGCCTCGCTCACCGAGAGCAGGGTCTTGTTCAGGGTGTCGAGGCGGGTGACCGTCGCCTGAGACGCGCTGGGATCCACCAGGGCCGCCTGAATGCCGCCCAAGGCCCGGCTGAGGCCGCCGAGCTGGGCCTCTGTGCTGGAGTGATCTTTGACCGCGAGGTGAATGCCCTGCAGGGCCTCACGCAGCCCGTCCAGGCGAGACTGTGTGGCGTTTGTGGCGCTGGTGTCGCGCAGGGCCGCGTGAATCTCGCCCAGCGCGCCGTGCAGGTTGTCTAGGCGCGTCTGCGTGGCTTTGCCGTCGGCCAAGGTCTCCTGAATGTTCTCCAGGCGCTCGCCCAAAGCACCCAGGCTGCCGGTGAGGCGGTGAACCGGGTCGTCGTCTTTGCCGCCCATGGACTTGAGGCGGCGGAACTCTTTGAGGATCAACAGCCAGCGCTCACGCTGCTCATCGGTGATGCGCCCACGCAGCTCGGCGAGCTTGAGCATGTTCTGCTCCGCACCCGTGGTCAAGGTCTGGGACTCCCCGGCGTAGTGGTCGTCGATGAGGCGCTCTAGCTCGGCCTCGTTCATCGCCGAGACCACCTTCTCCGCCATCTTGTTCATGTTGCGGTACGAGCCCTGCAGCTTAAACGGCGGCTCTTGGCGGTAGCTGTCTTCTTGGGCCGCGGAGAGCACATACTGCTGGTTCACCTTGAGCACGACGGACTGAATGGTGAACAGTCGTTTGAGCACCGCGGTGATCTCGCCGATCTCCACGGCGCTGTAGTTGTGTGAGAGCTCGGCGGGGTTGATCTCTTCGCCTTTGGCGATGCGGATGAGCTTGTAGACGTCGTCTTGGCTGCGGGACGAGAGCGGCGCGAGCGCGGCGTTGGAGGTGAGCGCGTTCTCGACGTACGACATGCCGAAGACCTCCTCGCGGCCCTCCAAGATGTCGCCGAGGTTGTAGGTGTCGGCGCGGTTGGCCAACATGTCGGGGATACGGAACTTCTCGCCGGTCTCGGTGTAGGGGTTGCCCGCCATCACCACGCAGAACTTTTTGCCGCGCAGGTCATAGGTGCGGGTGCGACCGTTCCACACACCCTCGACGCGCCGGGTGCCGTCACAGAGCGAGATAAACTTCTGGAGCAGCTCGGGGTGGGTGTGCTGGATGTCGTCGAGGTACAACATCACGTTGTTGCCCATCTCAAAGGCGAGGTTGATCTTCTCGACCTCCTGGCGGGCGGTGGCGTTGGGGGCCTCCACCGGGTCAAACGAGTGAACCGAGTGGCCCAACGACGGGCCGTTCACCTTCATAAACACCAGGCCCAGGCGGCTGGCGACATACTCCATGAGCGTCGTCTTTCCGTAGCCAGGCGGCGAGACCAGGAGCAGCAGGCCCATGAGGTCGGTGCGTTTCCCGGCGCCCGCGGCGCCCATCTGTTTGGCGAGGTTGTCGCCGACGACGGGCAGGTACACATCGTTGATGAGCTTGTTACGCACGAAGCTCGACATCACCCGGGGGGTGAACTCGTCCAGGCGCAGGCGTTTGCGGTGCCGCTCGACCAGGGCGTGACGCAGGGCGCGGTAGTTGAGGTACGCGGGCACCCGCTCCTCAATAAACACGGTCAGGCGGCCCAGAAGCTCGTCGAGCTGCAGGCGGATGGCGCGGTCCTTGATGCGTGGGTGCTGGCCCAACATGCCGGGGATGTCTACGGTGGTGAGCGCGTTTGAGACCTGCCAGTCGATGAGGCGCTCGGTGCACAGCCGCGCGGCGGCCTCATCGACACACTGGGCGAGCTGGGCGCGGCGGTCGGCGTCGGTCTCAAGGCTGAGGCAGGCGTCGAGCCAGGCCCGGGCGAGGCCAAACCGCTCGCGGGGGTCCTTCTCTAAGGCCCGCAGGTCGTCATCAAAGCCCGAACGAACCCCGGCGTCGTCCAGGCGGCGCTGAAGCTGCTCGATGAGCTGGGCGGCGGGGGCCGAGAGCGAGAAGCGGGGGCGGTCGGCGGAGAGCTCTTCAGCCAAGGACGCCCCGGCGAGGCGGGCGGAGGTGGCGTCAAGGGCCGTCTCGCGCAGGCGCAGGGCCGCGACCGTGGCCCCGGTCAGCTCACCGAGCTCGTCCGCGAGCTGATCCCAGGCGGGGTGGCTGCCGAAGGCGTCGCGCAGGCGACGGAGGCTGCGGGCCCGGCGGGCGAACCGTTCGCGGCGCTCTTTGTCGGCGAGGAGCGACCAGGCCATCGCCGCGGCCGCGCGCAGAGGCGACGGGAACCGCAGAGTGCCCGCGGTGCTGCGGGCGGCGAGGAGCTTGTCTAAGATCAGCGCCGCGTCGTGGTCGTGTACGCCGCGCTCATAGCCCTCGTCGTATCGATCCGCGGCGTAGGCGCGCACCAGGCCCAGGAGCCCACCCTCCCCCAACGCCGCCGACTGTAGGCCGGAGACGCTGAGGTTGGCGCGCCCGGCCTCGGCGGCGAAGAGCATCGACACCGCGAGGTACTCCCCACGGTAGACCGACTCGGTCTCGGACACCATCGTCTGTGTCCAGAACGGGCGCGTCGCCTCAAACTCGGCGTCATCCACCGGCTCGTGAAAGTCGGTGCCCGTGAGGTGCAGCGCCATGCCGTCGCCTTTGGGCACGAGCGTCAGCTCCAACGGCTGCGTGTTCACCGTGAACTGGTGGCGACCAAACCGGATGAGATCGCCGCCGCCCTCAAACAGCTCCGTGGCGTCTCGCAGGGTGCGCACGGCGTCTTGGCGGGCGGACTTGAGGCGGCCTTCGAGCTCTTCAGCCTTGACCGTGTCGCCTAAGTCTCGGAGCTGATCGGCGCTCTGCCGCAGCTTGAGCACCATGGCGTCGGACGCGAAGTAGGTGTTCAGCTCGTCTTCAGCCTTAAAGGTGCGGGCGCGGCGGCCGATCCCCTCCAGAATGCGCCCGGCGGCGTTGAGGATGGCCTCCACCCGGCGCTGGCGGGCGTCGAGGAGCGTCTGTTTGCGGCCGCTGAGCGCCTCGTAGATCTCCTCCCGTTTGGACGCCAGCTCGGGCAAAAACTCCTCAAGCTCACCAAACCGGCCCTCTAGCTCCTCCACCTGCAGCATGAGCTTCGAGAGCTGCTCGTCACAGCGCTCGGGCGTGTCCGCCAAGGTGATGGCGTTTGAGACGGACTGGCTGAGCAGCTTAAACTGCGCGCCGAACTCGGCTTTGCCCTCTAAGACGGCGAGCTGCTTCTGGCGCCCGCTGAGGCTCGCCCGGGCCCGGTTGAGCTGGGAGAAGACCTCAGACACGCCCTCTAAGATCGTCGTGCGGGACGTTGGGTCGTCTACGTTGAGCCCACCGACCACCTCGGCGAGCAGGTTGAGGCCCTCGCTGACCACCTCCAGCTCGTCCAGAAGCGGCTTGATCTCGTGCGCCTTCTGGATGGCCTCGCCGCGTGGGGGCAGAGCCTCGATGCGCTGCAGCATCGGCTTAAACGCCGTGCCGCCCAACAAGAAGGTGACGCAGGACCGGCTCACCGCGTCAAACGCCTCGATGACCTGCTTCTCCAGCACGTCCACCCGGGCGAGATCGATAAACTTGACCTCTTTGAGGCTGATGAGGTGCCCACGCTGGCGGCGCAACGACGTCATCGCGACGAGGTACTGCTCGACCTCACGCCAGTCGCCGACCTTGGTGTCGATGAGCAGGCGGCCCTGGGTCTTCTCGGCCTCGGCGAGGGCCAAGGTGGCCTCGCGGCGTAAGGTCTGGACCTTCTCAAACTCGTCGATGATCAGCTCACCCGTGCGCCGGATGTCGGTGATCACCGAGGCGAGATCGCCCAGCTCCGCGTTGGCGAGCCAGTGGTAGGTGTCGATGGCCCGGGTGCAGGCCCGGGTGAGATCCTCAAACACCTGCCGGGTGGGCTCGGTGTTCTTGATCAGGCGCTGCAGGGCCAAGGCGTCGGAGATGCCGCGCACGAGCTCGGCGTTGCCGATCTTCGCGTACAGAGAGCCGTCGGTGGGCAAGGCCGCGTAGTACACGTCTGAGCAGAACGGCGTCTGCCAGATCTGCACGGGGTGCACCTTCGTGGGCTCCTCAGACACCATACGGAAGACGACGAGCTTGCCGTCCTCAAACACCGTGGTGCCATGGGCCTGAATCGGCGTCTGCACCTCTTGGCGGATCTTGTTGTACGGGAAGAGCACGATGTGGCCGTCGGTGGGCCGACGGAAGATGTACAGGACGTCCTCACCGTTGGGCGAGCGCATCACACGCTTGAGCTCAAGCCCCTCGGTGTCGAAGTCAAACAGCTTGTGCTCGCCGGTGCGCAGGTAATAGCCCTTGGGGAAGACGAGGCCGTGGCCCTCGTCAAGGGGCACCGCGGACTGGCCGATGGCGTCGATACGCACCACAGAGCGGGTGATGGTGTTGAAGATGAGGTGGCGCCACACCTTCTCGCGGTACGGCAGCACCTTGAGCAAGATGAGCGGCCCCACGGCGCAGTATTGGAACTGCCCGTCGTCCAAGGACTGTTTGGGGTCGTCTACGGGCTCGGAGTAGATGCCTTGGCCGCTCTCGGTGTTGTCCTCGATCTTGACCGTGAGGTCGCCGCCGATGGTCTCAACAAAACATTTGCCGAGGATCGAGATGTGGGGGCTCTGCCCAGAGACGTACTCCTCACGGCCCGGGGTCTTCCAGTCAAACGGCGTCTGCTCGGGGGCGGTGTTGTCACGCTCGCCGCGGTCGTCGATGTAGGTGGGCGCGCCGGTGGAGTCTACGGACCAGCGGAAGACCTTGATGTCTTTGTGGGTCTGGCCCACCTGGAAGATGGCGAGGAGCTTCGCGCGCTCGGTCTGCCGGAGCTGCAGCAGGCGGGTGTCGCGGTAAAACTCGAAGAGCTGGTCTAGCTCACGCACGAAGTTCGCGTCTTTGAGCCAGGGCGTCTCATCAAACGAGACGGGCTCAAACTCCAAGCCGTCTTGGGCTTGGATGAGCTTGTGTACGGAGAACAGGTCGGCGAGCTCAATCTTCTTGCGGAAGGTCGTGACGTTAAAGCCGAAGACGAGGCGGCCTTCCACCTGCAGCACCGCGCGGGGCAGGCACGCGGCCTCGGTGCGAACGCGGGTGTTGGCGATGATCGAGAGCTCCGTGCCGCCGAAGCGGGACTTACGCTCGGCGTTGAGCGCCTCGGCGCGGCGGGCGAGCTCGTCCCCAGCCTTGATGAGCCGGGCGCGGATCACCTCATAGTTGCCACCGCCCGTGACCGCGGCGTCTACTGCTTGTGCTTCGCTCACCGGATGCTCCGTGAAACGCGGTCGATGGGGACGACCGTCAACAGGTCAGGCTCAGAGAGGGGACGCGCCGCCGTCTCCCGGGGGTGACGACGGCGCGTGTCGGGGGCGAGCGGCCTCAGCTCAGTCGCCCTGCTTCGCCTCGTTCGCCGCCGGGGCGCCGCGCAGGCCGCTCACCACCTTGGCGATGCCGCGCCCGAGGTCGGCGGCGAGGTCACCTTCGCCCGTCGTGTAGCCGCCGACGAGGCCCTTGATCGACTCCGAGGACTCCACGAGGCCGTCCACGGCGTTGCCCAGAGACGCGGCCTGCACGAAGCGGTCGAAGAAGGCGCCGTCGCCGCCCATGATGCGGATGTCGGCCTTGCCGAACGCCTCGCCCATGACCTTGCCTTGGGCCTCAGCCACCCGAACCCGGGCCTCGATGCGCTGGGCCTCGATGGCGCGCAGCGTCTCAAGCTGCAGCCGGAACTCCTCGTGATCCTTGGCCGCGCCGTGGAGGTTCTGCAGGGCCTGGGTCTTCTCGGTGATGCCCGCGGCCTCGGCGCTCATGCGCTCGCGGATGCCCTTCGCCTCGGCGAGGGCCTGCAGCTCGTAGCCTTGGGCCTCGGCGGCGAGGCGCTCCCGGGTGGTGAGGGCCTGGACGTGGGCGTTCTTCTCATCAGCCTCGATCTGGGCCTCACGCACCTTGACCTGGGCGAGCCCCTCGACCTCGATGGCCCCGGCGGCGGCCTGGGCGCGCTGGTTGGAGAGGTTCACCTCCACCGTGCCTTTGCGCTCAAACACGCCGACCTCGGCCTCTTGCACCCGCACCCGGGCGAGGCCCTTCTGCTCTTCGCCCTGGGCCTCGGCCTGGAGCTTCTCTAGGGTGACCCGGGCCTGGGCGAGGCCGGTCTTCTCTAAGGCCACGGCGTCGGCCTCGCGGACCTTCACCTCGGCGAGCCCCTTCGCGGCGTGCTCAGCCTGCTCACCCTCAGCGACGCGGATGCGCGCGCGGGCGGACTTGTCGGCGCTCTCGAGATCGGCGTTGGCCAAGGTGATGCGCTGGCGGGCGGTGTGCTCGGCGACCTTCTCTTGGGCCTCGGCCTCCTTGATGGTCTTGACCAAGGACTCTTCAGCCTCGGCCTCGGCGCCGACGACCTTCACGCCTTTGTGGCGCAGGGCCTCGGCGCGGACGCGCAGATCCTTGATGCGCTCCTCCTCTTCAGCCACCGTCTTCTCGACGGCGATGCGGCCGCGGACGACATCGGCGATCTCTTTGCGCTGAATCTCCAGGGCCTTCTCTTTCTCGATGCGCTGCAGCTCAACGGCGCGCTCACGGCCGATCACCTCAAGCTGGCGGTCCTTCTCGACCTCTTCAGTCTTGATGGCGATGACGCGCTCGCGGTCCTTCGCGGCGACCATCTGCTGCCGCATCTGGGCCTCTTTGCGCACGTTGATCGTCTCGTCGGCCTCGATGCGGGCGACTTCAGTGATCTGGCGCTGCTGGGCGGCGAACTTGTCGGAGTCCGCCGTCTCTTTGGCCTGGACCATCGTGATCTCACGCTTCTGTTTGGCCTCGGCCTCGGCCCGGCGGCGCCCGAGCTCCAGCACCGCCTCGTCGGCCTCGAGGTTCTGCTTGGAGACCGTCATGCGCTCTTTCTGGCGCAGGGCGTTGGTGTTCGCGTTCTGATCGGCGGTCATCTGCACGATCTTGCGGATGCCCTGGCTGTCGAGGATGTTGTTGGGGTCGAGCTTGTCCATCGGCGTCTGCTCTAAGAAGTCGATGGCCGCGTCGTCGAGCACGTAGCCGTTGAGGTCGCGCCCGATGACCTCGATGAGCTGATCCTTGAAGTCGTCGCGCTGGGTGTAGAGCTGCTCGAAGTCGAGGCGTTTGCCGACGGTCTTGAGCGCCTCAGAGAACTTGGCGACGAACAGCGCCTCCAGGGTCTCTTGGTCGGACGCGCGAGAGCAGCCGATGGAGCGCGAGACCTTGAGCACCTCCTCAAGCTGGGGGTTCACCTTGACGAAGAAGGTGACCTTGATGTCGGCGCGGATGTTGTCCCGGCAGATGAGGCCTTCAGAGCCACGTCGCTCTAAGTCGATGGTCTTGATCGAGATGTCCATCACCTCGGCGCGGTGAATGACGGGCAGCACGAAGCCGCCGGAGAAGGTGACGATGGTGTTGTCGTCGCCGGTCTTGTTGATGATGAGCGCCTGGCCCTGATCGACCTTGCGGTAGAAGCGCGTGGCGAGCGCCCCCAAGAACAGCACCAGGGCGGCGATCACCACCACGCCCATCACACCGAGCACCAACATCGTGACCAGATCCATGTCATTCACCCCGTGCGGCGCGGGGCGTTGGCCCCGGGCGAGAAGATTGAGGAGGCTTTTGCAGCAGTCGAGAGCAGGAGGACGATTTGAGGCTCAAACGGCGCCCCCTTGGGAGGCGGCCCCACGCGCGGCGGTGCGGCGGCGGACCTCCTCGTTGGGGGGCTCATCCGGCAGGGGCTCGACGAGAAAGGCCGCGCGGTGGTCGTCGTAGTTGACGATGAGCGCGCGGCTGCCCTTCTTGAGCCCGTTCTGCCCGTGGTCGTTTCGCACCTGGATGACGTGATCCGAGCCTTGGCTGTACACCGTGGCCTGGCCGAAGCGGTCGGAGACGCGCCCGGTGTTGACCTCGACGATGTGGCCGACCAGGTCGTCCCGTTTGAGCCCGCTCTCGGCGGCGAACAGCGGCGCGAGGGGCCGAACGCACAGGCCGGTGAGCCCGAGGCCTACGACGCCGCTCAGCCCGAAGATGGCGAGCTTGCCCAAGAGCGTCTTGAACAGCGGCACCCCGGCGAGGGCGGCCATGGGGAACGCCGTGAGCGCCCAGCCCCAGACCACGAGCAGGCTGATGACGACGGTGACCGGCGCGCTGCGCAGCTTCAAGGCGGCGAAGATGTCGGAGAACACCCCACCTGAAGCCTCGCCGAGCAGCTCGGCCTTGGCCTCACCGATGGCCTCGGCCTTCACCTCGGCGAGCAGCTCGGCCTTCACCTCGCCGAGCATCGCCGCTTTGGCCTCGGCCAAGGCCTCGGCCTTCACCTCACCCAAAGCCTCGGCTTTGGCCTCCATGGCGCCGTCCGCGCCGCCCAAGAGGTCAAGATCGGCGAGGCCAGCGATGACCGTGAGCCAATAGAGCAGGCAGAGCGCCAAGCAGAAGGTCCAGAAGACCGTCGGGAACCCGAGAAGGATGGCCAGCGCGCCGTTCATTCGTGCCTTTTGGTGCGAGCCCATGGCGATGCGGAATCCTGCCGCAAGCGCCGAGCGAGCAAGAGTATATGACAAGGGATCACCAGACAGAAGGCCCCGATGATCCGCAGCACCCTCCGTCGCCTGCTCGGGCGAGCGCCCAACGCCCCTGAGACCACCCCTGCTCCGCCGCCCGTGGCGCGCGCGACGCCGCCGCTCCCGCCGATGGCCGACGAAGAGGAGCCCCAGCTTGAGCTCGACGGCCCCGGCCTGCGCGCCTGGGTGGACGCGGGCCGCGCCCCCCTGCTCCTCGACGTGCGTGAGCTGGGTGAGCTGGAGTCGGGCTACGCCCAAGACAGCTTCTTGATGCCGATGAACGAGGTGCCCTCACGCCTCGCTGAGCTGCCCAAGGATCGCCCCATCATCGTGATGTGCGCCGCTGGGGTTCGCAGCTTCGGCGTGGCGCATTACCTCCGTGAGCAGGGCCTTCAAGACGCCTGGTCTCTCGCCGGAGGCGTCGGCGCGTGGCTTCACGAGGGCGGCCAGCACGTCGTCCCGCCACGAAAAGACAACCTCCGCCTGTTGAGCCCCGTGCGGGTGAAGGCGGAGGTCTGCCGCGCGGCGGGCCTCGGTGAGCAGGCCTTGGGCGGCGTGGTGCAGGCCATCACCGGCGAGCCCGGCGCGTGGCGCTACGCCGTGCGTGTGGCGGCGCCCCAAGGAGGCTCAATCTTTTTGGAGGGCCTCGCGGAGACGGAGCTAGAGATCCTCGGCGTCCGCCCCCGCGGCGCGGCGCGCTGAAGATCCCCAGCCCATCAAGGTGAGCCCAGGCGCCGAGCGCCTACGGGTCGAGGCGGATCTTGACCGTGCGGAGCTGGCTGCCGTACACGAGCCCGCCCTCGCCGTAGCCCACGTCGAGGGTGCCCGGGCGACGGCGGTACACCGAGATCGTGGCGTCGCAGGCCTGATCGACGGTGCCCTCGAAGCTCTCCAAGGTGCCAGCGCCGATGAGGAAGCTGCCCGAGTCTTGGGCCACGGCCAGGCTGGCGTCCATGATGCAGTCGCCGG
Organism: Deltaproteobacteria bacterium; assembly: GCA_016717595.1. GTDB lineage: Bacteria > Myxococcota_A > UBA796 > UBA796 > CAJQPC01 > JADKFE01. The sequence continues at coordinate 10,419 of JADKFE010000069.1, read as the reverse complement.
AGACCCGGACCTCCATCGGGTCGCCCATGTTGGAGTTCTCCCAGTTCACCGAGATGTCCTGCGTGGTGCGGGAGAAGACCTCGGCGGGCTGGGGGCCCACGAGGGTGAAGGGCTCAGGCAAGGTGGCCGTGCTGGACGGGGCGCCCTCGTCGACCACACGGTTGAAGGCGAAGGTGAAGGTGGAGCCGGCGTCGCTGGAGTCAAAGTCGGCGATGTAGCTGTAGAGCTCGCCTAAGCTGACCTCCTCCATCTCTAGCGTCGTCTCGCCGAGGTTCACGGTGAGCTGGTCGTCGGCGCCGAGGCGCACGAAGGTGTTGGAGGTGCCGCCGCCGACACGCAGCGTCGCCGTGGCGCGGGTGCCCGTCGCCCTCGGTCTGGGCGGTGAGGTCGGCGTACATGCCGCTGGTGAGCACGTCGGTGGAGTCCACGGACTCGCAGGCGACGAGCGCGGGGAGAACCATCGCGGCGAGGATCAGGGGAGAGCGCATCAGAGTTCCTCCATCGTTCATCACCCAGAGGGGTGACATCTTCAGAGACACCCATTCTCGGACTTTATGCAAACGCAAAGCGCAGATCTTGATCAAGATCCGCGTCGGTCCTGGGGATCAACGCCCCAACACCGCTCGTGGCCTTGCCCCCAGAACCCCGCTCGTTTGGTGATCTGAAGATCGCCCAGGGCCGTGACCTGACAGGCGAGGCGAAGCCGCCCCGGCCCGCCCTCATGCGGCGGAAACCGCAGCCGGGCCTCCTCTAGCCGCGTCGGCGGGCTCACCGCGCCCACGATCTCCACCGCGCAGGTGCCGCAGGTGCCGAGGCCCCGGCAGTTCACCACGCTGGCGCCGTCGTTGTGGGGGCAACACCCGGCGTGAAGGAGCGCGGCGCGAAGATTTTCGCCGCGCTCGACGACGATCACCCGATCTCCCACATCAAGACGAACGGGATCCATCGCGCGGGCGCCTCAGAGCCCGAGGCCCAAGATGACGTAGACCGCCCCGGAGTCCGCGCCGCCCTGATCCCCGGCGCTTGAGCCGATGAACAGGTCGTCGGCGCCATCACCGCTCCCGGTCACGTCGTTGAGGAACAGGAGCGCGCTGCCCGCCCCTTCGCTCGACGCCGCGCCGACGAACCGCGCGTCGGCGTCGGTGGCGAGGTAGCTCCCCGGCGGCGGCGCCAAGAACAGGTAGACCTCACCCTCACCGATGCTCCCGGCGTTCGTCGCGCTCACGGCGAGGTCCACGGCGCCGTCGCCGTCGAGATCTCCTACGGCGCCGTCTCGGCCCAGGGCGTGGCCGAGGCCCTCGCCGAGCACCACCCAGCTCGCGTCGCTCGTCGAGGTGGGCGGGCTCGAGCTGTCCCAGGAGAAGATGTAGGCCGCCCCGGCGCCTGAGCCGCTGGTGTCGTCGCCCTTGGCCCCCACGAACAGCTCACGGCGGCCGTCGCCGTCGAGGTCGGGGAGGGCCCGCATCCCCGAGCCGAGCTCGTCCGCCGAGGCGTCGCCGAGGATCACAAAGTCGGCGTCTGAGGTCAACAAGCCGCCGTTCGTGCCGCCGTTGAAGACAAACACCGCCCCGGCCTCGGCCCCGCCCTCATCGGCCTGGTTGGCGCTCACCACCACCTCATCGACGCCGTCGCCGTCGAGGTCTACGGCCTCCACGAAGTAGCCCACGACGTCGTTCTCGTTGACGCCCTCGATGGAGAGGTCGGCGTCGTCGAGGGTGTAGCTCGACCGGGTGAGCGGGGTCTCAAAGAGGAAGACGCCGCCGCGGTCGCTGTTGTCGTTGGCGGAGGTCCAGAACGGCGCGCCGAGCAGCACGTCGGGCTGGCCGTCCCCCGACGCGTCTGGGGAGAGCGCGGCGCCATAGCCCACGCGGTTGTAGTTGCGGGCGCCGTAGAACGCGACGTCTTGGTCGCCGTCCATGGTGATCTCGCCGCTGGGCGCGCCGTAGAACAGCCACGCCGCCCCGGCCCGAAGGCCGCTCCCGCTCTCGCCGGGGTTGCGCGGCGCGCCGACCACGGTGTCGAAGACGCCATCCCCGTTGAGATCGACGCCGCTGGCGACGGCGCTGCCGCCGTAGTCCAAGGACTCGCCGAAGAGCGTGGCCTCGGCGTCGGTGAGGTTGAAGGTGCCGTCGGTCAGGGGGCTCATCAGGAGGTAGGCCGCGCCGGCGTCGCTGCCCGCGGCGTCGTCTCTGGGCGCGCCGACCCACAGCTCGGAGATCCCGTCTCCGTTGAGATCCCCGGCGTCGGTCAACGAGCTTCCGGCGAGGCTGTTGCTGCCGTTGCCCACCTGGGTGATGTCGGCGGTGGAGAGGTCTTGGGTGCAGGCGCCGAAGCCGCCGTCGCAGTCGTTGTCGAGGCCGTCGTTGCAGAGCTCGTCCGCGTCGGGGTTCACGGTGTCGGCGGTGTCGTCGCAGTCGCCGCCCAGGCTTGTGGTGCCCGAGGGCTGCTCACAGGCCCGCACCGCGGCGCTCTCGGCGCCGAAGCCGTCGGCGTCGGCGTCGGGGAACCACTCGGGGGCGTCTACGGCGTCCTCGTCGATGCTGTTGTCGCAGTCGTTGTCCCGCTCATCACACAGCTCATCGGCGCCAGGGAAGATGTCGGCGCGGGCGTCGTCGCAGTCATCGGCGGTGTTCGCGTAGCCGTCGGGGGCCTCACACGAGGTCTGGTACTGGCCGGGGTAGCCGTGGCCGTCCTCGTCGTTGTCGCGAAACCAGAGGGTGTCGGGGTTGATCAGCGCGTCGGCGTCGTCGCAGTCCTGGGCGTCGAGCACAAAACCAAGGCCCGGCGCCTCACACTGCACGACAGCGTTGTTCGGGTCGCCGTAGGTGTCGGCGTCGCCATCGGCGTACCAGGTGGTGCCGGGGTTGAGGCCGTAGTTGAGGTCGTCGCAGTCCGAGTCGTTGTCGACGTAGCCCTCGGGCTGGTCACACTCGCGGAGGATGTAGCGGTCGGAGCCGTAGCCGTCGGCGTCGGCGTCGATGTACCAGACGGTCTGGCAGCCCAGGCTCGCGGTGTCATCGCCGTCGGAGTCGCCGCCGTCTTTGCAGGCCCAGAAGAGCGGCAACGGCAACAACATCAGAAAACGCGCGGCGGAGGGGAGCGACATAGACACCTCGGGGTGAGCGGCGTTGAACATCATAATCGAGGCCGATCGTGGCGTTCAGGGCGAAGACTCCACGAGGCCCAAAGGCGCCAAGGCTTTACAAGCTGAGAAAAATTTCGTAGGACTCTCTGCATGATGTTCTCCCCCCTTGGTGATCTCCCCGACGACGAGGCCCGCCTCGCCGAGCAGCACCTGCTCTGGCGGGGCTGCTTGATCGACGCCTTGGACCGTCTGGGCGTCGGGGAGGGGCTCTCCGTGCTCGACGTGGGCTGCGGCGGCGGGCGCCTGTTGGCGGATCTTGCTTACCGCGTGGGCCCCATGGGCCGCGTGCATGGTGTCGAGCGTGATCCCGCCCTGGTCGAGCAGGCCCGGGCCACCTTAGGCGACATCCCCTGGGCCACGGCGGAGGCCGCCGACCTGCTCACCGCGCCGCTGGGCGAGGGCTGGGACGCGATCCTCTGCCGCTTCGTGCTCTCGGTGCTGCCGGATCCCGCCACGGCGATTCACCGATTCGCCGCCGCCCTGCGTCCAGGGGGCGTGCTCGTGGTGCAGGACGCGCTGCATGACTCGTTCAGCGTCTTCCCGCCGAACGAGGTGATCACGTCCACCTTGGTGACCTGCGCGGGCCTCGCCGGAGCGCGCGGCATCGACCTTCGCGCCGCGGGGCACCTCCCCGCCGCCCTGGTCGGCGCCGGGCTGGAGCTTGTGGAGGTCGAGCCCAAGGTTCACGCGGGTCGGCCCGGCTCTTTGGCCTGGCGCTGGTGTGAGCGAAGCCTGCTCAACCAGCTCCCCGTGCTGCGCGCCGCTGGGCTCCTCGACGCCGAGCACGAGGTCGAGCTGCGCGCGGCCTGGGCTGAGCTCGGTCAGCACCCCGGCGCCATGGTGATGACCCCCACCGCCGTCGTCATCGCGGCGCGGCGGCCCAAACGCTGAGGCGTTCTCCCCTTTCCCCCCCCCCCCCCCCCCCCCCCCCCCCCCCCCCCCCCCCCCCCCCCCCCCCCCCCCCCCCCCCCCCCCCCCCCCCCCCCCCCCCCCCCCCCCCCCCCCCCCCCCCCCCCCCGCCGGGGCCCCCCCCCCGCCCCCCCCCCCCCCCCCCCCCCCCCCCCCCCCCCCCGCGGCCCGGGCCGCGCCCCCCCCCCCCCCCCCCCCCCCCCCCCCCCCCGCCCCCCCCCCGCCCCCCGGCCCGCCCCCCCCCCCCCCGCCCCCCCCGGGCCCCGCCCCCCCCCCCCCCCGGCACCCGCGCCGGGCGGGGGGGCCCCCCCCCCCGCCCCCCCGCCCCCCCCGGCCCCCCCCCCCCCCCCCCCCCCCCCCCCCCCCCCCCCCCCCCCCCCCCGGGGCCCCCCCCCCCGGGCCCGGGGCCGGCGCTGGTGCCGGCCCCGGCCCCCCCCCCCCCCCCCCCCCCCCCCCCCCCCCCCCCCCCCCCCCCCCCCCCCCCCCCCCCCCCCCCCCCCCCCCCCCCCCTGGCCCCCACCCCCCCCCCCCCCCCCCCCCCTGCCCCCCCCCGCGCCCCCCCCCCGACCCCCCCGGGGGGGGCGCCCGCCGGGCGCCCCGCTCCCCGGGTGGGTGCGGGCGCCCTCCCTTCCCCCGGGGGGGGGGGGTGTGGTGGGGAGCGCCCCGCCCCCCGCGGGGGGGGGGGGGAGGGAAGTTATCGAAGGCCAAACGACAACGGCCAGGGGGTCACCCTGGCCGCGTCGTGGCGTTGAGGCCGCTAAACCTCAGCTCGCGTCGTACTCAAAGCCGTCCCGGGCCTCGTCAGCGACGCGGGGGAACTGGCAAGAGCTGAGCGTCTTGAGGATGGCCTTGTACTCGGCGTCGCCCTCGTACTTGATGCCGTGGACGATGCCGCGCAGGACGGCCTCGGTGGGCTCGTTCTGCATGAGCGCGCCGTAGAACGCCAGGGTCTCCTCTTTGGTGAAGACGGACTGGAAGGCGTCGATGGCCGAGGTGCGGACCTCACCGCTCGGGTCGCTCTCAGCGAGCTTCTTGAGCAGGGGCTTAAAGGCCGCGCGGTCGTCCTCGTTCATGTTCTGGACCTCGTAGGCCGCGGTGCTGCGCACCTCGGACTCGGCGTCCTCCATGAGCGCCAGCGCGATCTGGTCGGCGCCCTTCACCCGGCCCACGGCGGCGCCCATGCTGTTCGCCACCTCGCGGCGCACGTCCACGTAGCTGTGCTTGGACAGCGTGGTGAGCGTGTTGAACAGCAGATCGCCGTGGTCGTAGTAGAAGCCCGAGCGCGACGACGACATCACCGCGACGAGCACGTCGGGGTGGGTCTCGGACTGGGCCAAGGCCGCGAGGCGCTTGAGGGTGTCGCGGTCCTCAGCGTACTCGCCGAGGCCACGGACGGCCTGGGCGCGCACGCGGTGGGACTCGTCGGCGGTGAGCGTCAAGAGCAGCGCGCGCTTGTCTTTGCCTTCGCCGCCGGAGTAGGTCAGCGCCGACGCCACACGCTCGCGGATGCGCTCGGTGGGGTGCTTGGCGAAGTCGGAGAGCAGCGCCACACCGCCCACGGCGGCGAAGCGACCGGCGGCGTCCAGGGCCTCGTACAGCACGTCCTCATCGACGTTCGGCTGCTTGAGGATGTCGCCCAAGGTCTTGATGTTCTCTTTGCGGGCGCGGTCGCCGATGATGGCCGACCAGGTCTCCAAGGCCGCGGCCTGGACCTCAGCGCTGCCCTCACGCATCAGGCGCGCCACGAGGGGCTCGGCGATGATGAGGTCCTTCTCGGCGTCGTAGTCGGAGTGGCTCCAGCGCATGTCGCGGAGCGCGTCCACCAGGGGGCGCTCGGCGGTGCCGCGCAGGGCGGGCCAGCGGGCGTAGAGGCCCTCGAGGCTCATCGTCGCCGCGCCCTCGCCGTCCTCGCCGGGCTCAAGCACCTTGAGCTCGGCGATCTTGTTGGGATCCTTGATGCCCGGGATGTCGGCGACGACCTTCACCTGGTAGCTGACGTTCGACGCCGAGGGCTCGGTGCCCGTGGGCACCTGGAACGTGAAGCTGAACTCGCGGGTTTGGCCGGCGGAGAGCGTCTCGTTCTGGGCGATGGTGTTGTCCATCAGCACGCGGAAGTCGATCTTGGGCAGCGAGCTGTCCTCTTCGAAGGTGGTCTCGACGTAGACGAGCTGGACCTTCACGCTGGTGACGGGGTAGTCCTTGCTAGCGCCGATGAGGATGGCTTTGCCGGAGAGGATGCCGCCGACGGGCACCTCGCTGGCGTCGAGCTGAAGATCCATCTTGGCGCCGCCGCCGAAGAGGCTCGTGATGAAGTCCCAGAGTCCCATGAGGGTTCCTTCCCTGTGCTGAAAGTGGCGCCCCTTGGGTAGCGCAACTATGACGCGCTCGCAATAAAAAGGCGGCCTCGCCCGCGAAGATCTCCCTCGTTAGGGGGCCACGATGGTCGCCCTGATCCCCGCCCGCAACGAGGGCCCCCGCGTCGGGGCCGTGGTCCGCGCCGCGCTGGCGCACGCTGAGCGGGTGGTCGTGGTGGTGAACGGCTGCGCGGACGACACCGCGGAGCGCGCTCAGGACGCTGGCGCCGAGGTGATCTCCTCCGAGCCCGGCTACGCCCGAGCCTTGGCGCGGGGCTACGCGCACCTGCGCGGCCAAGCCCTGGTGCAGCTCGACGCCGACGGCCAGCACCCCGCCGCGGCGATCCCCGCCTTGGCCGCCGCCCTGGATCACGCGGATCTTGTGATCGGAAGCCGACTCCTCGGAGATCCGGGCTACGCGATCCCTCCCTTGCGCCGCCTGGGCATGACCACACTCTCGGCCTGGCTCACGGCCCTCACCGGCCTCAAGGTGCGCGACACCACCTCGGGGCTCATGGCGCTCTCGCCCAAGGCCGTGTCGTTCTTCGCCACGGACTTCCCCGCTGAGGTCGCGGACACGAACGTGCTCGCCCGGGCGTGGCGCGCGGGGCTGGTGATCGCGGAGCTCCCCGTGCCGATGTCCGCCCGGGACGGCGGCGTCGAGCTGCACCGGGGCCTGGGCGGCGTCACCCACGGCCTGCGTGTGCTCCGCCTCACCTGGGCCGAGGCCCGGGGCACCCCGCCCGCCGTGAAGTTCTACTGAGGTTTGCCCGGCCGCGTGGGCTATGCTCTCTGCATGTCGTCGCTCTCTCCCCTCACCCGCCGCCGCCTGCTCATCGGCGGCGCCGCCACGGCGGGGCTCACGGCCTTGGCCGCGGCCAAGGTGGCGTCTTCTCAAGGCAAGAACGTCCTGCTCATCTGCGCCGATGAGCACCGCGCCGACTTCTTGGGCGCTGAGGGCCACCCCTTCGCCTTCACGCCGCGCCTAGACCGCCTCGCCCGAGAGGGGGTCCGGTTTCCAAAGGCCTACGCCGCCGCCCCGGTCTGCGCCCCGGCCCGGGCGAGCGTGCTCACGGGCCTGTACCCCCCAGAGCACGGCCAGCTCCACAACAACTACATCTTGCATGAGTCCAGCCGCACGCTCATCCACGCCTTCGCCGAGCGCGGCTACGACACGGTGTGTGTGGGCAAGCTGCACACCAACACAAACGGCGACTACGGCTTTGAGTCTCGCCCAGAGACGGGCATGGGCGAGGACCACATCGGCGAGATCCGCCGGGCCCTCAAGAAGAAGCGCGACGCCCCGGGCCAGCTTGTCGAGGCCGACCAAGGCGCCTTCTCCCGCACCCCCGGCGGCAAGCTCTGGGGCGCGGCCTTGGACGACGTGTCCTTGGTGCCCGATGAGGCCGTGCTTCAAGAGTCGCTGCGGTTCTTGCGCAAAAAGCACAAACGACCGTTCTTCTTGTTCGCCTCGTTCTTGCAGCCGCACTACCCCTGGACGATCCCGACAAAGTGGTATCACCACTTCGACCCCAAAGACATCCCGCCGCCCCGCACAGACGGCCAGGCCCTGCTGAACAACCCCTTCGCGCTTCAGCGGTTTGAGCGCCAGGGCTGGGGCGCGCTCACCCCCGACGATCACCGCGTGCTGTTGGCCCGCTACGCCGGGGCCTTGGGCTGGCTGGACGAGAACGTCGGCAGGCTCTTGGATGAGCTCGACGAGCAGGGCCTTCGGGAGGACACCCTGGTGGTTTACCACGCCGACCACGGGGAGATGGCCGGAGACAAGGGCATGTGGTTGAAGAGCCTCTTGTTTGATGGCGCCGCGCGCATCCCGCTCATCGCCCGCTGGCCGGGGGTGCTGCCCGCGGGCGCCGTCAACGACGCGCTGGTGAATCAGGTGGACCTCCTGCCCACCATCGCCGGGCTGGTGGGTGAGCCCCTGCGGGAGGGCGCCTCGGGCCAAGACCTCAGCGCCACCTTCCGCGGCGAGCGCCCGGGCCCCGACCACACCTTCTCTGTAGAGGGTGCGCGCCCCGACGGCGTGGCCCCCGACGCCCTGATGGTGCGCAGCCCTCGGCACAAGCTGAACGTGTACCGCGGTCGTTTCGGCGCCGATGAGCCCTTCGGTGAGCTGTACGACCTGCAAGAAGACCCGTTTGAGGAGCACAACCTCCACGACGATCCCGCCCTGGCCGACACCCGCGCCGCGCTGGGCGCCGTGGGTGAGGTGTTCTTGGCCTCTCTCCGCGCGCCCAAGCACGAGCTCGCCAAACGCGACGGCCCCATCGACGACGACTGACCGGGAACCCCCAATGCCCACGACCCCCGAGAACATCCACGAGCTCCGCGACCGCTGGTCCCGCGGCGAGCGCCTGCCCCTGCTGCACTTCTGGGGCCATCACGCCCAACCGGGCGAGTCCTCCGGCCCCCACATGCTCTCGCAGTGGTGGCCCTGCACCTTCACCTGGGAGGGCCTCACCCTGCCCAGCGCCGAGCACGGCATGATGCTCGGCAAGGCGCGACTGTTCGGCGATGCCGAGATCGCCGAGAAGATCCTCGCCACCTCGGCGCCAGACGTGGCCAAACGCCTGGGGCGTAAGGTGCGTGGATTTGACACAGAGCGCTGGGAGGCGGCGCGTGAGGCCCTCGTCACCTCGGTGAACGTCGCCAAGTTTGGGCAAGACCCAGCGCGGCTGGCGTACCTGCTGAGCACCGGGGACAGCGTGCTGATCGAGGCGAGCCCATCGGACACGATCTGGGGCATCGGCCTGGCGGCCTCGGACCCCCGCGCGAAGAGCCCCCTGGAGTGGCGGGGGCTGAACCTGCTGGGCTTCGCGCTGATGCGGGCCCGGGGGGTTCTGCGGGCGGGGGCTGCGGGCTGAGTTGGGATGGGGGCGATTGGGTGGCTCGGGGCGCGCTCGGCCGTTCATCGATTCCGGCCATCCAGACCGCGTGGTGAGCTCCTCACGATGCACCTTCCGGCACCGGGCGGTGAGGCCGTCATCGAGGAGGTCGCCGTCCACGGCGTGATCACGGCGACGGCGCGGGCGGCCTTGTGGTGCCGCGCTCACCCCTCACACACCCAGCGCCAGGGGCCGGGGGCCAGGCCATAGCGCTCGTCCTCGGGGGCGGCGGGGGTGAGGGCGCAGCCGTCCGCGCTGGGGCCGTGCCAGGCCGTGGCGTCGCCCTCGGGCAGCGACTCCAGGGGCGTGCGAGCGCCCTGGGCGTCCACGGCCACCAGCGTCCACTCCCGCCCTCCCCAGCCGTACATGCCATAGGACAGGGCGAAACGATTGCACCACCAGCAGGCGCAGGAGGTGTTTTGTACGGCCAGTCCCTGGCCCCCGTCACCTCCATGAGCCAGGCGCCCTCCCCATCGGGCAGGGCGCCGCCGCGCCAGACGCGGCCCTCGGCGGGAAAACGTCGCGTTTGACCGCTGGAGAGATCACGCACGCTCAGCGCCTGGGCGTCGGGCTCGATGACGGCGAGGTGGCGGCCCGAGGACCAGAAGCTCGCGCCGCGGGGGGGCAAGCAGGCGTTGCCGTCGTCCTCCGTGTCGGCGTCCAGGCCCTCCCAGTCCCCGGTCTCGGCGTCCACCCTCCACATGCGGCCCTCGTCCAGCACGAGCAGGTGGCGGCGGTCGGCGCTGACGTCCACGATCCATCCAAGACACGCTTCGGCCCCGGCCCGCAGGTCGAGCAGCACCAGCTCCGGCTCGGGGAGGCCTCGCCGTGGTGGCCGAAGCTGGGCGTCACGCCGGGCGCCCAGCGGCGCATCACCACCAGACGCCCGTTGGCGGAGGAGGCGTGGACAAATCCCAGGCCCTCGCCGCCCATGTCTTCGGCCAAGGTGGCGGAGAGCTCAAGGGCCGGGGCGGGGTCAGGGATGGGGGGCGGCCCGGCGGGGGCGCGGCAGGCCAGGGTGAGCAGCAAGGTGGGCAGCATAAGATTGTCCTCGGTGAGCGAGTGCGGGGACAGTCTATGCGGAGTTTGGTTCCTGCTGGGGCGT
>JADKFE010000068.1 GCA_016717595.1 Deltaproteobacteria bacterium | reverse complement strand
CGCGGCCTCACCCGGTCACCACCTTCGGGGTGCCCCTGCACGAGCACCAGCTCGGCACCGCCTGGGAAGATCTGCGGCCCAACGAGGTCAGCCTTCAGGCCTTTGGGGACTACCTCGCCGCCGCGGCCAAACGCCCCGTGCGCCCGGTGACGGCCTTGGAGGTTCACGCCGCCTGGGAGGCCGTCGAGGGCGCCTTGCCCGCGGCGGGGCCGGTGGGGGAGGGGCTCTGGCGTCTTGATCCCCGCGGCCTTCGCCATGACGTGCCCAACAAGCTCCGGGAGCGCCTTCGCCCCGATCTTCGCCCGCTCATCCCGGCCTTGGCCCCGGCGCGGGCGCTGCGCGCGCGGGTGGCCGAGCTTCGCCGACAGCGCCCGGCGGCCCAGGCCGAGCGAGAGGACGGCGGCGTGCCCCTCACCCTGCGGGTGGGGAGCCGGGACATCGACGCCGTGCGGTATGGCCCAGAGGAGGCGGAGGTCGCCATCGTGCTCTCCCACGCGGGGGTCTTCGGCGGGCGGATGATGCGCCTCGGCCCCTTCGGCCTGCGCCCCACGGATCTGCCCGGCGTCACGATCTGGGCCTGGGATCGCCGCGGCACGGGCCGCAGCCGCGGAGAGACGTTTCTGGCCCCGGGCAACCCCCAGCATGTGGAGGAGGCCGAGGCCCTGTTTGGCCACGCCGCCAGAGCCGCCGGGCGTGTGGGCTGGTTGACCTTCTCCGGCGGCCTCGTCGCGCCCCTGCTCGCGCTCAAGACGACGGATCCCGCGTTTTTTGTGGACGGTGAGGGCCCGTCTGACCGCCGCTCGATGAGCCCAGGCCGCCCCCAAGGCCTCCTGAGCGACCCGCTCGGCGCGGAGCTGCGCCACCTGAGCCCTGAAGATGACGCCGCCTGGGCCTATCGAGAGCCCTACCGCCTCGTCGGGGCCCTGCGCTGCCCTTACCACCGGCTGCAGGCGGCGTGGGATCACGCCCATGGGCCGATGGCGCTGCACGCCCGGGTGATGATGGAGCACGCCCCGGCGGGGGCCCAGCTCAACGGCGCGCCCTGGGACGGCACCTTACGCCTGTGGCCGGGCCGCCTGCACGAGCACGGCGAGCGGGTGCGCAAGATCCTGCTATCGTTGGCCCAAGGTGAGAGCCGAGTGATCGACGTGGAGCGACAGGATGAGCGTGGCCACCGCTGAGCTAGACGGCGCCCTCGCGGCGCTGCGCAAAGAAGAGGTCAACGTCGCGTTGCCCGGCTTGGCCTTGGCCTACGCCCTGCTCGTGGCGCTCTTTGTGAGCCCGGCGTTTTTCCACACCCCCTGGATCTTCGCGCTGGTCTGGGTGCCCCTGGGCATCTTGCAGTACCGGGTGGTGATCAGCGGCCACGAGGCCGTCCACAAGACCTTGTGTTTCCCGCTGTGGCTCAACGAGCTCCTCGGCGTGTTTGGCCAGGCCCTCGTGGGCGTGAACTTCGCGGCCTACCGCCTGCAGCACCTCGACCACCACCGCGCCCGCACCCTCGAGGAAGACCCCGACGGCCACATCTACGGCGGGATCATCAAGACCCCCAGAGGCGCCCGGCGGATCGCCGTCTGGACGCTGGGCACCCTCGTGGAGATCCTCGTCAAGATCCGCCAGAAGGGCACCGGGGGCTATGGCACCCTGCGGGAGCAGCGGCCCGACGAGGTGCGCCAGCGCCGAATGCACACGCTCTACGTCATCCTCGCCCAGCTCACGATCATGGCGAGCGCGGCGGCGGTGCTCTCCCAGAACCTCGGCGTGGCGCTCGTGCCCACGTCCTTCGCCTTGGCCCCCCTCGCCCAGACCGCGGCGCTTCTGGTGGGCGGCTACGCGCTCTTGTGGACGGGGCCGCTGTTCACCGTGGCGGTGTTCCTCAACCGCAGCCGCATCCTCATCGAGCACGGCCTGGCCTTGCTGATCAACGACGAGTCGCCGGGGGCGATCTCCGGGCCCCGCATCCCCACCGTAGACATCGTGCCCAACGTGATCGAGCGGGTGATCTTCTCGCCGTTCCTGTTCAACTACCACTGCTGCCACCACCTCTATATGACCGTGCCCCACTACAACCTCCCCAAGGTGCGGGCGCTGTGCCGGGCCCACGGCGTCAAGGGTTACCACGAGGTGCAGGGCAGCTACCTCAGCGCCCTCCGCCGGGCGATGTCGGCGTGAGCCGGCCCCGTCTTTGGGGGGGTGATCATCTTCCTGACCGATCCTAGGCTCATCCTCTTGATGACCCGCGCCGATTTACGATGGGCAGGTTACCCCTCGTCTCCCTGTTCTCGCGTCACCAGGTGAATCATGTCCACCGCGCTGCTGTTCCTGCTGGCCGCTTGTGGCGGCCCCCCCGAGGTCAAGGTTCAGGTCCAGGACATCTGGTCCAAGCCCATCGAGGGCGCCACGGTGTACCGCGAGGGCCAGCTCGACCGCTACACCACCGACTCCAGCGGCAACGCCATGGTCGTGGCCGAGGTCGGTGAGATCTTCGTGCTCGCCGGAAAAGACGGCTACATCAAAGAGCTCTCCCGCTTTGAGATCCTCGAAGACCAAGACGACATCCCGCCGGTCACCTTGAAGCTCTACCCCGAGCCTGAAGACGTCGGCTTCTACGCCGTGGGCGCCAAAGGCCCCTACATGAAGCTCGAGCCCGCGGTGATCAAGGCCGTCGGCACCGAGATGACGAACGTCCACGGCCTGCAAGACTCCCCCACGGTGCAGATCCCGCTCAACCAAGGCCCGGTGCGGGTGGTGTTCAACACCAAGCTCTCCAAAGAGGAGATCTCCCGCCAGAACCTGCGCCTGAGCAAGCTGCGCTTCGTCGAGTCCACCGAGATGACCGGCCTGCTCGGCCCGGTGTCCGTGGGCCTGAACCTGTGGGTGGCCGACGCCGACGTCGATTTTGAGGTCGATCGCCTTCAGTCCAAAGACGACTACCTCATCACCTTCACCTTGCCCAAAGAAGACGGCGTCTACGCCTTCCACGCCCAGGGCATCCTGGACCCGTCCAAGGCCGCCGAGCTCGACAAGCTGCCCGACGAGCTCAAGGTCGCGTGGAGCTTCAAGGCCAAGTAGGCCCCGACGCCCCGGCCGCCGTCAACGATGGCCGGGGGTCGTGACGCTCAAATTAGGCCGCCGCCAGGCGCCGGGCCGACCGTAACCAGGCCCCCGACTGAAGCCGCCACATCGCCAAGATCGCGATGGTGACCACCTCAGCGGTGAGCCCGATCCAGGCGCCCATCGCTCCTAACCCCGCGGTGTGGGCCAAGGCGAAGCCCAAGGGCAGCTTCACGAGCCAGCACGGCGCGAGCACCGCGAACAGCGTGAAGCGGGTGTCTCCGACGCCTTGCAGCGCCGAGAGCCCCGGCATCGCGAAGGCGTCAAAGACCAGGAGCACCGCGGCCACCCAGAAGAGCTGGCGCGCGATGAGGTCCACTTCAGCGGTGGGCGAGAACAGCGCCAAGAACGGCCCCGGCATCACCACGAAGGTGGTGCCTAAGGTCAGCATGATCAACAAGGTGAGCCCCACCCCGGCGCGTAAGGAGCGCACCGCCGCCCGAGGGGTCCGGGCGCCGATGTGTTGCCCCATCAGCACTGAAGTCGCGTCGCCGATGGCGCGCCCAGGCAAAAAGCTCAGGCTCGCGATGCGGATGACGATGACGTGGGCGGCCATGGCGCTGTCTCCCAGGCGCGCGAGCGCCATGGTGAACAGGCTCCAGCTCAGCACGTCGAGGCCCTCTTGTAGGCTCATCGGCCCGCCGATGGAGAGCACGGCCCGCAAGGTGGCGGGGTCGGGGCCTCTGGGCTCCTCAAACAGCTCCTTCGCGCGCCACAACAGCAGGCCCAGGCCTACGGTCAAGGCGAACACCGAGCCCCAGGCCGCGCCGGCCACGCCCATCGCCGGGATCGGCCCAAACCCGAAGATGAACATCGCGTCGAGGGGGATGTTGAGGCCGTTGGCGATGAGCGCGGCGAGCATCGGGGTGCGGGTCTCCCCTTTGCCCTGAAACCACCCCGCCAGGGCGATGAACAGGAGCTCTACGGGGCCTCCGAACATCCGCACCCGGAAGTAGTCCGCGGCGAGCTCCGCGGCGTTTGTGCCGCCGCCGACCACATCAAAGATCGGCTCCGCGAACAGCCCCAAGATCGCCGCGAGGGTGCCCAAGCCCAGGCCGATCCAGATCGCCTGCCAGCCCAAGAGCTTGACCCGGGCGTCGTCTCTTGCGCCGACGGAGGAGGCCACGAGGGCTCGTAGCCCACCCACCGCCCCGGTCGCGGCGGCGATGGGCACAAACGAGGCGGGGAGCGCCACACCCATCGCCGCCAGCGGCGCCGTCCCCAGCTTCGCGAGAAACAGCGTGTCGGCGGTGAGCATGACCATGGTGGAGAGACGCGAGACCATGACGGGCCAGGCGAGGCGCATCACGTCTTTGGCGTCGGACATCTTTGGGAGCGTGCGCTCCAGAGCGGGAGACATTTTTCACCTCAGGATCCTTTACGGGTTGAGGCCCACGCCGAGGGCGCGGGGAATGGGGTGAACAGGCGCGGGTTGAGAGGGCGCCAAGACGTGACGCCCCGCGTCGGGGACGCGAGCACGCGGCGAGCGCGTGATCTCAGCGGTGAGGGCGAGCCGGGGGGCGGCTCAGCTCACGAACGTCAGCAGGAGCGCTGGGAGCGGCGCGGCTGGTCGCAAGAGGCGCGACCGCCGACGACCAGCACAACGGGATCGAGACCGTGGGCGGTGGTGTCGTAGGTCATTGAGGCCTCCTGGGCTGGCGAGCGCAGCGAACGTGCACGACTCCATGGCGTGCGTGTCCGCTCCTCATGGGTACTCGGTCCCTTTTGGGCTTGAAGTGACGATTCTGTGACGATGCTGCGCGGCCTTGAATCTGGCGGCTATCCATCCTCAAGCCCCAGGAGTACCCCCCATGACGCTGCTCGTCGCCGCCCTCTCGTTCTTCACCGGCTGCGCTGAGCCGACGCCCAAAGACTCCGGCCCCGCCACGGACGACACGGCCAGCGACACCGCCGCCGACACCGCCACCGACACGGCCACGGACACCGCGGCGCCGAAGCTCATCGGCACCCCGCCCGAGGCGGCCATCGACGCCCCCGAGTTCACCGCCCAGAACCGCGACGGCGCCGCCCGCGCCCGCGCAATCTCCTCGGCCAGCCCACGGTGATGTGGTTTTTCCCCAGCGCCGACACGCCGGGATGCACCATCGAGGGCTGCGGATACCGCGAGCTCCAGTCCCATTTTGACGCCTTGGGGGTGCAGATCGTCGGCGTCGGCTTCAACCCGCCTGAAGACATGCAGGCCTGGGCGGTCGACCAGAGCTTCACCTATGAGCTGTGGACCGACACCGACCGCACCTTGGCGATGACCTACGGGGCGGCCAAGCGGGTGGATCAGCCGAGCCCGTCGCGGATCACGATGCTCCTCGACGCCGAGGGCCGCCTGCTGCTGGAGTACGTCGGCGCCATCGACACCGGCACCCACCCCGGCGACGTGTTGGCCGACTGCGAGGCCCTCTTTGGTCGTTGACCGGGGCTCCGCGGGGAGATGACCTCCCATCGGCCCCCGTCATGGGGTATGCTGCTCCGTATCCACGCTCGTGTCGGCTGGCGCACTCGCGTCACCCACAGCGAAGGGAGGCGAGCGGAGCATGAGCCGATTCATTCTTCTCTTCATGCTGAGCGGAGCAGCCTTCGCGGGCGGCTCCTCCTCCGGGCCGGTGAGCCCTCCGGCGGAGTGCGGTGAGGACGCCGACGAAGACGGCTCCATCAACCGCGACTGCCAGACCGGCGCCGAGATCGACTGCGACGACGCCGATCCAGACTCGTTCCCCGGCGCCACGGAGATCCCCTACGACGGGATCGACCAAGACTGCGACGGCTACGACCTCTGCGACGTAGACGGCGACGGCTTCCTCTCCGTCGAGTGCCCCGACGGCGAAGACGTCAACGGCAACCCCGTCGTCGGCACCGACTGCGACGACGCCGACCCCAACATCCACCCCTACGTCGAAGAGGTGATCGACGACGGCGTCGATCAAGACTGCTCCGGCGCTGATCAGACCGCCGCCTGCGACCTCGACAACGACGGCTTCACCGCCTTGTCCTGCGGCGGAGACGACTGCGACGACGGCGACGCCAGCGTTCACCCCGGCGCAGACGAGATCGAAGACGACGGCATCGATCAAGACTGCGACGGCATCGACTTCTGCGCCGCGGTCGCATGGGTCCAGGGCGGCCTCGGCTGCGCTGGCCTGCCTTCCCCCATGACGGGGCTCACCGCGCTGGCCTTGGCCGGAGCCGCCCTCCTCACCCGTCGGCGTCGCTAAAACGTCGCCACCGCTGATGCCTGAGGTCGAAACGTGCTGTCCCCCCTGCTGATCCTCGCCGCGGCGCTGAGCCCCGCCTTGGCCCAAGACGCCCCGGCCAACGCTTACAACGCCCACGGGTTCACCCTCGTCCCCGACGACGGTCACCCGATGGACCTGATGAGCACCTGGCGCCCCGAGGCGTACACGCCGCTCACCTTCGGCGCCCAGGCGGTGTTTGAGTACGCCGAGAAGCCCCTGGTGCTGCACCAGTACGTCGGTGAGGAGCGCACGATGCTGCCCCTCGTCGACAACCTCTTCGGCGCCAACCTCGGCGTGCAGTTCGGCGCGAACCCCCGCTTCGCGTTCACCGCCGCGATGCCGGTGTGGTTCACGTCCATCGGCCCCGAGGGCGTCGCGGGCGCCGCCTTGGGCGACCTGCGCATCGCCGCGCCGGTCTCCGTGCTCGCCCCCGAGCCCGGCGTTCAGGGCTTCGGCTTCACGGTGATCCCCTTCTTGGACCTCCCCAGCGGCAACCTCGACCGCTTCTTAGGCGCCCCCGGCGTCGGCGGCGGCTTGCTCTTGGCCTCGGGCGTCACCACGACCAACTTCCACCTCACCGGCAACCTCGGCTTCGAGGGCACCCAGCGCGTCGAGTATTACAACCTCACCGGCGGCTCCCGCTTCCTCGCGGCGGTCGGCGGCGCCTACATGATCAACGACGAGTACGCCGCACGAATGGAGGTCAACCTCCGGCCGACGCTGTTCGGCAACGACGTACGTTTCACCGAGACGCCCGGCGAGACCATCCTCAGCGGCCGCGGCAGCTACTCAAACGGCCTGTACTGGACGGGCGGCGTCGCCCTGCCCTACACCCGCGGCGCCACGGCGGCGCAGTTCCGCGTGTTCGCGGGCATCGGTTACCACGCGGGCCCGCCTCCCGAGAAAGACACCGATCTCGACGGCCTCGTAGACGTCATCGACCTCTGCCCCTTGGGCCCTGAAGACTTCAACGGCTACAAGGACGACGACGGCTGCCCCGACGTGATGTCTACCCTCGTCGTCACCGTCGAGGATCCCGAAGGCAACCGCCTCAGCTCGGCCACGGTCGAGGTAGACGGCGAGACCTTCCCCGTCGATGGCAACGGCCAGCTCACCCTCGAGGAGCTCATGCCCGGCACCTCCCCGGTGCTCACCGTCGGCGCGCCGTACATGATCAGCGAGACGGTGTCCGACCTCACCCTGGTCGAGGGCCTCAACGAGGTCACCGTCGCCTTGGAGTGGATGCCGGGCCGGGTGAAGGTCATCACCCGCAGCAACAAGGGCGCCATCGTCGACTCCGCCGTGCGGTTTGACGGGCCCAAGAACGTCTCGCCGCAGCAGCTCGGCGACGACGGCGAGGAGCTCTTTGAGCTGCCGCCGGGCCAGTGGCGCGCCATCGTCACCGCCGACTCCTTCGGCACCGAGCGCCGCGACTTCACGATCAACCCTGGCGAGACCTCACTCATCGTCATCGAGATCCTGCTGAACCCCACGAAGGTCGAGTACACCGAGAAAGAGATCATCATCCTGGAGCAGGTGAACTTCGACTTCGACAAAGACACGATCAAGGCCGAGTCGCTGCCGCTTCTGGACGAGGTGGCCAACACCATCCTCTACCACCCCGAGATCCTCCTCATCGAGGTTCAGGGCCACACCGACAGCAAAGGCAACGACGCCTACAACCAGGATCTCTCCCAGCGCCGCGTGAACAGCGTGGTCAAGTACCTCGCGTCCAAGGGTGTCACCGTCGAGATCCTCAAGCCTGTCGGCTATGGTGAGGCCAAGCCCATCGCCTCCAACTCCACCGCCGCAGGCCGCGCCAAGAACCGCCGCGTTCAGTTCGTCATCCTCGACACCGTCGGCTTGAAGGCCGCTCGTGAGGCTGAAGAGGCCGAGCGCGCGCGCCAGGCCGCCGAAGGTCAGCCCACCGACGCGCCGCCTCCGACCACCAACGAAGGGGCCAGCCCATGACCGCCACCGCCTCTCGCGCCTCTCTCATCGCCCTGTTCTTCGCCCCGGCGCTGTTCGTCGTCGGCGGCTGCGGGGCCTTGCCCGAGCCCTGTGAAGGCTTGGAGATCCCCCCCGACACCAACAGCCCCTGCGGCCCGGAGCTCTGTGACGGCGTCGACAACGACTGCGACGGCGTCATCGACAACGGCTTCCCCGACCCCGACGGCGACGGCGTGCCCAACTGTGAGGCGGCGGAGGAGATCTGCGACGGCCTCGACAACAACGGCGACGGTCGCATCGACGAGGGCTTCGACGATCGTGACAACGACGGCATCGGCGACTGTGTAGACGGCGACTGTGAGGTCGACTCGTCCCCCGGCGGCCCGCTCTCGGGCACCCCCACCTGCGGCGGTGGGCCCATCACCCGGGACGCCGACTTCTGGAACCCCGAGGTGCGGGTCATGTTTGACCGCACCTACGATCCCTTCGACCCGACCGACTTTGTCATCGGCCTGCTCGCGCCCAGCCACACCGCGCCCTTGGCCGCGGCGCTGTACGACACGAACGGCGACGGCGCGGTCACCGTCGAGGACAACCCCTACGCCTTCTTCACCGGGCATCTTGTCCTCAGCAGCCCAACCATCCCCGATCTGTTCTTGTTCATGGGCCTCGACGAGACCCCAGAAGACAACCAAGAGTACGACGTCGATAACCGCTACGATTATGGCGGCAACGCCGTCGCTGATGTGGACGGTGACGGCAGCCTTGAGACCATCACCATCGCCCGCACCACCCTGTAACCGGAGGGCGTGCCGACGCCGTTTTTCCATGTGCAGGTCAACCGCGCGGCCGGGCTAGACGAGCCCCCGAACGCGATTGAGACGGCGGCGGCGGAGCTGTGGCCGACGGAAGCCGAGCGTGAGGCGCTCACCGAGAAGGGCTTCTTGGAGATCACCAACGGCACCCTGGTGCAGCCCATCGTGGCCGATCTCGACGGCAACGGCATCGCGGAGATCATCGCGCACAATCTGGTGCTCAACGCCCTCACCGGCGAGACCTTGGCCACCCTGAGCTGGACGGCGGGCATCGACGTCTCGATCCCCACTGTGGGCGACATCGACCTCGACGGCTTCCAAGAGATCGTGATGGGAGACACCGTCTTCGCTTATGACGGCACCCCCTTGTGGGACACCGACGGCGCCATCGAGGCCTCGCGTGGCCAGTTCTCGGCGATTGTGCAAGGCGACACCGACCCCGAGGGGGAGGTGGCGATGATCGGCAACGGTCGTTATTCGCTGTTTGACACCGACGGCACCGCCCTCGCCGCGCGCAACTACGGCGGCTCTGTGATGGGCCCGCCCTGCGTGGCCGACTTTGACGGCGACGGCGACCCGGAGATGTCTTTCACCGCGGGCTCGCTCCTCTACAACATCGAGCTAGACGGCACGGTCAACTGGACCGCGTCGGTGGCGGACTCCAACGGCTTCGCGGCCTGCTCGGCGTTTGACTTCGACAATGACCAGACCTACGAGGTCATCTACGCCGACACCGAGACCTTGTGGATCTTCGACGGCGACACCGGCGCGGTCAACTATGAGAACGCCAGCCACGCCTCAGGCACACAGTTTGAGTACCCCACCGTAGCCGACGTCACGGGCCCCGATGGCACCGGCCCCGACGGCTCCGCCGACATTCTGCTCGTGTCGAGCAACCTCGACAACGAGTCCGACTGGGCGGGGTTACGCGCGTTCTCCCACCCCAACAAGCTCTGGGCGCCGGGCGGGCCGTTCTGGCAGTCTCACGACTACGCCTCCACCAACATCAACCCCGACAGCACGCTGCCCTTGCCCGAGGACGCCCACTACTGGACCGACAGCGAGCTGTATCGTGGTCGCCCGGGCCTGCCGCCCAAACCCGACGTGCTGGTGGAGATCCTCGATCTGTGTGAGTCTGGCTGCGAAGACTTCTCTGTGGTGCGGCTCTCTGTGCAGGTGTCCAACACCGGCACCCAGGGCGTCGCCGCGGGCATGATCACCCTCGATCTCTACGCCGTCAACGGCGCCGGAGACCGCACCTTGCTCACGAGCGACGTCTACCCCTACGAGGTGGGCGACATGGAGGCCGGGCCCTCCACCGAGCTGGCGTTCACCTACGGGGATTATTTGACCGCAGCAGGTGTCACCTTGGTGGTGGTCGCGTCCGTGGACTCCTCCTACGACGAGTGTGACACCACCAACAATGAGGCCGACTGGCCCTGGCTGCTCTGCGACGGGTCCTGATTCATCTCATGTCACTGTGGTTCACCTGGATTGGGCTCGCCGTCGCGGTCGAGCCCAACGCTCCCCAAGATGTGGAGGCCGCCTGGGGTGTCCCGCGCGACACCCCGGCGTGGGCCGCGCTGGCCTTAGACCTCGACGGGGACGGCCTCATCGAGCTCGCCACGGTGACGCACGCGCCGATGTATTACGGTCGTATGGGCGCAGACCAGCGCTTCACCGCCGCCCAAGACAGCCCTTGGGGTGAGCAGACCGCCGATCGCCACGGCATGACGGCCTGTGACGTCGACCGCGACGGCGACTTTGAGCTCATCGTCGCCTCGGGCGGCGCCCGCGGCCGCGGCGGAAACCCCGCCGAGCTCTGGGAGCGTATCGACGGCAAGTGGGTGAACCTCGGCCCCGACCTCTTTGGGGTGACCGGCGGCGCCCGAATGCGCGGCGTGTCTTGTGTCGACCTCGACGGCGACGGCGACGCGGAGCTGTATTTCCCCGCCGTGGGCGATCCCAGCCCCGACATGCTCCTGTTCCGCGACGCCAACGGGCGCTGGACAGACGAGGCCGAGGCCCGGGGGCTCAGCCCGTCCGGGGACTCCGTGGGGGGCAGCTTCGGTGATCTCAACGGCGATGGGCGCCTCGACCTCGTGCGGCTCATGGACAACAAGGCCCAGGTGCTCCTGCAGGGCCCCGATGGTCGATTTGAGCCCGCGCAGACCCAGCCCGATCAGTCCCGGGTGCGCGACTTCGCGCTGTTTGACGTCGACAACGACGGCGACGATGACCTCTGGCTCGCCCGCGCCTGGGACGCCTGGGACGCCGCTCGGGATGGTTACGCCCAGCTCCACCTCAACAAACAAGACCGCGACGAGGTCATCTGGAAGCTGCCCAAAGGCTGTAACGCCGTGCAGGTGCGCCTGCAGGGCACCGCCGATGGCGCCGAGCTTGAGCTGCTCACCATGGACGGCCCGATCAAGGTGCAGGGCCGTATGCTCGCCAGCGAACGGTTCGGCAGCCGCCCCGAGGGTGAGACGGGGCTCTACGGCTGGGTAGACGTCGAGCAGCGCCTGCTGCACATCGAGGCCGTCGGCATGCAGGGGGGCCTGTTTCTGGGCTTGGCCTGCAAAGACTCCGACGCCGTCCCCAAGCTGATCAGCGCCGACATCGACCCCGTGAAGAAGGAGCTTGACGTCGGCGACGTGCTGCTCATCAATGACGGCACCGGGGCGTTCCGGCCTGCGCCGTACTCGTTGCCGCCAGAGATTCAGGGCTACAACACCGAGGGGGTGCTGCCCTTCGACCGCGATCTCGACGGCGACCTGGATCTGCTGCTGATCACCGGGTTCAGCCCCGGCGACGTCACAAACGGCCCCGACTTCTTGCTCGACAACAAAGGGGGAGGGGAGTTTGTTCTGGCGCCGGTCTGGGCGATGCCCCCCGAGGAGGCCCCGCTGGAGGGCCACGTCGGCGTCGTGACCGACCTCAACGGCGACCGCTACGGCGACACGATCGTGTTTAATGGTCACCACACCAAGACCCTCGCCGGAGAGGCCGTGTCTTGGCAGAACCCCGGCGGCGGCGGGCAGTGGGTCGAGGTGCGGGTGTTTGACGCGGGCGGCAAGGCTCGCTCCCTCTCCGCGGTGGTCACCGTCGCGCCTGACGCGGCGCCAAAACAGTCGCGGCTCTCGAACCCCTCCCCGGGTTGGCGCTCCAACGGCAACCTCGCCGGGGTGTTTGGTGTGGGGGCGAGCAAACGAATCATTGTCACCGTCACCTGGCCCGACGGGGAGACGGTCACCAAACGATTCGTGAAGCCCAACACCGTCGTCAACGTCACGCACCCCTGATGCCGCTCACCGCGCGGTATAGGCCCGACCCGCAGATCCTCCAGCTCGCCGACTTCATCGCCGATGAGGTCGAGCCCGCGCGGTTCCCCAAGCTCACGATTCGACACAGAGATCAGCGCCACGCGGCGCGTGTGGGCCTGGATGGCCTGAGTGATGAGGAGTGGGCGGCGCACCTGGGCCGGTTTGAGCCCCTGCCGCAGAACCTCCCCACACCGCTGGCCCTCCGTTACCACGGCCACCAGTTTCGGCATTACAACCGAGACTTGGGGGATGGTCGCGGCTTCTTGTTCGCCCAGCTCCGGGCCGAGGACACCGGCCAGCTTCTGGACCTGGGCACCAAAGGCAGCGGTGAGACGCCGTGGTCTCGTGGGGGAGACGGTCGGCTCACCCTGCAGGGCGGCGTGCGAGAGGTGCTCGCGGCCTCACTCTTGGAGGCCCACGGGGGCGAGACCTGCAAGATCCTCTCGCTGATAGAGACCGGTGAGTCGTTGGTGCGTTACGACGAGCCCTCGCCCACCCGGGCCGGGGTCATGGTGCGGCTGTCCCATGGGCACGTCCGCATCGGCAGCTTCCAGCGGCTCGGCAGCCTGGGCGACCGTGTGGGGTTGGGGCGCCTCTTGGAGCACGCCGCGCGGCTCTACCACCCCCAGCTCGGCGACACGAACGATCTGCCCGGCGCGTTCTTGGAGGCCGTCGCCCGTGCCTTGGCGGACACCGCCGCGGGGTGGATGACCTCGGGGTTTGTGCATGGTGTGCTCAACACCGACAACCTGAACATCAGCGGCGAGAGCTTCGATTATGGCCCCTGGCGCTTTTTGCCCCAGTGTGACCCCGCCTTCACCGCGGCCTATTTTGATGAGACGGGGCTCTACGCCGTGGTCGCCAGCCTGGGGCGGTGTTGTGGGGCTTTCGGCGGCGGCTGGCCGAGGCCTTTGGCGCCCTTGACGGTGGACGCCCCGCGAGGATCGCCTCAGCAGGCTTCTCCGCGTGGTACGGCGCGGCGGTGCGCCGTCGGCTGCTGCGCCGCCTCGGGCTAAGCGTTCCCGGGGACGCCTGAGACGCCGCGCTGGTGCGGGTGGCCTCGGCGGTGTGGTCCGACAACCCCCATCGGCTTGAGCGCCTCGTGTTCGACTGGACCGGCGGTCTCGCCGCCGAGGCGCGCGCGGCGGCGAGCCCCCGAGCGTCGGCTCCTTCGCCCGGAGTCTCTGGCCGCGTGGCGCCGGGCCCTGAGGGTTATGAGCCCGCCGCCCCCGAGCGTCTGGCGAGCGCCTATCTCTGCCGGAGATCGGCCTTGTACCTTGCTCATTGAGGAGGCAGAGGCGATCTGGGCGGCCATCCACAGCGCTGATGATGGAGCCTCTTCCATCAGAAGCTCGCCGAGATCGACGCCGTTCGCCGGCTCGATGCCCAGGACGCACGGCGCGGGTCGACGCGGGCTATACTGAGCCCCTCGAACCTGAGCGCCTCGGAGCCCTGGGACCCGTCCCCTGTGCGGATGCAGAAGCTGCTCATGGTGCCGGACGAGGTGCCCAGCGCCGCTTCGTGGGCGCGGATGGTCCGGTGTGCACCTGTTCTTGGGGCTCATCGCCGTCTTGTCCGCGGCCCTCGGTGTGGAGCGTGCGTCCCGGCTTGCTCGCCCGTGCAAAGCTTGGGCTACCCTGTTTGGGGCTTTGGCCTGTACACGGCGGTCGCCGGGGGTCTGGTCTTGGGTGTTGGGGCGTGGCAGCGCCTTCATGACGCGCTCCGTCGAGATGTCGCCGGAGGAGGCTCCCCGCCGCGGACATCGCGCGAAGGCCTGACGCTGTACCGGCCCCTGAGCTAGCGCCGCGCTGGGCCCAAACGATCGTCTTCTGTGTGGGATCGGCGCCTGGTTGGGCCTCTCCGGCGCGCGGGGCTGGGATGTCCTGGCTGCATGTGCTCGCTGGGGGCGGTGTTCCTCATCGCAAACGTTCCGCTCGCCGTACGATATCGGTTGTGACTTGCACACGATCGGGCTCTGTGGACTGCTTCTGCCACAGCGCACGACTGGACCGGCTACCTCCTCTCCGGCTGGAGCGGCTGATCTTCAGCATCGCCCTGCTGTCAGCGTTGTGTTAGGTGTGGCGCTCCCGGCGATTCTGTTGATCATGGGCGCCAGCGCCCTGACCTCAAAAGGGATGGTGCTGCTCGTCGGTGGGGTCCATCTGCTCAACGGCCTGCTCATCGCCTCGCTCATCGGGCGCACCGTCGGGTTTCCCGCCGGCCAGCTCGAGAACCGCATGCGTGAGGTGAGCGAGGGTCGCCTGAACGTGCGCGCCCGAGTGTTTGGTGTCGACACCTTCGGCGCGGGCGACACACTTCAACGAGATGGTCGAGGGCCTGCAGCAGCGAGAGCGTATTCGGGAGATCTTCGGGCGCTACGTCACTCGGCAGGTCGCCGATGAGATCCTCTCCGGGCGGGTGCCTTTGGGCGGCCAACGCACCACCGCGACGGTGCTCTTCGCCGACATTCGCGGCTTCACCCGGCTCAGCGAAGAGCTGGCTCCGGAGGAGGTCGTCGCGCTCTCAGCGAGTATCTCGGCGCGATGGTCACCTGTGTGCTCGACGGCGGCGGCGTCGTCGCCGACAGCGTCATCGGCGACGCGATCATGGCGCTGTTTGGGGTGCCGGTGAGCCAGGGGCCCTGGCTTGACGCTGAGGCGGCGGTGCGCTGCGCCGTGCAGATGAGCGCGGCCCTGGACCGTCTCAACGCGCGGCGCGTGGCGGCGGGCGGGCTGCCGGTGGAGCTGGGCATCGGCGTACACACCGGCGAGGTCGTCGCGGGGAACATCGGCATCCCCGAGCGGATGGAGTACACCGTCATCGGCGACACGGTGAACCTCTGCTCACGAATCGAGGGCCTCACCCGAGACCTCGGCGTGCGGGTGCTGCTCAGCAAGAGCTGCGTAGAGCACCTGGCCGACAGCCAGGCCGTAGCGATTTGTCGAGACGGTGACCGTGAAAGGCCGGGCGCGGCTGGGTGTCGGTCTACACCCTCGCCTCGTGAGCGGCCGCTGAAGCTAGGCCCTGTCGTGTTTAGCCCAAGCCGCGATAGGGCCGTCGATTAGGAGAGGGCCCCCGGCGCTGTCCTCAACCAATCAACGCGCGGAGTCTGTCTCACGATCGAAGCAAAAGTTCAACCACCTGCCTGGGATGAGGTGCCCGTCACCGTCTACGACGACGCCACGCCCTCAAGCGAACCGGTGCGTTACCCTTACCGGGGCCTTAGAGGGGAGTCCACCCTGCGGTACCATAGTGCCTCTGCACCCCCGGGGGCGCGGGGTGCCGTTAGGGGTGTTGAACGATTTGTCGGGCGCCTCAACGGCCGCGAGGGCAGCATCTTCTGGCTGAACAACGGCGCCTGGCGCAGCGATGGCGCGCCATCGGCGGCGGGGGATCCTCTCCGCCACGGGGCAGGCTTCGCCGGGCTGCGCGGGACGGTGCGGTTTCACGACGGTTCACCAGCCGAGAAGCACCCTCTTCCTCGACGTCACCTTCCCCGGACGAGCCCCCGGCGGAGTGAGCGGATTTAGTCCTCGGTCGGCGTCAGGTTCAGTAGATCGTGTCCATCATCTGCCCCAACGCCGAGCCCAGGCGTTGTCCGTGCAGGTTGTGTTCAGGGTGTGACCACGCTCAAGAGCGCCCTCTGGAGTCGCGGGTGACGGTGATCGTGAGGTCGTGGGCCTGGACTGGGTCGAGACCCTCGGCGGCGGGGCGCAGGTCGGGATCAGCCCCGTGGGCGTGGCTCGTCTCGGCGAGCACGCGTGGGCCGCGCCGTCGAGGCCGCCGACGAGGCGCAGGGTCTTCCCGTGGCCTCGTCCGCGCGCGCCCTCCACGCGCGGCCCGCGGGCGACGGCGTAGTGGGCGCCGCAGTAGCGCGTGGGCTCAAAGACGCCGTGCCCAGCACGATCGTCTCCGGTGTGGTGAGCGCTCGACCTGGCCCGCGCTCCAGGTGGAGCTGTCAAAGGTGGCGCCGTGCCCGGCGTAGGCGGCGCACGGATCAGGCCCAGGCGGGCGAGGCCTGAGTCCGGCGCCTCACAGGGGATCAGCGACGAGCCCGATGTCGCCGAGGCTGCCCGGGTGAGGTCAGCGCGCCGTCGTCGCGGCAGGTGAGCCCGCCTCTTCAACGGTCACCGCCGCCCAGGCGCCTGGCCAAGGCCCAGGTGACCCCGACGAGGGTGGGGCCCGGCGTGCCCTCAGCGACCACCACCGCCGGAGTCGCGCAGGCCAGCAGGCCAGGAGCGCGAGCATCCAGCGCAGTCCGCCGGGCAGTTGTCGCTCGGTCTCGGGGCCATCACAGACGTCATCGCCGCAGCAGGGCGACCCCGCCTCGACGTCATCACAGTCCGGCACGCCCTCGCCGCCGCCACGCCGCTGTCGCCGCCGCCGCCGCCGGGGCGTGGGGATGCCCTCGGTGCCCATGCTGCAACCCAACACATAGGGAAGCCCGCGTGGCGTGGTAGCCGTAGCTGCCGTCGGGCTGCACCCCGGCCGTTGCGTTGGTCCAAGGTCAGCTCGTCGTCGTCCTCGGTGAACGCGTAGTTGTCCCAGGCGTAGGTGCTGGGGTCGCCGGTCTGCACCCAGCCTGAAGAGAACGTGGCGATCTCGGCGCAGTCTGTGTCCACACAGCCGTTGGGCCCATAGATCGGGAAGCCGTCCAAGGCGAAGCCCAGGATCGGCGAGGGCTCACCGTCCGCGGCCAGAGGCGTGATGCACTCGGTCGCAGCGCGTGCAGGTGATAGTCGTTGTTGCCGCCGATGTGCCCATAACAGAAGTCGAGGATCCCGTTGTAGACGGGGTCACCGTAGGGGTCGGGCATCTCGGCCTCGTTGAGCGTCTGTATCGGGAGCCCGCTGAGGGTGAAGCCGACCGTCGCCAGAAGGGGCAGCTCCGTGGGGCCGTCGTCCAGCACCGGGCTCAGCGGGATCTCCCACAGAAAATCTTGGGCCTCCATTGGGTTGGGGGTGATGGGCACAAACTCATAGTCGGGGGATGCCGTTTGGCTCCCACCAGGGTCGTCGCCGTGCAGCCGGCGCTCACGATGGGGTCGGGATAGTCGCTGTTGGCGGGGTCCGCGCTGCGCTCGGTGAACAGCGCGACCTGCCAGCAGTCGTCGGTGAGCGCGGCGGTGTCGTCTGCGCCGCTGGCGCCGCCTTTACACCCCGGCGAGGGCGCAGGCGAGGAGAGGAACGACAGCGTCCAGAGCGCAGGGGGAGGGGATCGGCATTCTGTCGCACATCCTGTGGTGGGTCTTCGGCATCCTGCCCAGCACCCGCCGGATAGCCGCGCGCCGCTCACCCGTCGCCGCGCCGCTCAGCGGATCTCCGCCGCGTCCCGCCGTGACCGTCCGATAGTGCAGGCGCACCACCCCGGGCGTAGGGGTTCACGGAGGTTCAAGGTAAGCGCCTGCGCGGCGAGGAGCCCCGGCGCGAGGCCACAGCCCGCGCCCAAGAGCACGGGGTTCACCTTGAGGATCAGCTCATCCACCGCTTCCGGCGTTCAGCAGCGTCGAGGCCAGGACGCCGCCGCCGCAGAGGGTGATCGGCCGCCCTCCACGGCCTCCCGCAGCGCCGACCACGGGGACGGGATCCGTGGGGAGAACCTGGACTTTTCCGGTGGGATCTGGCGGCCGCGCGGAAGGCACGAGGGCAGCGCGCCCGGGGTAGGGTCGGTGACCCCACGGGGCCGGGCGTGGTGCCGCGGCCCGAGGCTGTCTAGCCGCGAAACTAATTTTTCTGGGCGAACTGCTCAGGAGGCGTGTTCTTGGGCCATTTGAGGCGCCCCGTGGCGCCCGGCGGGGCCCCGACGGGGCACAGGCGGCACAACGCCGGGGTGGCCTTCTCCACGAGGGGCGACCCCAGCGCTCGCGGACCCAGCGGGCTGCGACCGCAGGCGGAAGCCCCTCCATTCGGATAATTCGTAGCCCCCATGTCATCCTGCGCGCGAGCGCCTCACCTCTGCGCCAGGGTGAACCGCCCGTCGCCGCCGCGCTCCCCAGGCAACCCAACCGCGCGCCCCTCGCTATGTTCAGCTCATGCTCCTCCTCTCCCTCCTCACCGCCTGCGGGCTCCTCGCCCCGGCGCCCCTCGCCACGCTGCCCTACGCCCTCGGCGCCGACACGCCGCCGCTCGCCCTCGTCGTGGTGAACCGCCTCGTCGTGCTCTCGCCGACCGACGCGCGCGTGGCGCGGCTCGACCTCGGCGCGCTCACCTGGGACGAGGCGCCGCTCCCCGTTGGGCTCCCCCTGGACCTGCGCCTGAACGTCGTCGGCGACCGGCTGACGCTCTGGGGCGCGCGGCTCGACACCCTCGACGTATGGGCGACGGACGACGACGGGCTGAGCTGGCGCGAACTCGCGACCGAGGCCGCCGCTGAGGGCCGGGCGAGCGTGATGCTGCCGCTGAGCGACGGGCGCCTGCTCTGGGTGGTCGAGCGCCTTGATGTGGAGGAGGCCAACCTGACTACGACGACGCTGGCCGCGCAGGCGCGCCTCGCCGCCTCGCCCGGCGCCCCCTGGTCCGACATCCCTGGCGTCGCGCGACTCGGCACAATCAGCGCGGCGCTGCCGCTGCCCGGCGGGCAGGCGCTGCTCTTGGGCGGCGAGCACGGGAGGCCGGAGGAGGGCATCATCTCTTGGGCCACACGGTTTGACGGCGTGCAGCTCGTCCCCGGCCCGGCGCTCCCCGAGCGACAAGCGTGGGCGCGCTCCGGGGTGCTTGTGGGAGGCGAAGTGGTGCTCTTGGAGCCGATGTTCGCCGACCCCGGCGACGCGATCGGGCTCCTGGTCCGCGTGGACAGCGCCGTCATGCTCGACGCTCCGGGTGAACCGCTGGAGGGGCGCTTCGCGGCGACGCCCCTCGCCGACGGTCGCCTGCTCCTGACCGGCGGCGTCCTCGACGGCGCCCCCACCGCCGAGACCTGGCTCCTCGACCCCAAGACCGCCGCCTGGACCCCCGGCCCGCCGCTGCCTCGGCCTCGGGCGGGCCACGTCGCGGCGCAGGCGCCGGATGGCCGGGTGCTGCTCGTCGGCGGCGTGGGCGTGGACTGGCTCGGGCGGGAGGCGCCGCTGGCCGAGGTGGACGTGCTGGCGCTGTAGGCGGCCCCGGTCAGCGGTAGGCCCCGCTCGCCGCGACACACACGATATTCTCCATCTGCGCCCCCTTTCGGGCGTGCAGATTGGAGGTCATCATGAGCAAGCTCCAGCGTGTGCTTCGCGCCGACCAGGTCACGCCCGTTCGCCCCCTCCTCCACCTTGGGCCGGACGAGGCCGACCTCGCGATGGCGGGCGAGCCGGTCCCGACCACGACCAACACACGGATCTGGCGAGCTGAGGCCGAGGTTCACCACGCGAGGCCGGTCTCCTCGCGGCAGCGCTCCACGCGGCCCTTCGTCGGGGGGCTGACGCAGACCGTGCGGGATGAGGTGCGCCGTCGCACCTGGGCGCTCGTGCTGGAGGACGGGGCGCTCTCGCTCTTGGAGTTGGGTGGGTTGGCGCCGCGCCGCCTCTTGGCGGCGGAGGGCGTCGTGACGGCGCAGCTCGCGCTGAACAAACACAGCGGGGCGCCCAGCGCGGTGTGGGTCACGCCTACGGGCCTCACCCTCGACGGTCATCGCCTGGACACGGGCGACGACGCGCCGGAGCTGCCGTCCCTGAGCTTCTCGCAGGCGCCGATCGGGCATGTGGTGGACCGCCCCCCGGCCTTCGCGGTGGTCGGCTGGCGGGACGCCCGCACCGGAGACTGTGTCTTGTCGCGCCTGGAGGCCGACGAGGGCGCCTCGGGCTGGCGGCAGACGACCACCACACGCATCCCGGCGCCGCGAGGGCTCGGCGGGCCTCGCCTCGCCATCTCTGGGGACGAGGTGCTGGTCGCGGTGGCGTCTTGGGGGCGTGACGGGGTGCAGCAGGCGCTCTATCGCTCCACAGACGCCGCGGGGGCGTTCTGTGAGACGCCGGAGCGGCTGGACGCGGGGACGTGGGGAGACGGCTGGCAGGGCGCGCCAGCCCTCGCCGCGCCGGTCGTTGACCACCATGGCAACTTCCACCTCCCCGTGCTGCTGCGGCGGGGGCGCGAGATCATGGCCGTGAACGTGCTCCCCGGCGACGCCGTCGTCGAGGCCATCGAGGCCGAGGCGGGGCACCGGGCGGCGCTCTCCCTCGCCCCGTTCCCCAAGAAGGACGACCCCCTCCCGGCGCGGGCGACGCCCTCTCGGTTCGGCGATGGGCGCACAGACGGTCTGGGGCTGATCATGGTGCTCATGGCCGATGGGCGGCTCTACGCCAGCAACTCCCAGGCCGGAGGGCGGCATTTCCCGGCCCCCGCGCGGCTCAACCACGAGCTGCCCCACGTCGCGGCCTTCGCCGCCACAGACTGCTACACCCCCGGCGACCGACCCAACACGGTCAGCATGGACTACCTCTGGATGGAGGGCGACGAGC
The DNA here is from genome assembly GCA_016717595.1 of Deltaproteobacteria bacterium. Taxonomy (GTDB): domain Bacteria; phylum Myxococcota_A; class UBA796; order UBA796; family CAJQPC01; genus JADKFE01. Next base: position 3,584 of record JADKFE010000068.1, on the reverse strand, counting down.
GCGGCGCGCCGATGGCCCCCACGCTGCACGCCGAGACCTGGGACATGCCCCTGCCCGAGCCTGTCGTGGAGGTCTCGCGGGACGGGGACCGGGTGCGGCTGCGCGTCGTGCAGGACGGCTTCTTCTACGAGGGCGGCACGACCGTCGCGGCGGATCGCCCCGAGGTGGGCGTCGAGGCGTTCACCCTCCACGGTCCACGAGAGGCCAGCCTGCGGCTCGTGGGCGCTGGGGACGGGCCCGTGTCGTTGACCGTCGAGGCCCAGGCGCGGCTGTATCACCACCGCTTCGTTGTGCGCTGCTGAGCGCACGGTCGGGCGAGGCCGGGTTAGGAGGGGCGGATGTTCAGCCACGTCGCCCTCAACTGCACCGACCTCGCCGCCTCGCTGCGCTTCTACCTCGCCGTGCTGGAGCCCCTCGGCTTCACCGAGGCCGACGGGGCGCCCGGCGAGTACGTCCGCCTCACCAACGGCGTAGACGCCGTGCTCGTGCTCTCCCAGGTCGAGCCGAGGTTTCTGGGCCAGCGCCAGCACCGCAAGATGGCCGGGGTTCACCACGTCGCCTTGGCCGTCCCGAGCGTCGAGGCCCTGGACCGCGTCGAGGCCCACCTCGCCCAGCTCGGCGTGCGGCCCGCCGGGGACGGGCGCATGGTGCTGCGGTATCGGCGCGGGTATCACGGCCTCATGGTGGAGGATCCCGACCGGGTGTTGGTCGAGATCGTGTGGCATGACCCGGCGTATTTTGGGCGGGGGCCGGGGTAGAGGGTGCGAAGCATCTACCGCGCAGACCTGTGCGGCCCGGACCTCCGCGACCGTCAGCGTTTGGTGTCGTCCCGCTCGTCGTGGATGACCTCTCGGTGGTTGACTCCTACGCCCTCCGCGCTCGACCCAGACGCTTGGCCCTCAGCGTCGGGATGCCTCACCATGTGACCATGCTGACCCGAGGGCGCTCGGCCTTTTGCCGTCCTCATGATGGCCAAGGGAGCGGCTGGAGGCCTCTTTGGCGCTCGGGTCGCCGCCGAGGGAGGGCTGAGGGTGTGGCGACTCCGCGCTACGGGCGGCTCCGACGCGGCGGCTCACTCCTCCTCGCCGAACGCCTCCGCGATGATCTCCTCGGCGCTTCGCGGATACGTCACGGCCCGGCGTAGCTTCCCCAACGTGAAGCGCGCGTGGTTGGCGATGTCTTCGGCGTCCTCTTCGTCCAGGCTCGCGGTGAGGTTGCTGTTGCGGTCGGCGGGGTCAAACACGCGGACAGGGTCGGCGCAGCCGGGCTCGGGGAAGAGGTCGGGCAGGTGTACCCCGTCGAGGAGGAGCCCGTCGCCGACCCTGTCCAACACCCCCCACAGGATCCCGGCGGGCGTGCTGAGCCTTCGTGTGGCCCGCGTGTGCATTCCGAGCACCTCCAGGGCGTAAGAGATGAGCGGGATCTTTTGGCCGAGCTTCCACCGCTTGAGCAGGCGCACCGCGTCACGCAGGGGCCTATGGGGCAGATCGTAGCGGTTGATGAGCTGGCGCTGTCGCTCGATCGACGTGCGGCGGTATCCCTTGGGGGCGCCGGGATCGGGGATCCAGCCGTGCTCTTTGTTGCCCTTGGTGAGCAGGATAGGCACCACGTCAATCTTCACGGCCTCGTCGTTCGTGTAACGAATCTCGATGGAGCGGCGTCGGGGGTTCACCGCGAGGTGGTCTCGCCCGCGCTGCCATGTCAGCTTCTTGCTGATTCGTGTGGCAAACCACCCAATGAGCGCCTCGGGCTGGAGCCAGCCGCCCGAATTGTCGCTCCACGCCCCGCTGTTCAGTTAGGCGACGGCGTCCAGGTCGGAGAGGGGCATGATGGCCGTGCCCTTGAGGACGGACCCGTCCAGCGCCCAATCCTGTACACCTGCCTCTGGGTCGTTCTGGAGCACCTTCAACACATACTCTGCGCGTCGTCGGGCTTGGGCAAAGTCTGATGGGGTAGGCGTGTGCTTGGTGAGCCACGGGCGGAGGAGCGGGTCGAGGTCGTCGGGGAAGGGCATCGGCGTGCGGCGGGCTTGGGGGGTTGTGGGGAGCGGTGGACGTGCGGCGGACAGGGCGGCGGACAGGCGCAGGAGAACGGCGCCAGTCAGGACATAGGTAACACTTTGGGGGGGTACTCTAGGTGACAGCTCAGCCAAGCTCCGGGGTTACAGGTGAGCTACCGTGGGGTCTCCAGTGTTTGTGTTTGATTCATACTTGATCCTATATCTCCATCCCCGAGGCTGTGGGCGCTGTGGGCAGGCGCCAGCCCGTCCAAGCCACTGTGGCGCTGTGGGCGAGCGACCCGCAGGGGAGGTCGTCCACAGCGGCCATGGTGGCGTCAGCGTCCACAACCGCCCTCACACCGCAGCCGCGAGTTGGCCGACGCTGGTCTTGAAGAAGAACATCTCGGTGACGCCCTCCGCGTCATCGACGAACGCGACGTCTTGACCATGAAGTGCCATGCTCACATACCCGTTTCGTCCTCGGACTTGGCGATGCCCTTCTTGTTCACCCGGCGCACTTCAGCGCCGAACGGGTACCAGGCCGCATCGGCCCAAGGTAGGAGCCGCCTCGAGCGACTGTAGAGCTCGCTGGGCACCTTCATCGCCAAGGCCTCGTGGGGGCGGACGTGGTTGAACTCATGGCGCCACCGCTCCAAGGCAGCACGCTGACCCTCGAGATCGTGTGTGGCGACGTCCTCCACGTCAAAGCGCATGTCCAGGTGCATTCGTTCGTGTCCGCCGTTGTCCTGGGGGCAGGCCGGGCGACTGCGCACCAGACGAATCCCGAGGGACACCCACCACGCCGAGAGGGTCGTCAGTCCGCCCGGCGAGCGCATGGACACGAATGGCGAGCCGTTGTCCACAAGGATGCTCTGGCAGCCCATGCTTCAAACAGCCGCTCGAAGACCAGCCGCGCGGCCTCCCCGTCGTCGTGGTCATCAGCTCGGCGTAGAGCACATAGCGGCTGAAGGCGTCAGCACCGTCAGCGGCTCGGCCTCGGCTGCCGTCACCCGTCCGCCACCAGCCCTTAAAGTCCACCGTCCACAGCATGTTCGGGCAAGTGGCCCGGCCCTCGGCGGCACCGTAGGGGCGTTCGTCGCAGGCCCCCGAGACCGCGACACGCTGACCCCAGCCCGCCCAAGATCCGCGCGATGCTGCGCTGGCTCGGCAGCTCCGCGGCCTTGAGTCCGCGCGAGCACCGCGTGGAGCTTCTTCGACCCCACCGCGCGTGCGAGCGGCGCAGCTCCAGGATCCGCAGAACCGCCTCTCCGGACGCGCTTCAAGGGCGAGCTGTGAGGACGCCGAGTGCGCTCCTTAAGGCCCTTGATGCCGCCCCTTGAAGCGCTGAAGCCACTTGTAGCCCGTCTTGCGGCTGATCCGTACTCCCGGCACAGCTCCGACAGGTTCACGTCGGGCCCAGCGCGCGAAGTTGGATGAACGTCTTCAGCTTGCCTTTATCTCAGCCTCTCCACGGCATCTCCTCTCTCAGTGGGTTGCTGAGAAGACCTGCTCCCGAAGGACCAAAGTGTCACCGCGTCCTGGCGTGAAAGTGCACCCAGTGTCTTGGCGTCAGACCGCCGCTCGG
>JADKFE010000067.1 GCA_016717595.1 Deltaproteobacteria bacterium | reverse complement strand
ATGGAAACTTCGCCCATGCTCCGTTGGGGCCTCATCTTCATCGTTTGCCCGCTCCCGCTCACGGAGGAGCAGAAGCTCGACCTCGTCCGTCTCGCGGCTGGGGCGTACTTTCAGGGCCAAGGGCAGGTCCCGTTTGACTGGCCAGAGCTGCGCGGTGAGCTGCGTGTGACCGGCGGCGAGCTCTCCTTGGGCAGCTTCACCGGGCGCGCCTTTGAGGCCGATGTTCACCTGCCCACACGCCAAGGGCTGGTGAAGTTTTTGGTCACCGAGGCCCAGCTTCGTGCGGCCTGGACCCCGTCGATCACCGCCGAGGCCTGAGGCTGGGGCCTCTACGTGACGGGATCCGGTAGACTGGCGCTTGTCCCCTCACGGGCGGAGGCGAAGATGTCGCGGATCAGGCGGGCCCTCGGGGCGCTGGGTGTTGGGGTCGGCGCGGCGGCGCTGGCGCTGGTCGGCTGGGTGGGCTGGACGTTTCGAGGCGGCGAGCCGTTCCCCGATCGCAGCGGCCCCCCTCGCCTGGGCGACGCGGCGTTGGAGCTCGTCGTCTCACACCCAGAGCCCATCGGAAACCTCGCCGTCGCCGCCGATGGCCGGGTGTTTTTTACGGCGCACCCCGAGTCTCGGCCCCGCGGCGCGCTCTTGTGGGTCGCCGATGAGGGCCTCACCCGCCCTTGGCCCGACGAGGCCACCCAGGCCAGGTTTGTGACCCCCCTGGGCGCGCAGATCGACGGTCAGGGGCGGCTGTGGGTGATCGATCACGGCCAGCACGGGATCAAGGGCGCGACCTTGTGGGCCTTTGACACCACGACGGGGGCGGTCCTTGTTGAGCATCGGCTCCAGTCGGACGTCGCGCCCATGGGCTCGATGCTCCAAGATCTCACGATCAGCGCGGATGGATTGACGGCGTTTGTGGCGGATATCAGCGTGGTGCGCCGCCAGCCCGCGGTCATCGTCGTCAACACCACCACCGGCGCGGCGCGTCGTGTGCTCAGCGGGCACCCGGCGCTGAGCGCCCAGCCGTGGCTGGTGCGCGCTCCAGGGGGCAACCTGCGCTACTTCGGCGGCCTGCTCACCTTGACCTTGGGCCTCGACGGCATCGCGCTGAGCCGTGACGGCCAGTGGGTGTGGTTGGCGGCGATGTGCCACGACACGGTGTTTCGGGTGCCGACCGCGGCGCTCATGGACGAGACGCTGAGCGAAGAGGCCTTGAGCGCCCAGCTCGTCGCCGTGGGCAAGAAGCCGCTCAACGACGGCATCACCACCGACGACGGCGGCGCGGTGCTCATCGGCGACGTCGAGCACTCGGCCATCAGCCGGATCACTGAAGACGGCAGCGCCGAGACGCTCCTCCGTTCACCCCGACTGCGTTGGGTAGACGGCATGTCGTTTGGCCCCGATGGCGCCTTGTACATCGCTGATAGCGCCTTGCCCGAGGTGATGCTGCAGAGCCACGCGCACATCGACGCCCAGGCGCCGTACACCATCTGGCGGGTCACGTTGCCGACGGGCGACTAGGCTCAGCCGCCGCGACGGCGCAACGCGGCGAGGGCGGCCTCAGCGCGGTTGGGGTCGTGGCGCTCGCCGAGGCGGGGCAGAGACGCCAGCAGGCTTGGGTCCAAGGTGTTGAGGATCACGCTGACCTCGGCGTAGAGGGCCTCGTGGGCTCGAACACCGCCCAGGGCGGCGGCCTGAATCGCCCGGGCTTGGGCGGGGGTGAGCGGCGGGCTGCCCGCCTCGACGAGGGCGAGCAGGCCGCGGGCGCGGGCGACGGGGCTGAGGCCGGGGAGGGGATCTTGGTCGGGCGGCGGCGGAGGGGGGTTCGAGACGGCGCCGACCTGGGCCGAGAGCAGCTCGACGAGGCGCACGAGCTCCGCCGGGGTGCGGGGGTTCGACCGGGAGGGCGGCAGGGGCGGCCGATCGGCGCCGAGCTTCACCGCGGCGCGCTGGTCGTCGTCGAGCAGCGCCAGGGCGCCTTCGCTCCAGCGGGCGGTGTGATCCTCGTGCTGGAGCGCCGCGCGGAGGTGCTCGGCCAGGGCCAGGGCCTCCTCTCCCCGAGGCAAGGCGTCGGGGGCGTCGTCGGCGGCGCGGAGGATCACCTCGACGGCGAGGCCCGCGCCCTCGCTGCGCAGCTCCTCGGCCCGGGCGCGGGAGATGTCCTCGGCGAGCTGCTCCGCCGGTCCGCCCCAGAACCAGAAGAGGCCCAGCGCGGCGGCGATCAAGGCCCGGGTGAGGCGGCTCATGGGCTCACCCCGGCGCGCTCGACCTGCACGGCGCTCAGCCGAAGGCGCGCGGGGCCCCCCTCGGCGATGAGCCGCGCCGAGGTGACGCCCGCGGGGATCGTCCGCTCCAGGCGGGTCCAGGCGCCGGGGGTGGTGGGCAGGGGCAGGCGGGCGTCGCCGACGACCAAGGTGAGGGAACCTTCGCCGGGCGCCGCCTCGGGCCTCAGCGCCCACATCGAGAGCCGCGTGGCGCCTTCACCCAAAGGCAGGGCCAAGCCCTCCTCGTTCGGTAGAAGCGTCAAGTGTAACGTGACGCTGTCCCAATGGAGATCGAGGTCCACCCAGGCGTGCCCGGCGCTGGTGACCTCCCCCTCGGCGGGGGCGTCCTCGGGCAAGGCGTAGGCGCGTAGGCCCTCGGCGTCGAGCACGGGCGGGCCAAAGGCGGCGTCGAGCATGTCCCAGGCGGGCTGGCGCAGGCGGTCGGCGTGCTCTTGGTCTCCGGCGAGCTGGGCGAGCTCTTCAGGCAGCGCCGTGTGGGTGAGGATCAGCCCAAAACCTTGGTCTTTGAGCGCCCGCACGTCAGCCCAGGTGAAGCCATACGGCGGCTGGGCCCGGCCCAGATCTAAGGCGAAGGTGAGCAGGGTGTTCTGGGAGACGTAGTCCCGAAACCGCGCGAGATCCGTGCGCCGGATGAGCTGGTTGCAGTTCAACATCGGGCGGCGATGGGCGAGCTGGTTGTACTGAAACCGCGCGTTGGCGGGGGTCGCGGGCTGGTAGAGCAGGGGCAGCTCAATCACCGCGCCCGGCGGCGCGTCGTTCAGCTTGGCGTAGGCCTCGGGGTGCCGGGCGTCGGCGAGAGCGCGGTCGGCGGCGCCGGTCCACAGGGGCTGGCTCATCATCGCCAAGGCCAGGGGCCCGGCCAAGGCCCAGCGCGCGCGGTCAGAGAGCGCGGCGAGGCCCACGGCGCCTAAGGCCGAGAGGCACATCAGGCTCAGCACGCCGATGCGGTAGGGTCGATAGGCCTTGGCGAAGAACGGCAGCTCGTTGTACAGCGCGTAGTACGGCAACGGCGTGTGCGACGACCACTCCGGCAGAGGCGGCGTGGCGTCGAGCTGCACGAACGGCCCCAAGGTGAGCGTGGTGAAGCCCAAGGTGAACACCGCCCAGGGCAGGCCCCGACGGCCAGAGGCGGCGAGGCCCACCAACCCCACGATCCAGGCGAGTCGCCCCGGGGTGCTCTCCAGAGGGTTCGTGGGGAAGCCGCCGCGGGCGAGGTTCTGCAGCGAGGTCGAGTTGATGACCACCTGCATCGTGTCCGCGGACTCCATTCGTTCTTCAGTGAGCGCCTGGAGCGGCACGGATCCATCGGTCAAGGTCATCGCGTCGCGCCAGCGGGCCTCCGAGAAGCTCTCGGCGCTGATCTCGACCCGGGACGGCGTCTCTTGGCGCACCTTGGGGATGAGCGGCGCGTTGGTGAGCGCGGCGCCGAGCACGGCGAGGGGCAGCAGGGTGAGCGTCTTGGCGCGGGTGGCCGAGGGCGTGACCAGGCGCCAGAGCCAGAACACCCCGGTGAACATCCCCGCGAACGCCGTGTAGTACCAGTTGAACGGGCCGATCACCGCGAGGGTGAGCCCAGCGACGACGGCGCGTCGGGGGCTCGGCGCGTCGCTGAGGCGCACGAGGCTCAAGGCGTAGAGCGGCAACAAGCCCGCGGCGACGAGCTCCACGCAGCCCGCGGCCATCTCGCCGTAGGTGTAGGGGTTAAACGTGAAGGTGGCCCCGGCGAGCAGCCCACCGGCGTCACCCCCCGAGAGCCGCCGCCCCAGCGCGTGGGCGCCGAGGCCCGTGGTGGTGAACGCGAGCAAATTCAAGACGTTGTACGCCGCCACCACAGGCAGGCCCAGGGCCATGAGCGCCACGCCCACGAGCTGCACGCCGACGTGCCCGAAGCTCCAGAGGTTGTAGCCCAAGGGGTAGAGGATGGCCTGACTCGTCTCCGACCAGTCCCCGCTCATCAGGCGCCCGTGCAGATGATCGATGAGCCACAGGGTCGTCCAGGTGTCGAAGCGGTCGCCCCAGACGGCGTCGGCGAGGTGCTGGGGCATCGGCCAGGTGAACGCCACGGCGCCGAGCAGGTACAAAAGCGCCCAGGCGGCCCAGCGCCCGGCCGCCCTCATGGCGGCGACCTCTTGGCGCTCGTCGTGGCCTCCAGCGCGCGACAGGTGGGGGCGGTCTGGGGGTGGTCCAAGGCCAAGGTGAGGATCACCCGGATCTGCTGATCCGTAAGCGAGGGCAGCAGGCGCCAGTCCCCGGCCTCTAAGCTCCACAAGCCGCCGATGTCGAGCTGGCCGGGCTCCGCCGGGGCGCTCGCGCGGCGCAGCGAGGCGAAGTCGCCAGGGTCCCAGGGTCGGCCCAAGACCCCCTCGTACAGCCCCGGTCGCGCGCCGTCGCTGACCTCACGGCGCAGCAGAAACAAGGCGCCGCCCAGGCCTTCGCGGCGACCCAGGGCGCTCTGCAGGCGGGTGGCCTCACCCAAGGCCGCCTCCACCGCCGCGCGCTCTAAGGCCAGAGGATCCCCCAAGCCCGCCCGGGCGGCGTCGATGCGCGCGGCCCAGCTCGCGGCCTCAGCCTCGTCCAGCGGGCCCTGCAGGAGCCGCACGCTGAGGGCCTCGTAGTGCGGCGTGAGCGCGGCGGACTCCTCCTCAGCCAGCCGTTGACGCTCGGCGGCGGCGCGCTGGCGGGTGGCGGCGACGGCCTCAGCGGCGGCGCAGGTCAGCCCCAGCTCTGTCGGCGAGAGCGCGAGGCCCCGCAACCACAGCAGGATCCGCGCCCGATCCCCGGCCTCGGCGGCGAGCGCGCCGGTCTCCCCGGCGTAGAGCGACTGCACCAGGGTGCTCGGGGTCGGGCTCTCCGCGGTGCTGGCCTCGGGCGCCGCCGTCTGCGCCTCGGGCGCGGCCTCGTCCCCCGCGCAAGACAGGGCGAAGAAGAGGGCGAAGGAGTGGAGGGGGCTCAGCTTCATGCGCGCTTCGGCTATCCTAGCACGAGGAAGTGTCCGTATGTGGTGGCTGTGGATGAGCCTCGCCTGGGCGGAGCGGCCCTGGGTGTCTGAGGTGGGCGACGCGCGCTCGGTGGTGGTGCTGCGCGCCGAGGGTGACGCTGAAGACGCCGCCTTGTGCCGCGACGACGGCGCAGGCGGCGACACGTCCCCCGGCGACGGCGTCTTCACCTGCGGCGAGCTGCCGCCGTGGGTGGGCGGCCCCCGGGTGGTCGCGCTCATCGACGGCGCGCGGGGCCTGCCCGCTGAAGGAGGCAGCCCGGAGGGCCCAAGCTGGGGGCTCGTCGCCCGTGGTCGCGCCGCGGCCTTGGTGAGCGGACCGCCGCCCGCGGGCGAGGCTGGGGCGCCGCGCCCGCCGGTCCCGGCGTTTGTCCTGGAGATTGACCGAGGCCCCGTGGTGCAGGCCCCGGTGGTGCTGCTCTCCGGCGCCGGAGGCCGCGTGGAGCTGACCTGCCGCGACGACGGCAGCTTCCCCGACCGCGCCCAGAACGACGGCGTCGCCACCTGCGCGGGCCCAGCGCCAGGCTACGCGCTGGAGGTCACGCTGCGGGGCGGCGCCGAGGCCGAGCGGTACACGGCGCGTTTTCCTGAAGGCGCCGCGGTGCTCAAGGCCCGGCTCACCGCTGAAGGCCTCGCCCCGGCGGACTGGGCGATGTTGAGCCGCCCCAAGAGCCAAGACGCGGGCCCCGCAAGCACCCCTCCTCAAGACGGAGGCCCCCCCCAAGGCGCGCCCGGAGGCCCCACGGGCCGACCGCCGAGCTGGAGCCTGCCGTTCTCCTTGGCCCTCTGCGCCCTCACCGCCCTGGCGACGGCGGCCTTCACCACACGCCGACGCGCCGGGCTGCCCGCGCACCTCCGACCGGCGCGCGCGCCACACGCGCCGAAGATCGTTGTGATCCCTGAGGTTTTGTCGGATCTTGTCGAGGCGCGGGCGCGGCTGGGTGTGGTCGTGGTGCTCACGTCCCCCGAGACGCCGCTCCCTGACGCCGCGCCGGGGCCTGTGCTGCGCGCGACCTCCGCCGACGCCCTTGATCTCGCCGAGGCGCTCCACGCCTTGCGCCGCGTGGATCCGCTGCGCACGATCAGCGTCGTGCTCGCCGCCGACCGCCCGCTCACGAGCCCGGGTGAGGTCGGCCTGACCGCCCATGAGCGGCTCCTGGGGCGCGCACCCGACGGCGTCACCGTGTTCGTGTGTGAGGGCCCGCTCACCGCCCCCGCGTCATCGGTGTCCGCAGGATGTCAAATTTGAAGTAGGATGTTCGAGAACAGGAAGTCTCAAGACTCAAAGGAGGAGTGATGAGGTTGGCAAGCATCCCGCTTGTGCTCGTCGGGCTCACGCTGACGAGCTGCAAAGGTGAGAGCGTCGAGTGCGCCGAAGGATTTGGCCGCGCGTCAGACGGAAACTGCTATCCGCTCGCGGGCTGGGACTCCGGCCAGGTGGAAGGGGACGCCGACGCCGACGCCGACGCGGACTCGGACACAGACGCGGACAGCGACGCGGACTCTGACGCTGACAGCGACGCGGACTCTGACGCCGACAGCGACGCGGACTCCGACGCGGACAGCGACGCGGACTCTGACGCTGACAGCGACGCGGACTCCGACGCCGACGCCGACGCGGACACCGACTCCGACGCCGACACCGACACCGGGATCGACGACTGCTCCGACGCGAGCATCTCGGGCAACAACGTCTTCTGCGGCACGGTCTCGGGCACGATGCCCTCGGTGACCATCACCCTGGAGTTCCACCGCAGCGGCACCACCCCCGGCAAAGGTCTGCCCGAGGGCTCGGTGCAGTGGGACGGCTCGTCTTGGCCCTGGGACTACCGCACGGAGTTCCCGACCTTCTCCGCGGGCACCAAGCTCGACGTGTACCTCATCGAGGAGGCCGACGGCACCTCGCCCACGGAGTCCTACAACAACTCCACGGGCAAAGCCACCGGCGACACGGTCACCGGACCCAAGACGACGCTCACCGTCGACCCCGGCGACAAGACCGAAGGCACGACCATCACCTACTGAGGGCGGCCGCGGCCCTCCCCCTCGCCGCCCCCTGGCGCCTCATCAGCGCTCGGGGGCGGTCTGTCTCTGGGGACAAATGGCAGAAACTGCCAAGTCCGCTCAGGTCCGGGGCATCCCCCAGCGGCGGCGGGCGGCCCAGGTCAGGTGGTCAAACTCGGCGCGGATCTCGGCGGGCACGTCCTTCTCAAAGGACACGGTCACCTGATCCCACACGGAGCCGAACGCCTCACGGCAGGCGGCGCGGGTGGTGAGGTCGTCCATCTCGCCGTTGAGGCCCGTGGGCGCGGCGTTGCGGTGGTAAAGGTCGAGATCGCCGATGAGCGTCTCGGCCACACGCCAGGCCTCTTGGTGCCGAGGGCTGCGGAACACCTGGGGCGTGCGCAGCGCGAGGCGCTCGCGCAGCGCTTGGGCTGGGCGAAAGCGGGGGAGGTAACGGCCATCCACCATCATGCGGCGGCGGTTCGTGATGCTGCGTACGGTGCGCGCCTCACGCCACACCGAGCTGAGCACGCCGACCCCTTTGAGCGGCACCTTCTCGCCTTCAGCCAAGGCCGAGACGATCTGCTCCATCGTGGCGTCCAACAGCTCGCGGGTCTGGGTCTGCGAGCGGCCGGTCTTGGCCGCCACCGCCGCGATCAGCTCGTTCCAGGTCATCACATCACCTCGTCGTGGCTTGCTCAATCTGGGAGAGGGCGCTCTGCAGCTCGGCGAGGGTCTGCCGGGCGAGGTCGAGCATTCGGCGGTCGTCTTCGTTGGCCGGGTTCAGCCGCGGCAAGACCGCGTGGAACTCTTGAACACGCTGGTGCAGCTCCACCACACACGAGCGGCGCTGGCGCTCGGCGAACTCCCGTGTGGAGTCCACCACTTGTTCGGCGAGCTTTCGCGGCAGGCCTGTCACCTCGGCGACGTCGGCGGGATCCGCCTCGGCGACGGCCTCGATGGTGAACAGACCCGCGCAGTACAGGCGCTCCAGGCGTTTGGGGCCGATGCCTTTGAGGTTCGCGAGCTCCTCTAAGAGCGGCAGGCTGCGGTCTTGGTACAAGATCAGGCCCTTGAGGCGCTCAGCGTCCTCTTCGCGCAGGAGATCCGCGAACAGCAGCACGCCGTCGCGGAGCTGGGTCAAGAAGCGGTTGAAGTCGCGGCGGTGCTCGGGGACGCCGGACTTGATGACGTCGTGCACCGTCGAGAGCGCGGCCTGAAGCGGCAGGTCGCCCGTCTCCCGGGACAGGCGCAACAGCGCGTCGAGGGCGCCGAGCACCTGGTTTCCTGGCTGGGCGCGGCCTGGGCGGCTGGAGAACACCTGCCGCACAAACGCGCCGACGACGTCGACGTACTGGCCAGAGAGCGTACGCGCCAAGGCGTGCAGCTCCTCGCTGGCCTCAAGCTCACCCTCGTAGGGTTCGGCGTCGTCGGTGCCTAGCCCGCTGAGCAGGCTGTTGAGATCGCCCTCAGAGAAGTTGAGGCCCGAGAAGGACATCCCGTCCTCCTCGGTCAACGAGAGGTCGAGATGAAGGTGTGGATCAGAGCTCATCTTGGCGCTCGGTCGCGGCCTCCCCTGCGTCGCGCTCGACGAGCGGGCGGAGCAGGTCGATCAGCCGCTTGATCAGCAGGTTGGTGTTGTGTCGCCAGGTGGCCTTCACGGGCACCTGCACAACGAGGAAGAGGCGGAGGTTCGCTTCAATCGGCAGCGGGCGGATGACGTAGCGGTTGGAGTCGCCATCGGTGAGCGTCAGCTCGTCCACGCGGGGGAAGCCGAGGTCACGTTGGGCGCGCACGACGATGTCGTCAAACAGGCTGGTGAGCCCGGCGGCGATCTCCGAGCGAAGGCTCTCTCCAGAGGCCGCGACGAGCAGGCCCTGGTCGGTGCACACCAGGGACAACGGATAGTTGCCGATGAGGTTCATCCCGGTGAGCAGCGCGGTCATCTCGCGCTCAAGCCCCTGAATCTGCATAACGATGACTCCAGACGAGACGTCCGCGAGGGGGATTGGGAGGTGGCGAGGGCGTTGGTGATGGGAGAGGAGAGCGCGCCCTCCTCTCCCCGGATCACCGACGATCCGCTCAGCGCAGGAGCTTGCCGATGTCGGCCGCGGCGCGCTTGACGTCGAGGAAGATGAGCCCGAGCTTCGCGTTCTTGGACGTGAGCACGGAGAGCACGGCCTCGTCGCTACAGCGGGTGAGGATGGCGAAGCCCTCGCCGCCGCGCACCATGACCAGCTCGAAGCTGCCGCGCTTGAGCTCGGACGCGATGCGCTCGGAGATGCCCTGCAGCGCGGAGGACATCGCCGCGACGGAGTCCTCATCGACGTCTTGAGGGAGCGAGGACGCCATCATCAGGCCGTCGTTATCGACCACGGCGGCGGCCTCGATGTCGGGGGTGGTGGTCGAGAGGCTCTTGATGAGCTTGGTGATCTGCTCGGCACGACTCATGGCGGACTCCTTCTACGGGGGGTTGGCGGTCGGGACACACGGCCTTGGGCCGGAGGGGGCTTAGGCGCGCTGCTGCTTGAGCTGCAGCACACGCTTGAGGTTTTGTTCTGCGAGGCGATCGTCAGGGCGGGCCATCTGCGCGCGTCGAAACGCGGCCTCGGCCTCAGCGAGCTGGCCGAGCTTGAGGTGGTTTCGGCCCTCGTCGATCAGCGGGTAGTACTCTTCAGGGCTCGGCGGGCTCAGGGCGGCCTTGGCGCGCTCCGGCGCCGGGGCGCTGACCTCCCGCAAGAGGCCCTCGTCAAGCCCACGCACGATGGGGTCAATCGCGGCCACGGGGTAGGTGCCCGCGGCCTGCACCACCTCGACGAAGGTGCGCGCGCCGTCCATCTGCTTGACCAAGGCCGCCAGGGCGGGGTCTTTGATCTCCCGACCCGGGGCGCGGGCCGAGCACCAGGGGAGACAGCCGCGCCCACTCATCGGAGAGGCGCAAACCCGACATGATGATGCCGGTCATCATGCCCAGCACACGCTCTTCATGGACCTCGGCCTGGCTCAGCACAAAGGTGGCCATGGGCGTGAGGAACATCTCTTCGACGGCTTGTACGCCCTTCCTGTGGCCGATGGTCGCGCTCACGAGCTGCCCGTGCTTAAACCGAATCTCGGCGCCTTGGTCAAAGGTCATCAGGCCTGTGACCGCCTCCGCCTCGATGAGCTGAAGGACAGAGGCGAGGTTCAGGACCTCCAGATCACCACGAAGGATCTCACGCATGGGCTCGTGCTCCGGTTGATCGGGGTGTCAAGAGGACTCGACGGTGCGGTTGGCTTGGGAGAGGAAACGAATTCGCTCCAAGACCGCGCGCACGATGAGAGAGTGTGTCTCATGCACCCCTTCACAGCGGCTCGCGACGGCGGGCACTGAAGGCGCTTTTTTGGGGTTCAGCGTCGACTCCAGCACCGAGATCGGCAACGCGTCGCTGGCGTCCCGTTTGTTCCACTGAAACACGATGGGGAGCTGATCGATGGAGATGCTGAGGCTGTCCAAGTTCTGGTGCATGTTCTTGAGGGCCACGAGGTTGGCCTGCTCGCGGCGCTCGGAGCTGTCGGCCACGAACACGACCCCGTCGGCGCCCTCGAGCACCGTGCGGCGGGTCGCGTTGTAGAAGGACTGACCTGGGACAGTAAAAAAGTCGACCTTGATCTTGTAGTTGCCGAGCGTGCCCAGGCTCAACGGGAAGTAGTCGAAGAACAGAGTGCGCTCGGTCTCCGTGTCGAGCTGGATGAGCTTGCCGCGTGAGGTCGGGGGGAACGCCTCATAGAGCTTCATCAGGTTCGTCGTCTTTCCTGAGAGGCCAGGCCCGTAATAGACGATCTTGACGCGCAACGATCGTGACGCCGGGACGATGTAGGGCATGCGGGCTTCCTGCGCTTGCGGCCTCAGCGGGGGGTGCAGTCCGCTTCGGCTCGGCGAAGAGTATCAGAACGGAGTGGAAGGAGGGGGCTGAGGAAGGCGGAGACGGTGCTCCGTAAGAGGAGCGTAATTGAATGAAGATTACAATAGTTATTTTTTGGGATCTGAAGAAATCGATTCACGCGTGAAGATGACGTGTGGGGATCCTCTCCAGATCTAGGAGTTGGCGGCGGCGCGTTATGGCGCGTCTCTCATACGCCCGGGGCGCCGAGCAGCTCCCTTCGGGCGGCGCGAAGGCGGTCGATCGTCGCACGGAAGCTGGCTTCGTCGGCGAAGGCGTACCGTTTGTTGTCCAGCAGGATCGTGTAGCGGCAGCCCGAGAGCGCCGCCCAAAGTCGCTCATAGACGTGCTTGATGTGGTCGTCTTGCACATAGACGCCACCCCGACCGGCGGGGGACTGAAGCACCGTGATGAGTCCGCGGTCGCGCATCGTGCGGTTCACCACCCAGTCGTTGCCCAGGCGGGCCTTGGCGCCGACGTCGGGCCAGTCCGACCACAAGAAGTCCACGGCGCGAATGCCGGGGATGGGGCACCAGGCCTCGGAGTGGCCCTCGGCGTCGAGGCGCACGAGGTACTCCAGGCTCGCCCGGCCAAAACGCGCGACGACGTCTACGCGCCACCGCTCTACCCGTCGGGCCTCGTTCACGGCGATCCGCGCGCTGGTGATCCGCGTCACGACGCCGTTCCAGACCTCAGCCAACATGTCGGTGTCGGCGCAGATCGAGCGCCCGGCGCGGACGGCCTCGTTCAGGAGCGCCTGAAACATGGCGGGATCGTCAATCTTCATCTCGCGGGAGAGCGTGCAGCCGAGGCTGGGGTGCAGGGCGATCACCGTGGCGCGTCCGGGCACGGCCTTGCTGGCCCACAGGCCGGTGGCGGGGTCACGCTCGGCGCGGGTCAGCTCGGCGATGACCGCGTTTTTGCCCCGATCGAGCCACACCTCATAGAGCTCGCGGTTGGCGGCGCTGTGCAGGTGGGTGCCCAAGAAGAAGCGCCCGCCCGCGCCCTCGGGGCCGAGCTGGATGACCGTCTCTTGGTTTACGCGCTGGATGTGGCCGTCGCGTGGGGAGAAGCGCTCGACGGAGAGCTTGGCGCGCAGCGTGGCCCCGGCGACGTCGATGACGTTGTAGTCGCCCTCGACGGTGCGTAAGAAGCGGGGGTTCGGCGCGAAGTCTACCGCCGCGAGGTCGGGGAGCTCTCGCAGAAACACCGTGTCGAGGTCGAGATCTTCACCACCCACGGAGACCCCGGTGACGACGAAGCTCTCTTGGCGGCCCGAGAGCGGCCAGCGGAAGTGTTTGCCTTGGGCGAGGCCGGTGAGCTGGAGCCGGTCGGGGCGGCTGTCGTTGCGCGCGCCGCCGAACATCCGGCGCCCCATCAGCACCTCGCCGCTGCCGTCGGTCTTGGCGTAGGCGCTGCCGAGCTCCATCGACGAGCAGAGATCCTCCAAGAGCAGCTCCCGCGTCCAGCGGTGCTCGGCGTCGGTCTCGGCGCGGTACTCGGTGAGAGACGGCGCGTCGGCGCCGGTCAAGGTGAGGCCGAGGGACTCCACCACGGCCTTGATGTCGCAATGCCCGGCCCAAGACACCCAGGAGACCTCACCTTCACGCACGAGGCCGTCGTTGTCCCAGTCAAACCGTACGCCCGCCCGAAGGCGCGGATCGTGGGGGGCGCGCTGAAAGGTGAGCTGGGCGGCGGGGACGGGGATGGCGCGCACGAGGGCCTCGTCAAGCTCGATGACCTCGCCGCTCTCCAAGCAGTACAGGCCGGCGTCGCGGTACACCCAGGCCCCGGCGTTGGGGTGGTTGGCGTTGGGGTCGATGCGCAGCAGCTCGTAGCGGGGGATGAGCGTGCTGGCCGTGGCGCGCTCCTCAGAGGCGATGTGGCGGGTGTCGCGGTCGATGAGCAGGCCGCCGACGGTGCGCTCGATGTCCAGCTCCTGCACCCCCTTGAAGGCGTACTTATGACGCATGAGGTGGTCGAGGTGGGCCTGGGCCTGGGCACGTTGGCGGCGGACGGCGTGCTGCTGCTCGGCGCTGAGCAGGCCAAAGGCCACGCTGCCTTCGCTGGGCAGGCTGGTGAGCGTCAGCGCCAAGCTGTGAACGAAGGGTTTGTCTTCACCATAAGAGTGGTAGGTGCCGGAGTCGGCGGCGTCGAAGCTGATGTCTCCGGCCCAGGTCTCCGCGGCCAAAGACCGCAGGCCGTAACGCGCCGGGGGAAGCTCGTCGGGGCTCAGGAGGCCCGCCTGGGCGGCGGCCTCTAAGGCGGCGTTGAGCTCATCAAACAGGCGGGTGATGCGCTGGGCGCGCACGCTGTTGAAGGCGTAGCGGCGGCTGAGCTCGTGGGCGTGCTGGGTGGGGATCGCCTCGGGTGTCAACAAAGGCCGGGCGTTGTCGCGGGCGGCGCGGGCCGCGGCCAAGAAGCCTTGTAGGCCCGCGGGCATTGGATCGGGGAGCTGGGCGAGGCGGGCGGGCGGGGCCGGGTCTACGGCAGGGGGCATCTCGACCCGCAGGCGAGGGTGATCCCGATCGCCGTCTTCAGCCGGGGAGAACAGGCTCAGCGCGCAGCGACCGCCGGGGGTGAGCGTCTCGACGCGGCGATCCTTCACGCGAAACGCGCCCTCGGGGAGCGGGTTGAGCGAGTCCCAGAAGCGGCGAAGCAGGTCTTCGTGGGGGCTGGGCATGTTGGTCCTGGGCGGCTGTGGAGCGGCGATTCTATGACAGATCGGCGCCGAGATCGCGGGCGCCACCTCCCGTCGGGGGCGCTCCGGTCAAGGGCGGGCGCTGGCCGGCGGGATACAGCCGAGGTGCCCCAGGAGTGGCCCGTCGTGCGTGTGCTGCAGGTCGCCGCGTTCCCTTTCCCGAGCCCCCAAGGATCCCAGGTCTACGTCGCGGGCATGGCGCGGGCCCTCGCGCGGCGCGGGCATGAGGTCACCTTGGCCTGTTACGCGCACGGGGTGGGTGAGCCCGATCCTTCGTTGCGCATGCTCCGCGCGCCGCCGTGGCCGGGCTACGGAAACCTGCGCGCCGGGCCCGATCGGGTGAAGCCGCTCTTGGACCTCGCCTTGGGCGCGCGGCTCTGGCGTCGGCGAGGTGAGGGGGCCTGGGACATCGTTCACGCCCACAACGTCGAGGCGCCGATCTTGGCCTGGCCCGCCGCCTACGCCTTGGGCGCGCCGCTCGTGTACAACGCCCACACCTTGCTCGGCGCTGAGCTGCCGCTCTACCTGCACGGCGCCGCCGCGCGTCGCGCCGGGGCGGCCTTGGGCCGGGTGGTGGATCGGGCCCTGCCTCGGCTCGTTCAGGCCGCCGTGGTGCTCAGCGAGGAGGCCGAGGCGGCGATGCGCAGGGGAGGTTGCCCCGAGGTGGAGCTGATCCCGCCGGGGGTAGACGCCGCGGACCTCGACGGCGCCAACCCCGCCCGCGCCCGGGAGCGGTGGGGGCTCGGCGAGGGGACGTGGGTGGCCTACGCGGGCAACCCCGACGTCTACCAAGATCTCCCCGTGCTCGTTCGCGCCGTCGCTGAGCTGCACGCCCGCGGGATCCCCGACGCGCCAGGGCTCTTGATGATCTCCGCCTCGCCCATGCCGGATCTAGAGGTCATGGCCGCGCCGATCCCCGCCGCGCGCCGCCGCTTCATCCAAGCCGACACCTGGGCCGACGTGCGAGACCTGCTCGCCTGCGCGCAGCTCGCCGCCTCCCCGCGGGGGAGCTGCCCCGGCTTCCCGATCAAGCTGCTCAACACCCTGGGCCTGGGCCTGCCGACGGTCTGCGCGCCGGGCTCGGCCCGAGACATCGCCGGGGTGGTGCGCGCGCCGCACGCCGAGTTCGCGGAGGTGATCCTCGGGCTCTGTCGAGACCGGGCGCGACGAGAGGCCTTGGGGCGCGCCGCGGCGGCCGACGTCCGCGAACGTTTCACCTGGGAGGCCTCTGCCGTCAGGTTGGAGGCGCTCTACGAGCGGCTGCGGTCAACATTCCGCGCTGGGGTAGGTTAAACTTGGCGGGTGCGACGCCTCGACTCTGCCATTCGCCTCATCCTCGGCTTCACCTGGATGTCGCTCTGCGCGCTCATCCTCATCCCGCTCACGGTGCTGTGTTTGCCGTGGCGTGGGGTGCGTGTCCGTATAGGCAACTACTACGGAAAAGTTGTGGGCTCCGTGATCGCTTGGCTCGCCCGCGCCAAAGTGGTCATTCACGATCGTGATCGCCTAGACGGGAGCTTCCCGGCGATCTACGTCTCAAACCACGCCTCGATGCTCGACATCTTCTTGGGCATGTGGCTGTGCCCGGCTGGCGGCTGCGGCATCGCCAAAAAAGAGGTCGGCCGGGTGCCGTTCTTCGGCTGGCTGTACTTCTTGACCGGCCACCTGCTCATCGATCGCGCCAACCGCGAGAGCGCCATCGCCGGCCTCAAAGGGGTCACCGAGGCCGTCAGGAAGTACAACCTCGGCGTCTGGATGTGGCCCGAAGGCACCCGCAGCCGCGACGGTCGCCTCCTGCCGTTCAAGAAGGGCCTGGGCCACCTCGCCTTGGCCACGCGCCTGCCCATCGTGCCCGTCATCGTGCACAACGCGCACAAGAACTGGCAAAAACACACCTTCGCCTTCACCCCCGTCACTGTTGACGTGAACGTGCTGCCGCCGATCGACACCACCGGCTGGACGGCTGAAGATCTCGACGCGCGACTGGAGGATGTGCGCGCGGTGTTTATTCAGGCCTTGGGAGAGGAGCAGAGGCCCCTCGCCCTCGCCAAGGAGGCGTCGTGATCGTCCCAATCCTCTGGGCCTTGGTCTCCACCGCCGAGGCCACCTCCCGCATCGTCGTCACCTCAGACGTGCCTGTGCTCGTGAGCGTGAACGGCCACCCCTACACGCCCAAGTCCACGAGCTACGCCATCCTCTGCGACGCGGGGCGCAACAAGGTCCAGGCCGGCAACTCCTTGGTGATCATCGACGTGCCCGACGGCCATGAGGCGCGGATGGTCGTGAAGACGGGCAAGCTCACCCTCACCGAGACCGTGTTTGTCGAGGGCCTCAAAGAGCTCGACTACGTAGACTATTATTACGACCCCAACGAAGACCCAGCCCGTCTGCCCACGGACGTCGTGCGGGTCGAAGATCGCGCCGTCACCCAAGACGCCCCCGTCGCGGGCCCGGGCACGGTGCGGTTTGTCGCCGAGGACGGCGGCTTCTACAACATCAAGAGCGACGCCGCGATGCTCGCGGAGCTGCGCCTGTTTCAAGACGGCCGCAAAGACGTGCAGCTCAAGCCGGGCAAGGTCAACATCGAGGTCTGGGACGGCGGCTTTACCACGCTCTACGCGAAGGGCCAGCTCGACGTGGCCACGGGCGCGACGGTGACGCTCAAGGTCTCTGAGTCGGGTGTCAGCGCCGACGGCGGCGCGTTCACCCCGGCGACCTCCGGCGGCTGATCCAGGCGGATCCGCCCCACATTCTCCTTCGTCGCCGCGCTCCCGCCGCGGCGCTTCACCCCGTTTCGCCCGATTGGAGAGCACATGGCTCTGGATCAGACCCCCGACGACGGCGCTTGGCGCAGCTACTACCCCGGCACCGACCAGCTTGAGAAGGAGGGTGACCAGCGCGGCGGCAAAGGGTACGGCGTCTGGCGCTTTTACGCCAAGAACGGGACGCTCATCCAAGAGAGCGAGTTTGTCGCCGACGAAGACCACGGCCCGGGCCGCTGGTGGAGTGAAGACGGCCAGCTCACGACCGAGGGCCAGCACGAGCACGGCAAACGGGCAGGGCGCTGGCGCTGGTTTCACCCTGGCGGCGCCTTGAAAGAGGAGGCGGGCTACCTCGACGGGCAATTGCACGGCGATCATCGTGAGTGGCACACAAACGGCCAGCCCAAGAGCGAGGGCGCCTATCGCCGCGGCTACAAGTACGGCCTCTGGCGCAGCTTTGACGAGACCGGGCGGCTCACTGAAGAGCTGACCTTACGCCAGAACGCCAAGCACGGCCTCTGCCGCGCCATCGCCGCCGACGGCGCCGTCACCGAGACCGTGTTTGTCGCTGGCCGCGACGACCTCAACGACAAAAAGGCCGAGAAGAAGCTCAAGAGCATCGGCGGCAAGGTCAAGAAGGCCAAGAGCAACTACAAGAAGCTCGACGCCGCCCGCGTTGACATCGAGTACAGCGCCGGGGTGGTGATGATCTGGCACCTGCACCAGACCGGCCACCTGGACCTCGCCACAGAGCCCGAGCTGTGGACGGATCTCTCCGACAACCCCGCCGCGGCCTCTCCGGCGGAGGTCTTTGAGCTGCTCACCAAGATTCAGTCCTACGACCACAACAAGGTCGAGGCGTACCGCTTCGTGAGCTTCTGGCCGGAGTCCCTCGACAGGCTCGTGGCCCAGGCCTACGCGTGGGAGCCCGAGGCCTTCGCCAATTGGCAGTCTCTGCCAAGCCCGGTTCGGGACGGCGTGGCCTTGGTGCTGCGGCGCTTCGGGGCGATCTCCCGGGAGGAGCTGCCGCCCAACACCGTCGAGGCCCTCGCCACGCGGCATGTGCTGCACTACGGCCTCAACGACCGCCCGTGGCGGCCCGTCGAGGGCGCGCGTGGGGTGATCGACGGCAAGATCGAGCCCGGCTACCAGTGGCCCGGCGAGGCGTTCGCGGCGTACATCCAGCAGTTCTGCGACATGGACACCTGGTCCAAAGCCAGCCTCGCCGCCGCAAAGAAGGCCGAGTACCGCCTGAACATCACCAGCGCCGCCCACGGCCTCACCATCGCGTCGCTCAAAGAGCTCGGCGCCTTGTTGAAGGCCATCGACGCCAGCAAAGGCCAGCTCTACCACCTCCTGCTCAACCTTCGCGCCGACGCGCCGGAGGAGCTGTTTAAGATCACCAAGGCCCTGCAGGCCGATCGCCCCTACGTCGCGGATCCCGTGCGGTACGCGGCGATCCTGCGCTGCAAAGCCCTGGGGGTGCCCGTGCCCAAAGGGGTCGAGGCGGGCACCACCTTGCAGGGCTACGAGGGCATCACCGGGGGCAGCGACAAGAACCTCCAAGGCCTGGAGCAGGTGGTCGAGGCCCTGCATGTGCTTGGTGAAAAACGCGCGGTGGCGCTTTTGCGCGGCGTTCTGGCGAACCAGTACTACAAAGACCACGCCTTGCCGTTCTTGGGCGAGTTTGACGACGCGGCGCTGTGGGAGGACGCCCGGGCGGCGATCTACACCTTCACCGAGAAGAACTTCCCGGGGATGGAGCTGACGGCTCACGGCCTGGGCCGCCTGCCCGCCGCGAAGATCCCCTGGATCATCCAGACCTTTGACGGCGCCCCCGAGGTGCAGGATCTCCGCGAGGGCCTCACCCGGGCGATCCTGCATGTGCTCGCGGGGGTGGGCGCCCGGGGCCAGCTCGTCGAGGATGAGGCCGTAGACCGCTTCCTCAAGTTTGACGGCTGGGAGGCGAAGGGCCTCGGCGACTACTACTACGGCCACTATGTGAACGGCCTGCTGCTCCGCGCGCTCAAGGCGATCCCCAACGATCGGGCGATCGCCCTCGTGCGGGCCCAGCTCGGCGTCAACCGCCTGCGCCCCTTCGGCGCCTTGGCGATCCTCAAGGATCCCGCCACCACAACCCTCGCCTTCGACAAGCTCGCCGCCAGCGCCGAGACTCTGGACAGCGCCATGTCGCGCTGGGTGAAGGAGGGCGTCACCGCCTTGGGCGCGATGGCCCACGCCGAGGTTCGCCGAGTGCTCGCCGCCCAGGCGCACCCCTCCTTGGTGAAGGTGTTTAAGGAGGCCCTCGGAGACGCCACCTTCAAGACGCTGACGGCGGATCTCGGCGCCAAAGAGGAGTCGCCGGTCGCCCGCCTCAAGCGCCTGGCGGACAAGCTCCCCGGCGGCAAGACCCGCATCTACGCCCTGCGCCGTCGCCGCGATGACGATGAGGAGGCTGACGACGCCAACGACAGCGTCGAGACCGGCCTCTCCCAGACGGGCGGAACCCCACCGCCGCTCTCGGACGCGCGCTGGCCGACGTTTAAGAAGGAGAAGATGGAGTTTCTCCTGGCCCTCGACCTCGATCAGCTCCCCGAGCTTCGCCAAGGGCGCCCCGAGGCCGCCGCCGTGGCGCTCTACCTCTCGTCCATCGATGAGAACGCCGCGTACACGCCGCACAACAAAGAGTCCGCGGTGGTCTGGCTCACCCGTGAAGAGGCGGAGGCCTGGGCGCCCCTGCGCGCGGCGGATCCCGGCGACGGCCTCCTCGTGGAGGCCGTGGATGTTCCCAGCGCCGCCTTCTCCTCCAGCGAAGACGACGGCGCGCTCCATGAGCTGCACCGCCTGATCTACGCCTTGCCTGGCCGCGCCTTGGGCTTCCCGATCTGGCTGCAAGGGGACGAGGACTCGGGCGGCGAGTTCTTGTTCCAGTTCGACGAGGCCCTGGCGTACACCAACCTGGGCGACTCTGGCGTGATGTATGTCTTTGATGACACTGCATTTTGGCAGTGTCATTAGCCTCGTGTGGCAGCGGGTGATCCTTGAGGCGGATCATTTTTTTAGGTCCGCCTCAAAAAAGTGTGTCGAACCCGTGACGGGCTGTGGTACAAGATGAGTGTGTCCCAACCGTGGAGTCTCCTGAATGGACGATACGCCACCGAAGTGACTGTACCGGCCACAGACGCCGGGTGAAGTGAAGTCGTTCCTGAGCCTCATTCAACGTGCTTCTGCGAGGTGAACGTCGTGTTTCGACGGGTCAAGCAGAGACAACGAAGCAGGGTCATCCTGCACACGAAGGAGTGAACGATGGAGGATACGCCACCCGACCGCATCCGCCGGTCGCTGGTCGACGTGCAGAGCTGAACAGACGCCACACACAGACATAGCCCTTGTCGAATGAGAGAGGGCTCTTCTCAAACACAGACGTGGCGTTGGCTCAGACGTTGAGCAGACGATCGGCCAACACAGACTGAAACAGACGAGCGGAGCGCTGAGGCGCTCCGTTCTTTTTTTGGCGAGGATTGTTTGGACGTCGACGCAGGTCAGAGCGGGGGGCTGTATACTCCCCGCTCCAAGACGGAGTCCCCAAGATGCGCCGTGTCGCCCCCCTAAGCCTCGCCCTCGCGCTGCTCATCGGCTGCTTAGAGCCGCTGCCTGAAGAGATGGGCGGCGGCGGTGGCGGCGGCGGTGGAGCCCTGGCGTTGTTGGGCGGCGGAGGTGTCGATGACGCGGGCCCGGCGCTCTCCGCGCTCTCCGATCAGCGGGTGGTCCTCTCCTCTGGCGGGCGGGTCTTGGCGCTGGGGATTCATGGGGGTCGGCTGAGCGTCCTGCGCGCCGGGGCGGAGTCGGCGGTCTTGGAGCGCTGGGAGCTGCCCTTGGGCGCGGCCTTCGGCGCGAGCCTGCCCTTGCCCGGCGCAGAGGGAAGCCCCGAGCGCCGCCGCTACGCCACGGCCCGAGATGGCGCCTGGGAGTCCCAGTGGGGGGTGGAGTCCCCGTTTCGCCTGTTCCACCTGCGCCCCGAGCAGCCGCCCTCGGGCGGCGTGCTCACCGTGCCCGGGGCGGGCTGTGACGATGGCGATCCCACCTGCGACGCTGAGGTGCGCTCGGTCTGGCCGCGGGCCGAGGGCGCGATCCTCTTGGGATCCTACGGCGTCCACCAGGATCGTGCCGACATCGCCGGGTTCGTGCAGGAGGTCGACGACTACGGCCTGCTCGTCCAGCACCGCATGGTGAGCGAGATCACCGACGTGGGGCACCCCTTTGAGCTCGTCGCCGAGCGCGCCTTCGCTTGGCCCGGCGGCGGGGTGGGGGTGTTGGGATCGTTCGGTGGCCAGGATCACCAGCGCCTCGGCACCTGGATCACGTCGAGCTTTGACGGCGTGGCGCGGGATCTCCGGTTCACGAACTCCGCCTGGGCCGATGGCCCCCCGGCGGTGGTCGAGGACGGCGCCGGAGGTCTCTGGCTGCTCTCCCCCTCCGACACCGAGGGCCGGGGCCTGAGCGTGCTGCGCCTGGACGGCGACGGCCGAGAGCTCGAGCGGCGCAACGTGGCCTTGCCCCCCTCAGAGCGTAAGCCCCGGCGCTGGGGCCTGGGTCGGGTCGGCGAGGAGCTGATGATCGTCGTCGTGCGGGTGGGGCCGTCGGGCGGCACCCAGGAGATCGTGCAGCTCGCGCTCTCGGTCACCACGGAGAGCCCGCCCCGGCAAAAGTTGACTGAAGAGCCGAACGGTATGCTCGTGGATGAGCTCTATGTGCGGCCCGACGGCCTCGTGCTGATCGCGAGCCATGGCGGCCCCGAGGACGCGCCGGCTGAGGTGGCCCTCAGAGCGCTCACGCCACCCTGACGGGCCGCCGCAGGAGCGCCTCGACGGCGGCGATGGCCTGCTCCCGGCGCGCGTCAAAACCTCCAGAGAGCGTGATGAGCTCGCCGGGCTGATCGACAAACGCCGCCTTAAACCGGTCAAACAGCTCACGGCGGCGCTCGGGGAAGTGGCGCTGGTTGTCGTCGACCCACGGCACGTCGACGTCGAGCAGCAGGGTGAGGTCGTAGCGGCGCTGCGCGGCCTCGGCGCGGATCCACTCCGGGCACTCCCCAAAGAGCAGCTCAGACCAGACCACCGTGGTCGTGAGATCGGTGTCGCAGAACAGCACACGGTTGGCCTGCCGGGCCAGGGCCTCCTCGCTGGCGCGCTGGCCGCGGGCGATGCGGGGGATGTCGTCGAGGTCACAGTTGCCACCCTTGGGCTCCAAGAGCGGCCGGGCGTACTCCTCGGCGAAGCAGGTGCCAAAGTGGGCGGCGAGCTCGGCGGTGAGCGTGCTCTTGCCCGTAGACTCCGGGCCGACCACCCGCACCCGGCGCAGGTAATAAGGTCGCACGACTGGGGGAATAAATCGCCAGTGGGCCATGGGGTCGGCGCGGATGGCCCGGGCGCTGACGGGCACGGCGCGGCGGTAGAGGTCTACGGGCACAAACTCCGCGCCAAGCTCGGCGGCGAGGCGCTCCCCGTAGGGCTCCGAGGCGAACACGCGGTGAATCGGCGCGGGCACAGAGGCGCGGATGAGCCGACGCCAGATGTCCCAGAAGCGCGGGTGCTCGTCTGGGGTCTGGGGCACCACCTTGGCGTAGTGTACGATGTCACAGCGCGGGAACATCTCTCGCATCCACGCCGCGCGCAGCGCGCCGGGGATCGGCTCATCCGGCAAGGTGCAGACGAGCACCGTGAGCTTGTCGCACGAGGCGCGGGCGAAGTCCACGAGGTAGGCGTGGCCTTGGGTGGGGGGGAGGAACTTTCCGAGGAGCATCCCGTGGGTCACGATTCAACCTCCTTCCGCCAGGCGCGAAGCCCCATCCACGCGAGGCCCAAGAACACGGTGTAAAGCGCACAGGTCAACCATAAACCTTTCGCGGCGTACATCGGCACCGACAGCACGTCCACCAAGATCCACACCCTCCAAGCCTGCCAGATCTTGCGGCTCATCCAGGCTTGGGCCAACAACGAGAATGTGGCGGTGGTGGCGTCGAGCCAGGGCAAAGATCCATCGGTGAGGCGCGCGAGCGCGGCGCCGGCGGCGAGGCTCACCGCCGTGGCCAAGGCGAGGCCGCCCCAGAGCTCCGCGGGCCGGGCCCCTCGGACGGGCAGCCGCCCGCCGTCGTCACCGCCCCGGGCCCACACCGCCCAGCCGTACACCTGCAGCGCGATGTAGACGCCCTGCAGCGCCATGTCGGCGTAGAGCTTCGCCTCCCAGAAGATCACGAGGTAGAGCGTGACCATGCCCAGGCCCGTGGGCCAGCACCACAGGCTCTGCCGAGCGCTGAGCCACACCGAGGCCAGGCCAAGGGCGGTCGCCACCCCTTCGATCGGCGTCATTCAGCTCCAGGCCTCGCGGGTCCAGGCGGGCCAGGGCAGGGGAGTCTGGCCCAGGCGCGGCTCGGCCTTGAGGGCCTCGTCCCAGAACGGCAGCGCGGCGAAGAGCTCGGCCTGATCCTCAAACAAGGGGCAGGTCGCTGCCAGCTCATGCCCATCGTCTCTGCGCAAGCGCATGCTCAGGCAGTGGAGCGCCATGCGCTGTAAGCCCCGCTCCTCACGCCAGGCGCGGTTCACCCGGGTGTCGCCGTGGTTGTGATCGCCGAGGATCGGGTGCCCCAGATCTCGGACGTGGCGGCGCACCTGATGAAACCGCCCGGTGTGAGGCCGCACGGCGAGCAGAGACGATCGTGGGCTGTGGCCGCGGCCCAGGCACCACACCTCGCTGCGGGCGTCCTTCAAGATTCCTTGGTCGTCCTTCATGGGGTTGGTGACGTCCACCACGCCGTCCCAGCGGAAATAACCGCGCACCAAGGCCAGGTAGAGCTTCTCCGCGTCGGCGAACCCGGTCTGCCAACGACCGGCCTCTTCAGCGCTCAAGGCGAAGGCCAGGCAGCCCGAGGCCTGGCGATCGAGGCGGTGCAGGGGGTAGACGAGCTGCCCGAGCTGATCCCGCAGCACCTGGAGCGCCGCGGGGGCGTGCCGGGAGAGCGGCCCACGGTGTACGAGCAGGCCCGGAGGTTTGGCGACGACGATCCAGCCGTCCCCTTCAGCGAGCACGGCGAGGGATCGTGGAGGATCACGATCGCCCTCAAGAGAGGCAGGATCGCCCTCGGGCTCCCCAGGATCGTCGGCGATCATCACAAGCTCGTGTTGAGGAACAGCACCACCCGCCCGGCCTCGGTGTTGGCCCCGGGCCCGCCCAAGGCCAGGTCTTGAAGGCCGTCGCCGTCGAGATCCCCGACGTCCATGTCACGGCCTACGGCCTCCGAGGCCTCGTCTCCGGCGAACAGCGTGTCGGCGTCACCCAGCACAACCACGCCGCTCGCGGGCCCATAGAACAGGCCCACGGCCCCGGCGTTGGAGCCCCAGGCCTGATCCCGAGAGTACGAGCCGATGAGCAGCTCGTCCGCGCCGTCACCGTTGAGATCCTCGGCGCGTAGGCCCTGGTAGGGCGCGCCCATGTAGACGTAGGTGGTCTCTTCCGACACCTTCAACACCGCGTCTGCGCCGGTGAGCTTCGTGGTGGTGAAGGGGCCGGAGAAGACGTACACCGCGCCCGCGGAGGTGGCGATGGAGTCGTCGTAGCGCGCGCCCACGACCACGTCCGGCGCGCCGTCGCCGTTGAGATCCCCGGTGGCGAGCGCAGAGCCGAAGGAGTCTGAAGACTTGAGGCCGCTCAAGGTGATGTCCGCGTCGGAGACCGTGTAGCTGCCCTCGGGGGGCGCCGAGAACACGAAGGTCTTGCCGCTGCCGCCCGCGCCGATCACGGCGTCCCCGACGCCGTCGCCGTCGAGATCCCGCCCGACGATGGCGGAGTAGCCGACGTACTGTGAGCTGCCCGAGGCGTCCCCGGTGAACACCCAGGGGGCGGCGTCGGCGTCGGTGGTGCCCAGCTCGTCCGCGGAGAACACGAACACGCCCCCGGCGCCGATCGCCGGGACGTCATAGCCCGACGCGCCGACGACGAGCTCTACGACGCCGTCACCATCGAGATCCCCGCTGGCGTCGGCGAGGTAGTACCCCAAGGTGTCGGAGGTGGAGACGCCCAGCACGGTGAGGTCGGCCGACGCCACCCCCATCGACGAGGGCAGCGCCCCGCCGAGGAGCAGGTAGACCGCCCCCGCGTCGGTGGCGCCGTCATTGTTGCCATAGGCTGTCAGGATCACCTCGTCCGCGCCGTCGCCGTTGACGTCCGCCGCGAAGCCCAAGGCGTAGCCCAGGTTGTCTGAGGCGCTCTGGCCCAAGACCGTCACGTCGGCGTCGCTCACGTCATAGGCGTCGCCGTCGGTGAACGGGCCGTAGAAGAGGTACGCCGCCCCGGCGCCGGTGGTGGACGTGTCCGCGCCGTACGCCCCGACGAGCAGGTCATCGTAGCCGTCACCGTTGGCGTCGCCGCCAGCGCTCACCGCGTAGCCGAAGTAGTCCCGCGACGCGCCCCCCGAGAAGCTCACGTCGCCGGTGTTGAGGACGAGGGGGCAGCCGCCATCGGCGTCGCCGTCGCAGTCGTTGTCGATCTTGTCGTCGCAGAGCTCAAACTCGCCGGGGCTTCGCGCGGCGTCCCCGTCGTCGCAGTCACCCTCGACGCTCACCGCGCCCTCGGCGGGGTCACAGGTCGTCGTGCCCTCGCCGGCCCCGTAGCCGTCGCCGTCAACGTCCGCGTACCAGGTGAGCCGGTCGCTCACCGAGTCGTCCTCGTCATCGGCGAGGCCGTCGCAGTCGTTGTCGACGCCGTCGCAGACCTCCGCCGCGTCGAGGTTCACCTCGGCGTCAAGATCGTCGCAGTCCAGGTTGTTGTCGACGTAGCCGCTCGGCGGCAGGCAGGAGACGAGGGTGTACTCGCCGCCGAAGCCGTCCTCGTCGATGTCGCTGTACCAGACGGCCTCGGGGTTGAGCTCGGCCTCGCCGTCGTTGCAGTCGTCGGCGTTGTCGACGTAGCCCTCGGGGGCCTCACAGGAGACGATCTGGCCGCTTGAGGACTTGCCGAAGCCGTCGCCGTCTTTGTCGCCGGTCCAGGTGGGGGCGTCGATGGCGTCCTCGTCGATGTCGCCGTCGCAGTCGTTGTCTTCACCGTCGCAGCGCTCGTCCGCGCCGGGGCCGCTCAGCGGGTCCAGGTCGTCGCAGTCGGCGTCGTTATCGACGTACCCCAGCGGGGCGACGCAGTCCGTGGAGGCGAAGGCGCCGTCCCCGTGGCCGTCGCCGTCGGCGTCCCGCCAGAACCCCGGGCCGTCTACGCCCGACTCGTCGATGTTCCCGTCGCAGTCGTCGTCAACACCATCACAGCGCTCCTCGGCCCCAGGGAAACGCGCCTCGTTCGTGTCGTCGCAGTCCACGGTGAGCGCGAAGCCGTCGCCGTCCTCATCCGTGCGCAGCTCCTTGTCGCAGGCGGGGAGGAGGCTAGCGGCGGCGAAGAGCCAGAGGGCCGATGGAAGGCGGGGAAGGCGCATGAGGGGCTCCAGGAGTGACCTGCCACTTTAGCCCAGGCGCGCGGGGAGGGGAAGCGTCGGGGGCCAGGCGCCGGAGGTTGTGGAGCAAGGATCCTTGCTCCTTAAAGTCGCTTGGATCACGTTCTGAATGTGATCCTTGTGCGATCCTCTCATGTGAAGTCCATGGTTTACACTTGCCACGTCAACACTTTTATGTCACCTTCGGAGGGCTGTCGCTGACTTGTGCTGTCAAGAGCCGAGGTGAAGCTGATGCTGAAGCTGTCGCCGGAAGTGGCGGATGACCTGCGTCCTCGGCGGGTCATCCGCTCGCTCCCACTCCCGTTTCTCAAGTGGGTTGGCGGAAAACGCCAGCTCATCCCGTCCCTGGAGCGAATGCTGCCCCGGCGGATGAACCGCTACTTCGAGCCCTTCGTGGGCGGCGGGGCGCTGTTCTTCCACCTCAAGCCGGTGAAGGCCGCGCTCTTCGACATCAACCGTGAGCTCATCGACACCTACCGCTCCGTGCGGGACGTCGTCGATGGCCTCATCGGTGAGCTTCGGTCGATGCCGCACAGCGAGGAGCACTTCTACGCGCTCCGAAACGTGCGGCCCGACGATCTCAGCGTGGTGCAGCGCGCCGCGCGGATGATCTACCTCAACCGCACGGGCTTTAACGGCCTGTATCGTGTGAACCGAGAGGGACGCTTCAACGTGCCCTTTGGGCGCTACGCGAACCCGACGATCTGCGATCCTGAGAACCTCCGGGCCTGCTCGGCCAGCCTCAAAGGCACGGAGATCGTCTCACGATCCTTCGATGAGATCGAGGAGATCGCCGCCCCCGGCGACTTCGTCTACTTTGATCCGCCCTACGTCCCGGCCTCGCCCACGGCGTCGTTCACCTCCTACGCCGCCGACGGCTTCCGCCTGGCGGATCAAGAGCGCCTCGCGAACCTGTTCCGGCGCCTCGCCGAGCGCGGCGTGAACGCGATGTTGTCGAACTCCGACACGCCGATCACCCGTGAGCTGTACGAGGGCTGCTTCGGCCAGCGTGTCATGGCCCGGCGGAACGTGAACTGCGACGCCACCCGCCGCGGCGCCGTCGGTGAGCTCGTGGTGACGAACTACATGCCGCCGCGGGGGGATGTCGAGCGCATCACCTTGGCGCCCCAGCAAGAGCTCCCGGCCATCGCCCTCGCCTCTTGAGCCTCGGCGGGGCATGATGAGCGTTATGCCCGCCGAACGATCCAACGCCTCGCTCACGATCCCGGCCCTCGTAGGTCGGGAAGAGGAGAAACGCGCGCTGCGCGCGGCGCTCTGGGAGCCCGGCAACGATCATCGCGTCGTGTGTCTGGAGGGCCCCTCCGGCGTCGGGCGCCGCGCCTTGGCGCGCTGGGCGGCGGCCCGGGGCCACGATCGCCCGGTCATCCTCTCGCCGACCTTACCTCCGCTGCGTGGGCGTCACGACGGCCTCCGCGCGGCGACCCGGCGGGCCTTGGTCGGCGAACAAGGCGCCGAGGCGCTCACGGCCTGGGCGGGGCATGATCCCGCCCTGCGCCGGGCGCTCACCGAGCTGTTTTTCCCCCAGCCCGCCTCACGATATTGCCTGTTCAACCGGGCGACCTTGTTCTGTGAGCTGCTCTTGGGCCTCTCCGAGCGCCACGGCGGCGCCCCGGTGGTGCTGATCTTGCCCGAGGCCCACCGCGCCCCCGAGGCCTTGGAGCTGGTCGCGGCCATCGGCGCCCCCGGCGTCTGCCCGCCCCTGCGCGCGATCCTCACCCTAGACCCCACGGCCTTGGAGCCCCTCGCCCGCGCCGCCTGGGAGCGCCTCGGCGCCCAGCGTGTGCCGGTGCGCCCGCTCAAAGACGAGGAGCTCAGCCTGTGCCTCACGGGCTCGTTCTTGTCCGACCCCCACGAGCGCGCCGCGCTGCTGAAGGCCGCCCAAGGTCGCCCGCTCTTCGCCCGGGAGCTTGGCCTCGATCGGGCGCTGTTCGGCCCCTTCGCCGAGGGCCCGCTGCCTGACACCTTGCCTGGGCTGTGGGCGCACCGCCTGGAGCGCGCGCTCTCGGCGCACCCCGAGCCTTGGCGCCGGGGCTTAGAGCTCGCCGCCGCCTTGGGCGAGACCTTACGTCTGGAGGAGTGGTGGGAGGCCTGCCAGGTGGCGGCGATCGACTGCCCCGCCGAGGCCTGGAGCGCCTGGGAAGAGACGGGATTGTTGGCGCTCTCGCCAATGGGCCTCGGCTTACGCACCTTCGCCCACCCCAGCCTTCGTGAGCACCTCACCGCCTCGGCGCGGTCTTCGCGGCGCTGGGCCCGTTACCACCTCGCCTGCGCGCAGCTCGCCAGCCGGTCCAAAGACGTCGCCTCCCAAGAGCGCCACGGCGCGCATCTTCTGGAGGCCGGGGCCTTTGAGGAGTGCCTCACGCCCCTCGCGTCTGCCGCCCTGGAGCACCTCCGCGCCGGAGACCTCGCCCGGGGCGAGGCCCTGCTCGACCACCGCGCCCAGGCCCTCGACGCCCTTCGGATCCCCTACGACGACCCCCGGCGCTGCGTAGACTGGCTCCTTCGCGCACGAATCCGGCGGGTCGGCGGCCAGCTCGCCATGGCCCGGCGCATCGCCGCCCGCGCCGAGCGTGTGGCGCGCTGGGCGGGGGAAGAGGAGGTTCGCGCCAGCGCCATCTGGGAGCTGGGCCTCATCGCCCGCGCGGCCGGAGACCTCGGCCTCGCCGTCGCCGCGCTCAGCAGCGCTGAGGCGGGCTACCTGAAGATCGGCGCCCAGGATCGTGCGGATCTTGTGCGGATCGACCTCGCGCTGGCGCTTCGGGCCGTGGGCGCCTACGATCCCGCGGAAGATCGCCTCGTGCTGGCCCAGGCGTCGTACGAGGCCCGCGGGGACGTCGGCGGCGCGGCGGCGGCGCTTCGGGCCCGGGGCGATCTTCTGGATCTGCGCGGCGACAACCAGGGCGCGGAGCGGGCGCTGCGAGACGCGCTCACCCGCTTCCAGAGCTTCGGCGCCAGGCGCCTGGAGTCTTACTGCGCGAACAGCCTCGGTGAGGTGGCCCGCCGTCGTGGGCGGCTCGCCGAGGCGGAGCATTGGTATCGGGCCTCGGCGGCGCTCTTGCGGCGTGAGGTCAACAACAAAGATCTCATCCCGACGCTGAACCTCGGCCTCGTGCTCATCGAGCAGGGCCTCACCCGCGAGGCCGAGCCCCTGGTGCGGGCCTGCGTGGCCCATTATCAGCGCCTCGGCAGCCGGCCCCTCGCCGCCGCCGCGCGCTCGGCGCTCTTGCCCGTGCTCGCCGCTGAAGGCGCCTGGGACGAGCTCGACCTGCAGCTCAAGGCCGTGGAGCAGGCCGTCGCCGGAGGGGGCCTGTTTGAGTCCGATGTGGGGCTCGCCGCGCGCCTCGCCGGGGAGGCCGCCTTACACCGGGGTCAGCTCCGCCGGGCCCAGCGCCTGCTGCAGCTCGCCCACGATCAATACCTCGCCGTCGGCCGTGACGAGCTGGCCACGGAGCTGGCGATGCTCGTGGCGGGCCTGAACTAAGCCAGAAGGAGTACAGATGCTCTCCACCCCACGCTGGGTTCATGTCGCGTCGCTGAGCCAGTTGACCCCGGGCAAACCCAAGCTCGTACACGCCGAGGCCCATGACGTCGTGCTCACGCGCGGCGATGAGGACGTGGTCTACGCCATTCACAACGTCTGCCCCCACGAGGGGTATCCGCTCGTGCAAGGGGTGGTGAGCGGCGCGGTGCTCACCTGCGCGTGGCACAACTTCAAGTTTGACCTCCGTGACGGCCGCTGCGTGTTGGGCGAAGAGGACGTGCGCGCCTACGCCGTGCAGGTCTTGGAGGGTGAGGTCTGGATTGACATCGCCGAGCCCGACCCCGAGATTGTGCGAGGTGCCCAGTCCCGCGCCCTGGTCTTGGCGCTGCGTGAGGGCCGGGTGGGCCAGGCGCTCCGGGCGATCGGTCGTGGGCTTTTGGCCGGGGCGCGCCCCGAGCAGCTCCTCACCGTGCTCGCGGCCTATGACGGGCGCGTCTCCGAGTACGGCAGCACCCATGTGGTCGCCGTCGCCGCCGATCTCGCGCGGCTTCTGCCCGGGGCGCCGGGCATGGGCGATCCCGATCCCTCTGGCTCCATCGAGCGCCCGCTGACGATCCTCGCCCAGCTCGTCGACACGATCTGTATGGAGCATGGCCGCCGCGAGGCCCGCCCCGTGCCCGACGCCGTCCCCTGGAGCCAACAGACGGGCCTCGAGGCGCTCCGCGCGGCGGTGGAGGCCGAGAACCGTGACGCCGCCCTCGGCCTGCTGTTCGGGGCCTTGGCCGCCGGGGAGCGCCGCGACACCTTAGAGCCCGCGCTGTTTGAGCTCTGCGCCGATCACTTCACCGACTTCGGCCACACCCTGATCTACACAGAGAAGGTGTTTGATCTCCTCGATCTCGGCGGCTGGGCCCACGCTGAAGGGGTGTTGGGCGGGCTGGTGACGATGTTTGTGGAGGGGACCCGCGAGGATCTTCTGCCGCCGTGGGCGGGCTGGCGTAAACGTGTCGCCGAGCTAAGCCCTCGACTCCCCGAGCTCAGCGGCCGGGCGCTTCGGGGCGGCCCGGCGTGGTGGGACCGTGTGGCGCTCATCCACCAGCTCCTCGATGGAAAACCCGGGGAGGGCATCACCACCTTGGTGAGCGCCTTAGAGGAGGGTGTGCCCGTCGCCGACCTCATCGACGCCCTCGTCTTGGCGGCTTCAGAGCGCCTGTTGCGGTTTGACGCCGCCTTAGAGCATGACCCGTCGATTCAGCACGGTTGGCTTGACGTCACCCACCTCGTCACCTTCGCCCACGCGGTCCGCGCGGCGCAGGCGCGCTGGGACTCCCCGCGGGCGTTGGTTCTGCTCACCCAAGCCGCGCAGTTCATTCGTATGCACAAGCCGCTCGATCTGCCGCCGGAGCGTCGCCTGCGCCTGGTCGCCCAAGGCGGAGGGGTCGCCGCGGCCTTAGACGCCATGCGCCGCCGCCAGCCCGAGGAGGCTCTGGGAGTTGTGCTGGGGATCGGCGGGGATGAGCTGGCGCTAGACGCCTTGGAGCGCGGCATGGTCGAGCTGTGCCTACAAGACCACGCCGCCCGGCCCATCTTCGCTTACCATCAGCTCAAGCTCACCTTGGCCGCGTGGGAGGAGCGCCGGGCGCTGCAAGGGGACGCCGCCGCCATGCGCCCGGTGCTCGCCGCCGTGCGTTATTTGGCCGCGCCGCTCAGCGAGCGCCGCCTCGCCGGGCGGGTGCAAGACACGCTGGCGCTCCTCGCGGGTAAGGTGCCGAAAACGCTCGTTTGAGCGTTATTTTCAGCGAATGAACCTGTTCAGTGAACACATTCAGTTCATTCGCTGCTGTTCGACGCCGAGCACGGCTCCTCCCCACAGGCCGAGACGAGGCTGCCCTCGGTGTACAGCGCCACGAACGCCGCGACCGTCTCTCGGTGGCTCGCCCAGACCCGGGGGATGGTGTGGGCGTCTGTGACCGGCGCGGGCTGGTTTGTGTCGGGCGGCAGGGGCCGCTCGGGATCGTACTGCATATACGCGCTGTGCCCCGGGCGTGTGGGCACAAGGATCGGGTCAAGTCCCCACACGGTCTCTACGCTCGGCTGCTGCTGCTGCAGCCCGGCGGCCCGCGCCAGGGCCCGGGTGGTGAGGTTTGGCACCTGCTCGTCGCCCAGGCTCTCTTGAAGGAGGACCGGCGGCCCGGCGGTGAGCAGGCCAGCGCTGGCCATAGGATCCGCGGGATCCCACCACATCTGAGAGAGCGCGAAGAGCACCTGACGATCCCAAGGATCCTCGACGACCTCCACGAGCAGGCCCTCAAAGATCGGCCAGTTCGACGAGCGCTCAAGCATTGTGCTCCATGTGCCGCCGCCGACGTGTAACACCGCCGCGTCTACAGGCGCCCCACCCGACACAAACACCGCGCCCTCGATGCCGCCGAGGGAGATCCCGTAGTACACCAGACGCCCGCGCTGGGGCAAAGACTGGCCGCTCTCGCCCTCAAACACCGGGTGCTCATACAGCGCGCCGTCTAAGGCCAGCTCCGCCAGAGCCCGGGTGTTCACTTGGCCTTGGATGAGGCGATCGGGGAGGGACGGCAGGCGCCCAAAGTCGTTCGCCACGGCCAGGGCCCCGGCGATGTCGGGCGTGGTGAG
Organism: Deltaproteobacteria bacterium; assembly: GCA_016717595.1. Taxonomy (GTDB): domain Bacteria; phylum Myxococcota_A; class UBA796; order UBA796; family CAJQPC01; genus JADKFE01. The sequence continues at coordinate 13,453 of JADKFE010000067.1, read as the reverse complement.
CCCCCGCCAGCGCGTGGCGATGAGGATGACGCCCAGCTCATCGGCGAGGCGGATCACGCCGTTGTCGTCGTTCTCATCATCCAGATAGGCCGAGGGCTCGGAGAAGATGCCGTGCCCGAAGATCATCACCGGCACCGTGCCCGCCGGGGCATCCCGCACAGACTCCGGGATGTGAACGTAGAGGTGGGCGCCCACCTCGCCGGTGGGGCTCACCCCGCCCACGTCGTCTAGGTTGAGCCAGAGATCATCCACGAGGAGATCCGGCACAATCAGCTCGCCCTCGGCGGCGCGGTAGGTGCGCGGCGGGGCGTCTCCAGCCTCTCGCACACGGTCCAGGCTGAAGTCCCCGGTGGGGGTGGCCCAGGCCAAGGCGTCATGGAGGATCGTGTCTCCGGCGCTGACAGGGAAATCCCAGGCCACGGCGACTGTGTCGGGGTTCACCCCCACGGCGAGCAAACGCTCAAAGGTGGCCTGGGTGAGCGCGGCGGCCTCTTCGCTGCCTTCTGGGGCACGTTTGCCCAAGAGCGCGTCTACCACGGCGGGCCTGGGCGCGGCGTCCGTGGTCACGACCACGGCGATCTGGTGGCCTGGGGTGAGCGTGGTGAGGGGCCGAATCAACAGCCCCGGGCGGTCGCTGGGGTCGTTCTTGTCAAGCTCGGCCATCACGGGCAGGGCCTCGCCGGAGCTGAGATCCCAGAGCTGCACCCCCCCCTCGCCAGGGGTGGGGCTGTGCCAGCCGGGCAACGCGGCGGCGTTGACGCCATCGAGGCGCACCACGGCGGTCTGCGCCGGGGAGAAGCCCGACCGTGTCCCGAGCCGCTCCACGGGCAGGGGCGTGGGCCCGCCCAGCGGCAGCTCATCGAGGTTGAGGCTCACCCGCCCGTTGACGACGTGGTGCTGGCTGGGGAAAGGGTTGGCCCAGCCCTCGCCGAGCAGGCCGTCGCCGACGGGATCCGGGGCGCAGCCGATGACGAGCAGGAGCATCACAGACACAGGCGCCTCACAGCGTGGGTTGACCCACAAGCGTATCGCCAAAGATCGTGTCTGCCCAGGGCTACGCGGCTGGGGCCCTCAACGCGCCTCGACGAGCCCCTCTAGCTTCGCCAGCGTCGCCGGGCCGATGCCTTCGACTCGGTCGAGATCCGCCACGCTCTTAAACTTGCCATGGGCGGCGCGGTAGGCCACCACCGCGGCGGCGGTCTTCTCACCCAATCCCGGCAGGGCGGCGAGCTGCTCGGCGCTGGCGGTGTTCAGGTTCAACAGGCCGCTGGATGGTGTGGTGGCGCCGCCGCTGGTGGGCGTGTTTGTCGTGGCCCCGGCGCCTGCGCCCCGGGCGCGCACGGTCACCGGGGAGCCGCCGCGCTCGGGGGTTAAGGTCAAGCTCACGCCGTCTGTGGTGAGTGTGAGCGTGCCTTGGGTGTCGGTGCGCATCACCTTGGCCCCGGCCTTCTGGAGACGGGTCACGGTGTCGGCGTCGGGGTGGCCGTAGTCGTTGCCTTCGCCGACGCTGATCATGGCGAGCTGGGGTTGAACGGCGGCCAAAAACGCCGGGGTGGACGAGTGCGCCGAGCCGTGGTGGGCCACCTTGAGGGCGTCACATTGGCCCAGGCCCCCGGCGACCAGGGCGGCCTCGGTGGGCTCCTCGGCGTCCCCGGTGAACAACATACACGCCCCGCCCCAGCTCACCCGGGTGACCACGGAGTTGCTGTTGAGATCCGACCGTGTGCCGGTGAGGGGCGTCGGGCCGGGGTGCAGCACCTCGATCTTGCCGCCGTCAAACGAGAACGACTGTCCGCGGCTGGCGGCGCGATAGGTGACGTTTCGGCTCTCCACCAAGGCCATCAACGACTCATAGCTCTTGGTGGTGTGGGGCAGGCCGCTGTCGGTGAACAGCTTGACCGTGAGGGTCTTCACCACCTCGTCTAAGCCGCCGATGTGGTCGGCGTGGGGGTGGGTGGCGATGACAAGATCGAGGCTGGTGACGCCTCGGGACTGGAGATACGGCATCGGCGACTCGCCGCTGTTCCCCGTGCTGCCGTCGATGAGCGCCCGTTTGCCTTTGGGGGTGGTGATGAGGATCGCGTCGCCTTGGCCCACGTCGAGCACCTCGACGGTGAGCTGCCCGCTGACACGACGCTCGCCGCCTTGGGTGGCGGTCGCGGCGTTGCCTCCGGCGTTCACGGTGGCCTCGCCGCCGTTCTTGGACGACGGCGCCGTCGGCAGCTCACAGGCCACAAAGGAGATGAGGGCGGCGAGGGGCAAGGCGAAGGGATGAAGCAGGCGCACGGGAGACCTCCGCCGCAGAGGATAGCCCCTCGTGACGGCGCGTGCGCGGTCGCCGCATCCGTGGCAGACTACGATCCTGGAGAACGCCCATGGGTCCTACGCTCTTCGCCCTCGCCCTTAGCGGCGCCGCCTTCGCCCGCACCTGGACGGTTGACGCCGCTGGGGGCGGCGACGCCACCAAGATCCAGACGGCGATCAACAGCGCCGCCAGCGGCGACACCATCTCCGTGAAGGCCGGCACCTACAAAGAGACGCTGAACACCAAAGGCAAGAAGCTGACGATCAGCTCCGTGAGCGGCGCGACCAAGACCTTTGTGGACGGAACCGGGGGAGATCACGTCCTTGAGGTGGCGAGCGGCGAGACGGTCACCTTCTCCGGCTTCACGCTCACCGGGGGCAGCCACGGCGTGAGCGTGGATGGCAGCAAGCTCACCGCGTCAGACATCATCGTGAAGTCTGTCACAGGGGACGCGCCGGGCGGTGGATTTAATGCTTCAGGGGGCGCGACGCTCACGGTGAGCGACTGCACGGTGAGCGGCGTCACCATCCAGAACAACGCGTACGGCGGCGCGGTGTTTGTGGACGCCTCGACGGCGAGCTTCAGCGACTGCAGCTTCTCCAACAACGAGGCCAACGAAGGCGGCGGCGCGTATCTCAACGACGCCGTTGTCACCTTCACCGACGTCACCTTTGACGGCAACACCTCCGACGGCCACGGCGGCGGGGTGCGGGCCGTCGGCGCCACGACGATCACCGCGACGCGGCTCACCCTCACCGACAACGTCGCCACGAGCCGCGGCGGCGGGATGCAGCTCGACGAGAGCGAGCTGAGCTGCCAGGCCTGCGTCATCACCGGCAACCGCGCGGGCTCAAGCGGCGGCGGGCTCTCGTTGGAGGGCGACGGCAGACAGACCGTCACCTTCTCCGGCGCCTCGACGGAGATCGGCGACAACCAGGCCGGCGGCGCTGGCGGCGGCGTGTACAGCACAGGTGTTGACCTCACCCTGCGCGGCGCCCTGACCGACAACCGCAGCACCACGGCGAGCAGCTCAGGCCAAGGCGTGTACTTCATGGGCGGCGCCTTGACCCTGACGAGCCTCGACGTCTCGGGGCACAGCGGTGGCAGCGGCGCGGCGATCTATGTCGCCGGGGCCAGCGGCGAGACGGTCAGCGCCAGCGACGGGAGCTGGTCCAACAACAGCGCCACCGGCGACGGCGGCGCCTTGTACACCGAGGCGCCGCTCACGATGAGCGCCGTGAGCGTTCAAGACAACCGGGCGACGGGCAGCGGCGGCGGGGTCTGCGCCATGGCCGTCACCGTCACGATCACCGACGGCGACTTCACCCGCAACGAGGCCGCTTATGGCGGCGGGCTCTACGTCTACAAGGCGGCGGTGAGCCTCAAACGGACGGCCTTCGTCCAGAACGAGGCCCAGACCGGCGGCGGGCTCTACCACCACGCCGTCGACCAGAAGGGCGCCAACGTCTCGCTCTCCAAGGCCACCTTCACCAAAAACATCGCCAGCGTGCGCGGCGGCGGCCTCGCGAGCGACGACGCCAAGACCTTCACCTCCTCCAAAGACAGCTTCACCGGCAACTCCCCCGAGGGCGCCTCGGTCTTGGGCGGGAACAACGTCTATGTGAAGGGCGCTAGCTTCACCGACAACGTCGGCGCGGGCCTCTCCGTGGAGAGCGCCAAGCTCGGTGAGCTTGAGGCGCTGAGCCTACGCGGCAACGGCGGCGCCGGGCTGAGCTTGGCCTCCTCAGGGTCGATGAGCGTACACAACAATGTTGCTGTAGGCAACGGCGCCGCGGGCTTCCTCATCAGCGCACCTTTGAGCGACGTCGTCTTACAAAACAACGACGCTGTTGCAAACAAGGTCGGCGTCGATCTTCAGCACGGCGTCACCGTCACCGTGCTCAACACCATCGCCGCGTTCAACACCGAGGACGGCTTTCGTGTGACAAGTCACACCCCGGTGATTCAATTTTGCGACAGCAGCGACAACGGCGACGACTGGGGCGACGGGCTCTCGTCGCTGACCGGCACGAGCGGCAACCTCTCCGCCGACCCCAAGTACACGGGCTTCACCGACGACGGCGACCCCGACAACGACCTGCTGTTCTTGGGCTCCAGCTCACCCTGCCGCGACACCGGAGACCCGACGATCTTCGACCCTGACGGCGGGCGCTCGGACATGGGCAGCTTCGGCGGCCCCGACGCCGACAACACCGACTCCGACGGCGACGGCTACAAGCCCAGCGACGGCGACTGCGACGAGTCCGACGCGGATGTAAACCCGGGCGCAGAGGAGGTCTGGTACGACGGCCTCGACGGCGACTGCGCCGGGGGAGACGACTACGATCAAGACGGCGACGGCTGGGCCCACGCCTCGGGCGCGGGCGGCGAGGCCGACTGCGACGACGAAGACGCCCAGGTGTACCCCGGCGCCAAAGACGCCGACGCCGACGGCGTTGACCAGGACTGCGACGGGGTCGACGGCGCGGCCACAGGAGATGACGACAGCGGCGAGCCCAGCGACGACAGCGGCGAGCCCAACGACTCCGACACCGGCGCCCTGGACGAAGACAAAGACGGCGACGGCCTCACCGCCGCCGAGGGCGACTGTGACGACCTCGACGCCTTGACCTCACCCGAGGCGGACGAGAGCTGCAGCGACGGCGTAGACAACGACTGCGACGGCCTCGGCGACAGCCTCGATGAGGACTGCGACACCAAGTCGGCTGGGCCAGACTGCGCGGCGGTCCCTGCGGGCGCGGGGCTCACCCTCCTCAACGTCGCCTTGGCCCTGGCCCTGCTCCGTCGTCGTCGTCGCTGAGACCCTCTGGCACAACCTTTGCTGCGGCGGCGAGTGACCGCGCCGGTCGTCAACCCGCCCCCTGGAGTCCCCGATGATCCTGCTCTTCTCGATGTTTCTCGCCTGTGGTGTGCGGGAGGACCGCATTCAGTCCAAGCTCGATGAGATGAACTACTGCGACGAGGCCGCCGACTGCGTAGACATCGGCGGCGAGTGCCCCTTCGGGTGCTACATCCTCGTGAACCAGGCCGAGGAGTCCGACGCCAAGGCGCTTCTGGCCGGCCACGTCGGGACCTGCGTCTACGACTGCGTCGCGCCGACGGAGATCCTCTGCGAGGCCGGGCAATGCACGATGGAGGGCTGGTGAGCCCAGGTGGGCAGCGCGACAGCGATGTCGCGATCCGCGGCGAGGCGTGTCGCGACATTCGTTGATTGAGCGCTCCCAGCGCGCACCTGAGAGCTTGGCACACGTCTTGCTTTGCCAACGCTCAGCGCTCTCCCTCTTCATCATCCACCGAGGTCCACATGCTCCTTCTCCTCAGCGTCCTCTCCGCCCAAGCCGAGCCCGCCGGCGACGTCGCCTGTGAGGCGGCCTATGTCGCCCGAACCCTGCCCGCCCTCGGCGCGACCAACGTGCCCGTGGACGCGCGCATCGTCATCGACCTGGAGGGGGACTGCGGCGGCCCCAGCTTCTATGCGCTGGGTCTGTACACCTTCGACGAGGCTGGCGCTGAGCTGCTGGTAGAGAGCGTCGAGGTTCCTTTCGTCAACATCAACACCCTGCTCGTGATGACGCCGAGCGACGAGCTGGCGCCCAACGCCGACTATGTGGTGCGGATTCTGCCCAGCGACGGCTGGGGTGAGCTGACCGAGATCAGCTTCACCACCGGCGAGGGCTCGGTGCAGGGGCTCGGTGAGGCGCGCCCCGAGGTGCTGAGCATGTCGGCGGAGACCTACGATCCCCGCGCCGCCGAGATCTCCGTCACCTGGAACGCCGAGGTAAAAGCCGCCGCAGACCCAGACGGCCTCTCTCTGCTGATCGCGCTGGACCCCGCCGACAACGAGACGATCTGGGCGGGCGCGGTGCCCGACGCCGATCACGCCTACTTCAACGGCTGGTTGGGCTCGACCGACCCGATCTCCGAGCTGTGCGTGCAGTTTGTGCAGGTGGACGGCGCGGGCGAGTGGAGCCTGCCCACGGAGTCCTGCGTCGAGATTCAGACGTACGAGGAGCCCAAAGGTGAGCTTCCTTGGGGATGTTCTGGCGCCGCCGCGCCCAGCTCCGCCGCCTTGGCCCTGATCGGGCTGCTCACCCTTCGTCGGCGCCGCGTCGCCTGATCGTCTGGAGATCGTATGCTCATCGCCTTCGCGCTCTCAACCGCCTTCGCGTACTCCATCGCCGCGCCGTGCCCGCCGCTCATGGTGAGCGACACCCGGCCCGCCCTCGGGCAGACGGGCGTGCCCACCGACGCCCGCCTCGTCGCCGTGCTTTATGGTGACTGTGGGGGATCGGGCACCTACCTCGTTGAGCTTCTGGGCGCGGACGCCTCTGTGCTGGCCAGCGAGACGCAGACCGTCACCGTGCCCGACATGAGCGGCCTGCTCGTGCTCACCCCCGACGGCGGCCTCAGCCCCAACACAGACCACGTCCTGCGGGTCACGCCTGAGGACGGCGGCGAGGTGAGCGAGGTGGCGTTCACCACCGGCGAGGGCCTCGTGGTGGGCCTCGGCGCCGGGGTGCCCAGCCTGGCGCTGGAGTACGCCTCTGCCACCAAGATAGACGGCGAGTGGGTGGTGGCCTGGGGCGCCCGAATCGACGCCGCGGCGGATCCCGACGGGCTCTCCTTGGTGGGGATCCTGAGCGAAGAGGAGGGTGTAGACGGCTTCGCGGGCGTCGCGGCGCCGGACGCCGAAGGTGTCGCCGTGCTCTATGGCTCACAGACCGTCTCCGGGAGACCCAAAGAGCTGTGCCTCGACGCCGTGCAGATCGACGGGCTCGGCCTAGAGTCCGAGGCGGTGGAGTCTTGTTTAGAGGTGGATCGCCAAGGCTGCAGCACGGCGCCCGCCGCGCCGGGGCTCCTCGCGGCGGCCCTCGCGCTCTTGGGGCTTCGGCGGCGGGCGCGGCGGTGAGTGGGGGTCGGGAGACGTTCACTCCGTCGTAGGAGCTGGCCATGCTGTTTGTGCTCACCATGCTCTCCTCGGCGAACGCGGAGCGTATGATTCGCTGCGACCCGATCGTGGTCGGCGACACCCGGCCCGCGCTCGGCCAGACGGGCGTGCCGATTGACGCGCGCCTCGTCGCGCTGTTCGACGGGTCTTGTGGTGCCTCGGAGGCTTATTGGGTCGAGCTGTTGGCCAGCGATGGTGAGGTGTTGATCAGCGAGCGGCAGACCTTGTCCGATCGGGCCGCTACAAGCCTGCTCACGCTCACCCCTGAGGCGGGGCTCCAGGCCAACACGGACTATGTGCTCCGGGTGACGCCCAGCGACGGTTGGGAGATGAGCGAGGTGGGCTTCACGACGGGTGAAGGGCTGGTGGCGGGCCTCGGCGACGGCGTGCCTGCCCTCAGCGTGGAGGAGGCGTGGTCTCAACGCTCGGGGGGCCAGTGGCGTGTGTCTGGGACCGTTCGTGTCATCGCGGCCCCTGATCCAGATGGGCTCTCGCTGATTCGGTGGGTCCGCCCGGGGAGCGATTATCTCGCCGAGCTGGGCGACTTCGCAGAGGCGGCCGCCCCGGACGCCGCTGGGGTCGTGGAGGTGAGCGACGGGCAGATCGCCGCAGGCGGCCCGAGGAGCTGTGCCTTGAGGTGGTCCAGATCGACGGTCGCGGCGTCGAGACCGAGCCCGTGGAGGTCTGCGCCCCGGTGGAGCGCCGAGGCTGCAGCGCCCCCCGCCGCTCCGGGCCTCGTCGCGGCGGCCCTCGCCCTGCTCGGGCTTCGGCGGCGGGCGCGGCGGTGAGGGGCGCTGCGCGAGGTTGGCTTTGCCGGACGGGTGGTGTCAATCCCCGGCGTAGTCGGGTATGTTGGTGACTCGCCTTCACTCTTAGGAGCTGGCCATGCTGTTTGTGCTCACCGCGCTCTCCTCGGCGCTCGCAGAGACTCAGATCTTCCTCCCCTGCGATTCACCGACCGTCGCGCTGACCCTCCCTTACGTTGAGCAGACGAACGTGCCGACGGACGCGCGCATCGTGGCCCTCATCCTTCCTTGCGAGTCCCAAGGCGCGGAGTCCTTCTCCGTTGAGCTGCTCGGCGCCGACGGCGAGCGCTTGGTCATTGAGCCGCAGATCGTCTCTGTCCAGCCGTGGCGCGAGCTGATCGTGATTCAACCCGAGGGCGGCCTCGCCCCCAACTCCGACTTTGTGTTGCGTCTCACGCCGGAGGAGGTGGGAGAGGTCACCGAGGTCGGCTTCTCCACAGGGGAGGGGCTCGTGCAGGGCCTCGGTGACGCTGTGCCCAGCGTCACCATTTGGGAGCCGTGGGTAGGTCGGATTAGCGGCGAACGAGTGTTGACCGGGTACGCCATCGTGACGCCGGTCCCCGATCCTGACGGTCTCTCATTGGTTGGGATCTTGTCGGATGAGGACAGCCCGTACCGCTTCATGAACCTCTGGCAGCAGAATTCAGGCGGCGACACGATGCTCGGGAGCGTCGAGCCGATCACGGAGCGGCCCGAGGAGCTGTGCCTTGAGGTGGTCCAGATCGACGGTCGCGGCGTCGAGACCGAGCCCGTCGAGGCCTGCGCCCCCGTGGAGCGCCGAGGCTGCAGCGCCGTCCCCGCCGCTCCGGGCCTCGTCGCGGCGGCCCTCGCCCTGCTCGGGCTTCGGCGGCGTGCATCACAACGAGGTCACTGTGTCAAATAGCCTCGCCCTCCTCCTCGTCTCTCTCGGGCTCTTGGCCTGCAAAGACGCCCCGCCTGTGGACGACAGCGGCCTGCCAGACATGGACTTCGGCGACGGCCCCTGCGCCGAGAAGGCCGTAGAGCTCGGGACGCTGTACTGCGCGCACCAGCTCCCCGAGGACGGCTGGACCACGCTCACCCGCCCGGCGGGGGCCGTGGACCAGGTGCGGGCCACAAAATACCTCGCGAGCGCCACAGACGAGGCGCCGCTTCCGTCGCTGTTCGTGAACGTCAACGCGCTGGATCTGCACTACGATCTGCTCACCCAGGTCTTCCCCGAGTATTACTCTGAGCTTGATCGCCTAGACTACATGGCCTTGGTGGTGGATCCTCAAGAGCGCAGCTACTACGCCGGGAACCTCGCGGAGTACATCGATCCCAAAGGCGGCAGCTTCTTCGGCTTCACCATCTGGGACGACCCCGCCGACACGACGACGACGATTCAGTACGATGACGCCCTCAAGGTGTACACGGACCTCCTCGCCCGGATTGATCCACGGCTTTTGGCCGACCGGCCGCTCACGTTTGTGCCCAACTCGGGCAACCAGCGGGAGGAGGTGGTCTCGTGGACAGACGCGGCGTTCCCGATTCGGGGGGTTGAGGACGGGGTGAGCTATGAGGCCTACACCGTCGCCGTGGGCTATGGGACGGTGCGTCTGTTCACCTTGGCCGAGCTTGAGCGCGCAGAGGCCGAGGCGAGCTTCGGCTTTCAGGACCTGCTCATTCTGGAGGAGGCCCCGTTTGACATCGAGCGGGTGATCGCCGGGGCGGTGACGGGCAGCCGCCAAGGGGAGCTGTCTCACCTCAACGTGCGCAGCGCCGCCCGGGGCACCCCCAACTGCTTCGTGAAGGACGCCCTCACGGAGCTGGCGGCCTGGGAGGGCCAGCTCGCGCGCCTGGAGTGTGGGGAGGACGGCCTGAGCGTGCAGGCGGCGACGCTGGCCGAGGCCGAGGTCTTCTGGGCCGAGCTTCGCCCCGACCCGGTGACGATCCCCGCCGTAGACCTCACACAGACGGCCCTGATGCCGCTGTGGGAGCTGCCGACGGCCACTGTGGACGAGCGCCGCGCCGGGCTCACGGCCTATGGCGCGAAGGGCACAAACCTCGCCGTGCTCACCCAGCGGGTTGATCCCGCGCTCACCCTCGACGGCTTCTTGACGCCGTTTGTGGCCTATCACAGCTTCTTGCAGGCGGGCACCTGGACAGTAGACCTGGGCTTGGGCGAGGCCGAGTACAGCTTCGCCGAGACTCTGGAGGCCTGGCACAACGACCCCGACTTCTTGACCGACGGCGCGCTGCGTCGGGAGCGCTTGGAGGCCCTGCGAGACGCCATGGAGGACGCGCCCCAAGACGCCGAGCTCCTCGACGCCCTCACCGCCCAGATCATCGAGACCTTCGGAAGTGACACGGTCATGGTGCGATTCCGGTCGAGCTCAAACGCTGAAGATGGCCTTGAGTTCTCCGGCGCCGGGCTCTACCAGTCCGAGAGCGCCTGCGCCGCCGACGAGTGGGACGCCGACACCAAGGGCCCGAGCCTCTGTGACTCCGACACAAACAAAGAGCGCAGCTTGTCCGAGGCGCTGGGGGAGGTCTTCGCCTCGGTGTGGACCACCGAGGCCTGGGAGGAGCGGGAGTGGTACGGGATTGACCACATTCAGGCGGAGATGGCCGTTCTGGTCAACACCCGCAGCGAGAACGAGCAGGCGAACATCGTCGCCTTCACCGGCGACCCCAACGACATCACCGACGATCGCCTGCTGGTGAACGCCCAGCTTGGCGCCTGGGACGTCGTGAGCGCCGAGCCGGGGGTCGTGCCGGAGAAGGTCTACCTCACCGTGTCGGGTGGGGTCGTGACCAAGATTGAGCGGGTGTCGCCTTCGTCTCAGGTGGAGGCCGGGGAGGTCGTGCTCACCGACGCCCAGCTTGAGGCCCTGGGCGCGGCCTTGGTCAACATCATCGACGTGATGCCCCTCGATCACAGCCCGGCTGAGGGCCATGACGTCGTCTGGGACACGGAGTGGAAGGTGCTCGAGGACGGGCGGCTCATCGTCAAGCAGATCCGACCGTTTCAGCGCTGAGGCGGCCTTTGAGGGCCCCGGAGCAGGGGCTTGTTGGGGACGGTCTCGGGCGGCGCGGCGTCTAACCACCACAGACACAGCCCCTCCTCACAGCTCGGCGGACCGAGGCGCTGGGTGAGGCCCGCGCGGAGGGTCTGTGTGTTGTCGCCTTCGCGTAGGGTGACCGCCCGCACACCAAGGGCGGCGAGCTCTCTGGGCAGATCGGGGGAGACGTCGCAGGGGGCGCGGCGCTTGAGGCAACGATCGAGGCCTTGGGTGAAGGGCGGCCACTCCCACGGCGCGCTCGGCCGCCGGGGCAGGTCGGTGGTGGGCCGACCGTGCAGCGCGGCGAAGCGGAACGACCACTCTTTGCTCGCCGTGCCCTCGGGATAACCGGGCAGCGTCATCACCGCGCCGGGCTGGAGATCGGCGCGTAGGGCCTCGGCGAGCTTGGGGAAGGGCAGGGGAGCCGTGGGCAGGGGCAGCGGCGCGGCGGTGGACAGGGCCAGCTCAAGGGTGAAAAAGAGCGTGAAGACCGCCGCTGCCCCCGGGCGCCAGCTCAGGCGGGCGACGCAGAGGGCGAGGCCCAACAGCGCCACATGCAGCAGTCTGTAGTACATCCCGCCCGACGCGATGGGCAGGTGCAGGCGCTCGGCCAGCATCATCGGCAGCCACAGCCCGAGGCTTCGCTCGCGGCTCCAGAACAGGATCGGGCCGAGCGCGCCGAGCACGCCGACAACAAGCAGGCCGAGGCCCGTCCACCCCACACGATCCCCACGCCGAGCGCCGAACAACGCGGCCAAGAGCAGGCTCCAGGTGAGGTAAACGCCGTGCTGGGTGCCGGACGGCGCGGCCTCGGCGTCGGGGAAGAGCAACGAGAGAAGGGGCGCTGAGGAGGCGGGGAGCTCTAAGTGTTCGGTGGCGAGGGCCTTTGGAGACGACGGGAGGTAGATCTGATCCGTGAGCTCAAGGCCCTGGGGCGTGAAGTAGGCCCGACCGACGAGGCCGATCAACACGAGGCCCACGGCCAAGGCACCCCAGCGGGGCCAGTCTTCACGACGCCCCACGCCCAACGCGACGACGGGCAGCACGAGCAGGGTGACCATCAGGCCATAGGGCTCGGTGAAGGTGAGCGCGGCGCCGACGCCGAGGGCGAGGGGCAGATGACGCCAGCGCTCCGCGGCCTTGAGCGCCCAGAGCAGGGTGAGCGGCACCAGCCAGGTCTGCGCCTTGGCGGCCTCAGCGTTCCCGAGGTTCGCCACAAAGTGCGGCGAGAAGGCGTAGGTGAGCCCGGCGAGGGTCAAGGCCAAGGAGCTGGCTTGGGGGAGCAGACGGCGGGCGAAGGCCACCATCGCCGTCGCCGTGAGCGCCGGGCCCAAGAGGAAGCTCAGATTCAGCACAAACGCCGCGCCGAGCGGGCGCAGCAACGCCCCGAGGAGCAAGACCACCCAGCCCAGGTGCCGAACCTCCCGCGCGACGGGCCAGCCCGCCTCCCGCGTAGACGTCAACGGCTGCCCCGACCACAAGGCGTCGGCGACGACCCGCACAGACCACGCCTGGTTCCCCCAGTACGCGCCGTCCAGGGCGTGATCGTCGAGGTGCAGGGCCAAGGGGAAGGTCAACACGACGCTCAGCGTCAACGCGAGGCCGAAGACGGGGGAGAGGCGGACGGGGCTCATGGCGCGTGGAGGGTGCGTCGGCAGCGCGTAGACGAGCAGGTGCTCACCGCCGTCTACGCTCTCGGCGGGGGACGGGTCGATGGTGAGCAGCGCGGCCTGAAGGCGGGCGCTGTCGCCGGGGGTGAACAGGTCGGGGTGCAGGGCGACGGCCTCAAATCGCCAGCTCCGCAAGAGCCCTTGGGCGTCGCCGCCCGCGAGCAGCGCCTCGGTCAACGCCGCTTGTTTTGACGACCGGGGGTTCTGAGACCAGCTCGGCGCCACACAGTCATCGGCGATGGGGCGGCCATGACGGGACTGGTAAAAGCAGGCGTAGGCCGAGAGGCGCTGGTTCCACTCGTCGGTCGGGTCGGGGGACTCGGGGTAGAGGTCAAAGACCGCGCCTTCACCCGCGTACGCTGAGGGCGCCTGGGCCGTCTCGCCGCGCTGGCGCCAGGGCATCCCGCCCCAACCAACACAGTCGATCAGCGCGAAGGCGAAGAGCGGCCAGGCGCGGCGACCCGCCCGGGCCTCTAAGGCCTCGCCCACCTTGGCCGCCAGCACGCCGAGGCCGATGAGCGTGACCCAGCCCAGGCGCGCCGGGAATCGCAGCAGCTCGGCGGCGGGGAGATCCGTGAGCAGCGACATCGGCAAGGGCAAGAGCGCACGATCCCCATCACTCACAGAGGGCCCCATCGACACGAGGAGCCCCACGACGATGAGCGTGAACCACAGCCCCA
>JADKFE010000066.1 GCA_016717595.1 Deltaproteobacteria bacterium | reverse complement strand
CATCCGACATCACCAAGCTCATAAAGGAGTCACGATCACCGTCGGTGGGATCGCTGTGGAGGTGGACGGCGAAGGGCTCGTTCGAAAAGGGCTCTCGGTTCTGAGCAGCGCTAAGGACGCGGTCTACATGAAGGTCGGGCTTCTCGAGCAGCCTACAAAGAATGATCAAGATGAGCCGATTCAGAATCTTCTGTCCTCCACGAACGCGCTGCTCGACCATGTGCGGGGCTTCTGCGAGCGTGACCTCGTCATCATCCTCGATGGCCTCGACCGCGTGCAAGAAGAGAAGACGTTTGTGCAGCTCATCGTGGGGTCAAGCCTCTTGTCCCAGCTCCGCGCCGACCTCGTTGTGACCTTTGACCTGGGACTCGTCGAGCGCCACCGCAACAGCCTGCAGGCGTGGAGCATCTTCGACTTCACCTATGTGCCCGTCGTCACCCGGGACGACCTGGCGCCCGATGATCGGGGCGTCACCTTCTTGGGCGACGTGGTGCGTAAGCGCCTGGACTTGATCCACCAGCCCGACCTGCTCAACGACGGCCAGATCGCCCGGCTGGCCTTAGCCTCGGCCGGGTCTATGCGTGACCTCGTGCGCCTCGTCCGTGAGGTCGCCCGCCAGTGTATGATCCGCAAGATCCCCGTCGCCGACGACGCGGCGATTGACAAGGTGCTCGACCGTCACCGCCGCGATCAAGAGGGCGGTCTACACACCGGCCACATCCGCGTGCTGCGGGGCCTGCTAGCCGACGCCGAGCGCCGCCTGCCTGAAGATCCCCTCGTCGTGTACCTGCTCAACCGCCAGCTCATCCTCGCCTATCCCAACAGGTCGACATGGTTCCTCCCCCACACGGCGCTGATCAAGAAGACCTTGACGCGGGCTGGCGCGACGAGCTGACGCTCCTCCTCTCGCTGCCGACCGACGGCGTCTTGTTGAGCTTGATCGCGCCCGATGACGCCTGGGCCTCGACGCTCCACGCGCTCCTGAGCGCCGTCCCGGGACCGGACGGCGGGGTGCCCCCGGTGCGCGTCGCGCTTCACCCCGCCGATCTCAGCCGAGCCCCCCACGGCGCGCGTGTGGTGTTTGTTCGACCGGAGCGCTACGCCTACGCGCTCAACCTCTGGCGCCCGAACCTCGTCCACCAGCGTCTTCAGCTCATCTTGTGGTGTGATCCTGAGGGCTTCGCGCTGCTACAGTCCCAGGCGCCGGACCTCACGAGCTGGATCTCCTCCCGTTTTTATCTGCCCCCAAAGACGCCCCGGTTTGTGGAGGAGGCCCTCGCCGTCGCCGAGCGCTTGATCGAGCCGCTCACCCTCGTCGGGCCCGCGACGCCGCCCCCAGGCTTCGCCGTCTGGCCCGGTGACGTCGAGCCCGACACGCTGGCGGACGCCTTGGCGGCGGGCCCGGTGTGGGTCGAGGGGGGCCGCGACGTGCTCGACACCTTCACGCAGCTCGCCGTCTGGGCGGAGTCGCCTCGACATGCCATCGTGCTGCATGACCCGCCCGTGGCCGTTGACGTCGCGCCGCGCCTAGACGCCCGGCCTTGCCCCTGGGTTGAGGCGGCCGCGCTCTGTGTGGGGCAGGCGCCTGATGATCCCGGCGCCTTGGCCGCCCAGCTCGACCTCGACCCCCGCGCGTTGGGGCTGCCCCCGGCGGTCATCCCGGAAGTCGTGAGCGCACGGTTCTACGCCTTGTTCTTGGGCGCGCTGAACGGTCAACGGCACGCTGAGCTGGCCAAGTTCTTAGGGCTTCACGCCTTGGCGGCGCGCTGGCGAGGGGGCGAGGCGCCGCGTGTCGACGCGCCCACCCCCGACGTGGAGGGCCGCTGGGCGGTGCTCGGCCCCCTGGGCGTGGCGCCTCCCAGCGAGCCGGGAGACGCTGGCCACCGCGCTACGCCGCAGGGGGCGCTCGGCGAGGCGCTCAATGAGCCGCTCAAGGCGCTGAGTGACGGCTAGCCCCGTAGAGGCCCTCGTCGTGGTCGAGCCGATCGCGACGCCGCCAAGCCTCGCCGGAGAGCGTGTCGCCGAGGCTGTGATCTCGCGGGTTCGCGCCGCGTTGGGGGTGCGCTGGAGCGGAGTGTCTTTGCCGAGCGGTGAGGGCCTCGCGGCGCGGCTGGGCGTCTCGTTGCTGCCCAAGGCGCGGCGCGCAGGTGGTTGACCTCAACCGGGTCCACGAGGCGCTTGGGTGGATGCCGCGAGCTGCGGAGTCAAGCGTCAGGATCGGCGGAGACGCCGCGTTCTT
Source organism: Deltaproteobacteria bacterium (assembly GCA_016717595.1). Taxonomy (GTDB): domain Bacteria; phylum Myxococcota_A; class UBA796; order UBA796; family CAJQPC01; genus JADKFE01. The sequence goes on along the minus strand of JADKFE010000066.1, from coordinate 38,341 downwards.
CGCGCTGCGGGATGAGCTGAGGCGCTTGCAGGACGCTGGGCGCCACGCGGAGGCGCTCCGGCGCCTGGAGGGTGAGCTGCTCCCCTGGGCGGGGTCGTTTGGGGATGATGACCAGCTCATTGGGGAGACCTGGCTGCTCATCGGCCGCGCACTCGTGGGGCGTTGGGGGACGTGGAGGGCGCCCTCGTGGCGATCCGCGATGAGGCGCTCCCCCGGCTTGAGCGGGCGGGGGATGCGCGCCTGCAGCTCGACGCGCGCCTGGGGCTCGTGGAGGTGTTGACCCGGCGCGGGGAGCACGACGCTGCGCTACAGCTCCTCACCAGGCAGATCTTGCCTTGGGCGCAGCGCCTCGGAGAGATCGGCATCGTGGGGCGGGCTCGGGTGCAGCGCGTGGAGCTGCTCACGGCGTTGGGCCAGCCTGAGGAGGTGCTCCGAGCCCAGCAAGACGACGTGCGCGCCTTCTCTGAGCTCCTCCGTGAACCCGCAGTTGTCGCGAATGTGCAAGCGCTGATCACCGTGATGCTCCATGAGTTGGACCACCAGTCCGACGAGGCGCTGCGGAGGCTGCGTGAGGGGATGCTGCCGCTGGTGCAGCGCTCGGGGGACGTGCGCGCGGCGGCGGTGGTGCAGCACAACATCGCCCGGATCCTCACGGCGCGGGGTTTGCTCGACGAGGCGCTCCGGGTCTATCAAGCCGAGGTGCTGCCCGTCTTTCGTCGCCTCGGGGAGAAGCGCCTCGTCGCCGAGACTCTGAACGAGATCGCGGGGGTCTACCTCGGCCAAGGCCGACGGCGAAAGGCGCTGCGCCTGTTCAAAGACGAGCTGGCGCCCCTGGTCGCGGACCTGGGAGACAAGTATCTCCAGACGCGGCTATCATCCCGGCTCGTCCAGTTGTTCTCGGCGATGGGGAGGCTGGATGAAGCCCTCCACCTGCTTCAAGCGGTCGTTCTGCCCTGGCTTCGTGAGCACGGCCCGGCGGGGGAGGCGCTGGCAGAGGAGGCGTTTGTGGTTGAGTTGCAGCTCCGGAGAGGCAAACCTGAAGACCTCGCCGCCGCCCGCACCTCGTTGCCAAACATCGAGGCCGCCGCCCAAGCGCAGGGGCTGACCGAGCTGCTGAAGAAAGTTCAGCCGATGATGTCGACCCTGGGGATCGCACCCACAGCCCCGCCGTCACCATCCGAGCGCACCAAGGGCTGAGCGGCGCCCTCCGCTAGGCGGGCCTCACGCGCCTCCGCCCACACGCAAAGGATCGTGTGACGGAGGCGTCGCGCCGGGTGACGGCGCCGCTGTCTACCGGGCGCCGCCCCACCCTCTCACCCCTCGTCGTCGTCCTCGGCGGCCTGCTGAACGCTGGGCTCGGCGGGGGTCACGCTCGGGTCGCGCTCCGAGCGGGTGAACATCGGCAGGATGGCCTGGGCGCCGTCCTCGCCCAAGAGCTGCACGACGGACTTCACGAGCACGCGGTAGCCGTCGCGGAAGCTGTCTTCAACGTCGTCTAAGGCGCTGGAGGCGGCCTTCCAGGCGCGCTTGGCGTCTTGCTCGGCGAGCACGCCCGCGCCCAGGGCGGCGTTGGTGGTGAAGACCTCCTCCAGGCGCTCTGCGGGCAGGTCGTGGGCGTCGGGCTCGGCCTCGACGCGGGCGCGGAGGTCCTCGACGAGGCTGTGCTGCCGGGCCAAGGGCGCGCCGGTCACATCCGAGAGCTTGCCCACGCCGAGCAGGCGATGGAACAGCGCCACCCCCGCCGCGCCGAGCTTCTTTTTGATCGCCGCCTCAGCGAAGCGCAGCGCGGCGTCCGCGGCGTCGTTTAGCGGGGCCAGCTCGTCGTAACGCGCGCGCCAGACGCCTTGTTTGGCCCGGTGGTTCGTGCGCGCGTCCACGAGAGACTGCGCGAGGGCCTGCACCCACTGCTCGATGAGCGCCTTGACCTTGGGGTCGGTCGTCGCGGCGGCGAGCAGCGTGAGCATCGTCGTGGCGGCGTGGAGGAGCTGGCTGCGTTGGGAGGGGAACAGAGTGTTGACGATCATCGTGTGCTGCTCCGTGGCTCGGGAGGATTCGCCTCGCGGGACACCCCCCGCCAAGACCCCAAGACGATGCCACAGGATCTCCGGGCTCGCAAGGCAGATTGGGGGGGCGGGGCGCCGTCGTGCCAACCCCGACCGTCTCGACGAGGCGATCGGCGTCTCGCGAGAAGGTCGCGCAAAGCCGCAAAGCCGCAGAGAGCTCAGCCCAGAGTTGCAGGTTGAGCCGCAGCACGTTGGCGTTGGCGCGGGACGCTCAGCCCCGCCTGCTTTGCGGCGAGGATTGGGGATCCCGCTGACCTCTCTGCGGCTTTGCGGCTTTGCGGCTTTGCGCGAGACCAAGCGGCGCCGCGACTACCCCGGGCGTCTCGACGAGGCGGATCGGCGTCTCGCGGTCGAGGCCGCTCCCGCGCTGATTGGGGGTCGGGCGCGACGGGTCGAGGTGCCTCCGGCGCTGGTTAGGGTTCGGGCGCGGCGGGTCGAGGTGCCTCCGGCACTGATTGGGGTCGGACGCGACGAGGTCGAGGTCGCCTGCCGCGCTGATTGGGGGTCGGGCGCTCGCGGTCGAGGTCGCTCCAGCGCTGGTTAGGGTTCGGGCGCGACGGGTCGAGGTGCCTCCGGCGCTGGTTTGGGTTCGGGCGCTCGCGGTCGAGGCCGCTCCGGAGCAGATTGGGGGTCGGGCGCTCGCGGTCGAGGCCACTCCCACGCTGTTTGGGGTTCGGGCGCTCGCGGTCGAGGTGCCTCTGGCGCTGATTCAGGGTTCAGGCGCTCGCGGTCGAGGCCGCTCCGGCGCTGACCCAAGGTCAGGCGCAGCGTCGGGGCGCCGCCACACGCGACACCCCCGCGCCGGGCGCTCACTCCTCGCCGTCGATCTCCGACAGCGCCGCGCCGAGGCGCTCCCGGGCGCCGGTCAGGGCCTGGGGCAGACCGTCCAGGCGCGCGAAGATCGCCCGCAGCGGCGCCAGCTCCTCTTCAGTGACCGGCCGCTGGCTGGCGGCGAGGGCGAGCGACCCAAGCGCGGCCGTCAGCTCCTGCGCCATCAGCACCAGCCGCGCGCGGGGGACCGCCCGGCGAAGGGTCGCGGCGGCGTCGGAGAGGGTGGGCAGGGCCTTCAGCACCCGCTCGGGGGCGACCAGCCGAGGCAAGGTCACGAGCGTCCCGGCCTCCACCGCCAGGGCCTTGGCGCCCCGACGAAGCCGGTTGGACAGGCGGCGGCTGGTGTCGAAGTCCGCCGCCGCCGTCTCGCTGGCGGCGAGCAGCTCGCCCAGATCAATGGGCTCACCACGAAGCTGCCGCTGGAAGCTGTCCTCGATCTGCACAAGGAGCGCCTCGGCGCGCTCGGTGTTGCAGTCGGCGCGGTCGCGCAAGGCCACCGCCAGGCCGTGAAGGGTGTAGAGGGTCAGCGTGTGGTCGTGTTCTTGAGACATAGGAGGTCCGTTCTCCCGCCAGGGAGGTGAATGGTGGTTCGTTTGGGCGAAGCTCGGCCCAGCGCGCGCCACCACCCGCCGCCGACTGGGGAGACGGGGGAGGATCGTGGGCGCGTGAGGGGCCACGCCGCAGAAGATCGGGGGATCTTGAGCGGTGAGGTGGACGCTAAGTGACCGTAGAGCGCGGCTTAGGCGGTGGACCCGAGGCGTGGGGGCCAGCGCGGGGGCTCGGCGGGGAGCGGAGGGCGGTTATGAGGAGAGAGCCCGGCACATACTCCGGGTGATTGGGCGCGATGTTGGTGCATCGTGGTCCTGATCGGGCCTCTCGGTGTTGGCGCACCGGGGGGCCCTCGTGTTTTTGGTGAAGAGAACGACCGGGGCCTGAGGGCGCCGGGTGCGGAGATCCGCACAGAGAGATCATGGCTTATGCGGTGAGCGGATGCAAGAGGGGGAGGCGAAAAAAGTTGGGGGGTGGGGATGCGGGGGCGCTAACCCTGGGAAGGGGGTCGGTGGTGTGGCGCGGCGGGGCCTTGATCGCGCAAGACCAAGGGGCGGGCAGGCTGAAGGCCACAGCGGCGCCGGGCCCGCCGGGGCCAAACGAGCTGCGCCTTGCGCCGCGGCTGCGCGCCAAAGACGAGCGCGCGAGTTTGGGGAGGGCCGACGGGGGCGCCAGCGGGGCGAGGCCGATCGGCGGAAGACGCCACGAATCTGCTCGGCCTCCACCGGGAGGTTGAGGTCCACGGCGCTCTTGAGGGCGGTGGTGAGCAGGGTGAGGGCCTCGTCGCGGCGCTTCCGGTCGCGAGAGAGGAGGAGCAAGGTGGCGACGTTGGCCTGCTCAACCGCCAGGTCACGCCTTGGATTCCCCAGGCGCTCGTAGGACAGGGAGCACCTCCTCCCTGCGGATGCGGAGGGCCTCGCCAGCCCGGGCCTCAGCGCGGATCGGCCCAGTTGGCCTTGCGCAGAGCGCCGAGTGCTGAAGTCCGGGAGAGGTTCCTCCCCGGAGAGGGAGGTGAGCCACGCGAGCTGCTTCCGCGCGCCTGGTCGCGGTCGAGGTGGAGCAGTGGTGTTGGCCTGCCAAGCGTTCACGTCGCCGAGGCGCTCGTAGACGGGGAGCACCTCCTCCCTGCGGATGCGGAGGGCCTCGTCGAGCTGTCCGCGCGCCTGGAGCACGTCGGCGATCTGGCCCATGGTGACGGCCTTGGAGCGCACGTCGCCGAGTCGCTCGTAGACGGGGAGCTCCTCCTCCCTGCGGATGCGGAGGGCCTCGTCGAGCTGTCCGCGCGCCTGGAGCACGTCGGCGATCTTGCCCATGGTGACGGCCTTGCTCGCGCACGTCGCCGAGTCGCTCGAAGACGGGGAGCACCTCCTCTCGCCGGATGCGGTTGGCCTCGTCGAGCTGTCCCCGCGCCTGGAGCACGTCGGCGATCTTGCCCAGGGTGACGGCCTTGGCGCGCACGTCGCCGAGTCGCTCGAAGACGGGGAGCTCCTCCTCCCGGAGGATGCGGAGGGCCTCGTCGAGCTGTCCGCGCGCCTGGAGCACGTCGGCGATCTTGCCCAGGGTGATGGCCTTGGCGTGCACGTCGCCGAGTCGCTCGAAGACGGGGAGCACCTCCTCCCGGAAGATGCGGAGGGCCTCGTCGAGCTGTCCGCGCGCCTGGAGCACGTCGGCGATCTGGCTTATGGTGATGGCTTGGTCTCGCGCCAGCCCCAACGCGCCGAAGGCTCTGCCCGCCTCCTGGAACGCCAGCAGGGCCTCGTCCGGCTGCCCCTGCGCCTTGAGGAGCAGCCCGCGCAGCCCGAGCCCCTCCGCCCGGGCGCGCTCACCACCCGCGACAGACGCCTGCTCCTCCAAGAGAGCGGCTACCTCGGCCCGCCGATCCTCGGCCTGGGGCGCTGACAGCAGCGTGGTCGCCCGCTGCAAGAGCGCGCAGGCCCACACCGCCGGGGGCAAGGCGCCGCGCTGGGCCATGCTGCGCAGCTCCGCCACGGCCCGCGCGCCCCGGGGCTCGTCTTCAGGGAGCCAGGCCGCCGCCAGCACGAGCAGCTCCCCAAGCGCCGCCGCCAACACGCCGAAGGCGCCGACGCCGCTCCGCCCCGCCTCCCGCAGCGCCAGCACCGTCGGCCCGAGGGTGGTGAGGCGTCCCTGGTCGTTGATGCCTGCCCAGCGCTCCGCAGTCTCGATGGCCTCGACGCCCCGGATCAACAGCGCCCGCTCCTCGTCGCGGAGGCCCTCCGCCGCGTTGACCCAGGCCCGCGCCGCGTCCCCGAGGCCGACGCCGCCGCCGATCTGCGCGCCGCTGGGCTGGGGCTCCGGCGTCATCGACGCGGCGCGTGTCACCGGGGGGGTGAGCGCCTCGCGCAGATCCTCCGGCAGCTCCTCCCCCACGAGCCCCGCGAGCAGACCGCCCCGCGCCTCCCCCTCAGCCAGCCCCCGCGCCACGGCGGTGAGGCGGGGGGCGCCGCCATCCAGGGTGAGCAGCCCAGCCCGCGCGCCCTCGTGCAACCCAGCGGCGGGCTCGGCGAGGCCCAAGAGCACCCGCAGCGTGTCCCACCGGGCCTCGGCGGGCAGGCGTCGCAGACGTTCGGCGACGTGGGCCCCGGCGGCGTGCTCGACGCTGCGCGCCCAGGCCTCCTCGTCTTGTTCGGGGAGGCCCGCGCGGTGGGCCACGGCGCGGTCGAGGAGGTCGAGGAGCTCGTCGGGCTCCGCCGCGCGGCGGGCGAGCTGGCGGCTGAGCCAAGGACCGGCGCCCACGAGGTGTAAGGGGTGGGCGTCTTGGGTCAAGGCCACGCTGAGCGAGAGGCGGAGCGCCTCCCGCAAGGGCTGGGTCGGCGACGGCCTGGCGTGCAGACCCCGCACGATCACCACGGCCTTGGGGGCGAGGTCGGGATCTAGGGTGGCGCCCTCGGGCAGCTCGATCAGCAGCACGGCCTCGGTCTGCAGCATGAGCGCGGGATCGATGCGCTGAAGCTGGGCGTAGGGCAGCGCCAACAGCGGGAGGCGCCCGCCGTCTAAGGCCGAGATGGCTTGGGCGAGGCGGCGCGCCTCGGCGGCGCCTAACCACGGGTGCAGCACAAACAGGCCAGGCTGGGCGCGTAGACCCTCGCGGGACGAGGGGTCGGGCAGCCACCAGAGCATCGCTCAGGCCAAGAGCGCGCGGAGGGGCAGCAGCCGGGCGTCGAGGGAGAACATCTTCGGCACCCAGAAGTCCACGGGCAGCACCGCCTGCTGCAGCATCGCTTGCTCAAACAGGTAGTCGCTCCCCAGGGCCTTCTCGAGGTCATCCCGGGAGATGCGCGCTTGTCCGTCAAAGGCGCGCACGATCTTACACAGCTCCTCACGCTCCAGGTTCGGGAAGCAGTCCAAGAGGATGCTCTGCACGCTGGGCTCCCGCTCGGCGGGGCTCAGGCTGCCCTCTTGGGCGCGCTCGAACACGAAGTACAAGAACTCGAACGGCGTGGTGCCAGCCAGCTCCGAGAGCCAGACCAGCTCGGACTCCACCTCGGGCGTCGCCATCTGCGCCTGAACGGCGGGCGTCTCATCCTCCAGACGGCGGCGGAGCACGTCGCGCAGCAGGGCGCCGGGCAGGGGCTCCAGGCGGATGGGGCGGCGCATCGTGCGGTTGAACACCCCGGCGAAGTAGGTGCGGGCGTTGAGCACCAGGGCGATGGGCGCGTCCTCCAGCTTCAAGAGCCCCTCGACCTCTCGGCGCACGGCGTCGCGGTCCTGCGCCCGGATGTAGCTGTCGTGGTTCACCTCATCGAGGTTGTCGATGAACACGACCGCGCGTAGGCCGTCGCGGGCGAGGTCGGTGAACAGGGCGCTGATCATGCGGGTGAGGCGGTCCTCGTCGAGCAGCCGCGCGCCGGAGACCGAACGTTTGTGGGTCTCGGTGATGGTCAGCTCTAGGCTCAGCTCCAGCTTGGCCACCTCCTTGAGCGCCCGGGCCCCGCCCAGCTTCCCTTTGCGGATCGTGGTGAGGGCGTAGTCCTCTAAGGTGGCCTCTTGGGCGTGGTCGAGGCGGGCGAGGTCACGCAGGAGCGACGCGGCGTCGATGGCGTACTCGGGGAGCTTCTGGCCCACCGACGAGAGGCTCTCCAGCTCCAGCTTGAGCTTGTCACAGACGCCGAAGAGCAGCTCACGCCAGCCCCGGTGGCGGCGGCAGTCTACCTCGACGGTGACGATCTGATCGGAGTGCTCCTCGCGCAGCCGCTTGAGCACCGAGAGGGTGAAGATGCTCTTGCCTACGCCCTTCTCGCCGACCACCGCCACGCTGAGGTTCTGCGCCAGGTTCACCGGGTCGGTGATGTACTCCTTGAGCGGCGCGTAGAGGCGCTCACGCTCCGCCTCCCGATCGATGAGCAAGGCCGGGTTGGTCGCCCCTGGGTCGAGGTGCCGCAGGGCGATTCGTTGGCTTCTTGGCATCGTCACTCCAGGATCCGGCCGATCATAACGCAGGCGGTCGCGGCGAGGGGCACCGGCTCAGGTCAAGCCCCACACCTCATCCTCACCCACCAACACCTCCCCCTCCTCCACCAGATACCGCAGGTGACACCGCACCTGGGCCTCAGCGACGGGCTTAATAAACGCCGGGATCGTGTCCGCGTACACCCGCTCCACAAGCTCCATCGGGCTCGCCGGGCCCAACGCCAAGGCCGCGCGGAGCTGGTCGGTGCGGCTGTGGCGGTGGCGGATGTAGTGCTCCAGAAGCCCGACGGCGTCGCGGATGTCGTCGCCATGCGCCGGGAAGAGGACCGTCGGCGCGAGGTCACGAAGCCGGGCCAACGACGCCAGGTAGAGCCGCAGATCGCCATCCGGCGGCGCCAAGACGATGGTGCCCACGGCGGCGACCATGTCCCCGGCGACCATGGCCCCGGTGGACGTGTCGTGCAGCACGAGGTGGCCGCCCGCGTGGCCCGGGGTGTGCAACACCTCCCAGCGCCCGCCGCCGCCGACCTCCAGCACGTCGCCCTCATTCAAGAAGCGGTCGATCTCCACCTCGCCCTGGAGCAGCTCCGCCGTGCGGGCGTGGGCGACGATGGGCAGGCCGTAGCGCGCCTTGAGCGCCATGGCCGCGCCGACGTGGTCCATGTGGTGATGGGTCAGAAACACCTGGGCGGGGCGCTCTCCGGCGGCGATCAGCGCGTCGAGGGCCTCAAAGAGCGCGGCCTGCTCGTCGTCGTAGGGGGAGGCTGGGTCTACCAGGGTCAGCGCACCTTGGCCCAAGAGGTAACAGTTGGTGTGGGTGGCCGGGGGCAGGGTGGGCGTGCGCAGGGCGAGCACACGCAGCTCGGGGTGGTGAACGATCATAAGAAGATCACCCACACCACCGCGATGAGGCCCACCACGGCGAACACGCCCACGGCGATCACCGCGAGGTGCTCGTTGCGCTCGGTCTCGGCCTGGCGGGGGTCGGCGACCTCGGGCGGGGCGTGGGCGGGGCGCTCGTCGGTCATCTCGGGGAGCAGGGTGGGGCGCTCGACGGAGATGGCGGTGTGCTCGGGCACAGGCGCGAGGGTGGGGCGCTCTTCAGAGACGTTGTCGCGGGCGGGCACGAAGCCGAGGCGCAGCGGGATGGCCTCTAAGGTGCTCGACGGGGGCAGGCGCGGGGTGACGACCGGCGGCGGAGGGGCCGGGGCGTTGAGCTCGTCGGTCTCGGCGTCGGCCCCGAGCTCGGAGGAGGGCAGGGCGTCTTGGGGCTCGTCTTCCTCCGCGGCTTGAGCGTCGGGCGGGGCGGGCTCGTCGGCTTCGTCGTCGTCCGCGGCCTGATCTTGGCGAAGGGCGGCGGCGCGCAGCTCCAAGACCTGCTCCACCAAGGTCAAGCGGGACGAGCTGCCGCCCTCGTGCCGGGCCAGCTCATGCAGGGCGCGCAGAAGCTCGACGTCTTGGGGGAAGCGGCGGTCGGGGGAGGGGTCCAGGGCCTTCCGCAGCAGGCGGGCGGCCTCGGGCCAGCGGCGGTCGAGGGTCTTGAGGCGGCGGTCGAGGTGGCGCTGGGGGTCGCCGCCGGGGGGGAGATCGGCCCACAGCGGCGTCTCTAACAGCAGCTCGGCGAGGAGCGCGCCGAGGAGCCACTGGTCGCCGCGGGCGTCGAGGTGGTTCTCGGGAGCCCGCCGGGCGCCGAGCGGCGGCGGCTGGCCCAGGCCCATCAACATCACGTCGCCGGAGACGGTGAGCCAGACCTCATCCGCGCTGAACCAGCCGTGAAAGAAGCCCGTCGGCGGCGCGCTGTGGGCGGCGCGGAGGGCCTGGGCGAGCTCTAAGACGACGTCCAGAGCCGTCGCCGGGCTCAGGGTGAGCCGGCCAAGCTCGGCCTCCAGCATCGCCTCGCGCAGGGAGATGCCCTCGACGGGCGCGGTGATCAGGGCGTGCTGGCCGTCGTGAAAGCTCAACACGGCGGGGAAGTGGGGGTCGTTCACCGCGCGCAGGGCGCTGTACTCGGCGCGTAGGGCCTCGGTGGCGACGCGGTCGTTTGGGTCTGCGGCGACCCGCACAACCGCCTGGGCCGAGCCTTTGACGCGGCCATCGGCGCGCTCGGCGAGCCACAGGGCCACCCCGGCCTCTAGCTCCAAACGCTCGGTGAGGGCGTAGGCGCCGACACGATCTCCAGCCTGAGACAAGGGGGGCTCCGCGGCGATTGGGACGACAGGAACGACAGGATCTGCGCAAGATAGCCCGTCTGGGCCTCAGGCGACGAGGGCGCGGGCGAGGTGAAGCGCCGAGAGCGGCGAGCTGCCCTCCGCCTTGTTGTTGATGATGAGGATCACCGGCTTTGAGGCGACCTTCTGGACAAGCTCAACCCACTCCGCCCGGGTGGTCGGGTCGGGCTCGGCGAGGCGGTCAAAGGGGGCGTAGTCGTCCTTGGCCTCTTCATAGGTCTTGCTGCGTTGCAGCATCCAGCGGGCGATGATCTGCGGGCCCTCGAGGGCCCCGGTGAGCCGCGCCTGGGCCGCGGGGGCGGGCATCGACGGGTGGGCGCTGAGGCAATGCACCGCGCCAAACTCGGCGAGCACGGCGGCGTATCCGGGGGTGAGGAGCTGGGGGTTGCGCAGCTCAAAGGCGACGGGCACCCCCCGGGGCAGGCCGCTCAAGAAGGCGTGAAGGCGCTCGGGGAAGCGTGGGCCGCCCAGCCGCGCGACGGGCTGGGGCGCGAGCTGAAACAGGATCACCCCCAGCTTCGCGCCGAGGCCCTCCGCCGCCGGGCCGACGACGTGCTCCGTGGCCCAGGCGGGGTCAAAAAACAGCGGGTTCTCTTGGCCGCGCCGCGCGCCGTAGCGGGGGTGATCTGGGGTGTCGACCAAGGTGCACGACTCGTGCGCTTTGACCAGGAAGCGGAAGTCTTCAGGCACCTGGGCGGCGAGCTCTTGGAGCTGGGCGGCGGTCATCGTGGCGTAGTGGGTGCGGTCGAGGCCCACGGCGCGCAGGAGCGGGCAGCGGGCGTAGGCGCGCAGGCCCTCCCGGGAGAGCAGGCGCTCCTCAGCGGGGCGGTCGTAGACGAGGCCGCGCCAGCCGGGGAAGCTCCACGACGAGGTGCCGAGGCGCAGGCCGGGGGGCAAGGCGTGGGCGAGGGCCTCGGCGTCGGGGGCCAAGGACGCCGCGCCGACGGCCTCGACGGCGCCGAACAGGCCGAGCTGGGTGGGTGCAGGGGAGCGTGGCATCAGCGCCTCCGCAGAGGCGCTTATCCGAGTTGAGCGCGCGGTGACAGCCTCCCCCTTCCCACAGGCCCCCGCGCGTGCTTAGGGTAAGACGTTCAAGCCCCTTCCCCCGGGGCGCAGGAGGTCAGCATGGGGCTTCGATCAAGGCTGAAGGACACGCTCGGCGCGCTCCTCGGCGGCACCCAAGACACCGAGCGGCGCCCCCAGCCCTACCGCAGCCCCGTGGCGTCGATCATCGACGACGCCCGCGCCCAAGAGCGCGCCCAGGCTGAAGAGCGCGCCCGGGCTGAGGAGGCCACCCGCGCCCAGCGCCTCACCCCGGCGAGCCCCGCCGCCGCGCCCGCCGCCCCCGAGCCGCCCAAAGACGCCGACGCTGAAGAGAAGCAGCGCAAGTTTATGGCCCGCGCGCGCAAGGGCCTGCTCACCAAGGTCAGCGAGGCCGGGGGCTCCATTCCTTTGGGTGAGCTTCACGACCACAGCGAGAAGCGGTACTTCATCGCCCACCGCGCCTTCTCCACCTTGATGGAGGAGATGGTCGCCGAGGGCCTCTTGGACTACGAGAGCGGCACAGGCATCGCCCGGCTCACCGAGGCCGGACGGGCGGTGATGAGCGGGGCCTGAGCACGATCAGCGCAGGGTCCACGAAGGTTGACGTGGTCGCTTGCGAGCCTTCTGACATGGGTGTAAGGTGGTCGGCGCCAAACCACGCCACCTCTCCACGATGGAGCGCCCGTGCTTCTCCTCCTCTTGGCCTGTGCCCCGCAAAACGCCACGAACACCCCCTCCGGCGTGTGGCTCTCTACGGTCTCAGCGCGGATCGCGGCGGAGGCCGTGGCCATTCGTGAGGACGAAGGTGGCTTCTCTGTCAGTCTTTATGGCGCTGACGCCGTGGCGCGGTTTGACGCCGACGGCGCGCGGCTCGGCGAGGGGCTGCCGGTCTACGTCTCCTTGTCGGAGTGGGGCTTTGACGGCGCGCTGCGGCCTGCTCACCCCGTCGAGCCGGCCTTTGGCGAGTGTGGCCCCGGCGTAGGGGTCGGCGGCGACTGCCTGCGGCGCCTGGAGCACGACCACGGCGGCGTGGTGACCTGGTGGCTCGGCCTTCAAGGCGGGGTTGAGCTCGGCTGGACGGTGGCCGAGGCCCCCGCGGGCGCCGCCACCTTGAGCCTCGTGGTGCAGCACGACGGCGCCGAGCGGGTCGAGGCCGTTGGCGAAGGCGCGGCGATCACCGCCGCCGACGGGCGCCTGTGGACGGTCTCCGAGCCCGTGGCGTGGGACGCCGACGGCGCGGCCCTCCTGGCGACGGCGCGTGTAGACGGCGACGCCTTGGTGATCGAGGTGGACGTGCGCGGCGCGGCCTTCCCCGTCACCGTCGATCCCGTGTACAGCACCGCCGACACCACCTTCCTCGGCACCACCCTTGGCGAAGAGCTCGGCAGCGCCGTGGCCGCGGCGGGGGACGTGAACGGCGATGGATACGATGACGTGATCATCGGCGCCGCGGGCATCGATGGGGCGTATGTGTTTCATGGCTCCTACGCCGGGCTCGGCACGACAGCGGCCACGAAGCTCCGGGGCAGCGGCACGACGCGGTTTGGTGACACCGTCGCGGGCATCGGCGACGTGAACGGCGACGGCTATGACGACGTGATGGTGGGCGATCCTTACTACAGCTCCAGCGGCGGCCGGATCGACGCGTACCATGGCTCCGCTTCAGGCGTCTCCTCCACGGCGGCCTACGCCACGTCGTTGACCGTCGCCAGCGCCGCGTTGGGCCAGGCCATCGACGGCGCGGGGGATCTCAACGGGGATGGCTACGATGACGTGATCGTCGGGGCGCCGGGCTACACCGGCTCCTACGTCAACGGCGGCTTGGTGCTCGTGCTCTACGGCGCCTCGACGGGCCTCTCGTCGAGCAGCGCCAAGACGTTCACCGGCACCCAGAACCTCGCGGGCTTGGGCACCGCCGTCGCCGGGCTGGGTGACGTCAACAGCGACGGCTACGACGACGTCGCGATCTCCGAGCCCTGGTACGACACGGTGAACATCCTCTTGGGCTCCTCAACGGGCCTGACCCTCACGGGCGCGACCACGGTGTCGGTGAACAACTATTACTACTTTGGCACCTCCGTGGACGGCGCCGGGGACGTGAACGGCGACGGCGCGCTCGATCTGATCGTCGGTGAGCCCGCCTACAGCTCCACCAGAACCGCTGAGCTTGGGCGGGCCTACATCTTCCACAACTCCGGCAGCGGCACCTTCTCTTCCCCCGCGCGGACCCTCACCGGATCGTTTGAGTCGGACCAGCTCGGCTGGGACGTGGCGGGTGTGGGGGATGTGGACAACGACGGCTACGACGACGTGCTCGTCGGGGTGTACGGCTACGGCTACGGCACCTACGTCGGGGGCGCGCAGCTCTTCTTGGGCAGCGCCTCGGGGATCCCGTCGAGCTACTCCCAAATCTTCATTGGTGGCGCGAGCTACGAGTATTACGGCAGCTCCTTGGACGGCGCGGGGGACGTGGACGGCGACGGCTGGGCGGACATCATCATCGGCGCGTACCGCTACACAGGCTCCAAGTCGGCCGTGGGCAAGGCGGAGGTCTACCGGGGCTACTCCGACGTAGACGGCGACGGCGTCGTCGGCGCGGACGACTGCGATGACAAAGACGCCAAGGTCGGCGTCGGCACCACCCGCTATGTGGACGATGACGACGACGGCTTCGGCGGCGCGGGCACCATCATCGTGTGTGATGGTGACACCGGCTGGTCGGCCAACAACGACGACTGTGACGACACCACCGCGAGCACCAACCCCGGCGCCCAGGAGGTCTGTGACCTCGCTGACGTAGACGAGGACTGCGACGGCGTCTCGGACGACGCCGATGGGTCCGCCTCCTCTGCGACCTTCACCGTCTATTTCCCTGACGCAGACGGCGACGGCTACGGCGACATCAACAAGGGCTCGCCACGCTGTGATCTCCCCAGCGGCTACGTCACCAACGCTGAAGACTGTGATGACTCCCGCGAAGACGTGAACCCCGAGGGCTCCGAGTATTGCAACGGGCGCGACGACGACTGCAACGGCGAGGCCGACGACGGCATCGACTGTGACACCGGCGAGAGCGACGCGGACACCGACTCCGACAGCGACTCGGACACAGACAGCGACTCCGACTCGGACAGCGACTCGGACAGCGACTCCGACAGCGACTCCGACAGCGACTCCGACAACAACGACGATGACGAAGAAGAGAAGGGGGGCCTCCTTCGCTGCGCGAGCGGCGGTGACTCCGCCCCGATCCCCGCCCTGCTCTTGGGTGTGGGGCTCCTGCTCGTTCGCCGTCGTCGCTAAAACCACTCAGGAACACAATGACCCGCCAGCTTCTCTCGCTCAGCCTCGGCCTGGGCGCGCTCTCTCTCCTCGTCTCATGCCGCCTGTTGTCCAAAGACGACGAAGGCACGAACGACCGCGCCGATGACACCGCCGTCGAGGACGACACCGACGACACCGAGGACGTCGAGCCCGAGCGTGTCTGTGACGAGACCACGGACATCTGCGCCTCAGGGGACTGCGTCTACGACATCAACATCCCCATCGCCGAGCTTGACCTCAACGTCACCTACGACGGCGGCAAGGTGCCCAGCGCGTCGAGCGGCGACGATGTGCTCGTGCTGTTCACCGAGACGACGACCGGCGACACCCAGACGTACAGCTTTGACGGCGGCACGGACTCGGTGCAGGTGCCGTATGGCACCTACGACATCGCCCTGCAGCTCGGCGCGTCGGATCCTCGGCCCAACTCCTTGACGACCGTGCGCCGCGGCGTGTCTGTGTCGGGTGACGCGGGGCTCAACCTCGACATGCCCGTGGGCGAGCTCAAGCTCAAGGTGACGTATGACGGCGGCAAGGTGCCGACCGCGTCCAGCGGCGATGACGTGCTGGTGCTGTTCACCGAGACCAGCACCAGAGAGACGCAGTCCTATAGCTTTGATGGCGGCGAAGACACCGTCGCGGTGCCCTTTGGCACCTATGACATCGCCATTCAGCTCGGCGCGTCCGACCCCCGGCCCAACTCCTTGACCACGGTGCGCCGTGATGTGGACGTGAGCGGCGACGGCGGCCTCGACCTGAACGTGCAGGTGGGCGAGATCAAGCTCAAGGTCACCTATGACGGCGGCAAGGTGCCGAGCGCGTCGAGCGGGGATGACGTGCTGGTGCTGTTCACCGACACCTCGACGAAGGAGACCCAGTCCTACAGCTTTGACGGCGGCGAAGACACCGTCGATGTGCCGTACGGCACCTACGACATCGCCGTCCAGCTCGGCGCGTCCGACCCTCGCCCCAACTCCTTGGCGACGGTGCGCACTGATGTAGACATAAGCGGTGACGGCGGCTTGGACCTGAACCTGCAGGTGGGCGAGCTCAAGCTCAAGGTGACGTATGACGGCGGCAAGGTGCCGAGCGCGTCGAGCGGCGATGACGTGCTGGTGCTGTTCACCGAGACCTCGACGAACGAGACACAGTCCTACAGCTTCGATGGCGGCGAAGACAGCGTGGATGTGCCGTATGGCACCTACGACGTCGCCCTGCAGTTTGGCGCGTCCGACCCACGGGCCAACTCTCTGGGCACGGTGCGCCGAGACGTGGAGGTGAGCGGTGACGGCGGCCTGGATCTCGACATGCAGGTGGCCGATGTGTCGCTCGCCATCACCTACGACGGGGGCAAGGTGCCCAGCGCGTCGAGCGGTGACGATGTGTTTGTGCTGTTCACCGAGACGACCACTCGGGAGACCCAGTCGGTGAGCTTTGATGGCAGCGAGGACTCCATCCAGGTGCCTTATGGCACCTACGACATCGCCCTGCAGTTCGGCGCCACCGACCCTCGGGCGAACTCCCTCGCCACTGTGCGCCGTGGAGTTGAGCTGACGGGCGACGCCGGCCTCAACCTCGATCTGCAGGTGGAGGAGGTCAACGGCCTCGTGACCTACGACGGCGGCAAGGTGCCGAGCGCGTCCAGCGGCGACGACGTGCTCGTGCGTTTTGTGGAGATCGACACCCGCGAGGAGCAGTCGATCTCCACAGACGACGACGACTACACGATCCAGCTCCCCTCGGGGATCTACGACGTGCAGGTTCAGCTCGGCGCCTCAGACCCCCGGCCCAACTCGCTGACGACGGTGGGGCTCTGCGTCGAGGTGCCCTAGACGGTGGGCCCGCTGGTGGCCTTAGGCGCACGCTGACTGCCCGCTGTCACGGACTGGCGGGCACACCCGGGGGAAACACGCCTAGCTCCAGCGACCCGCCCTCTCCATACACGGCCATCGTGTGACCGAAGTGCTGAAAGGGGCGCCCCGAGGTGAACTCAACCACCGAGGCTAGGTCGCCGTGGGTGAGGCGCAGGGTGCCCGTCGTGACGTGGGATGTGCGACCGTTGGGCTCGACGATGAAGTCTGAGCTGCCGTCCACGAGAGTGACCGTCCCGTCAAAGCCAGGGATAGGGAGGAGTCGCCCAGTCACCAGCTCGACGCGGGCGGTCTCTGTCAGCATGGGGGCCTCTGCGATAGGAGGAGCGCTGGGCTCGGGGTCGGAGACACGCTGAGCGGAGCATCCCAGCGCCAGGGGGAGGAGGAGAGCGAGGGTGCGTATCATAACGGCGGGAGCACGAGCTCCATCCCGACGGAGAGGGCGTTGGGATCGGCGCCGATGATGCTCTTGTTGAGCTTATAGATCTCTTGCCAACGCGCCATGTCACTCAGATAACGGTCTGCGATGGCAGACAGCGTGTCTCCGGAGACCACCTCGACGGTATTGGGCATTGGGCCGACCGCTGTGGGCGCGTCGATCATGTTCTCGAGCATTGTGAGCGGTATGATGCCCAGCGATCGGGACGCTTGATCCCAGAATGGCTGAGACTGGCTACGGTCCTGGAGATACAAACGGTCCAGATCATCCAGCGCTTGGACTTCGCTCAGGAAGCTGCTGGTCGGCAGGGCGGCGCTGAGGGCCTGGATGCGGGGAGAGTTAATCAGGTTTCCGCTTGCGGGTTGGGTGTAGGTGTCCACCATATTCTTGAAGGCGGGATCCAGGGCGTAGAAGTGCGGCAGGTATGCGTAGGACTGAGTCCAAGCGCCCGCCGTGTCCAAGTAGATGTTGTCGGTTCGAGGCGTAAACATATGATCGAAGATGTCTTGTTGGCGACGGTTGGTGAACGCTGTCGAGACGGTAGACGAGATGTCATCTGCGGTCCCGAACTTGCCATCTGGACCGGGTCGGAGCGCAGTGATGCTGATGTTGGTGACTGCCGTGTCGGTCGAGCTTCCGAATGAGTCCGCGCCCGAGCCTTCGGGGTTCATCATCCAGTACGCCCGAAACTCGCTTTGGTAGTTGTTATAGGCCCAAGTAGGTGCTCTATGTTGAGCAGCAGGATCGGCGGCTGGCTGAGAGACCTTCCAGGGTTGGCCAGCGTTGTGTTGATCGGCGTCGTGCTGGACCTCATGGACGAAGAACGACACCAGAGCTCCCTCGCTGTGAGAGATCGGGTCGATCAACATCATGGTGCGTCCGTCCGGGCTCATGCTCCCCGCGACCTTTGAGAACTTCGCCTCAAGACCAACGTCATTGGTGGCCTGTCCCGCCGCATTGAGTGTCTCGTCGTAGTCGGCTCCATCCTGATCGTAGGTGAGTCGCGTGTCAAAATAGGCGTTCTTGTCGACTGGGATGTTAGGTCGAAGGTGGGCGTCATGGGTGGGCGTCAACACGAAGAGATCTGCCTCTCCCTCTTCAATCCACTGGCAGGTGTTGCGGAGCAGGTTGACACGACTATTTGCTCCGGCCGCTGGATCTACGTCTTGGGCCAACCCAGAGCGGATCACCCGGTCTACGCGGTCCCGGTTCCTACCGTGGCGGGCAAGGGCCTCGGCTTTGTTCGTGGGAGCGCCAGCGCGCGACGCCCCAAGCTCAGCGTCCGGCGGCTCACAGGCCAGCGCCTCCTGCATGGCCGCGTTGCCATACTGCTGCTGAAACCCGTCCTGTATAGGCCCCGGCGGGCTTGTTGTGGTGCTTTGGTCGTTTTCCTGTTGAGAAGCCCTCAAGTATGAACCCATCGCGCACCCTTTCAATAAGGTTGATGCAGGCTACAACCTTGGAGTCGGCTCGTCAAGTTCAATTATGTGCGGTTTGCCCCCCCAACAACGCCCCCGCCCGCGTCGTGATGTACACCACCCCCGCGCACAAGGCCGGGAAGATCAGCTCGTTCACCGCCGCCGGGAGGAGCGCCGCCGCCGTGGGGGCGATCGTCCCGCCCTGCACCCCCAGGCCGAGGATCAGGCCGCCGAAGGTGAGGCCCATGAGCGCGCCGACGCCGAGGTAGGCCAGGATCGGCGCCTCCGCCCGCCGGTTGAGGCTGAGCAGGACGAGGCCGAGGAGCGCGTACTGCGCGCCTTTGAGCCCCGCCGTCCCCCAGACCACCAGGGCCGGGGTCGCCGCCGCCGCGCTGAGGCCCGCCGCCGCGCCGAGGGCCTGCTGAACGGCGCGGGCGAGGTGAAAGGACGCGGGCGCGGCGATGAGCCCCCACAGGGCGGTGCCCGGCAGGGTCGCCCGGGGCACGGAGAGGCCCACGGCCAAGGCCGCGCAGACGGTGGTGGACCAGCTCACCTTGCCGACGGCCCCGATCACCGCGCTGGCGAGGCTGGGGCTGCCGCCCAGCGCAACACCGACGGTCAAGGTGAGCGCCTGCATGCCCAGGCCCACCAAGGCCGACATCCACACCACCCGCATCACCAGGGTCGCCAACGCCGTCTTCGGGGCCTCGTCCATCACACACCTCCGCGCGCCACAGCTCCAGTCTACCCGCTCTCGGCGCCTCGGTTACGTTGGCGTGTCCCAACGGGAGCCCACCATGAACCGCCCCGACACCCAGGCGATGTTCGCCGCGTTCACCGCCGCCTTGGCCGAGGCCACAACCCTTGAGCAGATCGAGGCCGTGCGCCAGGCCCACACCGGCAAAAAGAGCGAGATCAAGCTCGCGTTGCGCGGTCTCGGCGCCGTGCCTGCCGAGGATCGCCCCGCCGTCGCCAAGGAGGTCAACGACGTGGCGCAGACGATGGAGCGCGCCTTGTCCGAGGCCAGCGCCGCTATCGAGGCCCGCGCCTTGGCCGCCCGGCTCAGCGAGGAGTGGGTCGATCTCAGCCTGCCCGGCCTCGCCCCGCCCCGGGGCGCGCGTCACCCGGTCATCTCCGTTGAGGAGGACTGCCTCGCCGTGCTGCGCCAGCTCGGCTTCGTGCGGGTGGACGGCCCCGAGGTCGAGCACCCCTACTACAACTTCGACGCCCTCAACATCCCGCCGCACCACCCCGCCCGGGACATGCAAGACACCTTCTGGGTAGACGGCGGTTACCTCCTGCGCTCCCACACCACGACGGTGCAGGCGCGGGTGCTGGAGTCGCGGCCGCCTCTGCCCATCCGCGTCGCCAGCGCCGGGCGTGTGTACCGAAACGAGGCCGTGGACGCCACCCACCTCGCCATGTTCCACCAGCTTGAGGGCCTGTGGATCGACCGCGGCCTCACCTTCGCCCACCTCAAGGGCCTGCTCACCACCATCGCCCAGTCGCTCTACGGCAGACGCCCGGTGCGCTTTAAGCCCAAGTTTTACCCCTACACCGAGCCGTCTGTGGGCGTTGACCTTCAGTGTGGGGTGTGTGAGGGCGAAGGCGAGGTGAGCGGCGCGGCCTGTGAGGCCTGCCACGGCGCGGGCTGGGTGACCATCCTCGGCGCGGGCATGGTGCATCCCAAGGTGTTCCGCGAGTTTGGTTACGACCCCAACGAGGTCTCGGGCATCGCCTTTGGCCTGGGCACCACCCGCATGGCCTCCCAGCGCGTCGGCGTGTCCAAGGTGGCCTTGCTCTACGGCCAAGACCTGCGTGTTCACACCCGCCTGCACCGGAGCGGCGTATGAAGATCCATGTGGATGTGCTGCGGCGCTACACCCCGCTGCCTGACTCTCTGCGCCAGGTGCGCCTGCTCCTCGATGATCTGGGCTTAGAGGTCAAGCGCCTCAACGTGGATGGGCACCTCACCTTGGAGCTGCTCGCCAACCGCGGCGACCACCACTGCTACGAGGGGCTGGCCCGGGAGATCACCGGGCGCACGGGCGAGGCGCTCACGACGCCGCCTGTGGCCACGCTCACCCTAGGCGAGCCCCCTTGGCCTCTGCGCCTGGAGACGGACCTCTGCCTCGTGTACACCGCGACGCTCCTGGAGCGGGTCGGTGAGGCCGCCGGGCAGCTCGATGAGGCGCAGCTCGCGCCCCTTCGCGCCGCGGGCCTCGCCTCGGTGCTCGCGCCGGTGGACGCCACGAACCTCTCCAACTTGGAGCTCGGCCAGCCCACCCACGTCTTTGACGCCGACACCCTCGTCGGCGCGGTGACGATCCGCCTCTCCCGCCCCGGCGAGCGCGCCTGGCCTCTGTTCACCGCCGAGCCCGTCGCCGTGCCCGAGGGCACCCTGGTCATCGCCGATGACGTGAAGATCTTGGCGATCGCCGGGGTGATCGGCTGCGAAGAGTCCAAGACCACGGCCTCGACGCGGCGAATCCTGTTGGAGTCCGCCACCTTTGACCCGGTGAAGGTGCGCATCGCGTCCCGGGCCTTGGGCATTCACACCGACTCCACGGCGCGGTTTGAGCGGGGGTCCGACCCGGCGCGGCCGCTGATCGGCGCGGGCCGCGTCGTGCAGCTCCTCGAGGGCACCGGCGCTTGGCGACGTGTGGGCGACACCGGCCAGGTCGGCGCCTGGGTGAACCCCGAGCGGGTGGTGAGCCTGTCCGTCGCCGCGGCGGGGCGCTTCTTCGGCATGCCCCTGCCCGGTGAGCAGGTCGTCGAGATCTTGGGTCGATTGGGCTACATCGCCCACCTCTCCCCCGATGACGGCGACACGGTCACGGCCTATGTGCCCACCTGGCGCCTCTGGGACGTGGAGTACGCCGACGATCTCTACGAAGATCTCGCCCGGTCCATCGGCTACAACAACACCCCCGTGGCGCTGCCCCCGGTGGACATGGGCGCCTTGCCCAGCGCCGCCGAGACCCGCCGCCACCAGATCGACGGCCTGCTCCAGTCGTTTGGCTTCTACGAGGTGTTCACCGACGGCTTTTATGGCCGCGCGCTCATCGAGAACCTCGGCTTGCCCGAGGCCCACCCCCTCCGGGCCCATGTGCAGACGGAGAACGCCCTGGATCGCGCCTACAGCCTGCTCAAGGCGAGCTGTTTTCCCCAGGCCGTTGAGCTCGTGGCGCTCAACCAGCGGGTCAAGAACGAGCAGGTCAAGGCCTATGAGTGGACCCGCACCTTCCACCCCGCGCCCCAGCACAGCCTGCCGTCGGGTCGCCTGAGCGCGCCGTGCACCGAGCGTCGGGTGCTGTGGTGTGTCGCCTCGGGCACCGACCGCCCTCGGGCTTGGCTCGACAAGAGCCGCCCCGCCGACCTCTTCTTCTTGAAGGGTGTGGTGGAGGAGCTCGCCGTGGCCTTGGGGCTGAATCTCCAGCTTGGCCCGGCCCAGGCCTCGGCCCCCTTGGCCGACGTGCTGCACCCCGCCCGGCAGGCGAGCGTGCTGCTCAACGGCGCGGTGATCGGCGTCGTGGGGGAGGTTCACCCGTCCGTGCTCAAAGGGTTTAAGGTGCGTAAGCTCCGCCCGGTCTACCTGGAGCTTGACGAGGACACGCTCCTCGCCGCGCAGTCCCAGGCCGTCGGGTTTGAGGAGCCCTCTGAGCTGCACCCCATCGACCGCAGCCTCGCGTTCTCGCTGCCGCCCAAGGTGGAGGCGGGCCTGGTGAGCGAGACCTTACGCGCCGCGGGGCCGCCGAGCCTCATCCGGGTGAGCGTCGTGGACCTCTTTGAGCACGAAGACGGCGGCGTCCCCACGCGCACCTTCACCTACGCCTTGACCTTCCAGACCACGAAGGGTCAGGCGCTCAGCGCGGACGAGGTGAACGCGGCCTGTGAGGCCATGATCGCCGCCGTCGAGTCTGGGGAGCCCGGCGCCCGAGGGGTGCGCCTGCGCCGCTGAGCCCGCTACTCCGCCACCGCCGTGATCTCGGCCTGGGGCTTGTTGGTGCCGATGTTGAACTCGGCCTCCAGAGTCCAGGTCCCGGCGGTGAAGGTGTGGCGGTCAGAGAGCAGGGTGATCTCTTCGACGACGCCGTTTGGGGGCACGGTCCACTCGGTGATCGCGTCGTCGCAGCTCTGACCCAGCTCGGCCTTCATCGCGCCGTCTTGCAGCACCCGCCACACCTTCACCAGACACGAGTCGTTCGTGGTGAAGCTGAGCTCTACGTCGCAGGGGTTGGTCACCCGGCCCAGGCCCTTCACGATCGTCCCGGCGACGAAGGTGCCGGTGATCTCGTTGTCGCCGCCGTCTAAGCCGTGGGCGGAGAAGGTCAGCTCCGAGCCGTCGCAGTCGGGGCCGTCTTTGGTGTCGTTGGTGTCAGCGGAGTCATCCGCGCCGGAGTCGTCGGCGCCGCTGGTGTCGTCGGCGCCGGAGTCGTCGGGTTTGAGCACAGGGGCGGGGCAAGCGAGCAGCAGGCTGAGCCAGAAGCCGATGATCATGGTGTTGTCTCCTCGTCGCCAGCATAGCGCCCTCCCAACGAGGGCGCGTTAGGACAACCGCTATGAAGAAGTGGAGCTTCCCTGTCAGTGAGCTTGTGGAGCGCGCGCCCCAGCTCGGGCGCGTCGAGGGCGTCGCCCTGCGCCCAAGACGCCGTGAGCCCTTGGTGCCCGTCCAGTCTTGGGATCTCGCCGCCCGGCGGATCGACCATGGCCGCCCCGGCAAACGAGAGGTCACGCTGATCCAGGCCGAGCACGTCGTGGTGGTCGGGCAGCTCCTCGGGCGCCCGGTGGACTACCTGATCCTGCGCCGCAACGTGCTCGTCTCGGGGGTGAACCTCCTGAGCCTGCTCGGCCGGCGCTTCGCCGTCGGCGGCGTGGTCCTGGAGGCCACGGGGGTGTGTGACCCCTGCGAGAGAATGGAGGAGGTCTTGGGCGAAGGGGGCCACGCGGCGATGATCGGCCACGGCGGGATCTGCGCCCAGGTGATCGAGCCCGGCCTGCTCGCCGTGGGTGACACCCTGCGCCCCGCCTGGCGCTGAGCCATGCGCCTCGTCGTCACCGGGGCGTCGAGCTTCGTCGGCGCGTGGTTCTGCCTCGCGGCCCAGCGCGGCCATGAGGTCATCGGCCTCGCCTACGAGACGCGCCTCCACCTGCCCGGCGTGCGCACCGTCCGCCTGAATCTCGGCGCGCCCGAGGCCGGGGCCCAGCTCGCCGCCCTGCGCCCCGACACCGTCGTGCACCTCGCCTGTAAGGTGATGGGCAGCGGCCCGGCCGGGGGCCCCGAGACCGAGGCGACGCGGCTCAACCGGCGCATGATGGACCAGGTCTTGGCCGTGGGCGCGCCGATCCTCTACGGGTCGAGCACCTGCGTGCATTGGCCCAAAGACACCGCCTACGCCCAGAGCCGCCGCGAAGACGAGGCCCGCCTCGCCGCCTCGGGCCTGCCGTGGGCCGCCTTACGACCCTCAGCGCCCTACGGCCCGCCCCTGGCCGGCCACCAGCCCCGACACCCCGAGAGCTTTCACACCCTGGCCCGCTGGGTGCGCCGCGGGGTGGTGCCCGTGCCCGGCGACGGCCGCGCGCTGCGTCAGCCGATCCATGTCGAGGACCTCAGCCTGGCGGCCCTGGCGCTCATCGAGGGGGGCCTGCCCAACGAGGCCCTCGACGCGGGCGGCCCCGAGGCCCTGCCGTTCAACGTCATCATCGACCTGCTCGCCGAGGCGATGGGCCGAAGGGCCAGAAAGGTCCACCTGCCCCTGGGCCTGCTCGTGCGGGTCGCGCGGCGCCTGCCGGGCTTTGAGCCCGCGCTCCTCGCGGCGGCGGACTGCGACGATCCCGCAGACCCAAGCCGGCTCATCCAGCGCTCGGGCCTGACGCCGCGGCGCTTTGAGGACGGCGCGCGAACATTGGTTGGTTGACCAACCAAGGCCAAAACGCGGCGGTCAGCGCGGCGCACACCACAGCGGCCCGATCGGCGCGAGCGTGGCGCGGATCGGCGGGAGGGGCGCGCGGTGGGGCGACTACTTCTTCTTACGACCGCCCTTGGGGGCCTTCGTGGTGAGGTCTACGGTGCTGGGCGCGGGGGCAGGGGTGGGCTCGTCGCCCTTGGGCCGGCTCACGATCTCGGTCGGGGCGTCCTCTTCTGGCTCGAACCGGATGACCTTCTCAGACATCTTGTCGCTCCCTCGTGTTGTGGGGTTGAGCGTCCTCTATCTCACAGATCGGCCGGAGGCTCAAGCCCGCGCGCGCCGAGCCCCGGAAGATGCCGGGCTCTCCTTGGCGCATGATCCGCCGCCGGAGCGGATTCGGCCCACCTGGGGTATGCTTGGGCGCTCTCCCCCTCGGAGGATCCATGCTCCTGATCGTCTTGGCGCTTCTGGCCTGTAAAAAAGAGCTCCCGGACTCAAGCCCGGCGGACACCACGCCCCCGCCGATCTGCCACGACGGCACCCGCTGGTCCGAGGGTCAGGTTCAGTTCGCTGAGGCCACCGACGCCTGGGGCCTCACGGCGATCCAGGCGACGGGGGTGCGGCTCACCGCCGTGGACTTCGACAACGACGGCTACACCGACCTCGCCGTGCGAAAGGGCGCCGGAGAAGACAACTTCACCACCGCCACCCGCGACACCTGGCTCCTGCGGAACACCGGCCTGGGCACCTTTGAGGACGTCACCGAGGCCAGCGGCATCGTCACCGGCCGCGACGGCGACGCCACCCGAGGCCGCCCCGGCGTCACCTGGGCCTGGGCTGATGTGGACAACGACGGCGACCTCGACGTCTACACCGGGCTCAACGACGCCGAGAACACCCTCGATGAACAGAGCGAGCTCCGCCTGAACAACGGCGACGGCACCTTCAGCTTGGCCCCAGAGACGGCGATCTCGCTTGGCAAAGATGAGCCCTACGGCGCGGCGTTCACCGACGTCAACCGCGACGGCAACGTCGATCTTTGGATCACCCAATACAGCGCCAAACAGGACCACCTGTACTTGGGCGACGGGGCCGGCGGGTTTGAGGACGTCACCGGCACCGCTGGGCTCACGACGAAGGCCTGGAGCAGCGTGGCCGCCATCAACAACGCCCAGGCCCACACCTACGCCTGGGCGGCCTTGGCCTGTGACCTCAACAACGATCTGTACCCCGAGCTGCTCAGCCCCTCCTACGGTCGCGCCCCGAACCACCTCTGGCGCAACAACGGCGACGGCACCTTTGAGAACCGCTCCGTGGCGTCCAACTACGCCTACGATCACCGCACCGACTGGACCGACAACGAGTCCGCGCGCTGCTGGTGTACGCTCCACCCCGACGACGACGACTGCGCCGGGGTGCCCGCGCCGCGCATCACCTGCGAAGAGGACGCCGACGCCTTCCGCTGGGATCACAGCTATGACCGCGAGGCGTTTCGTCTGGGCGGCAACAGCGGCGAGACGATGTGTGGTGATCTCAACAACGACGGCTGGATGGACCTCGTCACCACCGAGATCGTACACTGGGACGTGGGCAGCTCCTCCGACCCCAGCGAGGCCCTGTTCAACACCCAAGACCCAGAGATCGTGTTTAATCGCCCCGGCAACGACGTGACCGGCCTCGTGCGGGAGCACAGCGAGACGGCCTGGAACGACGGCGACATCACCGGGAGCCTCCTCGACATCGACAACGACGGCTGGCTCGACATCTACATCGGCGACTCGGACTACCCCGGCTCCCGCGGGCGCCTCTGGCACCAGAGCGCCCCCGAGCAGTTCGTCTCCGTGCCGATCGACGAGGGCATCGACCACTGGCGCAGCCACGGCAGCGCCGCCGTAGACTTCGACCGCGACGGCGACCTAGACCTCGTCGTGGGCCACTCCGCCTCCCGCTGCGACGAGGAGTGTTACGACACCTTCACCATCCGTCTGTTTGAGAACCTCACCGATCCCGAACAAACAAACTTCCTCCAGCTCCAGCTCATCGGCGCCGACGGCACCAACCGCGCCGCCGTCGGCGCCCGCGTCGACGTGAAGACCGCCGAGACCACCCAGACCCGCACCGTCGACGGCGGCCACGGCCAGTGGGGCAACCAAGAGGACCTCATCCAGCACGTCGGCCTGGGCCCCTCGTGCGAGGCCGAGGTCACCGTCACCTGGCCCGACGCAGAGGGCACCGTCGAGCGGTACACCCTGGGCGGCGGCTACCGGTACCGTGTGGTCCAGGGCGAGGGGTGGACGGTGGTGGAGTAGGGGGCGCTACCGCCCCATCTTCGCCAGCTCGGCCTCGATCGCCGTGGTGAGCGCCTCGTGCTCAAGCTCGTTGTTGAAGAACACGATGGTGCCGTCTACGCCGATGAGCCACTGCTGCGGATAGGCGGCCGTGGGAAAGGCGTTCACCATCTCGTACTGTCTGCGGGTGGCGCCGCCGGGGTCGAGGAGGATCGGCACGGTGAGGCCCAAGGCGTCGCGGAAGGCCTCTAGGGTGGACTGGGGCTCGTCGGAGATCGCCCAGACCTGCAGGCCTTGGGGGCCGTAGGTGGGGTAGATGCCGCTGTTGATGTCCGAGACCTCGGACGGACAGACGGGTCACCAGGTGGCGAAGTACGCCAGCAGGACGGGGGCGCCGAGCTGCTCGGAGAGGCGGTGGGTGTCGCCGTTGAGATCCGTCAGGGCGAAGTCGGGGGCGGCCTGGCCCAAGTAGTCGCCGACCACGCCCGCGGTGAGCTTGAGGGTGAGGGTGGGCTCATCGGGGTCGTTTGAGGAGAGGCAGAGGGAGGTGTCTAACGTCTCACCGCCAGACCAGGTGAGGCGCAGCAACGCCTCTTCGCCGGGCTGAATGGCCGTCGCGCTGACCTCGACGGTGACGCGCGCATCCCCTACGGTCGCGCCGCTGAGGGTTAAGGTGTCGTCGCCGCGGTTGGTCAGGCGCACAGACGTCTCGCCGCCCTCGGCGGGCAGGCGGGGGCTGTCGGTGCTGGGATCGAGGGAGGGCGCGGCGCCGTCGCGGTCAAGGGCCCAGCCGGAGAGGATGTTCCAGTCGCCCACCCACGCCCGGTCACCCGGGGCGGCGCGTATGGCCAAGGCGAACTGTTCGGTCTGTTCACGCGCCAGAGGCCGCGGGTTGGCGGGGTCGCTGAGATCGTAGACGACGATGCCCTCGTGGTCGGCCACCCACAGGAGGCCGTCGGCGGCGCTCACCTGGGCCGCGCTGCCGCCCGTGGGCACTATCCGCACAATCGACGGGGCGGCGGGGTTCGTGAGGCTGAGCACGGCCACCCCCGCGCCGCCGATCGCCGCGTACAGATGCCCATCGGCCACGGTGACGTGTTGGGTGGCGCCGGGCAGGGCCACGGCGGGGTGAATCACCGGCGCGTCGGGGTTGTTGAGGTCGATGGGCACCACGCCCAGAGCGTTGTCGGAGACGTAGGACCAATTGTTGAGGATCGGGCTCAGCTCCCAGGGCGCGCTCAGGCCCGGCGTGGCGGCGCCTTCGACGGGGCGCGTGGGGTCGCTGACGTCGATGGGCACGAGGCCCCGGGCGCGGTCGGTCAGCCACAGACGGTCACCGTCCCAGGCCAGGCCCTCGATTCCCGCGCGGGAGATCACGCCCAGGGTCTTCATGGCGGTGGGGTCGCTGACGTCTACGAGCTCCAGGCCCCGGTCGCGGTGGGTGACGGCGACGAGGCCGTCCTGGATGACCTCAACGCGGTGGTATCGCCCGTTCCCGGCGCTGGGGTTGACGCCCAGAAGCGCCGGCGCCGTGGGGTCGGCCACGTCGTAGACCATGAGCCCGCCCTGGCCCACGCCGTACACCCGGTCGCCGTGAAGCTCCAGGTCGATCAGCTCCACGAAGAAGCCTTGGCCGGGCTTGTCTTGGCCTCGTTTGTCTTGGCCGGTCTGGACGAGGGTGTCCGCGGGCAGGCTCGTCGGGACCTCACAGGTGGCGGGCAGGGTGGTCCAGACGATGGGGGGCTCGCCGGTGTCGGCGGTGTCGTCGTTGGGGGGCTGGGTGTCGTCGCCGCCGCCGCCGCCGCCGCGTGGCACACACAGACCGTCGGCGCGGAGCAGCTCATCCTCCGCGCAAGGGAAGGGCGCGCCACAGGCGGCGAGGAGGAGCAGGGGCAGGGCAGAGCGAGGGCGCATACGCTCAGGATACCGGGGATCTTGGCGGGTTTCATGGCGAGGGGATCATCCTGGGCGACCTCGTGTAGAATGACGCCTATGTCTTCTCCGCCTGACCAGCCGACCCCTACGCAGACCTCCCTCCTCTCTGCGCTGATCAAGCCCGCGCTGCTGATCTTCGCCGTGCCGGCCTTCGCCTGGTGGTTCGGCGGGCACGTCGCCGCGGACTACGACCAGCGGCTTCAGGAGGGCGCGCTCGCGGGCATTGAGCGAGAGGTGGGCCTCGCCGACGCCGAGCGTGAGGCGCTGCGGGTGTTCTACACCACCCTTCGACCGAGCGTGATCTGCGCTGGGGACGACCCCGCCGAGGCCGCCTTGCGCGAGAACCTCGCCTCGGTCTGTCCCGAGTACACCCAGCACCGATGGATTCAGCGCGCCGGGCTCATCTCCATCGGCCTCGGCCTGCTCACGGCGCTCATCGGCGGCGTGGCCGTGGCCGCGGCGATGCGCTCTCGGGCGGCGCAGCTCCCGGCGTTTCGTGTGGCTTGGGGCAGCCTGCGCCTCATCAGCGCCGCCCAGGTGGTCATTCAGGGCGCGCTCTGTGTGGCCTTGTCGTTCTGGGTGACAGCGTACTTTTTTGAACTGTATGTGGTGAAGCTCATCATCATGGTGGCGATCTTCGCGCTGTGGGCCGTCGGCGCCGTGCTGATGGGGATCTTCGCCAAGGTAGACATCACCCAGACCGTAGAGGGCGCCCTGGTCACCGAGGCCGACGCCCCGGAGTTCTGGGCGCGGCTGCGGGCGCTCTCCGCGAAGATCGGCACAGAGCCCCCGGTGCGGGTGATCGGCGGCATCGACGACAACTTCTTCGTGACCGAGAACCCGGTCGTGCTCAACGGCGAGCGCCTGGAGGGGCGCACCCTGTTCATGAGCCTCTCGCTGTTGAGGAGGCTTGACGCCGCCGAGGCCGAGGCCGTGATGAGCCACGAGCTCGCCCACTTCAGCGGCGGCGACACCACCCACTCCCGCAGCCTCACGCCGATGCGCGCCAAATATGCGCAGTATCTAAACATTCTTGAGGGAAACCCGCTCTGTATTCCGGTGTTCTTCACGATGTTGGCGTTCTGGCGGGGCTTTGAGCTGGCCTTGGCCCAGACCAGCCGCGCGCGTGAGCTTCGCGCCGACCGCATCGCCGCCGAGAACACCCGCCCCGACGCCATCGCCCGGGCCTTGCTCAAGGTCGCCGCGTGGTCCAGCTACCGTGTGGAGGTCGAAGAGGCGCTGTTCTCTCAGTCCCAGGTGCTCTCTTCAGTGAACATCGCCGACCGTGTGCGTGGGGGCTTCGCCGAGTTTGTGGGGTCTGAGCGCCTCTTGAGCCTGCCGATCCGCAGGACGCCGCACCCCATGGACAGCCACCCGCCGAACGCGGAGCGTTTCGCCGCCTTGGGCGTAGAGCTGCCGGAGTCGGTCTGGCCCGAGGTGCTGCTCGCGCCGACAGACGACAGCTGGCATGGGCGAATCCCCGTCGCTGAGGCCATCGAGGCGGTGCTCTGGGCCGCCTACGAGGCCCGCTTCGCCGCCGGTCAGCGCCTCAAGGTGGCGATTGAGCTCACCCCACGCAGCCCGGAGGAGATCGCCCTGGTCGAGGAGTATTTCCCGCGGCTGGTCTTTGTGGACAAAGACGGGGCGGACGCCGTGGTGCTCACCTGGGACCGTGTGGAGCACGACGGCTGGTTCATGCGGCACGAAGACATCACCAACGCCATGCTAGACGACGGGGTGCTCGGCAAACAGCTCGTGCTCACCGGGGCCGGCGGCAAACAGAAGATCAACCTGCGGACGCTGCCCGAGCAGGAGCAGCTCGTGCAGCTCCTCGGGCGGTATCTGGGCCGCGCCCGCCGCGCCAAAGAGGTGCGAGAGTTATCGAGCTGAGGCGCCTCCGCTCACCGCCCCAGCCCGCGCTCGAGAAAGCCCATCAGCTCATCGAGGTGGGCGTTGAGGTCTTCAGGGGAGGACAGGTCGAGGAGCTGCGGCAGGCCGTTGAGCACGAGCAGCACCGCCCGGGTGACAAACTCAAGGCTGAGGCTCTCGGCGAAGGCGCCCCGAGCGTGGTACGCGGCGACGAGCTGGGCGACGGCGCTGTCCCCGCCGAGGCCGTAGGTCTCCATCACGACGGTGTAGATCGGCGTGCCGCGCTCGCGCAAGAAGGCCTGGCTGAAGCGGTAGAGATCGGGCTGGGCCAAGGCGAAGCGCTGCCCGGCGTCGAGCTGGGCGCGCAGGGTGGCGAAGAAGCCCTTCTGCTCGCCCACGGGGTTGGCGGCGAAGTGCTCCTTCTTGCGCTGGATGAGCAGCTCGACGAGGCCGAGGTAGAGCGCCTGCTTGCTGTCAAAGTAGTGGTAGAACTTGCCTTTGCTCACGCCGGACGCGGCGAGGATGTCGTTGAGGCTGGCTTGTTCATAGCCCTGGCGCACAAACTCGTTGAGCGCGGCCTCGATGAGCGGCTCACGGCGCGGGAAGTCTCGCGTAAACGACATGGCTCAGGGCTCTCGTTGGGGGTGGGGTCGCTCGCTGCTTAGCCAGCTGATCAGCACCTCGCACGCGAGCGATAGGTTTCCCATCTGACAGTGGGCGGCGGCGTGCTCGGCGGCGGTGAAGCGGCGTGTGGTCACGCTGCGGGCGTGGGTGAGCGCGGCGGCCTGGCGCTCGGCGAGCACGGGGGGCTGGAAGTCGTCTTGTTCACCGACCATCAGCAGCACGTCTTGGGTGACCCGCTCGCTGCCGAGGTGCTCCTTGTTCATGCCCATCAGCCAGTCCACGGCGAGCATCGGGTCGTCGCCATCGACGAGGTACATCGTGTGGGTCACGGCGTGGCCGAGCACGGGGATGAGCTTGGCCCGCAGGCGCACGCTCCAGCGCATGAAGCCCCGAAAGCTCACCATCCAGCGCACAAATCGCTGCGCGAAGCCCGGCAACTTCGCCAGCCAGTCGTACACCGGGGGCCAGGCGACGGCCCGGGTGACGCGGGGCTCTCGACCGGCGGCGCGTAGGGCCCAGTAGCCGCCCATGGACAGGCCGATGATCGTCACGTCGTCCCAGCCGAGCTGGTCGAGGATCGCCGCCACGGGGCGCTCGTAGTCGTGATCGAAGGTGAGGCCGGCGATGCGCGCGCCGCCTTGGCCGGGGCCCTCCATCGCCGCCACGTCAAACCCGGCCTCGGACAGCCGAATCCACACGCCGACAAACTCCTCGATCACCGAGTCGAAGCCGCCCATCAGCAGCACGCGGCCCCGGGAGGGCCCTTGGGCGGGCAGCACGGTGACGGGCATCGAGGCGCCGCCGTACGGGACCTCGTGGCGGGTATAGCCCAGCGCGCCGAAGGCCCGGTCGAAGAGGGCGCGCATCCGCGTCCAGGCGGCCACCCGGGCCGGGGTGCCGGGCGGGGTGAAGAACTCCGCGCCGCGCTGGGCGCCGAAGGCGAGGCGAAGATCACCCCGGGCCTCGGCCTCGGCGGAGAGCGCGCCCAAGGCCGCGGGCAGCTCCACGATGGAGGGGTTTGAGGCGCAGAGCGTCTTGAGGGACGCCGCGTCCACCAGACCGCAGGCGTAGAGGCGGTTCATCTGGTAGTTCACGAAGGCGGCGCTTGAGAATCGCTGAAACCCGACAGGGAAGGTGAAGGGGACCATTCCGGCTCCGATCTTGAGGCGCGGCCTGGAGTAGACCGGCTGGTCTGCCCTTAACGACGGCAGACCAAGTGGTCCAGACCAGGTGGTCTACTTTTTTGATCGGGCGATCCTCGGCCGGTCAGTCCCCGGCCTCGGCCTCAGCCTTGGGCCGCCGCAGCGCCGGCGCTGGCGGTCGCATCCCCGGCGTGAGGCTGGGCGTCGGCGGCGTGGTGGGCTCGGCGTCCTCCTCTTTGGCCTCGTCGTCCGTCGCGGCCTCCTCGCCGTCTTCGCCCACCGCCCCCGGCTTGGTGGCCTTGGGCGCAGGCGTCACCGGGGGCGTCTCCTCACCGGTGTCGAGGCGATGGAGGTAGACGAGCACCCGCCGGGCGTCGTGTTTGTCCATCTCCTCGGCATAAGCGGGCATCTTGCCTTTGCCTTCGAGGATGACCGGGATGAGGGCGTCGAAGCGGTCCTCGCTCATCTTGCCGCGCAGGTCGGGCACGCCGCCGACGAGGGCCTCAGCGGCGGGGCCTTGGCCGTTGTTGGACGCGCCGTGGCATTGCCAGCAGCTCTGCATGAACACCGTGCGCCCGCGGACGTGGTCCTCGGGGCGTTTGGTGGGCATCCCGGCGAGCACGGCGCCCGCGAGGGTGAGCACGAGGGCGGCGGGGATCAGCACACGCCGCGAGAGGATCGAGTTGGCCGGGATCATGGCGCCCTCTAACCGCCCGCCGCCGCGCCCGCCGCCGCCGGGGCGGCGTCCTGTAGGTCAAAATCGACGCTGAGGCCCACGCCGAACATCGTCACCCGGCTCTTGAACAGGCCGTTGCCGACGATGCGACCCTCGTCGACCTCACCCGAGGTGGCGTCGATCTGGACCTGGCGCACCTGGGAGTTGGTGATCTCCCGGGGCGCGATGAGCTGCTGGGCGAAGCCGGCGTCGAGGGCGTAGCGGCGGCCCACACGGTAGGTCGCCCCGGCGCTGTAGCCCCACTTGGGGCCGTCCACCAGGCCGACACCCTGGGTGGCGGCGGGGATGGCGGAGGACTCGAACATCCCGCCCGCGCGCAGGGCGAGCTGGTCGTTCACGTCATACTCGGCGCCCAGGCGCACGGAGAAGGCGTCCTCGTAGCCCGCGGGCAGCTCGATGGGCCCCTCGATCACGATGTCCCCGGCTTGGGTGTGCAGGTTCATCTCGACGTCGTCCACCACGATGGTCTCGACGATGCGCCAGTCTTGCCACACCCCGGCCAGCTCGACCTCCAGACCGTCGATGGGCCGCACGAGCACCCCGGCCCGCAGGATGAGCGGCATGGTGATCGCCAGCGAGATCGCGTCGTCTTGCACGATGGGGTCGGTGACGAAGCCCCCGGTGTAGAGGCCGTGGGTGGTGAAGTCGCCGGTCATCGCGCCTTCAGCCAAAAACTTCACCGGCGGGGTGACGGAGGCGCCGATGGCGAAGCGGCCCGACTCGGGCTCGATGAGGATCCCGGCGTTGCCGGTGAAGCGGGCGCGGTCCGTGGCGGCGAGGCTGAAGCGGATGTCCCCGGCGGGATCGTCGTTGCCCGAGGTGGTGAGCACGAGCTCTTGCTCGGCGTACATCAAGGCCCAGCTCACCCCGGCGCCGACAGAGAGCCAGGGCGCCCACTCCACGAAGCGGTGGCCCACGGACGGCCCGAGGTTGGTCTGGATGACCGAGGTGTCCACGAGGGTGTAGCGCTGGGGGCCGTTCGGGTCATACGACACGTCGGGCGCGTAGGGCGGGTAGAAGCCGAAGGCGAAGGTGGTGCCTTCGCGGCCCGCGTCCCACGACACGCCGAAGTTGGGGATGACGTAGGGTTTGGCCACGTTGAGCACGGGGTCAAACACCTCGGTGGTGTCGCCACTCACCTCGTCTGCGCGGTCAAAGTAGACGTACTGATCGACGGCGGCGACGTTCAGCGTGAAGCGCCCGCCCTTGATGCGGCTCAGCGCCGCCGGGTTGTAATACTGGGCGTTGATGTCGTCAGCCCCGGCGATGAACGCGCCGCCGCGACCGAAGGCGCGCACGCCGACGTCCGCGAAGTAGTAGGCCGAGGCGTCAGCCTCAGCGAGGGTCAACCAGGCGAACAGCAGCATGAGGGGGGCGGCCTCCGACGCCGTTGGGGGTTCGGCGCGAACGCCCAGTTTGCCACAAAGCGCGGCAGATCGCCGCGCGACTGAACGTCCACACGATAGACGGAGCTTGGCACGACCCTTGCTCAAGGGCCGGGGGCCCCTCACCCCCTGGTGCCCGATGACCCTCTCGCCCAAGCGCCTGCGTGTGCCGATCCTCGCCGTGATCACCCTCTGGCTGACCCTCGCCGTGGCCCTCGACCGCTACGGCCACCGCGCCCCGCCTCTAAGCCCCTACGACGTGATCATCGTCGCCGGGTGCCGCGTTCACCCTTCAGGCCAGCCTTCAGACGCCTTGGCGCGCCGGGCGGAGCGCGCGGTGGCCTTGTGGCGGGAGGGCCTCGCGCCGGAGGTGATCTTCACCGGCGGCGTCGGCGCGGGCGGGGTGAGCGAGGCCGCGGCGGCGGCGCGTCACGCCGAGTCTTTGGGATTGCCGGCCTCGGTCATCCGCCTCGAGGACCAGTCAAGCTCTACTGAAGAGAACGCGCGCTACGCATCGTTGCTCGCCCAGGGCGCCCGGGTGATCGTCGTCTCCGACGCCTACCACGTCTGGCGCGCGGAGCGGGTGTTCGGGCGGTACTTCCCCGAGGTGCGCGGCGTGGGCAGCGTGGGCCCCTGGAGCGCCCGGATACGCGGCGCCGCCCGAGAGGTGGTCGCCGTGGCGGCTTATGGGCTGCGTGGCAGGCTCTGACGCACGGCCCAGGCGGTCAACGCGCCCCCGGCGCCAAAGCTCAGAAGCTCCCAGAGCGGCGGCGTCCAGTGCGCCAGGGTGAACACCGTGTCCACCGCCATGATCGGCGTGAGCGCCAGGGCCCCAAACCGCCCGCAGGCCCCCCAAGACAGGCCCTCGGCCCCGCCGCGCCGCGAGTACAGGTAGGCGAACAAGCCGAACCCCGCCCAGAACCCAGCGCGGTAGCTGATCGACAGGGTGAAGGCCATGGGGAAGAACGCCCAGCGCACAAAGCCGCTCATCTCGTCGAGCAGCTCCTCCAACAGCGCGCGGTTCAAGAAGAAGGCGTCCACCACGGTGAGGGGGATCACCTGGGTGGGCAGGGGGTCGAGGTGGGTGACGATGAGCTCGGTCTTCGTGAGCAGCGCCGACTCGGTCCGCCCCTTGAGGCTGGTGATCTCCCCCGTGGTGTCGACCACCAGAAACGGCAGGTCCGTCTGCGGATCCACCATCACCCAAGGCTCCTCGACGCCGCGCACCCGCGCCCGGCCGCCGTGGATGATGATCTCCGGGAAGTCGGCCAGCACCTTGGGCGCGTACTCGTGCTCGACGCGGTCGAGGAGACGCAGCCCTTGCACGGTCAAGGGCACCCACACGATCAGCAGCATGACGTGCAGGTAGAGGATGCCAAACCCGCTCCCCCAGCGCGCCACCCCACGCCAGTACCCGCCGTTGAGGAGCGGGAACAACAAGAGCGCGGCGTAGAGCGACGGCGCCTTCATCGGCGGGGTGTCGTGGGCCATCATTCGTCCTTTATGCCGTGACGAAGCCCCAGGCGGCGGGATCCGGCGGCGGTCCTTCCCCGAAGAGGGGCTCGATCGCCTGCCGCGAGAGGGTACACCAGAACAGGTCGGGGCCCTCCCCGGCGTGCATCGCCGCGGCGAGGGCTTTGCCGGTGTAGGTGCCCTCTAAGCGAAGGTCGGCGGCGGCTTTTGCCAAGGCCACGGCCTCTTTGGCCGACGCCGTGGGCAGGCCATAGCCCGCGCCGAGCTGGGCGTCTTGAACGGTGATCGGCGCCTCCGCATAGCCGGTGATCTCGGAGACGGCGCTCACCAGGGCCTTGAGGGCGTCGAGATCGAGCCAAGACGTGGGCACCACCCGCACGGCGACCACCTCCGACGCCAGCCCGGCGGCCTTGAGCCCAACGGCGAGGCCCGCGGCGGTGCCGCCGGTGCCCAAGGCGACGAAGACCCGGCGCGGCGCGGGCAAGATGCCCTCTCGCACCTGCTCGGCCAGCTCCATCGCCGCGCTGACATACCCCAAGGCGCCGACGGGGTTGGAGCCCCCGGCGGGCAGCACCGTGGCGCCCTCGCCAAGCTCAGCGAGCAGCTTGCGACCCTCGATCAAGTTCGGCGCGCGGTGAAGCGTGGCCCGGGGCAAGGTGGCGCGCAGCATGTCCAGCATGTGCGGGTCGAAGGGCCGCGGGATGACGACGGCCTCGACCTTGTGCCCGGCGTCGTTCCCGTGAACCGCGGTGGCGAGCACGTGGTGGGAGCCCACGGCGCCGAGCGTGATCACCCGCTCCTTGGCCCCATAGAGCAGATGCTCCAGCTTTCGCACCTTGTTCCCGGCGTAGGCGGGGTGGCAGAGCCCGTCATCTTTCATCCACAGGTCTCGCCTCAAGGCGCGCAGGGAGCGGATCGGGCTCGGCCAGGCGCCTAGGGTGAGTCGTCTCTCGCTCCAGCTCATTGTGCTCTCCGACATGCCGACCCCTGGATCCTAGGCTAGATTGAGCCCATGGACAAGATTCAGCACGGCTATGACTTCGGCGGCGCGGCGTTTAACCTCAACGAGCCCCAAGACCGGGAGCTGGTGCGCTTCATCCTCTCCCAAGCCCTCTTCGGCGAGGCGACGGGGGTGTACTGCGGCAAGTCGCTCTACGCGGCGCGCTCGCTGGAGGCCGCGCGGTTCTACGTGCGTCAGGCCCGCCAAGAGCTCAACCACCTGGAGCTCTTCGCCGAGGTGTTCCGCTCGTTGAACATGACCCCGGCCCCAGCGCATTGGGTGGTGAAGCTGCTCTCGGCGCACAACAACTACTACCCGCTCAAGGTGCTGATGGAGCACGCCATCGGCGAGGGCATGGTGCTCGACATCTTCAAGGACGTCCTGCTCCAGACCTTGCCCGACGACCACCCCGCCGTGCCCGAGATCAAGAAGAAGCTCCGTGTAGTCGTGCGTGAAGAAGAGGAGCACGTCGCCTGGGGCGAGAAAGAGACCCGCGCGATGTTGGCCGAGCGCCCCTGGCTGCGCTGGCCCTACTACGGCCTCCTGGAGCTGCAGATCGTGCTCGCCCGCCTCATGGTGCGGCCCTTCGCCCGCCGCGCTGAAGGCCACCCCGTGCTGAGCCACTTAGGCCCCTTCGTGGACTTCGTGAGCGCGCGCATCCGCCAACAAGGCCGCGACCTCGGCATCACGCCGGAGGCGCCCGTGGGCACGGTGAAGCGGCTCGGCGCCATGGCCTGGGGCGTGGCGCTGTTCTTGCGCAGCCAGGTGAGCACGTCGCGGTCGACGCTGGAGAAGACGTACCTCACGGAGCTGGGGTTTGTGGGGTAGGGGGTAGTTACTGGTGAGTATGCTAGTTTCCTCTTTGTCGCTCGTGGTTTCCTACATTGGAAAGTAGAAATAGGAAACCTCGTAGGTCTTCGATGGTGGAGCCCGTACCGGCGCATGAGTAAGAACGCCGGTTAGAAGGGCACTCAGCGGAATTGGTGCTGAGTGAGATCGGTCCACGGGTTTCATCCAGGGATCGCCGCTGAGTCTCTGCATTCTATTGGCGGGTTTCCTCGAAATGACTACTTTCCAATATAGGAAAGTAGGTGTATATAGGAAACATGTTCGAGGTAGAGGCCATCGCAGCCACCCGAGTGCCACAGCTCTTGTCGGAGCTGCTGGGTGAGCCCGTGGGGCCGGTGACGGCCCGCGCGCCACGCGGAGGGGTGAGCCCGGACCGGATCTTTACCTCCGCGGCGGCGGCTGGGACTGGTTTGTCGAGGTCATAGGCAGCGACGCCCGCAGCACGATCGAGGCTGCGCATCGGTGGCTACATGTGCAGACCGCTGACGCTCCCAGCGGCGTCATCCCTCTGCTCGTCGTGCCCAAGATGGGCCCGGCGGCTCAGCGGTTGGCCAAGGCGCTTCAGCTCTCTTGGCTCGATCTCACCGGGGCCGCCGACGTGCGGGCGCCGGGCCTTCGCCTGCGTGTAGACGGCGGCGCGGCGTCGATCTCATTGGGTCGCGCAGGCCCCAGCTTCTCCCCATCCGCGAGCCGGATCAGCCGCATCCTGTTGATGTCGCCTGGGGTGTGGTGGCGCCAGACGGAGCTTGTGGCGCGTACGGGGCTCAGCGCTGGCTATGTGAGCAAGGTCGTGCGGCAGCTCACGGTCAGCGACCTGGTTCGTCGCCGGGCGTCCGATGGCGCGTTCTGTGTGACCGATCGTGCCACGCTCCTCGACGCCTGGGCCGCGGAGTACGACCTCTCCAGGCACCACGTTGAGCGGTTCCACACCATCGG
>JADKFE010000065.1 GCA_016717595.1 Deltaproteobacteria bacterium | reverse complement strand
CGTCGATCGGGAGCGGCCCGTCACCGCGGGGCTGCGCGCGTGAGGCGACATCGACGATTCGGTCGAGCATGACGGAGATCTCGGCGTCAAAGTCGTCAGGGCGCATGTGCTCGATGAGCTCGTAGTAGCTCCCTTTGTTGAGGGGGCTGCGACCGAGCTTTTTCGCGAAGTCCGCGAAGACGACGTTGAGGAAGTCGTCGGTCGCTTTGACGTTTTGCCACCACGAGGCTGCGCGGTTCGCCATCGCCGCTGGCGTAACGTTCGCCTGCACGCACGCGCGCATCACCTCTACGTAGTGTTTGGGGCTCGGCGCTCCGAATAGCGGTCCAAGGGACTCCCGCTCTTGCTCCAGCCGCTCAAGGGCCGCCGCGTAGGCCTCAAGCACCTCGGGCATGCACAGGTAGTTCTCAATCTCTCGCCGTTGCCAGGTCCAGAGCGGAAGTCGATCCGGGGGCCTCTGGGGCGTTGTCTCTAGCCTGTCCATGACGATGAGCCCGACAAGGTCCGGCTTTGCCTCAGTGAGCCCGAAGAAGTGTTCATAGGCCTTCTGAGGCTGCTGAACGTAATGGACGTAGGGCCGCGCTTTAGGAAGCGGTGCGCGGGGTGCTCAAGCCGCCCTGCGAAGCGGCGCAGGATCTCAAGATCGGTGGAGCCCTCCAGGTACAGCACCCAGCCTTTCTGCTCTGCCTTCACATAATGCTCGAATCCGATGGACTTGAGCGCCTTCATGGTCTGGGTACCGCTGGTGATTAAGTGCGGGCGCCCCACGAAGGCGATCACGTTGTCCTCTTGGCCGGCGGCCTCGTTGAGCAAGACCTCGGAGTGGCTCGCGGCGATGATCTGGCAGTCCCGCTCGTGGGAGACCTCCTTAAGCACGCTGTAGATCTGCTGCTGTCGAAGGAACTCGAGGTGCGCGTCTGGCTCGTCGAGCAGCAGCACGCTCCCCTTCTTGGACTTGTAAAACCAAGCGAGGATCATCAAGGTCTGCTGGAAGGCCGCGTCCTGCTGCGGAGATGTCGAGCTGTCGTGCCACGCCCTGAGAGTAGCTCAACGTGATCTCGCCCCGCGCGACGATGTGCTCTGGCTCATGCAAGGTGACTCCGAACAGCTCATTCATTCGTCGGGTGACCGCCTCCCACCCACCCCCTGCTTTGACGCGCGGCACGCCATGCCCGGGAGCCGCGCCGTCTCTGTCCGCGAGGTAGACCGCATAGCAGAGGTTTCTCAGTACGTCCGCAGACTTACCCTGGCCCAAGAGCTGGTTGATCGCGCCGTCCTGCAAGAAAAACTCCGTGCTCGCGAGCCCCGACATCGGAGGCAAGAGCAGGATGTTTGTGTGCGCGAGGATGCGACTCGCCGTCTCGTGCGGGCTCGCGGGGGCGCCGTTTGGCCACGCAGGCTCACAGCGCAGCGCCTCGCCGCTCGCGTAGTTGAACCGCATACACAGCTCCCACGCCTCACCGGCGTCGGTGACGCCAGTGACCGTGATCTCGATCTTGACGTGCTCCGTGCTCTTGCGCTCCTTCCCCCGCCCCGTGGGCTGCGCGACGAGGTTTCGCCAGAGCTGCAGGGCGTGGGCGATCGGCACGGACACGATGTCTTTGCGGTTGACCGTCACCCCCGGGCGCTTCGCGGCGGCGGTGTTCTCGCCGCGCCGCTCCAACCACATCACGAGGCCAAAGTGCCACAGAGTCAGCGCTTGGAGCGCTGTCGTCTTCCCCGAGTTGTTGGGGCCGATGAAGACGACGGACTGCGATAGCTCGATGGTGACGTCATCAAACTGCTTGAAGTTCTTGATGCGCAGTCGCTGAAGCACAGGGCCACCTTGGCGTAGGTCGAGCCCAAGTTTACTTCACGGACGCTGGTCCTGCACAACCACGCTCAGCGCAGGTGCCCGTAGATCGCGGCGCAGACGGCGGTGGCGGCCATGAACCCGGCGAGGTCGGCGGTGACCCCGGCGAGCACGGCGTGGCGGGTGCGGCTGATGCCTACGGCGCCGAAGTACACGGCGAGGATGTAGAACGTCGTGTCGGTGGAGCCTTGGAGCACGCTGGCGAGGTTGCCGATGTAGCTGTCGGGGCCATGCGTGGTGATCAGCTGACCCAGGAGCGCGAAGGCGCCCGAGCCCGAGAGCGGGCGGATCAGCGCCATCGGCAGCACCTCGCCGGGCATGCCCAGGGCGCCGTGACCACACCAAACCAGGACGTGAGCGTCGTCATCGCGCCCGAGCCGCGGAACATGCCCACCACGGCGAGGATCGCCACCAGGTAAGGGGATGATCGTGAGCGCCGTGGTGAAGCCCTCTTTGGCGCCGCGGATGAAGGTCTCGTACACCTTCACGCCTTTGGCCCAGCCAAAGCCAACATCAGCACAAACAGCGACGGCACCACCCACTGACCGCTCGCGGTGCTGAACGCCCGCAGGCTCGCCGACTCTTCAGCGCTGCGACCCAAGGCGGGGCCCAAGGCCGCGGCCAAGGCCGGCAGCACCAGCACCGCCAAGGCCGAGACGAACACCAGCCGCAGGATGAGCACGGCGCGGTCGCTCACGGGCTCTTGGGAGTCGGCCATCAAGGCTTGAACCTGGGCGCTCTCCTCCGCCGCGGCCTGGGCCTCGCCCTCGACGATGGGCTCGTTGTCCAGGAGAAGCGGCTCATCCGCTGGTAGAGCTTGGTGGCGGCGATCGCCACAACCGTGGCGGTGAGAGTCGAGAACAAGGTGGGCGCCATGATGCCGAAGGGGTCCACCGAGCCCGCCGAGGCCCGCACGCCCATCACGCCCGTGGGCAAGATGCTCAGGCCGGAGGTGTTGATCGCCAAGAACAGCACCATGGCGTTCGTGGCCACGCCGGGGCGGCGGTTGAGGCGGCTGAGCTCCTGCATCGCCTTGATGCCCAAGGGCGTGGCGGCGTTGGTGAGGCCGATCATGTTCGCGGCGATGTTCATGATCATCGCGCCCATGGCCGGGTGGTCCGGGGGCACATCGGGGAAGAGCCGCACCATCACCGGCCGAATCGCCCGGGCCAAGATGCGCAAGAGCCCGCCCTCCTCTGCCACCTTCATCAGCCCCAAGAACAGCGCCATGTAGCCCACGAGGCCCAAGGCGAGGTCCACCGCCGACTTCGCGCCGTCAAAGGCGCCTTTGGACGTGGCCTCCATCGTGCCGTTGAGCGCGGCCACGACGAACGCCGCGAAGACGATGAACAGAAAGACTGGGTTCACAGGGGCTCCCGGCGGGTCACCGGAAGAGTAACAAGGCCCGATCTCTCTTGCGTCGTCAAGAGTTTTTTAGTCCAGCCCGCCATGCGCGCCTGGAGCATGAACCGGAAGAGGTGGTCAAAGACCTCGGCGTAGTTGACGAGCTGCTGGGCGGAGCTGGCCCACAGGGTGAGGCCGTGCTCACGGATGAGCAGGCCGGGCACCCGCGGCGGGCTGGCGGCCACCCGGGCGCGGATCTCCCCGGCGATGCGGGGCGCGTCGGGGTGGTTCTCGAACACCGGGATGGTGATCTCCGGGCCGACCTCCCAGATGCCGAAGGCCTTGAGGTGCTCTAGCGCCGGCAGGGGCAGCTCATCGGAGAGCGCCATGCGGGCGACGAGCTGGGCCTCGGCGGGCAAGAGCTGGGCGACATAACGTGCGCCAGGGAAACGATCGTAGAGCGCGAGGTGAACGGCGGCGGCGGTGGAGGGTTTGTCCTGGGCGCGCCCTTTGCGCAGGATCTGGCCGTCGAGGGCGATCTGCAAGAAGTCGTCTTCGCGCAGGTTGTCCTTGGGGCGCATCAGCGCGGTGATCTCAATGGACCCGTCAGGCAGGCGGCAAGAGAGGTTGCCCGCGGCGCCAGCCATCCAGCCGCGCTCGTAGAAGCGCCGCGCCAAGGTGGCGAGGGTGGCGCGCGGGTCCGCCGGGGCGGTCATCATGGGCTCCAGGGTGAAGGTGAGCAGCGGCGATCGCGACGGGGTGTCGGTGAGCGTCGGGGATTGTCGCATAGGTTGGGGGTGGGTGGGTCGCCTTAGGCCGACCTCGTCCTCCGCGAGGGGCGGACGCGGCGCCCGCGGGCGGACCTCACCGCGCTCATCCAGGACGTCGGCCCCACGCTCCCCCGAGGCTGAAGGTCG
This sequence comes from Deltaproteobacteria bacterium, assembly GCA_016717595.1. Lineage (GTDB taxonomy): Bacteria > Myxococcota_A > UBA796 > UBA796 > CAJQPC01 > JADKFE01. Next base: position 40,798 of record JADKFE010000065.1, on the reverse strand, counting down.
AAGGAGCCACGCCGGGGATCACAGGGCTTGAGGTGGGCGAACACAAAGGTCTGCGCCGCGCTTCATGATAGAGCCGCGATAGAACACAGTGTCTACCGAAGTGGGACGACGCCACCTTCACCGAGGGAATAATTCGTGGAGGGAAAAACGACGAAACCCAGCCGGTTAGGCTGGGTTTCGGATGGCTCCCGCTTCAGGACTTGAACCTGAGACCCTCTGATTAACAGTCAGATGCTCTAACCAGCTGAGCTAAGCGGGAACAGCTTGGCCACGCGAACGTGACGCCCCGGTACTTAACCGGATCCCGCGGGCTGTCAAGGGAGGAGGGATCGAGGGGCGCGGCGGGGGCCCAGGGATCGCTCGTGGGGGTGAACGACGCGCCGCGGGATCGGGCGGCTCCTGCCCTAGGAGAATCTGGCGGCTGGACTCGTGCAGGTCGAGCGCGCCGCCGCCCAGCGCCCCGTTCGTGCGCTCGCGTGAGGGCATTCGCTGACAGGGCGCCCCAAAGGCTGACGGCCACCTTACATCGCCTCAAAGGAAAGAGGTGGCTCAGGTTACACTTTTGGTCCCACTGAGAGCGCGACCTGATGAACCATCTGCATGTTCGGAAGAGCCTTGATGAGCTCCTCGCCCAGCGCGGCTGGCGTGGACGCTGGCTGGACACCGCGGGTGGCCCCATCCTCACCGCCAGCTTCCCACGGAACCCCGCCGCCGCGGGCCTCGCCGCCGTGATCGACCCCGAGGCCGGCTACGTCATCGTCTATGTCGGCCTCGTCGGCAAGGTCGAGGCCCGGCACCGGCCCGTCGTCACCGAGCTCTTCACCTTGCTCAACGAGGGCGCGCTCTGCGGCTGTTTTGAGCTCACCCGGGGCTCGCTCCAGGCGCGGCTGCGCGACAGCCTGCCCCTCGACGTCATCAACGAGGGCATGCTGGAGCAGCTCGTGAGCCGCTCCTTGAGCCGCGCGGGGCACGCCTCGGCGCTCTTGAGCCTCGTCCTCGCCGGGGCCAGCGCTGAAGACGCCTTGGCCACCACCCTGCCCTAGCCCAGGGCGGGGCCAGGCGGCGTGATCCCGCTCGTCCCCTCCCCGCTCAGCCGCGACGGCGACGGAGGAGCGCGGCGATGAGGCCAAACAACGCGCCCAGGGCCGAGGTGCTCGGGGCCTCGGCCGTGGCGCAGGAGACCCCGCCGCCCCCTTTGGGGGTGCCGAGCGGGTCATCTTCGGCCTCGGCGTCGTCGGCGGGATCCAGCGGATCTGTGCCCGCCTCGACCTCGACCCCGTCGTCTACGCCGCCGTCGTCTGTGTCGGCGTCGTTGGGGTCGGTCTCGTGCACGAGCACCTCGTCACCGTCGCTGAGCCCGTCGTCGTCGCTGTCGGCGTCGTTGGGGTCGGTCGCGGTGGTGGTGGTCTCGGTGTAGTCGGTGAGGCCGTCACCGTCGCTGTCGACGAGGTCATCCGAGACCTCCAGGGGGTCGGTGCCGTCGGTGAGCACCTCGTCACCGTCGCTTCGCCCGCCGTCGTCGGTGTCGGCGTCTAAGGGGTCGGTGCCGATCGTGAGCAGCTCGTCGCCGTCGCTCAGCCCGTCGTCGTCGCTGTCGGCGTCGTTGGGGTCGGTGCCGGAGACGTTCTCTTCGTAGTAGTCGGTGAGGCCGTCGCTGTCGGTGTCCGCGAGGTCGTCCGAGGGCTCCAGGGGGTCGGTGCCGTCGAAGATCACCTCGTCGCCGTCGCTGCGCCCGCCGTCGTCGGTGTCGGGGTCTAAGGGATCGGTGCTGTGGGTGAGCAGCTCGTCGCCGTCGCTCAGCCCGTCGTCGTCGCTGTCGGCGTCGAGGGGGTCGGTGCCCGTGGTGAGCACCTCGTCGCCGTCGCCGAGGCCGTCGTCGTCGCTGTCGGTGTCGAGGGGGTCGGTGCCCGTGGTGAGCACCTCCTCGCCGTCTGTCAGCGAGTCGCCGTCGGTGTCAGGGTTGAGGGGGTCGCTGAGCACGCTCAGCACCTCCTCGCCGTCGCCCAGGCCGTCATCGTCGCTGTCGGCGTCGAGGGGGTCTGTGTTGGTGGTGTTGACCTCGGCGCCGTCGAGGAGGCCGTCGTCGTCGCTGTCGTCATCGAGGGGGTCGGTGCCCGTCTCTAGCAGCTCCTCCCCGTCGCCCAGGCCGTCGTCGTCGCTGTCGTCATCGAGGGGGTCGGTGCCCAAGGTCAGGGCCTCGTCGCTGTCGCTCAGGCCGTCGTCGTCGGTGTCGGTGTCGAGGGGGTCGGTGCCCGTGACCAGCACCTCCTCGCCGTCGCCCAGGCCGTCGCCGTCTGTGTCGCCGTCCAAGGGGTCGGTGCCCAGGCCCACCTCGTCGCCGTCGCCCAAGCCGTCGCCGTCGGTGTCGCCGTCCAAGGGGTCGGTGCCGAGGTCGTCCTCGAGGCCGTCATCGAGGCCGTCGTCGTCGCTGTCGTCGTCCAGAGGGTCCGTGCCGCCGACGAGCTCCTCACCGTCGTCGAGGCCGTCGTCGTCGCTGTCGTTGTCCAGAGGGTCCGTGCCCTCGTCGAGCTCGTCGCCGTCGTCGAGGCCGTCGCCGTCGCTGTCGGGATCCAGCGGATCCGTGCCTTCAGCGCACTCTTCAGCCTCCCCCAGACCGTCGCTGTCGAGGTCTTCATCGGCGTTGTTGGGGTCGGAGCCCAGGTCGAGCACCTCCACGCCGTCGTCTAAACAGTCGGCGTCGGTGTCAGGGTTTGAGGGGTCGGTGCCGAACAGATCGGGCTCGGCGTCATCGGTGAGGCCGTCGGCGTCCTCATCGCCGAGCTTGATCGCGCACAGTGGGCTGAGCACGTCACCTTGGCGGATCACGACGAAAAGATCGCCGCCCTCCGCGCGCAGGGTGGTCGTGAGGTCGAGGAGGCCGTCCCGCGCGAGGCTGCCGCTCGTGACCGACGCCGAGACCGCGTCATAGACGGCGTAGGTGAGCGCGTCGCCCGAGGCGGTCTGCAGCTCGGCGTTGTACACGTCGATGATCGCGCAGCCCTCGTAGGTGCTGGCCTTGCTGCCGCTGGCGCCGTTGGAGAACGACGGCGGCGCCGCGCCGTCAAGACGCACCCGGCCCTCGCCGCCCGCCCCGCCCTTGTCGGCGCTGTCGGTGGAGACGCCGCCCGCGCCGCCCGCGACGCTGAGCGTGCCGGAGAGGCTGAAGTCGCGCCCGGCGAGGTGCAGGGCGCCGCCCGAGCCGCCGCCGCCGCCGGAAGAGAAGGTGTAGGCCGCCAGGCCGCCGACGCCGCCGTCCGCGGAGACCGCGCCGGTGATGTGCAAAGCACCCCAAGAGACCAACATCAGCGCGCCGCCGCCGCCGCCGCCGCCGCCGCCCGCGTAGTCATTGGAGTAGCTGCCGATCCAGCCGTCGCCGCCCGCGCCGCCGGAGCCGCCCATGAGCGGCACGAGCTCGCTGTTGCCGTTGGCGAGGCCCGCGCCGCCGCCGTAGGAGGCGCTCGCGCCCTTCACGCCGTTGGAGCCGAAGCCGCCGCCGCCGCCGCCATAATCGACCTGCCAGGTGCCCGTGCCGCCGCCGCCGCCGTAGCCGCCCGCCCCCGCCAAGAAACCATCCGCCGTGGCCGAGCCGCCAGAGCCCCAGAGGTTGCCCGAGCCGCCCGCGCCGGACGAACAGTTCGGCGTGCCGGTTGTGCCGATGCCAGCGCCGCCGCCCACCCCGAAGGCGTGGTGCGCCCCGGTGATCGAGCTGCCCGCCAAAAACGCGCTGTCGCCGCCGTTGGGGGTGTTCGCCGTGGTGCCGCGCCCCGACCCGCCGCCCGCGAAGCCGTCGCCTCCCGCGCCCGCGTAGCCCGTCACGCTGGTGCTGCCGTTGGGGCCGCCGCCGCCGCCGCCCGCGCCGCCGGGGCCGCCGCGCCCGCCGTCACCGCCGTCTCCGGGGCGCCCACCTTGGGCGTTGCCCGTGCCATATCGCCCGCCCGCCGCCGCCGAGACGTCGAGCTCTCCGTCGATGAACACGTCGCCGCTCACCAACAGGATGAGGGGCATATACGCCTCGTTCCCGGCGGTGGCGCTGTCGGGATCGTCGGTGTCCACCATCAGGGTGACCGTCGCGGGGACGTCGAGCTCCTCCAGCACCAGCACACCGCCGTCTGTGCGCAGTGTGGAGTCTAAGGTGAGCACGCCGTCCGCGGCGCCGTCGGCGTCCCCCACGCCGCCGTCCACAGGCGCGGGGAGCGGGGTCACGATCGAGAAGACGTTGTCCACGCCCCCCGAGGCCGTGAGCGCCACGCCGTTCACCGAGACCGTGCAGTCGGCGTCGATGGCGTCGGCGTCAATAAAAAACACCGTGCTGAGCACCGCCGTCGTCTTGGGCGCGCTGGGGTTTCCGTCGCCGTCGCTCACCACCGAGGGGCCGACGACGACGTCAGCGCAGTCCGTGGTGATCGTCTCCGAGCCGGTGAAGCCGCCGACGCTGGACAAGATGTGGACCACGACCGCCGCGCCGGGAGGCCCCGCGTCGGGCTGGAGCAGCTCCGCCGCGTGAGCGGCCTTGGGGGCGATCACCAAGCCGAGGAGGGCGGGCGCGGCGGACCACAGCAGAGTGCGAACGTTCGACGTCATGTGCGAGGGCTCCAGGGAGGAGCGACCAGGATAGCCGCCCTCCTCACCGCCTCGCAGCTATTTTTGATCCCCGCGGGCAGGGCCGCGACGATCGTCACACGACCGAGGCTGACCCTAGTTGCCGCTGATGCGGAGCACCTGCTTGCCCACGGCATCCGTCACCCAGATCTCGTCCAGGCTGTCCGCCCAGATGCCCATGAGGCCGCCGGGCTCGACGTCTAAGGTGAGGTGGTCGATCAGCTCACCCTCTACAGTGAACGCCCAGATGGTGCTGGTGGCGTTGTCGGTGATGAGCACGACCTCGCCGACCAACGCCAGGCCTGAGGGGGCCACCATGCCGTGATCTTCGCCGTGGATGAGGTTCCACATCTCGGCGTCGTCCACCTCGTAGTGCTCTGTGCCGCTCTCCTTTTTGCGGAGGTCGCTGCCAGGCTGGCCGGTGAGGGTGTCGAGCACCTTGATCGTGTTGTTTCCGGTGTCGGCGATGTAGAGGTACGACGTCTCGTGCTCAAACTCGAGGTGAGACGGCACGTCCTCAACCCGCAGGATCGAGCCGGTGACGTACTTGGAGATGAGGCCGTCGCTGTGGTCGTCGTAGCCGACGCCGTGGTCTACGGCGAAGTCGTAACGGCCGATGGCGCCGTTGTGACCGTCAAACACCCAGTAGACGTTGTCACGCTCCCAGGCCATGCCCATACAGTAGGGGCTCTCATGGAGCATGTCGAGGTGGGAGCCGAGGTCGGTGTGGAAGCCGTAGAGGTCGGTGAGGTACTGGACGGCCTCGGGGTTTGACTCCGCGAAGATCTCGCGGTTGGACGACCAGAGGGTGGGGCCCATGAAGTAGTTGGCCTTGCCTTGGCCGTTGTAGGTGTTGCCGCTCTCTTGGCAGGTGCCAAAGGTCATCGGCGCGCCAAACGCGATGGACGAGGGGTAGTCCATGAAGTGCAGCGCGTAGGGATCGATCAGGCGCTCGCTGGCTTGGTTGGGGCCGCCCGCGTCGTCAAAGATCACCATCGCGTCATCGGAGCCGCTGACGACCCACAGCTCGCCGGGCACCTCGGGGTTGAAGCCCAGGTCGCGGGGGTTGCGCAGGCCGTCGTCGGAGCTGCCGATGACGGTGACGGTGACCGCGTCGAGGCTGTGCGCGCCGCCGCCGAGGGCGGGCACGGTGAGGGGCTCAACCTTGACGTCGTCGGTCTTCCCGGTCTTTCCTGTGCAGCCGATGAGGCTGAGGGTGAGAAGACAGGCGGCGGAGAGGCGTGCAGACATGGGTTGAGGCTCCTTGTGGTGACCCTAACTTGGTCGGTAAGGGGGCAGGGTCGCAACCCCTCGGGCGAATTCCAACGATTCTTGACAAGTTCCGCCCCGCGCCCAAGACCGGATAGACTGGCCGCTGGAGGTGCTCATGGCCCAAGCCGACGACCCCACCGACCCCAAGCCGACGCCCCAGAGCGCCGCTCCCAGCGCCGCTCCCAGCGCCGCCGCCGCCGAGGTGAAGGCCCTCGGGCGCCTGGTGAGCGAGGCCGCGCACTCCTTGCTCGACGGCGTCGAGACCTTGCTCCTGGGCCGGGTAGGCGCCGCGGACGACGCGATCCGCGAGGCTGAAGGCGACCCCCTCACCCGCCTCCGCGCCGAGCGCGCCTTAGACGACGAGCGCCGCCAGCAGACCCACGCCAAGGTGACGCAGGAGCGGGACGCGCGCCTTCGCCGGGCCCAAGACGAGCTCGCCCGGCTCAAGGCCGGCGGAGGCCCCAGCGCCGCCCCCGCCGAGGGTGAGCCCCCCGAGCCCAAGGCGCCGGAGAGCCGCAAGCGGAGCTTGTGATAACGATTATTTTGATGGGTTGACTTTGGCGCATCAAGGCGATCTGATGGGGTGGTCACCACTCGTATGGAGCCCCCCATGTCCCTTGACCGTCTAAAAGAGCGCCTTGACCAGATCGCCTCCCGTGTGCCCGTCGTGCGGGGCCGTGGAGAGGAGGCCACCAAGCAGGCCCTTGTTCTGCCGATGCTCGACGCCTTGGGCTACGACATCTGGAACCCCGTGGAGGTCTGCCCTGAGTATGACGCCGACTTCGCCACACGCAAAGGCAGCCAGAAGGAGCGTGTGGACCTCGCCGTGCTCGTGGATGGCGCGCCGCGCATCTTTCTGGAGGTGAAGTCCATCGACACGAGCCTGGACGGCAACGAAGGCCAGCTCGCCCGGTACTTCAACGCCTCGCCCACGGTGTCCCTCGCGGTCATCACGAACGGCGTCGAGTACCGCTTCTACACCGACACCGGCGAGCCGAACCTCATGGACGCTCAGCCGTTTTACACCCTCCGGCTTGACGCTTTGGAGCGAAACCTCGACGTCTTGGCCCGCTTTCACAAGTCCGTGTTCTCGCCCACAGCGATTCGAGACTACGCCACGGACCTCAACTACACCTGGAAGATCGTGCAGCACCTCCGGGCCGAGCTGGATCTGCGCAACCGCGAGCCCTCCGACGCCTTGGTGCGCTGGATCCTCGCCTCAGAGCGAATGTACGATGGCCGCGTGACCGGCGGCGTCGTAGAGCGCTTCCGCCCGATCGTGAAGAACGCCTTACACATGGTCTTGCGGGACGTGGTGCGCCGCTCGGTCGCCGCCTTAGACGACGGCGTGGTGGCGCCAGCGCCCCTTGAGCCCGCGCCTACGCCCGCGCCCACGGCGAGCCCTCCCGCGCCTGTCGCCGACGCCGAGGACTCAAAGCTCAAGGCCCAGACCACCGAACAAGAGCTCGCCGTCTTCGCCGCCGCTCGCCAGGTGTTCGCCCGGTCCCCCTACGCCAGCGCCCAGATCTTCGACACATCTACACGAAAAGACGCCCCCATTGAGCTGCTCTACAAGGACACCACGGGCTATTTCGGCATCTACCTCAACAAGCCCGGCTGGTGGGTGCTCCGTGTGGTCTTCTCCAAGACCTCGTGGGTAGGGTTCAACCTACCGGCGGACGTCGGTGAGCCCCTTGTGCCGCGCGACTTCACCGTGCTCGGCCCGACGCCGCACGCGCAGTTCCGGGTCGAGATCAAGGCCCCCGAAGACCTCCTCAAGCTTGAGGCCTTGTGCATCGCCGCCTTCAGGGCCTGCGTCGAGGAGCGCGCGGCGACGCGTTAACCCCCGCCGAGCACGCCCTGGGGCCCCAACCCGCCTCACGCCGACTTGAGGCCCCGACGCGCTTGCTCGGCGAGCAGCCGCGCGCAGAGATCGGCGATTCGGCCCATGCCATCAACACCCACCGCGCGCTCAACATCGCTGTTGTAGTTGGTGTTCATGTTGATGTCGTAGGTGTAGCGCTGGCCGTCGGCGCCGGTCACGAACTCGATGCCCGCCACGTCGAGCTGGTGGGCGGCGCAGAAGCGGATGTAGGCCTGGATGAGCGGGTCGCGCGGATCCATCGGCTCGGGGGTGAACTTGCTCTGGGTGGCGGCGGTCTCGCCGACGGGGCAGAACGCATCACCGATGTTGCAGGCGTCGGCGGGGCAGAGCTCAAAGCCGCCGTCTGTGGCCGAGCGCATGGCGAAGATCAGCTCCCCATCGACGATCTCCACCCGGGTGATCGAGCGGCTGGGGGGCTCGACGTACTGCTGCAGGAGCGTCACGCCGTCGAAGGGCTCCTCAAAGTTGGGGCCGTCCACATAGGCGTCGAAGGCGTCCAGGTCGCGGAAGAGCTGCACGCCCAGGCCTTTGCCGCCTTGGTTGTGTTTGGTGATGAACGGCGTGTCCATGCGCCGGGCCTCGGCCTTGAGGCGCTCACGGCCGACGACGGCCAGGGTGCGGGGGGTGAGGATGCCCGCGCTCTCTAAGGCCGCGTGCTGGCGGACCTTGCTGACCTCCAAGGCGAAGGGGTGGCTGCCGTTGACCACCCGGGCGCCGCGCTCCTCCAAGAGCCCGAGCAGCTCACGGACGTAGTGGATGCCGCCGCCGTGGCCGCGGGTGTGGGCCGAGGGGCTCATGCGGTTGAGCCAGATGCCCTCAGCGGGATCGGCCTGGAGATCGAGCACGCCCTCAGCGGCGAAGTGTTCGGTGACCGGCAGGCCCCGCTCGGCGAGCGCCCGACGCAAAGGCGGCATCCAGGCTTCGTTTTCGTAGAGAACATGAATCATAACGGCGCGCTCCGCGACAGCTTGAAGAGGTGAGGTGGGCCTTGGATGTCCTGCGCCCGATCAGGTTTCAGAGTGACCTGAGACCGGCTGGGCCGCGATCCTGCACACGCGCTGTGGCGGCGTCACGGGGAGGGGTGGTGGATTGGGTGAAAAAGGTGGCTGAGCGGCGGGTGTCGCGACAATTAATGCGACAAAAATACTGAAGCATAAATGGACGCTGCTACAAATCCCCAGCCCGCAAGAGGCCCTTCGCCCGCAGCGCGCGAGCCACCATCGGCGCCTCAAGCTCCAGTCGGGCGAGGTCGATGGAGGCCGGCGGCAAGCCCGGGGCCGCGGCCCTGCCGAAGTAGGCCTCATGGCGCCAGCGGCGACCGTCACAGAACATCGGAGCGTTCACGATCTTCTCGGTCGCCTGCCACAGCGCACGGCGCTCCGCAGGAAACAACACCGTTGTCTCTACCTTGAAGCTGTCGAGGTTGACGGTGAACCAGTCGTCCAACACCTCAAAGGGGTCGAGCACGTCGTCTGTGCCTTTGATTCGGTTCGCGTCGAGGAGCGCGTAGCGGTAGTTGCCCCAGGTGTAGGCCAGCTCCGGGAATCGCTCTTTGGGCTTGAAGTGATCGACGCTGTCACGGGCCTCGGGGAAGACGAACAACGCGGTGTAGGCGCAGCGACGGTGGTACACCCGGCGAAGGTCGGGCAAGACGCGCGCCCAGATCGTCGGATCAAGCTGCTTTCGTCTTGGCCCTCGCCGTGTGGGCGCGGCGGGATCGCCCCGAAGCTCCATCAACACACGCTCACCGGGCTCTCCGACCCGGTCGGCGAAGTCCGCTGGCGCGGGGGCTAAGCTCACCCGAATCACGGCGCGGCCTCATCATCGAGCAGGTGTCGCATGTGGTGACGCCAGCTCAGGTAGCGGGGATCGTTGGGGTTCAACAGCTTGAGCAAGCGCCGGCTCATCGTGAGCGCGTCGGCTCGGGACAGCCCCGGCGCGCCGATGAGCCTCGCGGCCGCGGCCAACGCAGCCTCGGCCTCAACGGAGCGATCGTCGCCGAGATCAAACACGTCCGAGCGTAACCAAGCGGAGACGTTGCCCCGCAGATGCCAATGATCCCGCGCGATCTCCACGCCCCCCGCGGTGAGATCGAGCTTCCACAAGGCGTCTTGGGCCTCATCAAAGTGGGGCTCGATCGAGGCGAGCACGAGGGGGGAGTGCGTGGCCACGAGGAGCTGCGCCGCGGGCCCGCCGTCCTCTAAGCTGCGCAGGAGCGAAGGCAGATAGGTGCGCTGCCAGCGGGGGTGCAGGTGGGTCTCGGGCTCATCGAGCAGCACGACGAGCTGGGGCGCGCGGGGCACCCCCAGACGGGCGGCGAGGTCGTCGTGGGCGGCGCGGGCCCAGGTGAGCAGGTACGCCAGACGCGCGACGCTGAGCACCCCGGCGGGGGCCAAGGTCAAGGGCACGGTGAGGTCATAGGGCATCACCACGGTCGGCATCAGGCGCACGTCTTGGCGGCCTAGCGCCGTGGGCTCTCCTGGGCGAATCTCCGCGCCTTCGGGGCTCAGGGCGCTGAGCGTGCGACAGAGGGCCTCAAAACGAGGGTCACCGCTGCGCTGCCAGTCCACCCAGTCGTGGATGAGGCCGCTGCAGAGGGTCTGCTCGGTGAGCACGCCGCCGATGGGGATGCTGCGGCGCAGGCCCTCCATCGCCGCCTGAGGCCCGAAGAAGTAGGCCTTGGGGTTGGGGATCTCTTCACCGCCGCCGACCACCTCGGCGCCGAGGTTTCGTAAGGGATCCCAAAGCCACACCGCGCCATCGGCCCGGGCGTAGACCACCAGCGGGTGCGCTTGAGCAGGATCAAGGCGCGACCGTGACCAGCTCGCCGCCCGGGGCTCCCAGCGCGCGTTGACCGTGGCCCGGCGCCCCGCTCTCTGCACAGCGGCGCCGATTCGGGCCTCCCCCGGCCGCGCAGGCGTGATGGCGGGGTTGCCCATGGCGCCGGTCAGCGTCCACCAGGCGAGCTCCAACAAGAAGCTCTTGCCCAGGCCGTTGTCCCCCGTGATGAGGTTCAGCCGTGCGCCGAGGGGGTCTAGCGACATCTCCTCGGCGGGGCCGACGTTCTTCATGCTCAGGGCGCGCAGCACGGGGCTCTCCTCGGCGGGGATCGGGCTGTATTAACCCACGCTTCGGGCGATGACCGCCCAGGAGCGTGTCCGGCTTGTCACATTAATTCATGTGACAATTCTTGCGACAACCTCAACCACCCGCCCCTTCGCCCCCGGCCTCCCCCTCACCGCCGGCCTTGTCGTCGTCGTCTTTTTTGGCGGCGTCGTCCGCCCCGGCGCCGGTCACCTGCTTCACCCAGGCCTTCACCGGGTCGGTCCAGCCTTTCCAGGCCTTGTCGTCCCGTTTGGCGGTCACGACGAAGGCCAACATCGCCACGATCAACACCAAGGCGGCGATCGCGGAGGGCAGGCTCGGCGGGCTGTTGAGCTCGGCGTGCTCGGCGTCGGGGAGCTGGGGATCGTTCGGCTGGGGATCGTTCACGGCGGCGCTCCTCACCGCCTCGATATCGTGGTTCTTGGCGGGGAGCACCCTTCCCAAAGGCAGGCACCAGGAGTATACTGAACCCGCGTTCAGGATGAGCCCATGCGCCACAAGAGGTCGCGTCCCCTGCCCTTCACGGCTGACCTGCCGTTTCAACCCTCCGCGCGCCCTGTTCGGCAGGGTCCGGCCCCCAAGCGGCGGTTTTTGACGGTGCGGCTGCCTTGTTTTCGCCTGGAGCGCCACGGCTGGTCCCCGGAGGACCTCGTGATGCTGTTGGAGGAGCGGCAGAACAAGACGATCGTCGTCGCCGTCACCCCCCAGGCCCAGGCCCAAGGCGCGCGGGTGGGCATGACGGCGAGCGAGGCCCGGGCGCTGGTGCCTGAGCTGCGCGGGGAGCTGGTGAATGACCCGGCGGACGAGGCAGCGGATCTGTTGTCTTTGGCCCAGGCGTTCACCCGCCTGTCTCCCGCCGTGCGGCCCATCGGCCAAGACGCCCTCGCCGTCGAGCTCACCGGGGTGCCGCTCAAGGGTGGGGAGTCCGGTGTTTTGCGTGAGGCCCTGCGCTTGGCGCGGAGCCTGGGCCACGTCGCCGTCGCCGTGGTGAGCGACGAGCCGCTGGGGGGCCTCGCCTTGTGCAGCTTTGGCGAGGCCGATCGGGTGGTGCCGGTGGGTGGGCTCGCCGAGGCGCTGGCGCCTTTGCCCATCGACGCCTTGGCGCCCTCGCCGCGCCTGCGGGAGCGCCTCACGCTCCTGGGTCTGCGCCGGGTGGGGGGCCTCGCCGCCTTAGACGCCGCGTCGGTGGCCGGGCGATTTGGCGAGGAGGGCCTGCGGATGCACACCCTCGCCCAAGGCCGGGCCCCGGTGGATCCCCCGGCGCCGCCGCCTCTGGCCGAGCGGGTGTCTGCCCGGGTGAGCCTGCCGAGCCCCGTGGAGTCCGTCGAGGCCCTGCTCTTCGCGCTCAAGCCCCTCTGTGTGCGGCTCGGCGCGCGGCTGGCGGCCTTGGACCTCGCCACGGCCCGGCTGCAGCTTCACCTGGAGCTTGAGGATCACCCGCCGCTCTCGTTGGTGGCGCGTTTTGGCCAGCCCCGGCGCGACCCCGACGATCTCCTCGCGCTCTTGCGCCGCCGTTTAGAGACCCTCCGCCTCGACGCCCCGGCCACCGCCATTCATCTCGACGCCTTGGAGGTCAACAAACACACCGGCCAGCAGCGTGGCCTGCTCGACCCCCACACCGTCGGCGGCGAGCCCTTGGGGGATCTCCTCGCCCGGCTCACCGACGCCTTGGGTGAGCACGCCGTCTTTCGCCCCGCCCTGCAGGCCGACCACGCCCCGGAGCGCGCCTGGTGCGCCCGGCCCTTTCACGATCGCCCTCGGCCCGAGCCCCCACCGCCGCCCGGCCCCTCCCGCCCCACGCTCTTGTGGCGTGAGCCCCGGCCCCTGGTCGTGCGCCGGAACCCTGAAGGCCGCATCCTGAGCGTGCAGCTTGAGAGCAACGCCGTTGTTGTGAACGCCGCCATCGGCCCCGAGCGCCTCTGCGGCGGCTGGTGGAGCCCCGAGCCCTTTGACCGCGACTACCACCGGGTGGAGCTGGCCGATGGCCGCGCGCTGTGGATCTTTGAGGATCGGGTCACCGGCGAGTTCTTCGCCCATGGGGCCTGGGACTGATGACGAGCGCGGCGCAGCGTTGGGTAGAGCCCTGGGCCACGACGGCGTTCTCGCTGTTGGAGGGCGCGTCGATGCCTGAAGAGCTCGTCGCCGCCGCCGCCGAGCAGGGCCTAGACGCCATCGGCGTGGCGGATCGTGACAGCGTCTACGGCCTCGTCCGCGCCTGGAAGGCCGCGCGCTCTACCCCCAACCTCGCCGTGCTCCACGGGGCCACCCTCACCGTGGCCGCCACGGCGGGCCCACCCCGAGAGCTCGCGCTGTACGCCATGGACGAGGCCGGCTGGGGCGACCTCTGCGAGCTGCTCACCCGCGCCCACGCCGAGACCCCGAAGGGTGAGGGCCTGCTGCGCCTGGGCCAGCTCTTGGATCGACAAAACGGTCTTGTTGCCCTGGCCGGGGCCGACTGGGCGAGGGACGGCGCCGCCCACACCCCAGAGCTGGACACGCTGCGCGAGACCTTCGGCGACCGGCTCTATCTTTGTGCAGCGAGAGCGTTGCGTCCTGACGCCGACGCCCAGAACACCCGCCTGCTCGACGCCCTCTCTCGCCGTCTGGGCTGCGTTGTGCTGGCGTCGGCCCGGCCGCTCATGCACAGCGCCGCCCGAAAACGCGCCCAGGACGTGCTCACCTGCGTGCGCCTCGGCCTCACCATCGACAACGCCGGGCACCACCTCCAGCCCAACGCCGAGCGCCACCTCAAGGGCCCCGCCGCCCTGGGCCAGCTCTACGCCGACCGCCCAGACTGGCTGCAGAACGGCGGCGCCTTCGCCGAGCGGGTGAACTTTCGCCTGGATCAGCTCAAGTACCACTACCCCCGGGAGATCGTGCCCGAGGGCCAGAGCCCCATGGACTACCTGCGCGACCGGGTGCGGGCGGGCATGGCCTGGCGATACCCTGAGGGGGTCTCCGATGGCCTCGTTCACCAGATTCAGCACGAGCTGGCGCTCATCGAAGAGCTCGACTTCCCGGCGTATTTCCTCACGGTCTACGACATCGTGCGCTTCGCCCGCGAGCGCGGCATCCTCTGCCAAGGCCGCGGCAGCGCGGCGAACTCCTTGGTGTGCTACGCCTTGGGCGTCACGTCTGTAGACCCCGCCCAGCAGCGCCTGCTCTTTGAGCGTTTCATCTCCCGCGAGCGCGCCGAGCCCCCGGACATCGACGTAGACTTTGAGCACGAGCGCCGCGAAGAGGTCATCCAGTACATCTACGGGCGGTATGGGCGGCACCGGGCGGCGATGGTGAACGAGATCATCTCGTATCGGCCCCGCTCGGCGGTTCGTGACGTGGGCCGGGCGATGGGCCTGTCCTTAGATCAGGTAGACCGCCTCGCCAAAGACCAAGACTGGTGGGACTCCAAGGGCCCCAAGCCCGAGCGCGCGGCCTCGTGTGGGGTAGACCCGAACGACCCTCGGGTGCGCCTCACCTTAGAGATCACCACGGAGATCCTCGGCTTTCCGCGGCACCTCTCGATTCATGTCGGCGGCTTCGTCATCAGCGAGGAGCCCCTGCGCGAGCGCTGCCCCATCGAGCCCGCGGTGATGGAGAACCGCACGGTGCTTCAGTGGGACAAGGACGACATCGACGCGGTGAACTTCGTGAAGGTGGACGTGCTGGCCTTGGGCATCCTCACGGCCATCCGCAAATGTTTTGACCTCTGCCGAGAACATCACGGCCATGAGCTCGACCTCGCCAGCGTCCCCCGCGAAGATCCCTTCGTCTACGACATGCTCTGCCGCGCCGACACCTTGGGCGTGTTCCAGATCGAGAGCCGCGCCCAGCAGGCCATGCTGCCCCGGCTCAAGCCGCGGAGCTTCTACGATCTTGTCGTTGAGGTCGCCTTGGTGCGCCCCGGGCCCATTCAAGGCGGCATGGTCAACCCGTACTTAGAGCGGCGCTCGGGCAAGGTGCCCATCATCTACGCCCACCCCAAGCTAGAGCCCATCCTAGAGCGCACCTTAGGCGTGCCCATCTTCCAAGAGCAGGTCATGGAGATGGCGATGGCCGTGGGCGGGTTCGCGCCGGGGGAGGCCGATGAGCTGCGCCGGGCCATGGGCAGCGCCCGCAAACGCGGCGGCCTGGAGCGCCTCGTGCGCCGCCTGGTCGACAACATGGAGCGTGAGGGCATCGCCCGGGTGTACGCCGAGCAGGTCGCCAAGCAGATCATGGGCTTCGGCGACTACGGCTTCCCCGAGTCCCACGCCGCGAGCTTCGCGCTGTTGGTCTACGTCTCTAGTTACCTGCGCCGCTACTTCCCCGCCGCCTTTGCAGCGTCTTTGTTGAACGCTCAGCCCATGGGCTTTTACCCGCCCCGGCACATCCTCGATGATCTGCGCCGCCACGGCGTCGAGGTGCGGCCCCTAGACATCAACCGCTCGTGCTGGGACAACACCTTAGAGCCCGACGGCCGGGTGAGCCCCCTGGCCGGGGGCAAAGCCGGTCGGGTGGCCGAGGGCGTGGCCTTGCGGGTGGGCTTTCGGCAGGTGAGCGGGCTCGGCGAGGCCTCGGGGCGGCAGATTGAGGAGGCGCGGCGGCGCGGGGCCTACACCGGGGTGGGAGACCTCGCGCGCCGCACGGGCCTGCGCCGGGACGAGCTGATGCTCTTGGCCCGCGCCGACGCCTTGCGCCCCTTCGGGCTCAGCCGACGGCAGGCGGCCTGGGCGATCTCCGGGCTGTACGCGGGCCCCCTCTTCGCGGGCCTCGGCCACGACGACGACGACGCGCCGTTGCCCGAGGCGACGGCCTTTGAGGAGCTTCAACAAGACTGGCTCTCCACGGGGCTGTCCCTCGACGCGCACCCCTTGGGCCTCGTGCGCCCCCGGCTGGATGAGCAAGGCGTCACCCGCGCCAGCGATCTTGGCCTGTACGAGTCCGGCGACATCGTCGAGGTGGCCGGGGTGGTCGTGCTGCGCCAGCGCCCGAGCACGGCCTCCGGCGTGCTGTTTATGACCTTAGAGGACGAGACCGGCCTCGTGAACCTCGTGGTGTGGCCCAAGCTGTACGAGGCCGAGCGCCGCACCATCCGCCACGAGCCCATGCTGCGGGCGCGCGGCCGCCTGCAGCGCGAGGGTGAGGCCGTGTCCCTGTTGGCCCAACATTTTGAGCCCGTAGACGTGGGCGCCGTGCCCACGACGAGCCGCGACTTTCGTTAGACCACAAGCTGTGGTAGAACCACGCCGTGGCGCGGACTGCGACGCGCGCGGAGGTCTGATGGATACCTACTTCGTGTCAACGAATGAGCTGCTCGGCGCCCGTGTGCTCGCGGACTCCCCCGCCGAGGCCGCGGAGAAGGGCGCCGCGAACGCTGGGCTCACCCCCGGCACCCACGTCTTCGTGCGCTGGGCCGTCGTGCGGAGCGCCGCGCGCCCCCACGACTGGGTCTCGGCGAACGTCGCCGAGTTCAACACCCGCTGGGGCGGGATCGAGGCGCCCGGCGCCCCCGCCGCCGTCGAGGAGGCCCCCGCCGCCACGGTCGCGGCGCCCGCGGAGGCGGAGGTGGCGCCGGAGGCTGAGGCCCCCGCGGCGGAGGCCCCCGCGGCTGAAGCGGCGAGTGAGGACGCCCCCGCGGCGGAGGCTCCCGCGGCGGATGGCGCCGCTGAGGCCGCGCCCGAGGCCGCCGCCGCTCCGGCGCCCAGCGGCAAGAAGGGCAAGAAGGGCCAGCCTGCGGCGGAGTGATTCGCGTGGGGTGAGCTGCTGAACGAAGGCGCCATCGCGAGAGCGGTGGCGTTTTGGTGTCTGGGTTGCGGGGCGTGATAGGCTCCTGGGCTCAAGGCCAAAGGAACAAGCGCTCGTGCACCTGACCCAGATCGAGCTGATCAACTACCGCTGCTTTGAGAGGCTGGTCCTCGATCTTGATCCACGGGTGACCGTGTTGATTGGCAACAACGCCTCGGGCAACCCGCGCCCTGAGGGCATCCGCGCCCGCCTGGTCGGCTTGCCTGAGCCACCACGGGGATCCCCAGAGGCGCCAGGTGGGAGCTGGCACGCCCGGAGAAGCCACGTGAGGTGGAGGCCCGCGGCACCCGGCCGCGGCGCACAAACAACCGGGCTCGGGGCGCTGGGAGGTCAGCGAGGCGCGCGGGCCCCGGCGAGCACCCCAACCTGCCGGTGTTGGCGCTGTATGGCACGGGCCGCTTGTGGGTGCAAAAACGCGAGCGTATGGAGCGCCTGCTTGGGATGCAGAAGCAGACGGGCAGCGTGCTCTCCGGGTACTCCGCCTGTTTGGAGCCCGCGTCTGACCACAAGCTGTTCACGGCCTGGATGGCGTGGCGTGAGGCCGCCCTCGCCCAGCGCTCGCGGCAACAAAAGCCCGGCGAACCCAGCCCAACCGATCCGCTCCTGGAGGCCGTGACCACCGCCGCCGGGCGCACCCCCCCCCCCCCCCCCTCCCCCCCCCCCCCCGCCCCCCCCCGCGGGGGGCCGGACAGCGCCGAAGAGCAGCCCTTTGAGCCCTGAGCGACGCACCCCAACCCGTCCCCATCGCCGCCCCGGCCGCCGGCGGCCGCGCGCCTGAACCCCCACTTAGGCGCGAGGGCCCCCCAAGAGGCCTCCGGCGTGGTCTTGATCGATGAGCTTGATCTCCACCTTCACCCCGACTGGCAGCGCAGCGTCTTGGGCCGCCTGCTCGACATCTTCCAGAACATTCAGCTCGTCGTGACGACCCACTCGCCCCAGGTGGTGTCCAGCGCGAAGCCTGAGTGGCTGCGTGTGCTGCACGCGGACGGCACGGTGGAGCGGGTGGATTACTCGGAGGGGCGGGACACGAACGCGCTGTTGCGGAGCGTGTTTGGGGTGGCAGACCGACCGGTAGAGGTGATCGAACGAATTCAGGAGATCAACACCTGGTAGGGCGCTCCGGCGGCGAAGACAAACTTCATGCCTTAGAAGCCCAGCTCGGCCCCCATGATGATCAGATCGTCGGCCTCCTGGGGCTCACGACCTGAGGTGAACGGTGCGGTCGGCAGGAAGAGTGAGCGCCCCACGCCGCAAGCGGAGGCGCGTCCGACCAGCCGCGCCCCCGAGGATTGGGCGGGCGCCGCGGTCGGCGCTGGCGCGGACCAGGAGGGCGCCGCGCCCCGCTCGGCGCCCCGCAGGACCCGCACCCCACCCGAGGTCACCAGGGCCCGCCGCGAACCTCAACGCCGACCCGCCAGATCCCCCCCGGCGGAAGCTCGGAAGGATGGATCCGAGGCCCATATACGCCGCCTCTACCGCACCGCGACGACCCCAACCGCAGAGGGCCTCCCCTCTTACGCCCACGTCGCCGAGGCGTACCTTCGCCGGAAGCTCCGCGATCGTGGGCTCCAGCCCTAGACCTCGTCGCACCCTCCGCCCCACCCCCAACTTTCCTCCATCTTCATGTTGACAGCAATCACTGACACGTTTACAGTATCCCCATGACCCACCCCGACCTCCACCCCCCTGACCTCACCCTCGACGCCCTGGAGGCCGCCGCGGGGCGGCTCCTCGCGCGGCTGCCGGGGGCGCCGGAGGATGATCGGGTCTCGGCGGCGCCGGACGCGCGCACGCTGCGCTACTACCAGACGCTCGGGCTCATGGACAAGCCCAGCCGGTATGACGGTCGGCAGGCGATCTATGGGCGGCGGCACCTGCTCCAAGCGGTGTGTGTGAAGCTGCTTCAGCGCGCCGGGCGGTCGCTGCAGCAGGCCCAGGTCGCCTTGGCCGGGGCCACGGATTTGGCCCTGGAGGCCGCGGTGATCGACGGCTTGGGCCTGGAGACGCCGAGCGCAGCGCAGCGCCCCGCGCAGAGCCCCTCCGACCCCTTCGCGCCCTTGCCCGAGCCTGTCGCCAAACCCCTGGTGAGCGCGCAGCTCGCCCCGGGGATCTTCGTCATGATTGACCCAACCCTCGTCCCCGACCCCGCGGCCATGATTCGCCGCCTCACTGGAGCCTGCCGATGACCCAGCCCCTTCGCACCGTGGACCTCCTCCCCATCCCCAGCACAGAGGGCGCTGAGCCCCAGAGCCGCGGGCTCGGCGGGCTCTTGGCGCTGTCCGCCGGGGCCGAGCGCGCTTTTCCTCTGTTGGGGGTCAAGGTGCGGGCGTCGATCGTCGGGCCCTGCGCGCGCACGGTCATCGAGCAGCGCTTTCACAACCCGCTCAGCGTCACCTTAGACGTCGTTCACATCTTCCCGCTGCCTGAAGATGGCGCGGTGGTGGAGGTGGAGCTTGTCTGCGGCGATCTGATCGTCCGTGCGGAGTGTCAGGAGCGGGAGCAGGCCGCCGCACGTTTTGCCGAGGCCCAGGCCGCCGGGCACCGCGCCGCGCTGCTCAGCCGCGAGCGGGATGACGTCCACACGCTGCGCGTCGGGAATCTTGCCCCCGGGTGAGGAGGTGCGGGTTCGTGTCGTGGTGGTGGAGCGCCTGGACTCTGTAGACGGTCGGTTTGTGTGGCGTTTCCCGACGACGATCCCGCCCCGTTATCTGCCCGGCGAGGCCGTGGGGCACAGCGGCCCCGGCGTCTTGCCCGACACCACCGCCGCCCCCGACGCCTCTCGCTTGCAGCCCCCGGTGCTGTTGGGCAACGGCGCGCCCCTGGATCTGGAGGTCTCCGTCGCGGGGCCCTTGTTCGCCTTGGAGTCGAGCCTGCACGCCGTCTCCATGGGCTTTGAGGGCGGCGGCGCCCGGGTCGCGCCCAGCGCCAGCGCCCGCTGTGATCGCGACTTTGTGCTTCATGTCTCCACCGCTGACGCCAAGGCGCTCACCCCCCGGGCCTGGACCGATGGCGCCTTCACCCTCGCGCTGTTTGAGCCCCCCGGCGCGGCCTTGGCGCCGCAGCTCCCCCGGGACGCCGTGTTTTTGATCGACATCTCGGGCTCCATGGACGGCGAGAAGCTCGACGCCGCCAAACGTGCCGTGATCGCCGCCGTGCACGGGCTCATGCCGGGCGACCGCTTCCAGCTCATCGCGTTTGATGACCGCGTCGAGGCCCAACACAGCTACCTCACCGAGGTCACCGACACGACCTTACAGCAGGCCGACGTCTGGGTGAAGCGGCTGCGGGCCCGGGGCGGCACGGAGATGTTGCCCGCGCTCAAGGCGGGGTTCAGCCTGCCGCCGGTCGCGGGGCGACTTCGCACGGTGCTATTCATCACAGACGGTCAGGCCTGGAACGAGGGGGAGCTCGTCGCCGCGGTGGCGAACCGTCGCCAAGGCGCGCTCCTGTTCACCTTGGGCATCGACACCGCCGCCGCCGGGGCTCTGCTCAAGAAGCTCGCCCGGGCCGGGAGCGGCACCTGTGAGCTGCTCACGCCGCAGGAGGACGTCGAGGCCGCCGTCGCGCGCTTGGAGGCCCGCTTTGGCAGCCCACTCATCACAAACCTCGTCGCTGAAGGCCGCGTCTCGGCGCGCACAGAGCCCCAGGTGGTCTTCGCCGGGCGCCCGGCGGCGCTGCTCGTCGAAGGAGACGGCCCGATCACCCTTCGTGGCGACAGCCCCAGCGGCGAGCACCGCGTCACGCTCACGCCCGCTCGGGCGCCGATGCCCCTGGGCGCGCTCTGGGGCAGGGAGCGCATCGCCGCCTTGGAGGATCGCCTCGCCGTGCGCCCGTTTGAGGAGGAGGCGATCTTGCCCGAGATTCGCCGCGTGGCCTTGGCCCATCACCTCGCGTCACGCTGCACCTCGTTTGTGGCGGTGGAGACCGGGCGGGTGGTGACCGGCCCCAAGACCGAGATCGTGCAGCCTCACGCCTTACCGTTGGGCTGGAGCGAAGGCATGGCGGGCCAGGCGATGGCGAGCGCGCCGATGATGCCGTCAGCGATGCCCGCGCCGAGCGGTGGCGCGACGCGGTCCCGCGCACAGTCCGCGCCGCCTGCGCCAGAGCCGATGATGGACTGTATGATGATGGAGGCGGACGCTGAGGTCGACGAGATGAGCGCGCCGATGCGGGAGCAGCGTCGAGAGGTGGCGAGGTCGAAGAAGGCCGCGCCCCCCCGCGCCGCCTCGCCGGTTCGTGCCGCCGCGCCGCCGCCGCCGCCCGCCCCGGGCCGGGCCAAACAAGAGCTCGCGGAGAAGGAGGCCGCCGCGCCACAGACGGCCCCCGACGCGCAGCTCGCCCAGACCCAAGGCGCCGACGGCAGCTTCGGCCACGATCCCCGCCGCACCGCCGCCGCCCTGCTCGTGCTCCTGATCTGCGGCAGCACACGGTTTAAGGGCCTGCGCCGCCGCGCCGTGACCAAGGCCGCCGCCGCGTTGGAGGCCCACCGCGCGCTGCCCGAGGTGAGCCTGGCCTTAGACGCCTTGGCCGCCGCCGAGTCTGGCGCGCCGGTCACGCCGTCGCAGTCTTGGCGGAGCCTGGGCGACGCGGGGCCTGAAGGCGCGGCGTTGTTGGGGCTGCTGCGCTGAGCGGCCCGCTGGGGAGGGGGCGCAGGGCTCGCTCCGCAGGCTGGTCGTCGGATGAAGAGGGCCGGAAGTCCGCCCGAGACCGGCCGCGAGCCGCAGGGGGTTGGTGCCCAGAGCTTCATGCCCGCAGACGCCACACAGCCCCACGGTGGCTGATGATAGGCCTCGCCTGAGACATCGCCAAGCGTCACAACCCCCGAACAGACACGATGAAACCCGCCGAGCCACCGAGCATGACGCATCGGACGGGCCAGCACCTCACCCCCCGCCCGGCCCACTGTGCGGCCTACCGCCGCTCACCCCCCGGGACCTCTCGCCGAGCCTGGACATCCTCACGCCGCCCAGGAGGATAATGAGCCCTCGTCCCCCCGAGGCTCCCGGAGGCTCCCGATGTTCACGAACCGCCCCGAAGACCTGCTCCTCCACGGCGCGGCCATCCCCGAGCACCTGCCCGGTGAGCCGGTTCGCCCCATCCCCTCGGCGCCGGTGTTCGTCTTCAAGCTCGCCCTGCGTGTGGTCACCACGCTGTTGATGTTGATCGCCACGGCGGGGCTGTGGCCGCTCTACCTCCTGGGGGTGCTCATCTGGGGCTGGACCCCGAACGTGCCGAGGATGAGCCAGTTTGGTCGGTACGTTCGCCTGCTCTTGACGGTGAACCCGCCCGCGCCGGGGCTCTCGGGCCTCGCTCGGGCGTGGATCCTGCTCTCGTTGGCCCAGCGGCTCGCCATGCGGCCTGTGCTGGGCCTCGCCTGGCACCTCGATGAGCTGCTCTACGGCGCGGCGCTCCGTCAGAACCCCGTCGTGGCGCCGTTGATCGAGATCAGCGCCGCCCGCAGCGGCTCCACCCAGCTCGCCCGCTACATCGAGGATGACCCGCGCCTCGCCGCCCCGTCTACGCTCCAGTTCTTCTTCCCTTACCTCTGGCTGTGGCGCCTCGTCGCCGCCACCTTGGGCCGCGTGATCACCAAGGAGCGGGTCTCCCAGAAGATCGAGGCGATGATCCCGCCCGAGTTTCACCAGCGCCACGAGGGCGACCTCTTCCGCACCGACACCTTCGACGCGGTGATCTTCGTCCTGCACCTCAACGCCTACGCCCCGTTTCTGGGCCCGGACGTGATGGCTGAAGACTTCAGCTTCGGCGCCTTGGCCCCGCAGAACCGGGCCTTGTGGGAGGAGGACTTCATCACGATCTTCGACGCCATCGGCCGCAAGACCTTGTGTTACGCCGGGCCCGGCCCCGACGGCCACCCCCGGCGGCTGTTCATCAAGGGCCACTTCTTGTGCGCCGCCGAGGCCTTGGAGCGCCGTTACCCCGACGCGCGCTTCTTGACGATGATCCGCGATCCCGCCCCTCGGCTGCAGAGCGGCGTGAACTTCTTACGCGCGAACCCCGGAGAGCCGATGCTCGGGCAGGTGCCTTGGCCTTGGCTCGGCGCGGCGCTGGCGGTGAGTGAGGCCGAGTATTGCCGCATCGAGCAGGCCTGGTTCACCCGGCGCGGCGGCGCTCGGCGCACGGTGCTGCGCTTCTCGGAGTATGTGCGGGATCTGGAGTCGGCGATGCGGAAGGTCTACGGCGAGTGCCTCGACCAAGACGAGCTGCCGCCCCACGTCCCTCGGGCGCACCCGCCGCGGGAGCGCACGAACTACCTCCTCAACCGGTCCTTGGCCCAGGTCGGCGTAGACGAGGCCAAGCTCAACGAGCGCCTCGCCGACTACATCGCCTGGTGCCGGGGCGAGGCGCCGCCAATGGCTGAGCAGCGCGGGCTGAGCCCCCCCGGGGCAAAGCTCACCCCGCACAGAACCCGGAGGTCTGTGTGGGGTTCCGCGAGGTGGGTCAGCTCTGGCACTCGTTCTCCTCCGCGGCGCGCACCATCGCCTGAAGCAGGCCCAAGGCCCGCTGGAGCACCTTGGGGTCTAAGGCGCGCAGGCGCTCGGCGAGGGCACGCAGGGCCCGATCGTCGTCCTCGCCGAGCTGCGGCGGGATGTCCTCCACCAAGGAGTGCAGCGGCACGTTGAGGGCTCGGGCGAGGTCGGCGAGCACGGCGAGGGTGGGCACTCGGCGGCCTCCCTCGACGTTGACGATCTCGGTGCCGGTCAGGCGCCCTGCGCGCTCGGCCAGCTCAGCGGGGGTGAGGCCGGCGGCGATACGCGCGGCGCGAACCCGCGCGGCCACAGGCTGAAGATGATGAGAGCGGCTCATGGTCAGGCGCTCCGGGTCTCTAGGGGTGAGGCGGGAGATGAGGTGTTGTGGGGCAACCCCTTGATGGTTTAGCTCCACGGTATTCATCTGTCCGGATTTTGAGTACGATTGTGGCGCTTCCGGTAATTTTTAAAGATCCTGCACAAATTCCGACTTGGCGCCGACGATGGACGAGATCCCTTTAAGCCATTTTTTGACCGTTTTAGGAGGTCCCCCACCGCGCCCCGGAGTGTGGCAGGATCGCCCTCGACCCTGGAGCGCCCCCCCGTGCAGACCGTGACGATCGTGATCCCCGCGTACAACGAGCGCCCGACGCTGATGACGGTGCTCTGCCGCGTGCTCGACGTCGATCTGCGGCCTCTGGGGCTTCAGAAGGAGGTGATCCTCGTCGATGACGGCTCCACCGACGGCACCCGGGAGCAGATCGCGGCCCTGGCCCAAGACTGGCGGCCCGTGGTGCGTGAGGCCCTGCTCCGCCGGGGCCTCGACGCCGATCGCGCCATGGAGCACGCCGTCGTGCGGGGGGTGCTCCAGCCCCAGAACCGGGGCAAGTCCGCCGCCTTACGCGCCGGGTTCGCCGCGGCCACCGGCGACCTGGTGCTCATTCAAGACGCCGACCTGGAGTACGACCCCCGCGACTTCCCGCGCCTGTTGCGGCCCTTGGTGGAGGGCAAGGCCGACGTGGTCTACGGCTCACGCTTCATCGGCGAGGAGCACCGGGCGCTGATGTACTGGCACAGCGTCGGCAACACGATCCTCACCACGCTCTCGAACATGGCCGCCGACCTCAACCTCACCGACATGGAGACCTGCTACAAGGTCTTTCGGGCCGACGTCCTGCGCTCCTTACGCCTGGAGAGCGAGCGCTTCGGCTTTGAGGTCGAGGTCACCCAGAAGCTCGCCCGGATGCGCCTGCGGATCTACGAGGTGCCGATCTCCTACCACGGGCGCGGCTACGAGCTCGGCAAGAAGATCACCTGGAAGGACGGCGTGGAGGCCGTGCGGCTGATCCTCAAGTACCGGCTCACCAGCCAGCTCTTTGAGGGGCCCTTGCTTCAGCAGGATCTCCAGCGCCTCGCCGCCGTGGGCCCGCTGAACGAGGCCATCGTGCGCGCCGTGCGCCCGCACCTGGGCCAGCGTGTCGTCGAGGTGCGCGCGGGCTGGGGCAACCTGAGCCCCCACCTGATCTCTCGTCGCCAGGTGTTCATCACCGACGCCCCGGGGCCGCGCCTGGACCGCCTCGCCCAAGACTTCAACGATTACGACAACGTGCGGGTGGTGCCTTGGGATCCCGAGCTCTCCCCCGACTGGCCCGGCCCCAAGCCCGAGGCCGACACCGTCCTGTGCGTGAACGTGCTCAGCCACCTTCACGACGAGGCCACGAGCCTCGCCCGCCTGCGGGGCCTCCTGGCGCCAGGGGGCCGCCTGGTGCTGCTCGTCGCTGCGCATGAGGCCCTGCGGGGGCCCTTGGACGAGGCGATCGGGCACCAGCGCCGGTACAGCGAGGCCGGGCTGCGGGCCACGCTCAGCGCCGCGGGCTTTGAGGTGGAGGAGACCCGCTTCTTCAACCTCTTGGGGGCGCTGGGCTGGTGGCTCAACGGCCGTGTGCTGGGCCGGGACCAGATCTCCCCGGGGCTCTTGGGCGCCTACTCTGTGGTCAGCCGCGCCGCCTTGGCCGCTGAAGATCGGGCCTCTCTGCCCACGGGGATGTCGCTGGTGGCCATCGCCCGGCGGGTGGGATAAACACCTGATCACTTGTTCAGCTTTTTTCGCGCATCGCCCTTGTCAACTTCGCGCTTCGCCAGTTAACTTTCTCGCGCCTCAACGGACAACGAGCCGTCGAGAACATCGGGCAACCCCGCCCTTTCACGAGAGAGAGGTAAACCATGAGCGCGCTCCCCTACGCTGGTGCCATCTGCTGGCGTGAGCTGTCTTCCCCCAACCCCCAGGACGCCACCCGCTTCTACCGCGACCTGTTCTCGTGGACGTCCAAAGACGTCGACATGGGGCCCATGGGCACCTACACCATCCTCAACAACGGCGAAGAGATGGTCGCCGGGGTGATGGCCGGCCCCAGCCCCGAGCTGCCCTCGCACTGGATCAACTACGTCACCGTGGACGACGTAGACGCCAGCGCCGCCCAGGTGGTTGAGCTCGGCGGGCGCGTGCTCATGCCGCCCACCGACGCCCCGGAGATCGGCCGCTTCTCCATCGTGGCCGACCCTGAAGGCGCCGTCTTCGGCCTCCTGCGTGATCCCGCGGGCCAGGTCGTGCCCGCGATGGACCCCTGCCCCAAGGCCGGCGACTTCTGCTGGGCCCAGCTCATGACCCGGGACATCGAGGCCGCCCAGCGCTTCTACTCCACGATCTGCGGCTGGAAGGTTGAGATGTACCAAGGCATGGTCACCCTCACCCGGGGCGACGGCGGCTGCGGCTCGATGATGACGATGCCCCCCCATGTGCCCGCCCAGGTCCCGGCCTACTGGGAGAACTACGTCGCCGTCGACAACCTCCAAGAGAGCTACGAGCGCGCCTTGGCCTTGGGCGCCACCTCCTTGGTCACGCCGACGAGCATCCCCAACACCGGGGACTTCGCCTTGGTCTCGACGCCCGCGGGCGCGACGATCGCCCTCTGGAAGCACGGCGGGGCGTGATCCCTCCGTCGTCGCGGCCACGCTTGGTCACGACGGGCATCGAAGGCGCGGATGGATGTGCTCAATCCGCGCCATCGGTGCTATCCTATGGGCACCGCGCCCCAGCCGAGGTGACCGCGCTATGTCTGATCAGAACGAGCTGCTCAAGAAGTCGTCCAAGGCCAAAGGTGGCAAACCCAAGGCCGATGACAAAGACCTCAAAGACCTGCCCACCACTCGGGATGAGCTGCACGATCTGATCGGCAACAACGCCATCCAGAACCTCCTCGTGCAAGAGCTCGCCGACGAGATCTTCCTCGACGTCAAGAAGGCCGCCGAGGAGGCTGGTTTAGAGGCCGAGGGCCCGAACGAGATCTCCGCCGAGGCCTGGAACCTTGTAGACGGCGCTGAAGACTTCTTGTCTTCGTGGGTCGTCAACCAAGAGCAGCTCATCGAGGACGAACAGGCCGCCCGCGACCCAGCGATGCGGCCCAACCGCGTCTTCTCGGGCATGAAGGGCATGTTGAGCGCGGGCGCCCTCAAAGAGATCCGCATCTGGGCCGAGCCCGACTACGGCGCCATGGAGCTCGCCAGCTACACCTCGGGCAAGATGGTCGAGGTGGACGAGGTCCAGGGCGGCTGGATGAAGGTCTTGTTCGACATGAACGGCAAGCCGATGGTCGGCTGGGTGCGCTCTACCCTGTTCACCCGCCAGCCCGACCTCATCCGCAAGAAGGGCTACTGGGGTGATCCCAGCGAGCTTCAGCAGCAAGAGGGCCAGGCCGCCGAAGAAGAGGCGCACCTCGACTCGAGCACGGCCACCGAGGCTGGCGCCGCCGGGGCGAACAACCCCAAGGGTGGCGGCGGCGCGGCGGCTGAGGTCTGACACGCAGGCCTCCCGCGAAGACGCTAAGCTCCTCCTGTCCCCGCTGGGTCTGCGGCTCCCTTCGGCGTCGCGCGCCCCGGCGGGTCTGATGACACGCTGAGGAGCCCTCGCTCATGGTGTTCGCTGAGAGTCCCATCAAGGACGTGTACCGCAAGCTGGTGTGGGGCCCCTACCGCGAGCTGCTCGGGCGGGCGCCCGCGGGCGCAGAGCTTCGGTTCAACCGTCGTCTGGGCGCGGTGGTGGCGCGGCTCTCCAAGGGCAAACGGGCGCAGCTCGTCGTCAACCTCCGCCGGGCCTTCCCCAGCCGGGACGACCTGGACGACGTCGCCGCCGAGGCGTTCTGCACCCACTTCGCCGACCAGTACATCTCCTGGAGCTTCGCCCGCATCGCCCGGGGCGAAGGGGGCCCGTACCTGCGCATCGAGGGCCTTCACCACCTCGACCGCGCGCTGCAAGGCGGCCGGGGCGCGGTGCTCCTGCACCCCCACATGGGCGTGCCCCAGCTCCCGCTGTGTGTGCTCGGCGCCCGAAACTACCGGGTGAACCAGGTGGGCGGCGGCGGGGTCGAGGGGCCGATCAGCGAGGAGGGCGCCCGGGTCACCCAGCTTCGGCACCGCTTAGAGCAAGACATCCCGGCAAAAATCTGGGACGGCAAAGGGTTCATCCGGCCTGTGCTGCGCGCCTTGACCCGGGGGGAGCTGGTGCTCTCGGCGATGGACGGCACCGGCGGCGGCAAAGAGCTGGGCCGCCGGGTGGTGCGAGAGGTGCTCGGCCAGCGGATGCGCCTGCCCGTGGGCGCCTTGTGGCTCGCCCTGCGCGGGGAGGCGCCGATTCTGCCCATGGTCACGATCAAGAACCCCGGGCCGGGCCCGCTCTACGTCACCGAGATTCATGAGCCCATGCCCCTGCGCCGCGAGCTGCCCATCGACGACGCCCTGGAGCACGGCGCCGATCTCAGCGCCCGCTGGTTGGACCTCTGGCTTCGGGAGCACCCCGGCGACTGGCACTTCTGGGATGAGTTTGAGCCGGGCCGCTTCTTGGAAGGAGACCTCCCATGAGCCGACCGTCCGCCGTCAACGCCGCGCTCCTCGGCGCCAGCCTCGCGCCGATGCCCGGCCTGCTCATCGCCCTGGGCGTGAGCGTGCTCAACCCCTGGTTCATCGACAGCGTGGGCCTCTTGCTGCTGCTGTTGGTGCTCGCCCCCGCCGTCGTCGGCGCCGTCTTAGGCGGGCTCATCGGCCTTCGCCGCCCTCGGGCCAGGGCCCCGCGTGCCCCCGTCGCGCTCACCGGCGCCGCCGCCTTGGCCTTGGCGCTGTGGCCCGAGCCCCGCCCCGATCCGGTGAAGGTGCTCGTCGTCGGCATCGACGGCGCCACCTACGACCTCATCGACCCCATGATCGCCGCCGGAGAGCTGCCCGCGCTCAAGTCCATGGCGACTGAAGGCAGCCGGGGCGTGCTGATGTCGATGGAGCCGATGTTCTCGCCGCTGTTGTGGACGACGATGGCCAGCGGCCGCCCCCCTGAGGAGCACGGCATCCACGGCTTTCACACCCGGGCGACGGACGTGCTGGTGCCGCGTCTGTGGGACATCGCCGAGTCCGAGGGCCTCCGCATCGGCGTCTACAAGTGGCTCGTCACCTACCCTCCGCGCCCGGCGCCGGGCTTCATCGTGCCGAGCTGGCTGGCCCCGGCGCCGGAGACCTTCCCCGCCGAGCTGAGCTTCGTGAAGGAGCTTGAGCTGGCGAACCGCATGCGCCGCAAGAAGGTGGCCGGCACCCGCAGCACCACCGCCCTGGTGCTCGCCGGGATCTCCCAGGGCCTCCGCCTGAGCACCCTGTGGGACGCGGTGCGCTGGAGCGTTCGGGAGCGTGTCGAGCGCCCCGACGACGACGCCCGGTTTGAGGCGATGCAGCTCCTCCGCGGGCGCATCGACCGCGACGTGTTCGTCCACGCCATGCACAAACACCAGCCCGATCTGGCCACCTTCACCTACTACGCCACCGACGGCCTCGCGCACCGCTTCTGGACCTACCACCAGCCCGACGCGTTCACCGGCATCGACCCCAAGAAGCAGGCCCTCTACGGCGAGACCGTTCGTGACGCCTACCGCCAGGCCGACCAGCTCCTCGGCGAGCTCCAGGCCCGGGTGAGCCCAGAGACGACGGTGGTGGTGGTGTCCGACCACGGCTTCCGCGCCTTTGACCCGGCCCTCGATCAGCTCGGCTTCCAGCCCCTCACCGAGCGCCTGCGCGCCCGGCTGATCGAGCAGGGCCTGCCCGTGGACGTCTCGCGCCTGGGCATCAAGCTCAACGTCGGGTTGACCGATGGCGCCGCCGACCGACTGCCAGAGCTTCGGGCGGCGCTAGAGGCCCTCGTAGACGAGACCGGCGCCCCCGTCTTTCGGGTGGAGCCCGTGCCCGGCGCCCCGAACGCCTTGGGGCTCACCCTCACCGATGAGCGCGTGACCGAGGCCCGCATCCAGCGCGGCACCGTCGGCGGCGAGCCCTTGGGCGACTACGTTCGGCTCTCGGAGACCTTCTCGGGCATGCACGACGCGCGGGGCGTGATCTACGCCAAAGGCCCCGGCTTGCCGGTGGGGCAGACCTTGCCGAGCATGGGGCTCCTGGACGTGGCGCCGACTGTTCAGGCGCTCTTGGGCATCCACCCGGCGTTGGATCTCCCCGGCGTCGTGGCGCTGGGGCAAGATCGTCTGCCCAAAGGTGTGGCCGCGCCCGCGAGCCGGGATGAGCTGGCGGAGCGGTTTCGGCCCAAAGGGGGCACAGAGGGCGTGGACGAGGCCGCGCTGCGGGCGTTGGGGTATGTGGAGTGACGGGTCACGAACGGTCGAGCCCGTCGTTCAGGGCGCACAAACTCCCCTCAAAGACTGTTCGTGTCCTGTCGTCAATCGGTGCTGGCCCCCTCTGAGTCGTCGAGTTTGGCCCGGCCAGCGCGCCCGGCTCAAACAGACGATTTAGACAGCCCGCCCACGCCGTTCGCCCCGGCGCCCAGGGCGTCGATGTGTTCGCAGAACGTTCGACCGGGCACGTTCGGCCCATCGGGGCCTTGACCGGCGCCAGCGGTGGGAGCGCGTCAAAACCGAGGGGGCTCCGTCCGCCCTCAGGCGCCGAACAGGCGGCGGGCGAAGGGGTTGAGCAGCTTGCCCGTGGGGTCTACGCGCGTTCGCACGGCCTGGAACGCGGTGAAACGTTCGCCGTAAACGTCCAGCAGCTCGTGGTGGGTGAACGTCGTCTTCTTGCCCAGGTGGGGGCGACCCCCATACGCGCGCAGGATGGCCTCGACACGGGCGTACATCACGTCGCGGGGCTGGGAGAGCGGGGTCGCCAGCTCGATCCAGGCGCTCTTGCGGCCCACGCCGGGGCCGATGAGGGACTGGGAGTGCGCCGGGGTGAAGCGCACCTCGACGATGGAGAAGTAGTCCTCGTCGCGCAGGAGCTTGAGCACCTCCCGCAGGCAGTCGTGATAGGCCTCGTACGGCACGGCGAGCTCGATCTCGTCGTGGCGGTAGAAGAGCTTACGCCCGAAGCCGCGCTGGGCGGGCATGACGAGCTGGTGGTCGGGGGCGGCGAGGTTGGAGAGCGCGTGGTCCTCGTCGAGCTGCACGAGCGCCTCGGCGAGCTGGGGCAAGAACGCGCTGATGCCGAAGTCGGAGAGCTCCTGGGCGGCCTTCGTCGCGTCCCAGCCCTCGGTGACCGGGTCTTGGGTGTGGTCCCAGGTGTGGGCGCGCACGGCCTCTTGTTTGCCCGTCCCGCCGATGTAGTAGTAGCTCAGGTGGTCGTGCTCAAGGATGAGGTCGTTGAGCTGGGCCTCGGTCGTGGCGCGGTCGACCATCGCCGTCCGTTTGAGGAGGTTGAAGCCCTCGACGAGCTGCAGCTCAACCTCGGTGACCACGCCCACCGCGCCCAAGCCGCCCATCGCCGCGTGGAACAGCGGATCTCCGGGGCCCACGTCCCGGGCGTCGCCATCGGCGAACACCACCCGCAGGCCGAGGATCTGCTCGGAGAGGAAGCCGTGGTCGCGGCCGGTGCCGTGGAGATCCGTGGCGATGAGGCCGCCGAGGCTCTGGGCGTCGGTGGAGCCGAGCACGGGCAAGGCGAGGTTGGCCCGGGCCAGGACCTTGTTGAGATCGCGCAGGCGCACCCCGGCCTGCACCCGGATGGTGCGCCGCAGGGGGTCGAAGCCCAGCACCCGGTCCAGCGCGTCCAGGGAGACGAGGGTGTCGGCGCACAGGGGCGAGTCGTTGAAGCTGTGGCCGCCGCCGACGACGCGGACCTGACGCGCGTCAGCGACGATCCTCCGCAGCGTCTCCTCATCCCGAGGGCAGGCGTAGCGCTTGGGGACGACGGCGTAGTCTTCAGTCCAGTTGGACCAGCGGCCCTCGGCGTAGCGCCCCTCGTGGCCGGTGCTGCCGGTGAGCAGGTAGGCGCCGCCGTGGGCGAGGTTAAACGCCCGGGTGCGCAGGACCGCCGTGGCCCGGCCCAAGAGCCCCCGCAGGCCGCTGGTCTCGCGCTGGTGACGGCCCAGCGCCGAGCTCACCTCAGCGAAGCCCGCCGCCCGGGCGGCGCTCAGCAGGCGGTCGGGAGTCCAGCTCGGGTCGATGGACTCCAGGGCGACGAGGCGCTCCCACAAGGCGCCGAGCTCCTCATCCCGCAGGAAGCCCGCCTCCGCGAAGGCGATGGCGGCGATGGCGAACGCCCGGCTCAGCTCTCGGGCGGAACGAACACGCTCGGCGCGCTGGGGGTGCTCGGCGAGGCCCGGCGCGAGGTCGAGCACCCGCTGAAACAGCTCGTCGGCCTCTGGACAGCTCGCGCCCAGGGTGATCATCGCCCAGGGGCGGCTCTGGGTGGACTGGAGCCAGAAGCGCAGGTCGTCGGGCTCTAAGGTGTCGACGCCGCCGGTGAGCGCGGCCACGGCGGCGGCGTCGAGGTGCCACTGGCTGAGCCGCGTGTCAACGGCGAGGCGCTCCTCGACGCTCAGCGCCAGGTACGCGGGGTGCTCATGGAGGGCGTGGACGTTCATCGGGGCTCCCAAGCAGGAGCCGTGTCGTCACCGCCCCTGACGTGACGAAGAGTGCGCGCGCTGGGCTCAGAGCATGCGGCTGCGGCGCTCGATCTGCTCGGCGGCCGTCTTGCAGTCGATGCACTGCGTGGCCACGGGCCGGGCGAGCAGGCGGCGGTAGGTGATCGGCGCGCCGCAGGTCTCGCAGGTGCCGTACTCGCCGTCCTGGATGCGGTTGATCGCGCTCTGGATCTTGGTGAGGAGCTGGCGCTCGCGATCGGCCATGCGCAGGGTGGCGTCGCGCTCAAGCTCCGCCGAGGTGAAGTCGAGCTCGTCGGCCTCGACCTCACGGACCTCGTGCAAGTTGCCGATGGCCTCGCGGGAGTGGGAGAGGAGGCCCTCGAGCTGGCCGCTCAGGATGCCGTAAAGGTGAGCGATCTCGGCGCGGCTCAAGTACTCATCATCAGGGAGGTTGGCGAGCTGCTCTGGGTTCATGACGCGCTCCGCGAGGGCAATGGACAGGGGGAGGGCCTCGCCCTCCAGTGGTGATCAGCGCCCGTGCCAGCGGGCGGGCTCCACTTTACACACCTCTCCCCAAAAAGGAAGGGTGAAATCGGCGGGGCGGTCAGTCGTCCTTCTCGGTCAGTCCGCTCACTGTCATCAATTCGATGAAGTCGTCATTCACCGTCTCTTCGTGGCTTCCAACGCTGAGATCCATCGACGACAGGTTGGGGTCGCGTCGGGCACGCGGAACCAGCAGGCGCGCCCAGGCGCGCAGGTCCGGGGCGGGCAGGCCCGCGGCCAATCGACGTGATGCGGCGGCGACCTCGGCGGCTTGGGGGCGATCTTCAGGGCGAAAACTGAGCATGGCGCGCACAAGCTCAACGAGCACCTCGGCGCCTTGGACCTCCATGTAGTCGAGCATGGGGTCGATCAGCCGCTCAAAGGACACCGGGGAGGTGGGCCAGGGGCTCTCCAGGCGGAGGCCTGAGGAGAGCTCGGCCATCACCACGCCCAAGGAGAAGATGTCTGAGGCCGGGAGGTTGTGCTCGCCCAGGTGGCGCTCGGGGGCCATGTAGGTGATCGTGCCGCCGCCGCCGCGCTGGGTGACGTGCTCACGCCCGGCGAACTGGGCCCCGGCCACGCCGAAGTCGAGCACCTTGACCTCACCGTCTTCAGTGAGGCGGATGTTGTGGGGCTTGATGTCGCGGTGCAGCACCCTGAACGGGCCGGGCTCGCCTTCAGCGACGCGGTTGTAGGCCACGTCCAGGGCCTCGGCGACCTCGGCGGCGATCTCGGCGACCACCCGCGGCGGGCACAGGGGCAGCACGCCGCGGCGGTTTTGTTCGATGAGGTCGCGGATGTCGACGCCGGGGACGTACTCCATGAGCACGCCCAGGCGATCATCGAGGCGCACGATGTCTTCAGCGCGCAGGATGGCGCGGTGGCGCAAGAGCGCGAGGATGCGGGCCTCGTCGCGCAGCCGCGCGGCGACGGCGGCCTGGCTCTCCCAGCCTTTGCGCAGGAGCTTCACCGCGACGAGGCGGCGCACCCCTTGCGGGGAGATGGACTCGACGAGCAGCACCTCCCCGAAGGCGCCCTCGCCCAGGACGCGCAGGGTGCGGTAGCGGGTGGTCGTCGGCGGCGCGGCGGGCCGGGCGCTGGCGACGGGGGCCACGTCGGCGTCTTGTAGGCGAGACGGCAGGTTCTCCCAGCCGATGCGGGCCACGAAGTCGGCGAGCACAGGCACGGAGAGCGCGCGCTCGGCGCTGAGCAGGCCCACGTCGAGCAACGAGCGCACATAGGGCTCGTGCCAGTCCTCCAAGCCTTGGCCGTCGATGACCGCCTGGAGCACGGCGCGCTCCGACGGGCTCGTGCGCTCCAAGTCTTGCTGGAAGGCGTTCGACGCCGGGAACGCCGCCATCACCGCGCCCAGGGCCAGCTCGGGGCCGGTCTTGAGGCGGCGGGCCTGATCGCAGGTGGCCTGGGTGAGGTAGGGGTGGCCGCCGGTGCGGTCGAGGAGCCAGCTCGTCTGGGCCTGGGTGAAGTCTACCCGGCCCTCGCCGCCGCGCTGGCGTAAGGCCACGAGGTCCAGCGCCTCGGCCCGGGCCAAGACCGGGCTCAGGGTGCGCTGGGCGAACCCGGCCAACATCGGCTCGGGCTGGCCGAAGGGCTCATGCAAGAGGCGCACGGCCTGGCGGCTGCCGGTGAGCAGCACCCGGGCGCCGTCCATGGACGGCCACGAGGCCCGCAGGATGTTGACGACGCTGGGATCCTGTTCGGCCACCGTCGCCAAGGCGTCGGCCTCGTCGATGAGCAAGAACAGCGGCACCCCGGCTTGCTCAGCGCTCTCCCCGGCGACGAGCAGGAGATCGCCCAGAGGCAGCTCCCGCAGCTTCAAGAAGCCGCCGGGCAAGGCCGGGAGCAGCTTGCGGCGCCGGGAGAGCGCGTTGGCGAAGCTGTCGCGCAGAGACGCCACGTCGCGGCAGCCCTCGGGGGCGATGTAGAGGGGCACGAAGCTGCCATCGGCCAAGGCGCGGCGCTCGATCTGCAGGAGCGTGGCGGTCTTGCCGGTGCGGCGCATCCCGACGAGGAGCAGGCGGCGGTGCGGGCCGTTGTTGAGCTCGGTGAAGAGCGCGCGTCGGCCGTAGACGTCGCGATCATCGTCGAGGGTGTTGCCTACGCAATACATTCAACCGCCTTCGCCCTGCTTGAAGAAGTCCGCTTCAGCCACCTTCTCTACCACGGCGGCGCTCCGCGTGGTGTGGACCCGCGCGAGCAGATCTTCACGACGACGACGCGCCACAGCGATCTGTCGCACCACCTGCTCCCACACCTCGCTGGCGCCGTCCGCGCCCATCAAGGTGGTCACGTCGAGGCGCGCGAGCCCACCCGCCGAGGCGCGCAGGTCGGCCCGAGCGCGCTCCACATGCTCCACGCGGAGCTCCAGGCGGCGCTCGTCGAGGAGGTGCTCCACGGCGCCGAAGCAGAGGTGCCACACCTGCAGCGGCCGCCCCTCGCTCAAGCTCAGGATGCGGCGCACGGCGTCGGGGGTGTAGCCGAAGGGGTGGGCGAGGCGGCTGTCGAGGTAGGCCAAAAGCTCGGCCTCGCTCATGTTGCGGAGCTGGCGCACCTGGAAGAGGTTGAACCACGGGCTCTCCTCATCGGCCCCGGCGAAGCCCTTGCGGATCGACACCCCCGCGCCCAACACCGCCATGCGGTGGCTGGGCACCACCTGGAGCAGCCCCCGAAAGCGCTGGGCCTCGCTGCGGTAGCTCCCCAAGGTGTCGAGGTCGTCGAGCACCAGCACCAGCCGGGGCCCGTCGTCGCGGAGGCTCTCGTCGAGCAGGTACTCCACAGCGCCGCGGTCCAGGGTCTCGAGCTCTTGAAGCTCCTCGGCCACGGGCGAGTCGGGCAGGGCCTCGACCATCGCCCGGCCCAGGCGCGTCCAGAACTCGGCCTCGGGCACGCCGAGCAGGCCCAGGCGCACCAGGCGCACGACGCGGCCCCCCAGGCCCTCACGCTCTAGACGCCAGGCGACGTGGCGCAACAGCGCCGACTTGCCCGAGAACTGCGGGCCCTCGACCACGGCGCAGTTGAGATCGAGGGTGCGCATGAGGTCATCAGCGAGGCCGTTCGCGGCGAAGGGGGTGCGCTCGGGGTTGTTCGGGCTGTCTTGGCGGAAGGGGTTCCAGGCCGCGGCGAGCACCCGGTCGCGCATCCTGATGCGGCGCAGGGCCGCGAGCGCCGCCCAAGACATCGCCGTGCCCGCGGTGAACAAGGCGATGAGCGCCTGGAGCGTCTCCCGGTTGACCTCGGCCTCGCGGGCCTCGACCACAGCGCGCATCGGGTCGCTCTGGGGCACGTCAAAACGCTCCAAGAAGCCCCGGGAGAGCAGGATCGGCAGGGGGTTGGTGGGCGAGGCCGTGGGCAGCAGCTCTTGCACCGTCTCTCGCCAGGCCGTCGAGGAGATGCCGTCTAGGGCCCCGGGCTCTAAGAGCCCCACGGGCAGGTCGCCCCGGCTCACGAGATCCGCCAAGGATCGCACCTTGGCCTCAAGCTGGAGCAGGTGGGCGGCGCCGACCGGGCCCCAGGGCGGCGCGGCGCAGGCGGCGCTGACCTCGGGCGGGCGCACCACCCGCAGGCGCAGGCCCTCGTCTACAAGCGCGAGCTGCCCCCGCTGGTCGCCGTGATGCAGGGTGAGCCCCGCCGCGGGCACCCAGGCGCCGAGCTCTGGCATCGACGCGCCGATCAGCACGCCGGGGAACCGCTGCCCGTCGGGATCCCCCAGGCGATCATCGAGGGGCTCCAAGGGCCCCGGCGCCAGCACCCACACCCCCTCGGGGAGCTGGATCAGCCCCAGCGCGCCCTCGTCCAGGGCCACGGCGCCCAGGTGCAATGGCCACGGCGCGGCGGGGTGCATCAGGCTCCACCGGGTCAGGCTCGTCTCTTGGCCGCCGAGCCCCAAGGTGACGAGGCGATCGGCGCAGACCTCAGCGACGTGCAGCTCTTGGGAGGAGAGCGCCCCCCGGGCCTTCTTCGCCCGCCGGTCGCCGCCCAGGCCCAGCTCCGCGACGACGAGCCCCCGGGGCCCCGACGCCAACAGCCGCCCGTCCCGACGCCACAGCAGGTCATGGGCGCGGGTGCCCAAGACGTCCACGGAGGTGGGGCGGGTCTGGTCGAGGCCCATCATCAGCCCCCGGTCGGTCTCGATGAGGCCCTGGACCACGAACAGATCGCCCCCGGCGTTGGCCAGCACGAGGGCCCCGGTGCGGGGGTCTACGGTGAGCGTGTACGCCCAGCGCACGTTGAGCACGGCGCGGGTGTCGCCGTCGGCCAGGCCCACGCGGTAGATCACCGGGGGCTGGGGGTCGAGGGACACCAAGGCGTACAGCGCCCCCCGCCACACCACAGCCTGGGTCACCTTGCCCGCCGGAGAGCGCCAGCTCAAGGTGAGGCTTGGCCCCGACGCGCCGCCCCCGCGGTACACCCGCACCCCCGCCTCGGCCGACCACACCACCAGCGCGCCGTCCAACGACTCCGTGACGCCCACCCCGGCGCCCACCTCGGCCTGGGCGAGCCCGCCGCCAAGCGCCCACAGCGCGGCCAAGGCGCCGATCACGTCGGGCTCCGCTCTAAGGCGACGATGCGCTCGAGGTCATCGATCTCTTGCCCCAGCCGCCCCAGCTCCATCAAGGCCGTGTCGAGGTCCACGGGCACCAGCTCATCCTCTAAGCCCTCGTCCCGGATGGCCTTCCACGCCCGCTCCACCTTCGCTTTGGCCTCTTGAACGTCCGAGGCGATCACCCGGCTGCGCCCGCTCACGCCGAGCTGGTCCACCACATGCAGCCCGTAGAGCTGAATCACCATCGGCCGCCCCGACGCCAGCTCCAACACCGCCCGGGTGGCGGGCTCGGTCCAGGTCAAGGCCCCGGCCACGGGCTCGGTGAGCAGGGCCCGGGCGGCGTTGTCCGGCAGGGGCCCCACCTGAATCGTGCGGATCAGCGGCCCCCAGCGCTGGGCCTCCTCGTCGCGCTGAACGTCCAGGCCCACCCCGGCGGCGACCATTCTCGCCGGGGCGTCGGGCTCTAGGCACATCGCCCGAAACAGCCGCCGCGTGGGCACGTCCGCCCCGTTGAGCGAGTCCACCTCGTCCACCATCAACGCCAGCTCTCCCCGCTCGCGCAGGCGCCGGGCCAAGGTCATCGCATCGCCGCCATCGTCGAGGCCCTGGGCGCGGTTGGCCTGCACCAAGGCCCGCTGCAAGACCACCTGGGCCTGATCGCCGAAGCTGCCCGCCACGTCCACAAACACCGAGGTGCCCCCGGCCCGGCGGTGAAGCTCGCCGACCTGCAGCAAGATCGTCGTCTTCCCGATGCGGCGCTCGCCGGTGAGGTAGAAGCTCTCGCCGTCGGTGAGCCCCCGGCGCACGTCGCGGATGATCGTGTCGCGTCCGAACACCAGGCGGCTGTCGCGCAGGGGTCGCCCGGTGACGTAGGGGTTGATCACCGTGCGCGCCCGGCCTCCTTGGGCGCGGCGCGAGGCCAAGGCGTCGAGGCCAAAGCCCACCAGCCCCGCCGCCGCCAGGGCGAACAGCCAAGGCAAAAACATCCACGCCACCTGCTGCGCCCGGAGCCACTGGATGCGGCGCCACGCCGTTGGATCCAGCTCCCCGTCGGGCGACTTCAGGTCTTCGACGGCCTTCCGCGCGGTCTCGACGTCGCCCACGTTGATCGCGTCCTCCAGGCGGCGGCGCAGGGCGCGGCGCTGCCAGTCGCCGGTCATCCGCGACACCTCAAGGGCGCTCAGGGCCTCCGACCAGTCCGCGGGATCCGCCTCGGGATCCACCTCCAGGCGCGCGAGCTCCCGGGACATCGCCACGCGCAGGGCGTCTTCAGCGTCGGGCCAAGGCGCCGCGTTGAGCGAGGCCCGCGTCGTGTCGTCCTGCACGGCGCGGGTCTGGGGATCCGCCTGGGCCGCCGGGGCGACCAAGGCGAGGAGGATCCCGAGAGACACGATCCGGGGCACGGTCACAGGCGGCCTCGTTGGAGAGGAGCAGTATAGGGCAGGCGCAGAGGTCTCGCCGCCGCCCCCCGGCTCCAATGCCTGGGCTGGGGTTGGGGTGGCGCGCGGGCGCGTTGACGCGCTCTTCCTGGAGACAGCGTGGCCCGCGCGCGTTCTGGCGGCTGGAGGCGCTGCGCGCGCGGGGTCCCGGGTGGAGACATTGGCGCCGCCGGTTTTTCAGCGGGCGCCGTCTTGACGGCCTCCTCAGGCGATGGCTACCCTCGTCTCAACCTGCTTTGCCCCACGAAGGGCGCCGCCTTCGGCCCGCTCGTGCCCCAACATCAACGTCCGCCGGTCCGGTCTGCGCCGATCGTCGCGCCTGCCTTCGCGCCCGCGCAAGCGCCCGCGCCCGCGCAAGCCCCGGCGAGCGTCACCCTCGACGCCACGCTGCACAACGCGGGGAACACCCTCACCCTCGCGGCCTTGGCCGGGGAGTCCCTCGACGGCTTGGGCCCCCTGATCACCGAGGCCCTCACGCTCAGCCTCGCCGGGGTGAGCCCCGAGGCCGGGCCGGGTCTGGGCAGCAATGAGGCGGCGCTCTTGGTGATGCGCCGCGCCCAAGGAGAGGGCGTGGATCACGCCACGCTCGGCGGTTTACGCCCCGGCGGCGGTCGGCCCTTGCCCCCGGCGGTGGTGGCGCGGCTCAGCGCCGTGTTTGGCCATGATCTCGGCCACGTCCGTGTGCATCAAGACGCCCAGGCGGCGCGGCTCGCTCAGGCGGCCCAGGCCCGGGCGTTCACCGTGGGCCATGAGATCTGGTTCAACGCCGGTGAGCTGGATCTCACGAGCCCCCAAGGCCTTGAGCTTCTGTTGCACGAGCTGACCCACGTCATCCAGGCGGATCAGGGCCGCGCGCCGCGCCCCAGCGGCGACGGCGTGACCGTGTCGTCACCCCACGATCCCCACGAACAAGAGGCCGAGCGCGTCGCCGCCGCCCTGCTCCCAGCGGTGGATCTCTACGGCGACGGCCTGGCCTTAGAGGGCGGCGGCCTGCTCGACGACGCGGCGTGGTCAGCGGCGGTGGACCTCGGCCCAGCGCAGAGCCCCGAGACGACGATCTCCCGCGAAGACCTGCCCACGAGCGACAACCCAGGGACGACCGAGGCCGCCGGGGCGCGGCTCTTGGTGATGTGGGAGGGGGGGACGCCCCTGGTCATCCGCGCGCCCGAGGGCGGCGAGGCTGAAGACATCGCCGCGGCCTTCGCAGAGGCCGGGGCCACCACCTGCGAGGACTGGGAGGAGGTGAGCGCCGCCGAGCCGACCTACCCGCTCTACTACGCGCTTGATGTTGGCGGGCGAGGCCGGGGAGGGGGCGATTGACTTTGAGGGCCTGGGCCCCGTCGCGGCGGCGGCGATGGGCGAGACGCCCACGGTGGCGCCGAGCGGGGCGGCGAGCGGCGGCGCCCCTGCGACGGGCGGCGGGATGGTGCCGCAGACGGCGGGCGGTGGCATGAGCCCCGGGCCGTGGGCGCCGCCGGGGGGGCAGCCTGCGCCGTTTTATGTGGGGAATGATGCGCATGACGGGATTGGGCGGAGGTATCAGAAGGAAAACTACCCGGATAAGGTCTTTCTCAACTCAACTCCGGTCTCGTCCATCGTCGGCTTTCTGCATCCAGAAGGCGACCCAAAGAAGCTCAGCGCCTCCAACGCCGCCCTGCGCCCCGACATCCTGAACGCCACCAAGCGCTGCGTCTACGAGATCAAGCCCGCGAACGCCGCCGCTGAAGGCGCCGCCGAGGCGGCCATGTACGTCGCCGCCTTCGCCCAGGCGGGCGTCGTGATCAGCCTCGGCGCCCCCGCCATGCCCGGCACCTCCGGCGTCATCAGCGGCCCGGGCGGCTTCTTCCAGTACGACAGCCCCCTGCCCGGCGTCATCGTCTACCGCTACAGCAAGCAGCAGCCGCAGACCGTCCCCGTCCCCGTCGCCGCAGACAAGCCCCGCCGAGGAGCCCGAGGGTGAGCTTCAGCCCGCTGGCAGCGTGCTCTCATGGCAGTATTGGGAGGAGGTCACCGGCCTCACGGGGCTGGCCCTCGTCACCTACCTGCTCATCTCCGAAGGCTCCCGCGTGCTCTACCCGCCCCGCAACCTCGTCCCGGTGCCCTGATGCTCGTTCCTCGCTTCGTTCATGGCCTCACCCGCGACGTGAAGAAGGAGAGCCTTCGCCGCATTCGCCTGCTGAAGAAGGGCGCGCGTTGGAGCGAGGCGATGGCGGATGAGCTTGTGGACGT
>JADKFE010000064.1 GCA_016717595.1 Deltaproteobacteria bacterium | reverse complement strand
CGCCTTGCCCAGCCTCGTCGTGCTGCCGATGGTCTGGGCGGCGGGGGTCACGGCCTCGGTGAGCGTGATCGGGCCCATGGTGGCGCGGGTCGGCAGGGTGGGTCTGCCCCCGGCCGACCGTCAATCTCGGCCTTTGGGCTGGGGCTCTTGAGCGTCGCCTTCGTGCTGGAGCGCCCAGAGGCGCCCCTCGCCGCGGAGGCGGCCCTGGCGGGCGGGTCACCCGATCAGCGCCTTGGTGGACCTCAGAGACACGCTTCACGCCGAGGACGTGGTCGTAGACGCCACGCTCTCCCGGGCGGCCACGGCGATGTTCTGGGGCCGGGCGCGGGTCGAGCAGGCCGTTGTGCCCACGACGGGGCCGCCGGTGACCTACGGCGCCGAGCTTGGCGGCGCGCGGCGGTTTGTGATCGTGGGCTGCGCGTTCACGCCTTGCCAGCAGCCCGGCTGGCGCCTCGCGCTGCACCAGACCGACGCCAGCCCCCGGATGCGCCGGGTCGTGGACGGGCTGTGGGAGGACACCGAGACGACGACGCCGGGGAGCGTGCCGCCCGCGCCCTTCACCGCCCCCGCACCGTGAGGGGGGCCGAAGCTAAACGTCCATCGCCTGAGCCCGGTGATCCGCCAAGCGCTCGCGCGTGGTACGTCCGCGCTCCGAGCGCCAAGCGCTGCGAAGCGGCCCAGGGGATCCTCGATGAGCACGTTGTTCTGCTGTCAACCGCACGATCCGCTCGTCGCGTCGCGGCTCGGCCTGACGCCGCTGGGCGCGGTGAGGCTCAACCAAGCCTACCTCCAGGCCTTGGAGCGCTGGGGCGTCCCGCCGCGGGGCTGCTTCGTGCTGGAGCGCCTGGGCGACCAGACCCTCGACGATCGGATCATGGAGGCCCTCGACGACGAGCTGGCCCAGGAGCTGCTCTGCGCGGAGCTGCTCGTCATCGTGCGTGAGTGCAGCGTGGCCGCGCTCTGGTACGCGGGCTTCTGTGATGAGCTCCCCGTGCTTGGCTCCCCTGAAGAGCTCGTCGACACGATCCGTCTGAGCTTGGCGCGCCGAGACCTTGAGCCCTCCGCGCGCATGATGCGCCCTGTCACGACCTGAGGGGCGCGGGTGGAGCGACCCCGGACGCGCAGGAGACGGGCGAGCGCGGCTCAGACCTCTTCTTCTTCGGGGAGGTCGGAGTTTTCGGGGAGGTCGGAGTCGTCGGCGGGGTGGTCGATGGCGGCTGGTTGGGGGGCCAGCTCAACGGGGAGTGGGAGCCCGTGTCGCGTGAGGAAGGCGCGCTCGTCCTGCACCATCTGAGCTTCACGGAGGCGAAGGAACCGTTCAAACTCTCCTGTCCTCAACGCCTGTAGCGCCTCCGGTGATCTGAAGGCGGTCCAACCTCACGCGGTCGGCTGTTCGGTCGTGGGACAGCTCCAGCAGACGAGCAACGGCGTGGCTCTCGTCGGGGAGGCCCACCTCCATCCCCCAGAGGTCAAACATCCAGTTGGCGGGGGACCGAAGCAGCCGAGCGTCGATCCGGCGGGGGGCTCCACGTCTTTGCTGCACGATGAGCCGCCAGGAGCCCGCGCCGTGCTGGTTGATGAACGACGCAGCCTTGAGCTTCTCCTCGGTCGTCAACGCCCAGCCTGACAATCGTGGCCCAGAGGCTCACGCGCAGTCGCGCTGAGCGCAGGTCGTGCCGAGAAGGGAACGGGGTCGGCGGGCTTTGTGCTGCATCCTGAAGAAGCTCAGTTAGCGTCCGTCCAGCATAAACGGTTGGTATGCGTCCGGCGAAGAGGCCCGTGCCCGAAGGGGGTGCGTCGTCAGCGCGAGAAGGTGCGCTCGTTGTGCGTTCGCGTTTTCCTGACCGACTCACCCGGTCCCAAATGTTCGTGATGCGTGAGGGGTTCCCATCGGCGAAGTCCACATAGCCGAGGCGCCAGCAGTACCGCGCCAAGCTCGCCTTCTCGTCGTCTTTGAGCGAATGCGCTCGCCGTACCTCTTCATCGAAGCTCCCGCTCTTCGCCGCAGCGGCGCCATCGCCCAAGTACGCGGCGACGGCGACCACGAGAGGGCTGTAAGGCAAGAGACGTAAAGACACGAGGCCCATCTCGTCCTGCAAGAACTGGAGCGCATCTAAGAGCGCCGCCTTGCACGCAAGCGCGACAGCTTGCATGGAGCTCTGAATGTCCTGTTGTTTTTTACTCTCTAGCTGACGCCAATCCGTGCGGAATGGGTTGTGCCCCAGCTCAAAGAGGATCAGACGAAACACGGTGATCCGGTCAAGCTCGAAGAAGCCTGCGCGCTTCACGGCGCGTAGGGTGTCATCGATGAGATCAACGAGGCGCGCTCCTTCGCCCTCGGGGTTTGACAACGCCGACCACATCTGGTCCGTAGACAGCACCTTCCCGAAGCGGTTGAGCCGGGTGAAGCTCTCCACGGCGATGTTCAGGTCGTCGGTGTGGAACTCGACGACGGGCATTCGGTAGGTGAGAAGGGCCGTGGCGGCCGACTGCCACCTGCGGACGATCTCCTCCACCTTCAAGTTGTTGATGGAGTGAAAAAGAGCGTTAACTTTCCGATTCAGCTTTTCGGCGGTCGCCATCATG
Source organism: Deltaproteobacteria bacterium (assembly GCA_016717595.1). GTDB lineage: Bacteria > Myxococcota_A > UBA796 > UBA796 > CAJQPC01 > JADKFE01. Next base: position 27,034 of record JADKFE010000064.1, on the reverse strand, counting down.
GCCGTGATGCTCATGAGGTCGCGCACACGGATGCAGCTCGGGATCTCATCGTTGGGACTACGCAAGTGTTTAAAGGACTCATCCGCCGCGTCAAACCATAGGTCCCACATCCCAGGGTCGTCTAAATTATCCTCTCGCGCCGAGTCCTTGTCATAAAGCATCACACCGGCGATGCTTGCGAGTCGTTGCTGACCGTCGATGATCAACATCGCCGAGCCCGATGCTGGCTCTGGCAAGTTGAGGGGGCCGAGAGTGTTCTCGCTCGACGGAACGGTCTTGGGCGCCCACAAGAGCAAGGTGCCGATGGGGTATTGCTTTCGGATGGAGTCAAAGAGATCGGCGACCTGGGAACGATCCCACTCAAACGGGCGCTGAAACCGTGCGGGCGAAGGTGACCTTGCTTCACCTCGGTGAGCAGGTTCGCGATGTCCATGACCTGGGGCTTGACCTTAGGCGCGGGCGTGTTTGACATGATCAGAGCAGCTCCGAGAGGAGGTTCACCAGCGCGTGTAGGGATCGCGTTCGGTCGCGTTGGTCGAGGTCGGCTGCGGTCACCTTACCGGCTTTTACGTAGTCGGGCAGGCGCAGGATGTTGGCCGGGCGAGCCTCGTCAGCCTTCTTGTCACTTCGCTGCTTCAGCCCATGCTTGCCTTGGCTTGTCAACGCGGCGAGCGTCTCGTCGCTCGGTTTGGGGTTGTCGGGGTGGTCACTCCCATCAAACAGCGTGGCATCCGGGCGTGCCGCCCGGCTTTCTTCTTTAGTCGTTCGTCACCCTCCATGTCGATATCCCCCCCGCCGCCCCCCCGCCCCGCCCCCCCCCCGGGCCTCCAGTCGCGCTGATCAGGGGCTCACCTGCGCACCAACCCGCCCCTCCCGCGTGCCCGACCCCCCGCGCCTCCGCCCCCCCCCCCCCCGGCGCGCGCCTTCTGGCGCTCCCTGCCCTCCCGCGCCCCCCCCGGCTCCCCTCTCGCCGCCGCCCTCCCCCCTCCCCCCTCCCCCCCCCACCCGCCCCGCCCCCCCCCCCGCGCGGCCCCCCCCCCCCCCCCGGCGTCCTAAACGGATCCTCATTGAGCCACTCCTTCCAAAATTCATCAGGCAGGTAGTTCTCGATCTCGCGCAGGGGCAAGACGAAGCACGGTATGCCGTGGCGACGCGCGGCCTCTTGGACCGCCGCGGACTTCGGTTTGGTGGCTGGGGGCGCAGGCGGATCGGTAGCTCTTCGTCGCTGTCGCGAACGGCGAGCACCCGCCGGTTAGGCTGACCTCTGCACAGGTCGTCAATCTTTTTAGGGAGCTGCCCCGATCCGCTCGTACCGATAAAGGTCCATCCTCTCGGCTGAACGTCTTGACCGCGTTCCCAAGTGTCCTTCACCTCCGGGCTCGCGTAGGCCTCAACCGCTGCGCGAATCAGCGCCCCATCGGAGAACTCGTTCTCTACGAGGATGGTTAGCTGGGTGTACGCGAGATCCTTCGCGCGTGTACACGGTCCTCTGGATCCTTGACCGTACGACTGCGGTAGGCGTGCACGGGTAGGTCTTGAGCTTGAGATCAACCGTCTGCAAGACTCTCGCTCGAACGGCCGGTAGCTGTTGATACCAACGGCTCTGCTCGACCGCCTCAGGCGCCTCGAAGACGAGGGTGTGAACCCCATCCTCCACCCGGCTCAAGATGTGCATGAGCTTCCTGAGCGTCTCGGTCATCACCCATCGTCGCTGGGGCGTGGAGCTCAAACCGCATCAACGGCTCCGGCGCGCGACGGCGATGGCTTTGGCGTCCTCAAGCCGCTCCAAGAACACGCCATAGGGCCACCAGCTCAGGTCACCCTTGGGGGAGAGCTCGATCGGCTTGAGCTTGCTGCCGCTGTCGTCTCGGTCCACATAGCAGAGGCCGACGTCATCGGGGTTCACCTTGCCCTCGGCGATCCGCCGCCGAACACGCAGCAGCACCCCCTCGGAGTGGGTCTCGACGAGCAGCCGCTGGCCGACGTCCTTCACCGGAGCCGACGCGCCTAGACCCACCGCGTCAAGCAGGAGGTCCGCGAGGGCGCCGTGCATCGCGTCGTGCAGGTGCAGCTCAGGCTGCTCGATGGAGTCTACGCGCTGCGCTGGCGGCTCACTGGCGCGCGCGCAGAGCAGGGTGATCACCGGCAAGACGTGCTGGACCCCCTCTGCTGCGTCCGCGAGGTTGAGCGGCCCGCCGTGAAGGCGCTCGATGAGGCGCAGCTCGCCTTGGCTCGTGTCGAGGTCAAAGTTTGTGGGCGGCAGGTGCTCGGCCATCCACTCGCGGGTGCGGTCAAGCAGCGTTGGTGACCGCGCCAGCCAGTCTGGCGCGTTCTCGCCGTCGATCCCCAGGGGCGGACGTAGGGTTCTTGTGTTTGGGGGCCGGTAAGTACGGGCCAGGCGCCTCCGAGTCCCCTGTAAGGCCTCAGAGCGAGCGCCAAGGCGCTGCAGCTCCGCGAGCACCGTCGCCCAGGGCTCGGCGGACCACGGCAAGGGCTCGTCTTGGCCTTCAGCGCCTTGAGCGACGTCCCCGCCCTGGGCCAGCCGCCAAGAGAAGACGCTCAGGTGGTCGTCGGTGACCTGGTGTTTTGAGATGACAAACCCTAGGCTCCCGGGCACGCCGTCAAGCTGCCACTTCAGGCTCACCTCGACCGGGTGGGCGACGGGGTTGAGGTCAAAGAAGTTGTCCTTGTCCTCATTGGCCATCACCCGGCCGCCGACTTGGCTCACAAAGAGCGGGCTTCCCGGCTCGCGTAGGCTCCCCAAGACCTGATGGAGCAGGCGAGCGGCCTGAGACTTGCCCGCGCCGTTCTTGCCGATGATCAGCGTCAGGCGACGCAGGGGAAGCTCATTGGGCGGCTCGTCTCGCCCCGGCATCGGGAGCAGGCCACGAAAGCTACGATACCCAGAGAAGCGGAGCTGGTTGAGCAGGAGCATACCGCCAGCCTAACGCCCTTCACCCCCTAGGGGAAGCGCGCCCCCTACTCCGTCACCTCCTCCTCCGTGCGCCCGGCGTGGCGCCGGGAGGGGCGCACCCGCGCGGCGAGCTCAGGCAGCCCGGCGAGGGTGAACAGGCCGGTGAGCGTGGTGGCCACGCCGCTGAAGACCACGTCATGCTCGGCCAAGGCCCGCTGCTTCTCGGTCAGCGTGAGCTGGGCCTCGCGGCCCTCGCGGGCGACGTCGGACAAGCGCTCCTCTAGGGTAGTGACCTTGGCGTCGAGCTGGCTCGCGAGGGCCGCGGTGTCTAGGGTCACGAGCGCTGAGCGCGGCGTCGGCAGGCCACCCGAGCGCAGGCGGCTGACCACGGAGCGACCTTGGCGGGCGAGCACGACGGGGTCGCGGGAGGTCGAGCCGAAGAAGCCCAAGGAATCGACGACAGCGTCGCCATACACGGCGGTGAGCATCGCCCGCGCGCTCACCACGTCGTCATAGAGCGACCGCGCGGCCTCGTCGCGGGCGTCACGGGCGCCAGGGTCATCGGCGAGCTCACGCTCATGGGCCTCGTCGGCGTTGACCAGCGCCGTGGCGCTCGTCTCTAAGGTCGTCGCCAAGAAGTTCAGCAGGCCGCTCACGTCCAGCGCCACGCCGGACTCCGCGACGCTGCGCTCAGCCAGCGCCGCGCCGAGCACCTCTCCTTGTTGGGTCGCGGCCTGCACCACCGACGCTGAAGACTTCTGCCGATCCGTCACCATCTTGCTCGCCATACCGTCTCCGTCGCCGTGAGCAAAGGTGCTTGAGCGCACCCCCACCTCAGGCCAAGCGTAGCAGAGGCGCGGCGTGGTCGCCGGGGAGATCGTCGCGGCGTAGGTACACGGCGCGAAGACTGGCGCTTGCAGAGCTTGTGGAGCCGCCTTGTGGAGTGAACATCGCGAGAACAAGGCATGAAAACGGGGCTTGTGGAGAGAAGCCGCGATCACAAGGGGTGTTCTCGCGGCTTTGTGGAGAGAGATCGCGATCACAAGGCTTGTGGACCCGAGAAACTCAGAAGAATCGCGATCACAAGGCTTGAGCTGGCGGTGTGAGGCGGGCTCCTGTGATGACTCGCGGTGTTGGTGTGCGTTGTGGAGAGAACGCCCTGTTTACAGAGAGTGTTGAGGCTGGTTGTGGAGAGAAGACGCGATCACAAGGGGTGAGATCGGGACTTGGTGGAGAGAGTTGGCGCAGGAGGCTGGCGCGGCGACGGCGCCGCAGGGGGCGGCGGTAACATTTTGCCGGACTCGTTGGCGTACTCAGGTGGTGGTGCCCGCAGCGGGTCGTCTGCTGACGCGGCGCCAACATCCCCTGACTCGTCTGAGGTTCCTATGTCTACGAGCTCCACGCCCACCCCTCGCCGGGAGGGCGAGCGCCCGGCCCTCGCCCAGCGCTGGCCGCCCCCCAAGGAGGACTTGCTCCTCTTCGCCGCGCTCACCGTCGCCCTCGCTATCGGCGGCCGGATTAACATCACCGCCACGGGCGATGTCACCGTGATCCAGCGCTTCTCCCTACTCCCCGCGCTCTAAGCGCGCCGCTGGGGTGAGCCGCTCACCGTCGGTTCACCCCCTCACCCCCCCCGGCCCTCGACCGCGCCGCCAGATGCTCCAGCCACCCCCGCCACGCCGCCCGCATCTCCGCCGCCGGGGCCGTGAGCAGCGCGCGCATCACCGGCCAGTCCTCCCGGCGTAAGGCCGGGCGATGCCGAGACGCGAGGTGCAGCACGATCTCCGCCGCGCCGGACTCGGGGTCATCCGGGGGCAGCTCGGGCAGCACACACTTGTCGACCACCCAGGCCGCCCACCAGCGCAGCTCTTCGGCGGGCACGGTGCCTTTCACCCAGGCCTGAAGCCGGGCCAACACCGCGGCGCGGTCGGGGGCGGCGGCGCCGTCCGCGGCCCAAGGCAGGCCGTCAAAGCCCCGGCGCGGGCTGGGCTCCTCCTCCTCGTCGCCCGGCGGCAAGGCCTCGAGGCGGCGGGTGAGGCGCTGCACGGCCAAGGCCGCGGCGGCGCGCTCGCCCTCGGTGGCGCCGCGCTGGGCGAGGGACTGGGCGCGGCGCAGGCGGCGGAGCAGATCGGCGCGGGTCATCGCTCTGGGGGCCCACGTCGGGAGGTGGTGGCGTGGGGCCTGCCGCGATATCCCAGCGAGCCGGGGGCAGCACCCCCGACGGAGGCGCACATGAGCGAGCCCCGCGAGCAGACCTGGAAGCGTGTGGGCGAGGAGCGGTATGACCTCCTCATCATCGGCTGCGGCATCACCGGCGCGGGGGCCCTGCGCGACGCGGCCCGGCGGGGCCTCAAGGTCGCCGTCGTCGAGGCCAGAGACATCGCCTATGGCACCTCGTCGCGGTCCTCGAAGCTGGTCCACGGCGGCCTGCGCTACCTGGAGCAGGGCGAGCTGTCGTTGGTGTTTGAGGCGGTCAGCGAACGTAAGGTGCTCCAGAACATCGCCCCGCACCTGGTGAACCCCCTGGGCTTCTTGTACCCGATCTACCCCCAGAGCCCCGTGCGCCTGGAGACGCTGCGCGCCGGGCTGTGGCTCTACGACGGGCTCTCGCTGTTCCGCTCGCCCAAGCTGCACAAGACGCTCTCCAAGAAGCAGCTCGCCACGGTGGAGCCCGGCCTCAACCAGCAGGGCCTCAAGGGCGCGCCTCTGTACTACGACTGCGCCACCGACGACGCCCGGCTCACCTTAGAGACGGTCATCGACGCCCACGCCCAAGGCGCGGCGGTGTTGACCTGGGCGCGGGTCTCGGGGCTCCTGCACGACGCCCAGGGCCGCATCGACGGCGTGCAGGTGGTGGACGCGCTCTCGGGCTCCAAGCTGCCCCCGGTGGAGATCCGCGCCAACGCCGTGATCAACGCCTCGGGCCCCTGGACGGACAAGGTGCGCGGCCTGGGCCAAGGCGGGCGCCCCCTGCTCAAGCCCACCAAAGGCGTTCACATCGTCGTTCACGCCAGCCGCCTGCCCCTGCGCCACGCGGTGGTGTGTAACCACCCCAAAGATCGGCGTTTGTTGTTCTGTATCCCCTGGGGAGAGCAGTCCTACATCGGCACCACCGACACCTACTACGAGGGGCCCCCCGAGGAGGTCTGCGCGGACCTGGCCGACGTGGACTACCTGCTGCACGTCACCAACCACTACTTCCCCGACGCCAAGCTGGTTCACGAGGACGTCATCTGCACCTGGGCCGGGCTGCGGCCCCTCATCGCCCAGGGCGACGCCAGCGAGTCCAGCGTGAGCCGGGAGCACGAGATCATCGTCGACGCCGACGGCCTGATCACCATCGCCGGGGGCAAACTCACGACGTTTCGGCGCATGGGCGCCGAGGTCGTCTCCAAAGCGATGGACCTGCTCGCCTTGATGGGCCGCGTGCCCCAAGGGGTTCACGACGCCCACACCGGCCGCGAGCCCTTGCCCGGCGCCGTCGGCTGGCCCGAGAACGACGACGCCGAGGCCGTCGCCCGGCAGATCACCGACGCTTCTGGGGGGCGGGTCTCGGCGTATGTGGCGCTGTACTTGGCCCACCGCTACGGCACCCGGGGCCTCGACATCGCCCGCTACGCCATCACCGACCAGCGCCTGCTCGGCCCGCTCGTGCCCGGTCGCCCGGAGATCCTCGCCATCGTCGACTGGGCGGTGCATCGTGAGCTGGCCCAGACCGTCAGCGACGTCATGGTGCGCCGCACCCAGCTCTACTTCCGCGACACGAACCAGGGCCTCGACGCCACCGAGGCCGTGGCCGACCGCATGGCCGAGCTGCTGGGCTGGGACGAAGATCGCCGCAACGAAGAGGTGCTGAGGTACCAAGACGAGGTCGCGCTCTCCCGGCGCTGGCGAGACGAGCTGTAACCCTTGGACACCCCACAACATCGCCGCGCCTGGGCCGTCGCCGCCGCCGTCGTGGTCTTCTTCGGCCTCGCTGGGGTCTACGCCTGGGTTCACACGCCCGAGGACGGCAGCGCCTTGGACCAGCTCGGCCCGTGGACCGGCGCGGTGGGCCTGCTCTTGGCCCTGGTGAGCACGGCCTGGGTGTGGTGGCCCGCCTACCGGACCTCGCCGCCGCCAGGGCCGCCCTCTGGCAAAGCTGAGGAGCACGACGAGCCTCGGCTGCTCCTCCACCCCACCTTCGCGCCGCTCTTGCTCAGCTCGCTTCGAGCCCTGCTCCGCCGCTGACGGCCAAGAGCGCCTCTCTCACCAAGGCCGCCGCCGCGTCTCCGCGCAGATCCGGCGGGTTCGTGAGCTGCTGCCGCCAGCGCCGGGCCCCGGGGCGCCCGTTGAACAGCTTGAGCAGGTGCCGGGTGATGTGGCGCAGGCCGTCTCCGGCGGCGGTGCGCTCGGCGACGTAGGGCAAAAACTCGCGCACCACGTCCAGCTCGTCCACGATGGGCGCGTCCTCGCCGAAGAAGCGGGCGTCTACGGTGGCGAAGACGAAGGGATCCTCATAGGCCGCCCGGCCGATCATCACCGCGTCTACCCGCTCAAGCTGGGCGGCCCAGGCGTCCGGGGTGTTGAGCCCGCCGTTCACCTCGACCTGCAGGTGGGGACGCTCGGCCTTGAGGCGATGCACGTCCTCGTAACGCAGCGGCGGGATCTCCCGGTTCTCTCTGGGGGAGAGGCCCGAGAGCCAGGCCTTGCGGGCGTGAACGGTGAAACGATCCGCCCCGGCGGCGGCGACGACGTCCACAAACCGGAGCATGTGCTCGTAGCTGTCGTGGTCATCGACGCCGATGCGGTGCTTCACGGTGATCGGCAGACCCACGGCGTCCCGCATGGCGGCGACACACTCGGCCACCCGCTGCGGATCCAACATCAACACAGCGCCGAAACGCCCGGCCTGCACCCGATCGCTGGGGCAGCCGACGTTGAGGTTCACCTCGTCATAGCCCCAGTCCTGGGCGAGCTTGGCGCAGTCGGCGAGCAGGGCCACGTCATCCCCGCCGAGCTGCAGGGCGATGGGGTGCTCTTCAGGGGAGTAGTCGAGGTGCCGCCGCCGGTCGCCGTGCTTGAGCGCCTGGGCGGTGACCATCTCGGTGTACAAGAGCGCCCTGCGGCTGATGCGCCGCATCAAGGCCCGAAAGTGGCGGTCGGTGCGGTCCATCATCGGCGCGACGCTGATGGGGCGCAGCACACCGCGGTTCAACGAGGGCGGGCTCATTCGAAACGAAAGCTCGCCTCACGCACAAACGGGTGCGCGGCGATCTTCATCTCGACGAGGCGATCGACGATCGGCGTGAGGATGAAGGTGGGCAGGCCCAGATCGCGGCGGGTCTCGTTCACCAGATCGGCGATGAGCACGAGCTTGGCGTTGAACCGCGGCACATGCTCCATCACGGCCTCCCCTTCGCCGTAGTCCACGCCGACGACGAGCCAGTCCGCCCCGCCGAAGAGCTCGATGGCGCGGTCAATCCAGGCCGGGTCCGTGCCGCGGTGCAGGGCGCAGTTGAGGTGAACCAGCCGCCCGCCGTCGGGCAAGGTCAACATCACCGCCAGGGGGTTGCCCTTGGGCTTCTCGGCCCGGCCCTTGAGCCGCGAGAGCGCCAAGCGGGGGTTCATCAAGGCCGCCTTGGCCTTAAACACCGCCTCGGGGGCCGTGGCGTAAGGCACGGGCTGGTACTCGATGGCGTCGATCTTGACCTTGTCGACCTTGCCGCCGGGGGAGCAGTCGTCCACCGCGCCTTTGGCCGAGAGCCACATGCGTGTGGGCGGCGTGGCCACGACGGTGGGGCGTTTGCCCTCGCCGATCGCTTGGATCACGCCGCGGCAGCGCTCGGTCTCGGTCCAGGTGAGCACGCTGACGTCGTCGCCTTCAGGGGCGTCGTAGGGGTCAAACCGAATCCAGCGCCCGCGCCGCTCGACGAGCACCGAGGCGTAACCTTTGTGGTGCAGCCGAAGGCGCCAGGGGTAGTCCTCGTGGCTCATGCGCTCAAGACCTCACGGATGTGCCCGAGCGCCCACTGGAGCGTCTCGCGGTCGATGACCAGGGGCGGGGCGAAGCGGATGACCTGCTGGTGGGTCTCTTTGCAGAGGATGCCCCGGGCCATCAGGGCCTTGCAGAAGGGGCGGGCGGGGCCGGACTCGGCCTTGATCTCCACACCCAAGAGCAGGCCGCGGCCGCGGACCTCACGCACATGGGGCGACGGGATGGCCTCAAGCTCGGCTTTGAACCAGGCGCCCAGGGTGTCGGCGCGCTCGGCGAGGCCCTCGTTCACCAGCACGTCCAAGGCGGCCGAGGCCACAGCGCAGGCCAAGGGGTTGCCGCCGAAGGTGGAGCCGTGGTCGCCGGGGGTGAAGACGTCCATCACCCGGCGATCGGCCAGAAACGCCGAGACCGGCAGCACACCGCCGCCCAAGGCTTTGCCGACCATCACGCCATCGGCGCGCACGCCCTCCCAGTCCATCGCGAACAAACGGCCCGTGCGCCCGAAGCCGGTCTGAATCTCGTCGGAGAGCAGGAGCGCGTTGTGGGAATCACACAGCTCGCGAGCGCGCTGGAGGTAGCCCGCCGGGGGCACGTTGATCCCGGCCTCGCCCTGAATCGGCTCGATCAGGAACGCCACGGTGCGCTCGTTGAACGCGGCCTCAAGGCTTTGCACGTCGCCGAAGCTCACCACCTTGAAGCCCGGGGTGAAGGGCCCGAAGCCCTCGCGGTACTGGGGCTCGGTGGAGAAGCCGACGATGGTGGTGGTGCGGCCATGGAAGTTGTCGGTGGCGACGATGATCTCCGCCTCACCGGCGGGCACCCCCTTGACCTGGTACCCCCACTTTCGCGCCGCCTTGATCGCCGTCTCTACGGCCTCGGCCCCGGTGTTCATCGGCAGGGCCGACTCGTAGCCCGTGAGCGCGCAGAGCTGCTCCAAGAAGGGGCCCATTCGGTCGTTGTGGAAGGCCCGCGAGGTGAGCGTCACGCGCTGGGCCTGGGCGATGAGCGCCTGGATGATGTGGGGGTGGCGATGGCCCTGGTTCACGGCGGAGTACGCCGAGAGCATGTCCAGAAAGCGCCGCCCCTCGGTGTCCGTCAGCCACACGCCCTCGCCAGAGGCGATCACCACGTCGAGGGGGTGGTAGTTGTGCGCGCCCCAACGCTCGGCTTGGGCGATGAGCGGGTGCTGCGCCGTCTCGGCGGTGGGCGTCGTCGTGGGAATTGGGCCGGTTCATGGGCGCCTCCAGGCGGGGATGGGGTCGCTGGGCCACAGGGTAACCCGGATTCTAGGCCTCGGCGGGCCGGCGCCTGCCCTCGACAGGGATCCGGTGTATGTTGCGCAGATGCTTCAGCTCGCCGTCGCCCTCGTGCTGATCCGCGCCGCCTCGGCCCAGGACGCCGAGGAGGTGACCGAGGGTCAGCTCTACCGTGTGGAGCGCCCGGATGTGCCCGGCGCCTTGGCCACGAGCGCCACGGGCTCCGTCGTGCGCACCCCGCCCACCGACGGCACGCCCTACCGCGTAGAGCCCCTCGCCCAAACCCACGGGCACTTCGGGGCCTACGCCGCGGACGACGCGGCCTCGGTGATCGGCGCCGAGGCCTGGCACGAGGCGGGGTTCACCGGCGAAGGCGTGAAGCTCGCCGTGTTTGATGTGCAGTGGTTCGGCGCCGAGCTTGGCCCCGATGAGCTCGGCGAGTTCGACACCCACGACTGCTGGGAGCACCCCGGCTGCACCCCGGCCATGGACACCACGGCCCCGCGCTTCTCGTACGAGGAGGGCAGCCACGGCCTCGCCTGCGCCGAGCTCGTGCGAGACCTCGCCCCCGGCGTTGAGCTGCACCTCGTGCGCACCAACGGCTACACCACCTTTGAGAACGCCGTCGGCTGGTCGGTGCGTGAGGGCATGGACCTCGCCACCTTGTCGATGTCGTTTATGAACGACAGCTTCTACGACGGCACCGGCCCGGTCTCGGAGCTCGTCGAAGAGATGAGCGAAGGCGGCGTGCTGCTCGTCACCAGCGCCGGAAACTACGCTGAGGGCCACTGGCTCGGCTGGTTCACCGACGAGGACGGCGACGACGTGCACGAGTTCTCCCCCGGCGTCGAGCGCCTGCCCGTGGAGCTTCCCGGCGGCGCCCGCCGTGGGGTGACGCTCCAGTGGGACAACTACTCCCGCTGCGGCGATCTCGACCTCGACGCCCGCATCGTGCGTGAAGACGGCACGGTGCTCGCCCGCGGTGAGGCCACCCAGACTGAGGGTGAGGAGGGCTGCTCCCCCGTCGAGCGCCTCAGCCCGGCCTTGGAGGACGACGCGCTGGTCTACCTCGAGGTGCGCCGCCGCCGGGGCGACCCCTCCGCGCGCCTCCGGGTGCTCACGACCAGCGGCGATCTCCCCACCTACATCCGTGAAGGCTCCGTCACCGACCCCGGCGCCCACCGCCTCGCCTTCACCGTCGGCGCCGTGCGCGCCGATGGTTACCTCCAGAACGAGCCCGAGTACTTCTCGTCTTGGGGGCCGACGGCGTCCGGCGCGCTCAAGCCCGACATCGCCGCCCCCGACGGCGTCACCACCTCGGTGTACGGCGCGAGCGGCTTCTACGGCACCTCCGCCGCCAGCCCCGTCGCCGCCGCCGCCGTGGCCTTGGTGATGAGCCGTTTCCCAGAGATGACCGCCTTTGAGGCCGCCGAGTGGCTGAAGGATCACGCCGCCACCGACCGCTCGCTGCGCCAAGCGCCCCATGACGGCCTCGGCGCTGGACACCTCGTCTTGCCCCCTCTAGAAGGCCAAGGAAGGGCCTGCTTGGGATCCGGCGCTTGGCGCGGGGCCGTGTTCGTCATACCCTTTGCGCTGATGCGTCGGCGTCGCCCGTCGGCACTAGGAACCACGATGAAGATGCTCACGATGAAGCTCTCCCTCCTCGCGCTCACGCTGCCTGGCTGCCACCTGTTCGCCCCGGCGGACATCCCCTGCACGTCCTCTGAGCTGCCCGAGTGCGCCGAGGGTGACGCAGACGCCGACAGCGACGCCGACAGCGACACCGACGCCGACACCGACTCCGACTCCGACGCCGACCCCATCGCCGGGGTCGCGCTCTTGGAGCACGGGGACGTCGGCACCACGATCAACGTGTTCGCCCCCGACACGTCCCAGGTCTACAGCTTTGAGTACGGCGGTGAGGTCGTCGGCTCCATCGCCTGGAGCGGCGCCGCCCAGACCGCCGCCGTGGGCTGGAAAGACACGATGGCCTACTTTAACGGCACCACCTTGTCCTTCGGCACCACCTACTCCAGCAACATCGTGGACGTGGCCACGGCGGGCACGGTGTTTTTTGTGCTCGTCGACGGTGGGCTCTACCTCAGCTCGGCCACGCAGAATGAGGTGCTCGTCACCCCGGGCACCTTCGCCAACGCCTCGTCGGTCTTCCTCACCGACGACCTGTCCTTGGCCTACATCGTCGACCACGGCGCCGCCTCAGGCGGCGGCCCGACGCTCTGGGCCTACCCCACCGGCTCCGGGGAGCTCTACGAGGTCTTCCCCAGCTACGACACCACCCGGGCGCGCTCCGTGGATGGTTTCTTGGGCCCCGACGGCGAGCCCTACGTCTGCTCGTCGGCGGGCGGCGTGTACTCCATCGAAGACATCTTCAACACCGTAGACAACGGCAACGGCAAGTCCGTGCCCCCGGTGCGGATCGCCAGCGAGAGCCCCACGGACATCACCGACTGCGGCTATGACTCCGCCCGGGACGAGGTGATCATGGTCTCGCAGTCCAAGGGTGTGCTGCGGGTCGGCCCCGACAGCGCCACAAACCTCTGGATCCCCCTGCCTGAGGGCCAAGACATCGTGAGCGGCGCCACCTACTGAAGGCGGCGCCGGTCCTCGGTCACCGGGCGGCGACTACTCGAAGCAGACCATCGCGCCCCAGCGGGCCTCGTTGTTGGTCTCGTCACACTCGGTCTCGACGCTGTCTTCGGACTCGTTGCCGCCGTCGACCTTGAGGATGAGGTCGCGGATGTCCCAGTCTTCGATACCGCTCACCTCAAACACGACGCTGTCCAACATCTGCCCGGCGGGGATGCCCGAGGTGATGACGAGGCTGGTCATCCGTTTTTCGCCCTCGGGGGTGTCGGCGTAGAGGGTCAGCTCGACCTCGTCCTCGATGTCTTGGTAGCCCTGGTTGCCCACCCGCACATACACAAACAGGCGGCCCTGGTCACACAGCGCCTCACAGACCTCCTCGATGGTGCCGATGAGGTCGGAGAAGACGCCGCCCGAGCCCGCGGTGAGGTCGCCGGAGCGGAAGTTGTTGTAGGTGGCCCAGTTGATGTCCGCCACGGCGGGGATGGTGCCGTCGTCGTTGACGTTCGTGATGTGGTAGGCGTGCTGGTTCCAGATCTTCCGGCCTTGCTGCCAAGAGCTGTCGGCGTCGCCAAAGACGTAGAAGCCCGTGTGGCCGGTGTAGTTCGTGTTGGCGACGACGATCTCGGCGTGGCCGTCGTTATCGACATCGGCGATGGCCGGGTACTCCGTCCAGGTGGCGTTTGAGTGCTCCGTGGACTCTAGCTTCACCGCGCCGTCGGGGCCGTTGAACACCCACAGGCGGGTCTCATCGGCGTAGACGGCCTCAGCGATGCCGTCGCCCTCAAAGTCGAAGACTGAGGAGCCCGTGTTGCCCGAGGAGGCGTCTTGGGTCTTCTTCTCCCACATCTTCTTGCCGTCGGTGTCGAAGACGGTGTAGTTGACTGGCCCGGCGACGCCGACCTCGGGGAGGCCGTCGCCGTCGAAGTCGGCCACGGTGGGCGGGCCGCCGTAGCTGCCGCCAGAGCCCGACATCGACGCCCGCCAAAGGACCGTGCCGTCGGTGTCTTGCAGGCGGACGTTGCCGCCGGTGTTGACGACGATCTCGCCTTCAGGGTCGGTGTCGAAGTTGCCCACGGCGACGTAGCCGTCTTGTTCGCCGTTGCTCCAGATCGTCGCGCCGTCCGGGTCGTACAGCGCGTTGCCGACGACGAGCTCTTGGGTGCCGTCGAGGTCGAGGTCTACGGCGAAGGACGTGGTGCCGACGTTGGAGGGCACGCCCCCTTTGCCATAAGCGCCCGCGCCGCGCAGGCTGCCGTCGCTGTTGAGGATGGCTTTGCCCATGATGATCTCCGGGTCGCCGTCGCCGTCCATGTCGGAGATGGCCGGGGCGTCGGAGGTGCCGTAGATGTGCCCGGAGAGGCTCGCGGACGTCCACTTGAGCGTGCCGTCGTTCTCAAAGGCCTTCACGCCGTTGGAGGTGGGGGCGATGATCTCAACGATGCCGTCGTTGTCGATGTCGCCCACGGCCACGGCGCCTTGACCTTGAAGGTTCGCGCCGACGACGTTGAAGATCTCTGAAGAGCCATCCCCGCTCACCGCGCGCAAGGTGCCGTTGCCGCCATACGTGATGACGATGATGTCGGGGATGTCATCGGTGTTGATGAGGCCGTCGCCGTTGTCGTCGTTCAGAGACGCCACGGCGGGCATCATCATGATGTTGTTGGAGCTGGAGTCCGTCGTCCAGGTGGACTTTTTCCACTCCACCACCGGGGTGAAGGTGCCGGTGGAGACGGGCACATAACACTCCTCGACCTGGGCCAAGGCCTCGCCGGGGACGGTGAACTCGTCGCAAACGTCGTTGTCGGGGGGCACGCTGTCCGGGGGCAGCTCCGAGTCCTCTTCAGTGTCGTTGCAGTCGGGGATCTGCGGCGGGCACTCCACAGGCTCGCTGTCGAGCCCCCCCGGCGTGACGTCGTCTTTGGGGTTGATCTCGTAGTCGTTGCAGCCGACACCGAGCAGCGTGAGGAGCGTAATCGCGCGCATGGAGACCTCCGAAGCCACAAGATGGACGGCATCTTGAGCGAACGCAAGGGGTTACGTCAGGATCGTGTCCGTGTGACGACGAGGGCCTTCTCGCGCCCTCGCTCACTCGGCGCAGACGGGCGCGCCCCAGATGGGCTCGTTGTTCGTCTCGTCACACTCGGAGTACACCCCGGCGGAGGCGCCGTTGCCACCATCGACCTGCAGGACGAGGTCGAGGATCTCCAACGCCGCCACGCCGGTCACCTCGAAGGTGATCGTGTCCAGGAGCACACCCGGGCCGATGCCCGAGGACACCGTGCGGGTCTGGAGCGGCACCACCCCGGTGGTCGTGATCGCCGAGAGCGTGATGTCGAAGGGCTCGGTGACGTCGAGGTGGCCCTGGTTGCCCACACGCACATACACAAAGATGCGGTCTTCAGCGCACAGCGCCTCACAGACCTCGTCGATGACGCCGATGAGGTCGGCGTAGACGCCGCCCGAGCCCGCGGTGAGGTCGCCGGAGCGGAAGTTGTTGTAGCTGGCCCAGTTGATGGCCGCGACGGCGGGGATGGTGCCGTCGTCGTTGACGTTCGTGATGTGGTAGGCGTGCTGGTTCCAGATCTTCCGGCCCGGCTGCCAAGAGCTGTCGGCGTCGCCAAAGACGTAGAAGCCCGTGTGGCTCCCGGCGGTGTTGGGCACGACGATCTCGGCCTGGCCGTCGCCGTCTACGTCGGCGATGGCGGGGTACTCCGTCCAGGTGCCGTTTGAGTGCTCTGGCGAGTTGAGCTTCACCGCGCCGTCGGGGCCGTTGAACACCCACAGGCGCGTCTCATCGGAGTAGACCGCCTCAGCCACGCCGTCGCCCTCAAAGTCGAAGACAGAGGAGCCGGTGTTGCCCGAGGAGCCGTCTTGGGTGGCCTTCTCCCACATCTTTTTGCCGTCGGTGTCGAAGACGGTGTAGGTGGACTGCCCGGCGATGCCGACCTCGGGGAGCCCGTCGCCGTCGAAGTCGGCCACGGTGGGCGGCCCGCCGTAGTAGCTGCCCGCGCCGGTCATCTTCGCCCGCCACAGGACGGTGCCGTTGGTGTCTTGCAGGCGCAGGTTGCCGCTGGAGTTGACGACGATCTCGCCCTCGGGGTCGCTGTCGAAGTTGCCCACGGCGACGTAGCCGTCCTGCTCACCGTTGGCCCAGATCGCCGCGCCGGTAGACGTGTACATGGCGTTGCCGACGATCACCTCTTGGCTGCCGTCGAGGTTGAGGTCGACGGCGAAGGACGTGGTGCCGACGTTGGAGGCCACGCCGCCGCGCCCGTGCGAGCCCGCGCCGCGTAGGCTGCCGTCGTTGTTCAGGATCGCCTTGCCGATGATGATCTCCGGCTTGCCGTCGCCGTTCATGTCGGAGATCGCCGGGGCGTCGGAGGTGCCGTACATGTGCCCGGAGAGGTTCGGGGACGTCCACTTGAGCGTGCCGTCGTGCTCAAAGGCCTTGATGGTGGTGGAGGTGGGGGCGACGATCTCGACGATGCCGTCGTTGTCGATGTCGCCGATGGCCACCGCGCCTTGGCCTTGAAGGCCCGCGCCGACGACGTTGAAGATCTCCTTCGTGCCGTCACCGCTCACCGCGCGCAGGGTGCCGTTGCTGCCGTAGGTGATGACGACGATGTCGGGGACGTCGTCGTCGTTGATGAGGCCGTCGCCGTTGTCGTCGTTCAGAGACGCCACGGCGGGCATCATCATGATGTTGTTGGAGCTGGCGTCCACCGTCCACTTGGACTTCTTCCACTCCACGACGGGGGTGAAGGTGCCTGTGGAGACCTCGACGTAGCACTCCTCGACCAAGGCGAGGGACTCGCCGGGGAGGTTGAACTCGTCGCAGGTGTCGTTGTCGGGGGGCAGGCTGTCCGGCGGGAGGCTGTCGGACGCGCTGTCTTCACAGTCGGGGTCGGACGGCGGGCAGTCGACCTGCTCGGAGTCTACGGCGCCCTCGTTGTCGTCTTTGGGCGTGATGTTGTAGTCGGAGCAGCCCAAGGCGACGAGCGCCGAGACCGGGCAGAGGAGCGAGAGGAGAGAGGTGGCGCGCATTGGGGGTGTCTCCGGGCGAACGCCCAGGATGAATGAGGTTTGCCCAAAGCGCAAGCATCAAAACGTCCGCGGGTGATTCACTCAGCCCCAGCCGCGCAGGCGGTTCTCCTCGGCGCGGTAGTAGGTGAACGCGTCGCGGATCACCTGCAGGGCCGCCGCGGCGCCCTCAAACTCGTCTACGGTGACCGTCTTGCCCTCGAGGATCTTGTAATCCATGAAGAAGCGGCGGATCTCTGAAGACATGTGTTTGGGGAGCTGGCTGATGTCGGTGTAGTCCAAAAACGCCGGGTCGTGGATGTGTACGGCGATGATCTTCTCGTCGGGCTTGCCCTCATCGGCCATGTGCATCACGCCGATGGCGCGGGCCTGCATGATCGAGAGCGGCACCACGGGCTCGTTGCCGAGCACGAGCACGTCCAGAGGGTCGCCGTCGCGGCCGTAGCTGCGGGGCAAGAAGCCATACGACGCCGGGTAATGTACGGCGCTGTAGAGGATGCGGTCGACGCGCAGGAGCCCCGTGGGCTTGTCGAGCTCGTACTTCACCCGAGAGCCCTTGGGGATCTCGATGACGACGTTGAAGTGAACGTCGGCGGTGTCGGGGTTGTTGGGCAGATCATGCCAGGGGTGGGCGCCCATGTGGCTCTCCTCATCTTGGGAGGGTGAGGGTAACCCGGGCGCCCCACCTTGGTGGGGTCAGGGCGCCGGGGCGATCAGCACGACCGTGGCTTGTGCGGTCTCGACGTGGCACTCGTCATCAGTGAGCCCGACCTCAAGCTCCAGCTCCAGGGGGTCGTAGCCCTCGGCCTCGATGGTGATCACGAACAGGCCGCTCACCTCGTAGCCGCAGGTGTAGACGCCGCTGCTGTCCCAGTCCTCGCAGACGATCTCGCCGTCTTCAGTGGTGGCGATGACGCTGGCGCCGGACACCGGGTCGCCGGCCTCGTTCACGATGGCGAGCTGCACGCTGGAGGCGGCGTAGTCATCACAGCCGACCTCCTTCTCAAAGCAGGCGGTGAAGGCGCTGAGCAGGGCGAGGGGGGCGAGCAGGCGGGCGAAGGACATGGGGACTCCAGAGGTGCGTCGGGTGTGGGGCGGGAAGGTGGGGCTCAGGCCGCCGAGGCGACCATCACGACCGTCTCCTGCACGGTCTCGACGTGGCACTCGTCTTCAGTGAGGCTCACCTCAAGCTCGAGCTCTTGGGACTCGAAGCCCTCGGCCTCGAAGGAGATCACGAACACGCCGCTCACCTCGTAGCCGCAGATGTAGACGCCGCTGGCGTCCCAGTCCTCGCAGTCGATGTCTTGGCCGTCGGCGACGGCGGTGACCGTGGCGCCGATCACCGGGGCGTCGGACTCGTCTACCAGGGTGATCTGCACGCTGGACCGGGCCTCTTCAGTGCAGTCGACCTCTTTGTCGCAGGCGGTGAAGGCGGAGAGCAGGGCCAGGGGAAACACGAGGCGAGAGAGGGACATGGGGACTCCAGAGGGTCGGTCAAGGGGGTGAGAGAAGGCCGTCGTGAGCGCCAGGCTCACTCGGCGGCCAGGGCGACGGTGATGAGCTGGGGGACGGTGCGGCCACACTCGTCCACGGGCACATCCACGGCGAGCAGCTCGTGGGCGTAGCCCTCGGCCTCGACGAGGAGCAGCAGCTCACCGGACTCCCCGGCGCCGCAGAGCCAGTCGCCCATGACGTCGGTGGGCTCGCAGGCCTCGTAAGGCACGTCGTCCTGCACGTCCGGGCCCCACTGCACGTCCGCGTCGGCGAGGGGCGCGCCGGACTCGTCGGTGACGGTGACCAGCATCGCCCAGCGCTGGGCGTCGTCAGAGCAGTCCAAGGCGGTGAGGGTGAGGGTCTCCATGACCGTCTCGACGTGGCACTCGTCTTCAGTGAGCCCGACCTCGACGGTGTGCTCGGCGTCCTCAAAGCCCTCGGCGGCGATGGAGATGCGCAGCTCACCGGAGATCTCGTAGCCGCAGACGTACTCGCCGGGCTCCCACTCGTCGCAGTCGGCCTCGGTGACGCCGCCAGAGCCGTCGTCGAACTCGTAGCGCACCGCGGCGCCGCTCACCACCGCGCCGTCGGGGCCGCGCAGGCTGAGCTGGGCGCTGGCCACGGCCATGGTGTCGCAGGCCTTCTCGTCTTTGGGCGTGCAGGCGATGAGCGCGGTGAGCGCCAAGGCGGGGACGATGAGCTTCATGGCGGACATTTTGGGATCTCCTCCGTTGTTCCCTTTGGGTGCAGGGCGGTGACAAGACCCAAAGCAAGGGGCGTGCCAACTTTGAATGATCAAGCTTTGACCTGATCTATGACTAGGGCTCGGGACAGCCACGCCAGGGAGAGCGCGACAATTTCGCCGTGATCTGCGCGACGTCCCCGGGTTGAGGGCCAACTAAGGCGATGCAAAGCAAGCTCAAGAAAATTTGTGTTCCGACGAACGTCCGTGTAGAACATGAAGGTTGCAACCCTGCGATGGATCATCGAATGATGCTGTCAATACTGCTCTTTATGCTCGGATGTGGCGGCGCCGCTCCTTCGGCGCCCGCGGTGGAAGGTGTAGACAAAGCATCTACAACTCCCTCGCCGAGCGAACCTGCAGCGGAGGCCGCGCCCCTTCCGGCGGCGCCGACGAAGGCGCACCTCGGCCTCACCTTAGGCGCCACCACCGCGGAAGAGGTGAAAGTTTGGCTCGCCGAGCGAGCGCTCACCTGCCCCGAGCGCCAATCGCCTCGCCGGACCACCACCCAGGTCGAGTGTAAAGGTGAGCTTCCTCTGAGCTTGCTCCCCGACCGCACGGTGAAGGGCAAGCTCTACGACCTCCTGATCGTGCGGCTCGACAACGGCCCCGTTCACCACATCTCGACCACCCGCCGCTACAGCATCCCCGAGGACGCGGGCGTAGACTACGCGGCCACGGTGGCCACCCTCACCGCCGCCTTCGGCCCGCCCACGAAGACCCAGCCCTTCGACCGAGAGAAGATGAACCGGCCTTTGGCGCGGTTCGGCACGGAGTGGCGCTTCTCCGACCTGGAGATCTCGGTCTCGGCGCTCAAGGCCGCGGGCGACTTCGTGAGCGTCAACGAGCGCTGGGACGTGCCCGGCGTCGAGCTCACCGCCGAGGCCCGGGCGGGCACCTCGGGCCACAGCTTCGGCGGCCCCACGGCCCCGACCCCGGCGAAGAACCCCCATGTGCTCGACGAGGGCGCCGCAGCGGCGCCGCCGGAGGCTACCCCGCCTCCCCTCCTCAGAATGTTGAGGGGAAACAATGACTTTTGACCTGATGAGGGTGATCCAGATCACCCCATGAAGCGTCCGGATCGGGGGGCACCCCCTGCGCCGGGCAAGACGCCTGACCACGCTGCCCAATGACCACACCACTGGAGGAATCACGATGAGACTCACCAACCTAGCCTTCGGGCTAACCCTCGCCCTCGGCCTCGCCGCCTGTAAGGGCGATGACGCCGCGACCGACTCCGGCACCACCGACGACTCCGAGGCCACGGATGACTCCACCGCCGACGACAGCGGCACGGAAGACTCGCTCTATGTCCAGCTCGGCGGCGAGACGGCGATCCGCGCCGTCGTCGCGGAGATGGTGAAGAACATCGCCGCCGATGGTCGCATCAACTGGATGTTCGCCAACGCTGATCTTCCCGGCCTGGAGAACCAGCTCCACGACCAGATCTGCGCGGCGACCGGCGGCGGCTGCACCTACTCCGGCGCCGACATGAAGACCGCCCACGCGGGCATGGCGATCACCGACGCGCAGTTCAACGCGCTCGTCGAGGATCTCCTCACCGCGCTCGACACCTTGGGCGTGCCT
The DNA here is from genome assembly GCA_016717595.1 of Deltaproteobacteria bacterium. GTDB lineage: Bacteria > Myxococcota_A > UBA796 > UBA796 > CAJQPC01 > JADKFE01. The sequence goes on along the minus strand of JADKFE010000064.1, from coordinate 6,416 downwards.
TACGCCCTCGACGGCAGCCAGACCATCGACCCGCTCCTGCTCGCGCTGGTCGGGATGCAGGGCGACATCGTCGAGGACGCCGACGGCTCGGGCGTGTACTTCAACCAGCTCGGCGTGTACGCCGGGGGCGACGGCCACGCGGCGGTCTCCGCGGTGATCGACGCCATGCTCGGCTACGTCGCCGCGGATGCCCGCATCAACAGCTTCTTCGCCACCACCGACCTCGCCAACCTTCGCGCCCTGCTCATCGAGCAGGTCTGCGACGCCACGGGCGGCTACTGCACCTACAGCGGCCGCGACATGGTGGCCGCTCACGCCGGGCTCTGCATCGGCGCGGACGACTTCAACGCCTTGGTGGACGACCTCCTCAAGGGCCTGACCGACCTCGGCGTGCCCTACGCCGTGGACGGCAGCGAGCTCATCGATCCCTTGCTCTTCGCCCTCTTGGACATGCAAGAGGACATCGTCGAGGAGTGTAAGTGAGCTGAGTTTGGGTTAGGCCGGGGGGCCATGACCGACCCCCTGGCTGACCCCTTGGCGGACGCCGAGACCACCTGTGATCTGCTCGTCGGCGACTGGTTCATCCACCAGCTTCGCCGCGGGCACCGCTTCAACACCGACGATCTCCTGCTGGCCTGGCTCGCCCGGCGTGAGCGGCCCGACGCGGAGAGCGTCCTGGACTTGGGCTGTGGGGTGGGCTCTGTGGGGCTTCTGACCCTCGCCGGGCTGAGCCCCGCTGCGCGCCTCGTCGGCGTCGAGGCCCAGGCCGTGAGCGCGGCCTTGTACCGCCGCACCTTGGCCCAGAACGGCCTTGAGGCCCGGGTGACCGCCCGAGAGGGGGATCTGCGCGACGAGACCACCCGCGCGGGCCTGGGCCGGTTTGACCTCGTGCTGGGAAACCCGCCGTACCTGCCCGAGTCCGCGGCGCTGCGCTCTCCGAACCCCCAGCGCGCCGCCGCCCGCTTGGAGCTCCGCGGCGACGTGTTTGATTACGCCCGCGTCGCCGCCGCGCACCTCAAGCCCGACGGGGTCTTCGGCCTCGTTCACAGCGCCCGCGACCCGCGCCCCGAGCGCGCCTTGGCCGCCGCCGGGCTCACCCTTCGCCGCCGCCAAGACGTCGTCTTTCGCCACGGCCAGCCGCCGATGATCGCCCTGTTCACCGCGGGGTTTGGGGGTGAGCGCCAAGATCCGCCGCCCTTGGCCGTGCGCGGCGAGGACGGCGCCTGGACCGCGGCGTATCAGGGCGTTCGCCGAGACCTCGGCCTCGCCTGAGGCGGCCTAGAGGGTGCGCTCCCAGAGGCCCTTCGCGGCGAGACGAATGGGCAGAAGCGTCGCGGTGACGCTCAAGGCGAGCACGGCGGCGAAGGCCCCGCCGGTGACGCCCAGCTCAAACGCCGTGAGCGCCGTCTCCCGCAGCTCCGCGCGCAGCAGCAGAAACACCGGGAAGCCCAAGAGCGTGATCACCACGAGCACATAGACCAAGGCCGCCACCATAAACAGCATCGCCGCCGGGCCCGCCGCCGCCCGGGCGATGTTGTCCACCTTAAAGTCGGGGAAGGCCGCGCCGACGCCCATGGCGATGCCCGAGATGCCGAACGCGAAGCACAAGGCGGCGAAGGCCCCCACCGCCGTGAGCGCCGGGGGCGACTCCAAGAGCAGGTTGGAGGCGACGATCAAGGTCTCGCCGACGATCAACATCGGCACCATGCCCGGGATGCCTTTGGTGAACAAGAAGCGGGTGGCGTTGAGCGGCGCGCTGCGGATCAGCCAGAACACCCGGCCCTCGCCGCTCACGACGGCGAACTGAAAACGCGCGGCGATGCCCGCCATCACGAAGCCCGCCGCGCCCAGGTTCATAAAGGCCAGGCCGTCCTTAAACGACTGCATGTACGGCCCCCGCACCACGTCCACGGGCAGGCTACGCACGGAGAACAGGTAGATGACGATGAGGCTCACCAGCAGAAACGCCTGGCTCCACTGCGCCGGGTCACGCACGAAGATCTTGACGTCTTTGATCACCAGGGCGGCGTAGGGCCGCGGCAGCGGGCGCGTGACCAGGCTGAGCAGGCGGTCAAAGAGCCCCGCCCGGGCGAAGCGGGCCTCCCGGGCCTCTTGAGAGCGGGTCCAGCCATCGGCGAACAGGCGCATCGTCACCCAGCGCGAGGCGCCCAAGGCCGCGAAGGCGCCGCTCACGAGCAGGCCGAGCTGCAGCCAAGGCAAGGGGCGCTCGGTGACCGCGGCCTCCAGCACCTCCACGGCCCAGCGCGGCGGGAACAGCGCGGGTGTGGGCGCCTGGAGCTCGGCGACGTACGCCGCCAAGGAGTCGAAGTCTTGGGCGTTGACGAGGCGCTCGGGCTCCAAGACCCGCACGAGGATCAGCACCGCCATCAAGAACATCAGGCCGATGATGACCAGGGCCTCGCGTGTTCGGTGCGCCGGGAAAAACGTGACGAGGATCGACGAGACCACGGCGCCGATGGCCGCGGGGATGGCCAAGTAAGCCCCCATCACCACGGGCAGCAGGGCGTAGTAGCGCCAGCTCGCGTCACACACGAGGCCGTAATCCACAAACAGCGGCACGCCGAAGAAGGCCATCATCCAGCTCGACTGGCCGAGCGTGTCGAGGGCCCGGGTGTAGTAGAAGACGTCGCGCCGAATGGGCATCGAGAGCAGGAGCTCTAGGTCATCGCTGAGGTAGAACGCCGAGAGCGCGGTGACGACGTTGGAGAACAGCAGCATCCCGAACAGCGACAGGAGCAGCAGCTCCAAGAGCTTGCGGGTGATCAGCGGCCCGAAGACCTCGACGCTGCGGAAGGCGTCGAGGCCGATGTAGAGGCCGACGAACAGGCCCACCCAGAACAAGGCGCCGACGCCGATGAAGAAGGCATACGTCCACTTCTCGGCCCGGGTGCCACCCTTCCAGGTGTTCACCAGGCCCAGAAGCCGGGGGCGCAGCAAGAACCGGGGGCCCACTCGGCCCGCGGCGGAGGCGTCGCTCGTCATGAGATCTCGCCGGGCCGCCTTGTTGCCGGGGGATCAGTCCTGGGGCGGGGTCCAGGGCTGGGCGTTGTTCGCTTCACCTTGCTCGACGGTCTGACGAATGTAGGCCCGAAGGAGCTTGTTGCGTTGCGCGCCGCCGACCAGCGCCCGAAGATCTTCATACAACGCCGGATCATTCGCGAGCATGCCCACGGTGCCTTCGCCGCTCTCGATGGTGGCCGAGAGCGCGCGCAGCGACGTGGCCGTGGCGTGGAGATCCTCGACCATCTGGGCGCGCTCGGGGTCGTAGATCAGCGCGTGAACGAGGCTGTCTTGGGTCTCGATGTCGCCGACGATGCGCTCGAGCTGCTCGGCCAGGCTGCCGAGCTGGGTGGCCAGCTCTTCGCCGGACTCGCCGTAGATCAGCTCGTGCGCGATGCTGTCGCCGGTGCGGACCTCCCGGGAGATCGACGCGAACTCGCCGCTCGTCGTCTCCAGGTTGCTCACCGTGCTTCCCAAGCGCCGGGCCAAGGCGTCGTCGTAGACCAAGGCGTGAATCAGCCCCTTGCCCTCTTTGGCGGCGACGAGGAGCTCCTCGACGGACTGCACGACGTTGGCGACGCTGGCCTGGGTGACCTCCTGATCCGTGCCGAGGCTCATGTTGACCTTGCGGGAGATCTCCTTGAGGTCGGCGAGCACGGCGTTGGCGATCTTCTCGTACTCGACGAGCGGCGTGGACTCGGTGGCCGCGAGCCAGTCGCCATCGACGAGCTCCGCGTGGGTGCGCTGAATCACCTCACCCTCCAGACCTTTGTCGGAGGAGCGCGGCGAGCCGATGGAGATGGAGAGGTACTTGTCGCCCAGCATGCCCTCGGTCTCGACCCGGGCGATGGAGTTCTCGCGGATCTTGGGGGCGAACTGGGTCATCAACGAGATGGTGATGTGGATGGGCTTAAACTGCGCGCGCTCGGCGGGGAGGAGCTTGTTGAGATCCTCGCTGGTGTGCGCCTCTTGCACGTCGTTGAAGCTGATCTCGGTGACCTCCCCCACGTCGATGCCCGCGAGCCGCACGACCGCGCCGACGCGCATGCCGCCGACGTCATCCAGGGCCGTGTAGAGGGTGTACCGATCCTCAAACATCTTGGAGGATCCGCCGAGCATGTACACCGCGACGCCTCCCAGAAGCAGGGAGAAGAGCACGAAGAGCCCGACCTTGAGGTCTTGGGAGAGGTTGCGTTCCACAGAACCCTCATTGACGCGGAGCTTCAGTCTAACCCGCTCGGGGGAGGATCCGCCCCCCATCGGTACGCCACGGAGAGCGAGCCTTGCAGCGTCGCCGTCTCCGGCGGCATGAAGCTCTGCCAGGGATCCCAGCCCACCCCCAGCTCCGCGGAGAGGGCGAGGCTCTCCCGAGGGGTCCAGGTGGCGCCCACGGGCAGGCGCAGGACGGAGAAGTAGCGCGCGCCGCCCGACGGGCTCGTCCACAGCCAGAGGTTCGGCGCCACCCGCACCGCCGCGGGCAAGGCCACCGCCGCCCAGAAGAAGCCGAGCTGCAGCTCCACCCCCAGGCGAAAGCGCTCCTCGTCCAGCGTCCACAGCCGCCCATAGGCCCCGCCGCCGAAGAAGCTGGTGTTCCCGGCGAAGGCCACGACACCGAGCTCCGCCCGCCCGTCCAGCAGCGCCCGCCGCGCCCAGCCCTGGGCCGAGGCCCCGTCACAGCCCAAGAGCGCCTCGCAGCCCAGCCCATCGGAGGCGGGCAGCACGCCGCTTCCGGTGAGCGCCACGCCGATCTCCAGGGGGGTGCTCGCCCCCAGCGGCGTAGGCGGCGGGCCGACGCCAAGGGGCGCGCAGGCGGTGTGCAGGAGCGCGAGGAGCATCGGCGGCCATAGGCGAGGGTGGGGTCGGTGTAACCTGCTCGTGGCGCGACGGTCCCCCCGTCGGCCGGAGGTCCGATGATCATCGTTCATGGCCAGCTCAACGCCTGGGGCCTGTGCTCGGCGAGCCCCTTCGTCAACAAGCTCGTGATGTGGCTCGACGTGAAGGGCCTCCCCTACTCTCTCGCCCCGGCGGACATGTCCCAGGCGCCCAAAGGCAAGATCCCCTGGGTTGAGCTGCCCGGCGGCGAGCGGCTTGGCGACTCCGGCGACATCATCGCCACCCTGACCGAGCGCCACGGCGGCCTGCCCGGCGACGCCCTGCGCCCCGCGAACGACCCGGTCCTGCACCTGGTCCGCCGCACCTTGGAGGAGTCGTTGTACTTCGCCACGCTGACCACCCGCTGGGCGGGCTCCGACGCGGCGTTTGAGGCCGTCGTCACCGCCTTCGCCCCGGCCTTGCCGCCCGTGATCGGGCCCCTCGCGCTGCGCTACTTCGTGCGCCCCAACGTGCGCCGCGCCGCCCGCGCCCAAGGCATCGGGCGCCACAGCCCCGAAGGCATCGCCGCCCGGGCCATCGCTGACCTCCACGCGGTCTCCGGCGTGCTCGGGCAGTCGCCGTGGCTGAGCGGCGACGCCCCGGGCACCATCGACTGCGGCCTGTGGGCGGCCATGGGCGGCGTCTTGGTGTTCCCCGTGGACAACCCGATTCAGGCGGCGCTGAAGACGGAGCCGGGGCTGGCGAACCTGCGGGCGCTGTTTGAGCGGGGGAAGGCGCTCACGCCGGGGGCTTGGGTGGGGTGAGGCGGTTTGGGGGGCGCGCCTCACCCGCGTAGAGGCGCGAGGGCGCCGTCAGCCCCAGGGGTTGACATGGGGAGTAGGCGGACACGGGGAGCTTCGTAGAAGCTCGTGTAGGCGACCCCTACACCACCAGCGAACTCAAGCTCTGGACCGCCGCGTAGCGACACGACGAGGCCGTAGGGATGTCGGGACATCGTGAAGTAGACCGTGATGGCGAACCCGACGCCGAACACCAGCGAGCCGACGGTGTAGGCGCTGCCGCCCTGCATGTTGGCGAGCACATTCTCTTCGGTATCTCCCCACCAGAAGCCGAGCGTCAAGTTGCCCGCGGCCCCGATGGCGGGGCGCGACGCCCAGGCTCATGCTGGTGTAGGTGTGGATGACCTCATGGTGTAGGTTCCAGACCATGCCCCGCTCAATGTCGCCCTGAATGAGAGCGCCGCCGTCCCCGCTGATGCCTGTGGTGACGGCCTTCACGGGCAGGCCGCGACCGGTGAAGAACGAGACCATGTTCTGGTAGTCCTGGTTGTCCATCTTCCCGCTCACGAGCACGCTGCCGACCTGCTGGGAGATCAACTGCTGGCTCACCGCCGGCAGGAGGCTGTCGGCCTTCAGCGGGGGCACCGGCTCCGCCTGCTGATGCACCGACTCCACGAGGACCTGGGGTTCGGCCGCGAAGAAGATGGGCCGCCCCTGGCCCCAGCCGTCGTGGTGGTCCAGGATGAAGTCGTAGGTGTACTTCTCCTCGCCGTTGAGCTGGTA
>JADKFE010000063.1 GCA_016717595.1 Deltaproteobacteria bacterium | reverse complement strand
CTGCGCAGGTTGTCCAAGAGCCCCATCGCCTCACGCTCGGCGACGGCGTCCATGGCCGCGGTGGGCTCATCCAAGAGCGCCAGCTTCGCCCCCGAGGCGACGAGCCGCGCCAACAGCACCCGCTGCTTCTGCCCCTCAGAGAGCGCCCTGAACGTGCGATCCGCCAGGGCTGTGGCCCCCACGGCGTCCAGGGCCTCATCCACAGACGCCCGGCGCCAAGGCCGCAAGAAGCCCCAGCCGCGCACGGTTCCTTGGCGCACCACCTCGGCCACGGTGACCGGGTAGAGCTCATCAAAGCTCATGCGCTGGGCCACGTAGGCGATCTCGGCGAGGCGCTGCACCCGACCCCCAAGGGCCGGGTTCAGGCCGAGCATCGCCCGAAACAGGGTGGTCTTGCCCGATCCGTTGCGGCCGATGACCGCCCAGAGCTCTCCGGCGCGCACGTCGAGGGTGATCGGCGGCAGCAAAGGGCGGCCACGGTAGCCGATCTCCAGCGCCTCACAGCGCAAAAGAATCGGCGCCTCCGCAGCGGGCGTGGGCTACTCGTCGTGTCCATGGCCTTCCGAGGGGGTGAGCATCAGCCATACCTCAGGCACGGCCGCGGGGCCCAGCTCCAAGAGGTAGGTCCCGGCGCTCAGATCGAGGTCGAAATGTTCGGGGATGTCCTCAGGGCAGAGCTCGTTTGGGCCGCCCTCAGGCAAGATGTCGGCGTCGGAATCATCCCACAGGCCAGTGACGACATCCGCGGTGTCGGCGAACAGCAGCAGGGCCTCGTCGGCCTCAATGATGAGCATGACGTAGCCCGGCACGCCGTCGGTGAGGGCGTAGAGGGTAGGCTGATCTTCGCCGAGGACTGCGGGGCTCTCCCCCTCGGCGACGGCGGCGGCGGTCGCGCCGACCACGCCAGCGTTGTCGCAGGCGTGCTGCGCGGGATCTTCAGCGGTCTCTTTGCCGCAGGCGGTCAGCGCGGCGAGGGTGAGGGCCAGGGTGAGGTGTCGGTTCATGTCGGGACTCCAGGTTTATCGTTGGGTTTGGATCTCGGCCGACGGGGTCTGTTTAGAGAGGTTGTCCAAGAGCACATCGACGCCCGGAGTTGTGCGATCCGCGTCTGCAACGGACCACACATCGTCCGTGGCCAGGGCCTCCAGATCGAGGTCATCGAGGAGCGTGCCGTCGATGATCAGGTCGAGGCTGAGGCTCAACAGCGGATCGATGTCGCGGTTGATGGAGAGGTCGAGGGCGGCGGTCAGCGGCGCGCTGAGCGGCAGGTCGATCACGAGGTCCAAAGCCCCGGCCTCGGGCTCATCCCAGGGCGTCGCCACGCCGCGCAGGTGAAGCGCGCTCACCTCCAGCCGCGCCTGCAAGATGTCCACCATGGGCAGATCCGCCGACGGGCTCATCTCCGTGAGCGCCCGGTCCTCCCCGGCGAGCAGGTCCAGGGTGTCGTTCACCGCCAAGCTCACCACGGGGACGAGCTCGGCGCCTTCCCCGGCCAGCTCCGCGATGATCTCGGCGTAGCTCACCAGCTCGCCGGTGTCGGCGTGGCAGTGGTCGCCGTGGCAGAGGCCGTAGCCTTCAGGCGGGTTCGCCGGGTCAAAGTTGACGTCGGAGGCGCCTTGAAGCTCGTCGAGGTGCAGGGCGCCCACGGTGAGGGTGAGCGCCGAGAGCTTCACGGCGTAGCCCTCGTTCGTGAGCAGGCCGTCTTCGCCGAGATCCCGCGCCTCGCCGGGGTCGTGGGCGGCGCTGAGCTGGGCGTCGGTCAAGGTGGCGAACCCGGCGTTTCCCGGGGCGAAGGTGCAGGCCGAGGCGCCCACCGAGACGAGGAGGAGCAGCGAGACGCGGCTCATCAGCCCCCCAAGCCCGCCGCGAGGGCGCTGATGAGCTGGTCCATGTTCTGGAGGTAGGTCTCCCCAGCGGCCACATCGGCGCCGCCGGGCAGAATCACGAGCTTGGCCCCGGACTTATCGGCGACGAGCTGGGTGGTCGTCGTCGGGAACCAGCTCTCTTGGATGAGCAGCCGCGCGCCCTGGGCCTTCATCGTCTGGAGCACGTGGGAGACGTGGGTGGGCGTCGGCGGGATGCCCGGGCGGGGCTCGATGTGCTCGATGATCGTGAAGCCCAGCCAGTCGGCGAGGTAGGGCCAAGAGTTGTGGTAACCCACCACCGGCACGCCCTTGAGCCCGGCGAGCTGGCCCTCCCAGCGCAGGATCGCGGCGTCGAGCTCTTTGTGTAAGCGGGTGAGGTTCGTCTGGTAGACCGCGCTCTGGGCCGGGTCGAGCTGCACAAGCCGCGAGGCGATGCCCGCCGCCACGCTCTTCGCCCGCCGGGGGTCGTAGAGGTAGTGCGGGTTGCCGCCGGGGTGAACGTCGCCCATGCTGCGGTTCACGGCGACGGTGGGCACCTGGAGGAGCTGCACATACTGCGAGCAGTCCACATAGCCCTTGGCGCCGATCTGAACGTCGGGGTTCCGCGCCCCGGTGAGTAGATTGGGCAACCAACCAACCTCCAGATCGAGGCCCGCCACCAGCAACATGTCGGCCTTGGAGAGCTCCAGGGCGAGGTTCGGCCGGGCGTCAACCCAGTGGGCGTCTTGGGTGGGCAGGGCGAGCGAAGTCACCGTGACCGCGCCGCCGCCGAGCTCTTTGGCCAAGGCCGCGAGGTCGGGGAGCGTCGTCACCACCCGCACGGCGGCCTGGGCCGAGGGCAGGCGCAGCAGGACGCTGAGCAGGGTGAGCAGGGCGAGCCGAAGCAGGGAAGATGCGGAGATCATGGGGTCTTCTCCTCAGAAGGCGTGGGCGCCGTGCGCCCCGACGACGAGCTCAAAGGCGAGAAAGACGGCGTGCTCGGGGACGGGCCGCCAGCCGGGCAGGTCGAGGTCGTACTGCAGGCGGATGCGCGAGAACTCCGTGGGCCAGAAGCTGAGGTTCACCGCGCCGCGCTGGCGCAGGGCGGTCCACTCCGGGTCGAGCGGGTCCTCAATGTCGGCGGCGCCGCTCATCGCCCGGGCCGGGGTGCCCAGCTCGTAGCGCCCGGCCCAGGCCCAACGCTGGGCAAAACGCCACTGGAGCTGGGTATACGAGGTCAAATCCAGCAGCACATCATCCGCCACCTGGCGGCGCCGATGAATCCACTCCGTCGTGAGCGTCACCTGGGTGAAGCTCTGCCGGGTGATCGGGCGGTAACGTAGGGTGAGATCGCCGCCGTAGAGCTCGCTGCGGTTGCCGCGCCCGCTGGGGTTCGGCCCGCCCGCCCACGACAGACCCGTCAACAGCGACCAGTCGTCCCCCAAGGGGAAAAACTGCTTGAGCGACGCCGTCGTCTGGAGGTCCAGAGGGCTGCCGACGCCGAGGTCTTTGGCGCCATAAAAGCTGCGCGCCGTGGCCTCGCCGTTGGCCATGGTCTCGGACACGATGAGCTCAGCGAACCACGGCGTCGGCAGCAGCACCGAGCCCTCCACCCCCAGGCCCCGGTTGCCTTCGCCGCCCATCACCCGCCCGATGGCGAAGCTCTGGTCTACAAACGCCCAGGAGTGGGGGTGGCTGTTGTTGATCCGCCCAAACCGGGTCAAGAACTGCCCCGCGCGAATCTGGGTGCGCCCGGGCAAACCCAAGGTGGTGCCGTAGGCCTCCTCGATCTCGACGCCGAACTGCGAGAACACGACGTTCGCGTCAAAGCGTAGGTAAGGGTCTACGGCCGAGCCGATGGCCAGCTCAAGCTGCTGGAGGTTGAAGCCGTTCACCTGGGGATCGTGGCCGCCGGACATCAGCGGCGCGTCCGAGCTGAACCCCGCGAGGGCGAAGTCGGCGATGAACGAGAGGTCGGGGTTCATCGACTGCATCGCCACCGCCCCGCGCCCTTGGCCTGCGGCGCTGGGGAAGGGGCTGGCGGCGGTGGGCGGCGGCGGGGGAGGCGCGGCGCTCAGGTCTGCGCCGAGGGCGGCCTCAAGCTCCGCGAGCTCCTCCGGGGTGAGCGGGGCGGGCTCCTCCGCGGGAGACTCTTGGGCGAAGGCGGACAAGGTCCACAGAAACACGAACGAGCACGAAGACATCACAGGCGCCGATCAAGAGGGATGGGGATGGAGCCCAAAGGCTCCGCCACACGCTCAGGAGCGACGCACGGGGGGTGAGGTCTTGGGCGCGAAGGCCAGAGGCGGCCCGCGGGCCAGGGGCAGACGCGCCGCGCGGTCGTCGTGGGCGCGGGCGAACGCCCAGGGGAAACCCAGCGCCGGAGGGGCCGAGGCCAAGGCGACGGCGGAGACCCCGTCTAAGGAGCAGTCGTGATCGTGCTCGCCGTGGTCATCGTCGTCTGGATCGCCGCCCGCATCACCCGGGCTGGCGACCTCGGTTGAGCCTTCAGCGGACTCCTCACCGAGCTCCATCAGCGCCCCGTGGGCGGCGCAGACGACGTGGGTGACCTCAACCCGATGCACCAGCCGCGCGCCGAGGCCCATCGTCCAGGCCAACAAGGCCATGAACAGGAGCGCGGCGCGTGCGAGGCGGGAGCGGGGCATGCTCTCTTCATAGACGCGTCGCGACCCGATCGTCAAACCAACTGAATCGCAAAAAGAGCCGAGGGTGCGCTTGGGCCCATCGGGATACTCCGCGTGGATGCGCCGCGCCGACGAGGTCAGCCCCGAGAAGCTCCGTGGAGGGTTCTACACCCCCGCGCCGCTGGTGATGTTCACCCTAGAGCGGCTGCGGGAGGCCCGCGGGGCGTCGTTGACCGGCGCCACGGTGCTAGAGCCCAGCGCCGGGGACGGCGCCTTCGTTCGTGCCTTGGCCGCCGCCGCCGACGCGCCGCGCCGCCTGATCGCGGTTGAGCGAGAGCCGTCTGAGGCCGCCAAGCTCCCCTTCGCCGCCGCCGCCGCCCCCGCTGAGGTCCACAACGAGAGCTTCTTCGCCTGGGCGGCGCGCGCCCCGGCCCCCGTCGACGCCGTGGTCGGCAACCCGCCCTTCGTTCGATACCAGTTTGTGCCCGCCGAGGACCGCGCCCAGGCCGACGCGCTGCTTCATGCCCAAGGCCGCGCCGTGGGCGGCGTGGCGAACCTCTGGGTGCCCTTTGTGCTCGTGGCCCTGCACCAGCTTCGCCCCGGCGGCGCCTTCGCGCTGGTCTTGCCCGCGGAGCTGCTCTCGACGGCGTCTACGGGCCCCCTGCGCGCCGCCCTGAGCGCCCAGTCCGAGGCCCTGCGCCTCGATCTTTTCCCCCGAGGCTCGTTCCCCAAGGTGCTGCAAGAGGTGGTGGTGCTCAGCGGGCGCTGGGTCGCGGCGGGGGAGGGCCGCGCCCGGGTGGGCCTCAGCGGCGCCTTGGGCCCCGAGGAGCCGCTGCCGCCGGGTGAGGGCCCCTGGACCGGCCTCGTCTTAGACGCCGAGTCTCGCGCCGCCTTGGCCGAGGCGCGTCTGTTGCCCGAGGCTCGCCCCTTCGGCGCCTTGGCCCGCTTGAGCGTCTCCACGGTCACCGGGGCGAACGCCTTCTTCACCGTCACCGACACCACCCTCGCCGCGTTTGACCTCACGCCCTGGGCCCGCCCGCTCTTGGCCCGCGCCGGGCACACCGGGGGCCTCATCGTCACCGAGGCCGACCACGCCGCCGCCCGCGCTGAGGGGGAGCGCGCCTGGCTCCTCGACCTCTCCGCCGATCGCCCTCCGCCCCACGCCCGCGCCTTGGCCTACCTTCAGACCGCCGAGGCCGAGGGCATCCCCGAACGGTACAAGTGCCGCGTGCGCCGCCCCTGGTACCGCGTGCCCGTGGTGGCGCCGGGCGCCTTGTTGTTGGCCAAACGTGCGCACCTGCACCACCGCCTGCAGCACAACGCCGCCGGTCTGTTGACCACCGACACGATCTACCAGGGCGCGCCATTGCCCAGCGCCGGCTTGAGCGCCGCTGACCTCGTCGTCTCGTTCCACACGAGCCTCACCTTGCTCAGCGTTGAGCTAGAGGGCCGGTCGTATGGCGGCGGCGTGAGCGAGCTTGTGCCCTCGGAGATCGCCCGCCTCAGCCTGCTCAGCCTGCCGTTGGGGGAGCACTTGCCCCAGCTCGACGCCTTGTCTCGGGCGCATGGCGGCCAGGCCGACGCCGCCGAGGCGCTGATCGAGGCCACGGACGCGCTGTTCGCCGCGCGGTGCCCGGCGTATGCGGCCCTGCTGCCGGGGTTACGCCGGGCGCTGGGCGTGCTGCGGGGGCGGCGGCTGGGGCGGTGAGTCTGTGTGGGGTGTCAGGTTTTGGAGGTGAGCGTCAGAGTTCTCGGGCGAGCGTCACTCCAACGTGACCCCATAGACTCGGCCCACGGGGCGCCCATCGACGGGGTGTCTCGGCGCGCTGATGGCGAGGTCTGCGGCGCCGTCGCCGGTGAGGTCACCCCCAACGGCCATCGAGACGCCCGCCAGGTCGGTGTTCACGGCGGAGGACCACACACGGTCGGCGTGCTCAGCGGTCAGCTCGCCGCTGAAGGGGCCATAAAACAGGCTCACCCGGGGGAGGTGGTCTCCGCCCCGGTACACCTGCTGGGGTGCGCTCAGGAGCACGTCTGAGAGGCCGTCGTCGTTGATGTCGCCCGCGCTCAGCGTGGCGGCGCCGAGCCAATCGCCTGGGCCAAGGGCGAGGAAGGTGGCCTCGGCGTCGGTGACGCTGTAGGTGCCCGACAGGCCACCAAGAAAGAGCCAACTCCGCCCGGCGCGTTCCCCGTCTGCGGCGTAGAATTGGCTGCTGATGAGCACGTCGTCTACACCATCGCCGTCTGTGTCGCCTGCGGCGGTGAGGCTGCTCCCGAAGCTGAATGCGGTCTGGGCGTCTCCGACGAGGCTGGCGTCGGCGTCGCTCACGGTCAGCGCTCCAGAGAGGGGCCCGTAGACCAGCCACACCTGGCCGACGCCCGCCTCTCCGCTCGCTGGGGCGCTCACCAGCATGTCGTCATGGCCGTCGCCGTTCATGTCCCCCGCCCAGGCGATGGTCTCGCCCAGGAGGTCGCCGGGGTCTACGCCGCTCAGACCAAACGTGGCGTCGTCGGTGGTGATGGCGCCGGTGATGGGGCCCTCGAAGCCCAGGACGAGGCCGGTGGTGGGGGTGGCGAGGAGCTGTGAGGGGCTCGTGAGCAGCAGATCCGCGAGCCCGTCCCCGTTCAGGTCACCGCCGCCGCTGAGCGCGGATCCGATGCTGCCAAAGGACTCGTCGTGGCTGATGGTGTCGCTGAGCGTCTCCAAGGAGTAGAGGCCGGGGAGCGGCGTGGCGCCGCCGACCAACACCCACACGCGGCCGGCGTTCGTCTCGGGCTCGGTGTAGCCGGGGGCCGCGATGATGAGCTCGCTGAGACCATCGCCGTTCATGTCGCCACCGTCGGCGATGTTGTGGAAGGAGGTCGACTCTGAGGACCAGCGAACGGCGTCCTCAAGAGTGGTGGTCGTGTCGAGGGGGCCGGGCACGATCACGACCTGCTCCGTGAGCTCCTCCGCGGAGTTCTCAAGGCCCACGAGCTGTTGGGTCATCACGAGCTCTGCGTGCCCGTCTCCGTCCATGTCCCGAACCACGGCCACCCGCGAACCTAAGCTGGGGCGCAGCTCCTCGCCGGTCAGGGTGAACACGGCCTCGTCCTGGAGGGAGTCGGCGCTGCCGTCGAGGCCGTCGCAGTTGTTGTCTACGCCGTCTCCGGCGAGCTCCGCCGCCCCAGGGAAGACGCTCGGATCTTGGTCGTCGCAGTCGCCGTCGATGCCTTGAAAGCCGTCCTCGTCCTCGTCCGCGTAGGCGCCTTGGCCGGTGTCGTCCGCGAAGAGGCCGCCCTTGCAGCCGAGGGCGAGGAGGGTAGGGAGCAGAACAACGAGGGGGACGTGTCGTGTCATCATGAACCTGCTGAGCAAGGGGTCTCAAGCGCAGCTTAGCCGGGCGATCCCGAGGTGTGTCAGGAATCTTGAGGGTGCGTCAGCGAGTCCGCCGCCGCGTCAGCCTCGCCCGTCCACTCCAAGAGTTTACGCCGCAGCTCGGCCTTTGAGGGCAACACGAGGCTGTACTCTTTGGCGTGAATGTTGGCCCCGGCGGGCAGGGTGATCTCAACGAGCGCGTCGTGCTTCTTTTTGCACAAGACGACGCCGATGGTGGGGCCCTCCTCAGCCAGCTTGACGTGACGGTCGTAATAGTTGACGTACATCTGCATCTGGCCGAGGTCTTGGTGGGTGAGCTTGCCGATCTTGAGGTCAAACAGCACAAAACAGCGCAGCAGGCGGTTGTAGAAGACGAGATCGACGTAGTAGTGCTCCTCGTCAAAGCTAAAGCGCCGCTGGCGGCCCTCAAACAAGAAGCCTTGGCCTAACTCCAGCATGAACTGCTCTAATTTGCCAAGCAGGCCCGTCTCAAGGTCGGACTCACTGTACTGGGTGCGCTCCTCTAAGCCGAGGAACTCTAAGACGAAGGGGTCTTTGAGCAGGTCGGCGGGGCTCGTCACCTGCTGGCCTTGGGCGGCCAGGGCCATCACGCCGTCTTTGTCCCGGGACAGCGCGAGGCGCTCATAGAGGCTGGAGTCAAACTGGCGGCGCAGCTCACGCAGGGACCAGCCCGCGCGGGTGGCCTCGATCTCGTAGAAGCTGCGCTCGTTGGGGTCGTCGATGGCGAGCAAGAGGACGTAGTGGGACCAGCTCAGGGTGAAGGGCGGCGTGGCCTGGGAGAGCGGGGAGGGGAGCTGTGGGGCGGCGAGCGAGGGTGTTGAAGAAAATGTAGACAGCGTCTGCAGTTTTGGGTGACGCCCCTGATAGGTCATAAAGAAGCGCCGCATCGTCCACAAGCTCTCGACGGAGAAGCCCCGCCCAAACTCCGCCGTCAACGCCATCGACAGCGCCTTCACCACCGCGCGACCATACTCCGCGCGCTCCTCTCCGCCTTGCTCGTGCTCGACGATGCGGCGGCCGATCTCAAAGTTGGTCAGCACCTGCAGGGCGTTGACCTGCCGGGCGGCCAAGGCGCGGGCGGACTGGAGGAGGGCGCGCACCTCGGTGAGCAAGGCGGCGGACTGAAGATCGGTCATCGGGGATCCTGGCGGTTCGCGCGAGCGCATCATGGATGAGCTGGGCTAACCTCCTGAGCGCAGAGCTGGCGAGGGCGCGCTCAAAGTTCGCGCGCTGGGACCGTCAGCGATTTTTCGGCGCGTCCGCGGGCGCGAGGCTCAGCCCCAGGGGTTCTCGTCGTCGGTTCCGGCGGGCTTGGGCGTCTCAGCGGGCTTGGGCGGCTCGGTCTGGGTGCCCCAGGGGTCGTCGTTGGCGGGCAAGGGCGCGCCCCGGGGCTCGGCGGGCTTGGGCGGCTCGGCGGGCTTCACGGCGGCGGGCTTGGGCGTCTCAGCGGGCTTTGGCGCCACGACGGGCGCCGCGGCGGCCGGCGGCGCGGCGCTTGGGGCGGGCTCACCGAGAGGCGGCGGCTCCACCGGGGGCGCCTCAGCCGGGGGCGGCTCGACGGGGGCTGGCGCGACGGGCGGCGCGGGCTTGGGAGGCGGCTGGGCGGGGCTCACCGCCTGCGTCGCCTTCGTCGGTGTCGCCTCGGGGGCGGGCTTGTCCCCGCCGCCGCTCGTGAGCGCGATGACGACGGCGAGGAGCGCGATCATCACGGCGACGCCGATCACGACGAGGGGGGCGCTGCTCTTCTTGGGCGGCGGCGCGGCGACGGGCGCCTCGACCTCACGCTCATTCCACGCGGCGAGCTCGTCGTCATCCTCTTGGGCGGGCTTTGGCGGCGGAGGCTCCGCCCAGGCGGGCTTGTGGACCGGCGGGGGCTCGGTGAGCGGCGCGGGGGCGGCGTCCACCACCGGAGGCACGGCCTGATCGACGCTGGGGGCGGGCTCCTCCACCGGGGCGGGCTCAACGATGGGCGTGGGGTCCTCCGCTGGGGCGGGCTCGACGAGGGGCGTCGGCTCTTCAACCGGGGAGGGCGCGACGACGGGCGGAGGCTCCTCAATGGGGGCGGGCTCGACGACGGGCGAGGCCTGAACAGGGGGAGGCGGGGCCACCACCGGCGGCGGGGCCTCGACGATCGGCGCGCGCACCGGCGGCGGCGCGACCTCGGCTCGGCGCCCGGCGGGGCTCACCGACCAAAGACGGTCACGCAGCTCATCCAGCTCATCCGAGGCCGGGAAGCCGGAGAGGATCGGCGGCGCGCTGGCCTCTTGTGGGAAGAGCTCGGCCAGGAGCGAGCGCCAAGGCGCCTGGGGGTTCACGTCGCCGAGGTGCTCTTGAAGGCTCAGCGCTAGCTCCGCCGTGCTCGACGGGCGCTGGTAGGGGTCGGGGTGTAAGCCCTCGCGCAGAAGCTCAAACAGCGCGCGCTCTTCAGCGCTGACGTCGCCCAGCGGCGGCGGGCCCTCGGCCCCGGCGCGTAGGGTCTGCTCGACGTTGGGGCGGTGGTTGGGGTTACGGCCCGTGGCGACGGTCCACAGGCTCAGGCACAAGGCGTAGACGTCGGTGCGGGAGTCTAAGGGGCCTTGCTGGATCTGCTCGGGCGCCAGGAAGGCGTACAGGCCGTTGTTCGCGGGTGTCGCCGGAGGGACCGGCGCGGGCACGAGGCCGCCGCCGAGCATACGCACGAGGCCGTCGCGCTGGACCATGAGCTTGCGCGTGGAGAGGCGGCCATGAAGGAGCTGAACCGCCGAGCCGGTGATCGGGGACGCGGCGTGGAGCGCGGCCAAGGCGCCCGCGGCCTGCACACCCAACGCGGCGGTGCGCTCCACTCGGCCACGGCTGCTCGTGGAGCGTTGGCGGCGCACGACAGCGGCGACGTCTACGCCGTCGATGAGCTCGGAGACCGTCGCGGTGAGGCCGTTGGTGCGGAGGATCTGTCGCACGGCCACGAGGCTTGGGTGCTGGAAGCTCTGCCGCAGCTTCGCGACGGCGACAAAAGACTCGCGCACCTGGGCCCGATCTTGCAGTGACGGCACGAGCACCCGCACCGCGACGGCCTGGCCTTGGGCGTCCACACCGCGCCAGATCGCCGTCGAGTAACCCACCGCGATCACGTCGCTCAGGGCGACACCCTCCAAGGTCAAGGCGTCTGGGGGCGGCGCTGGCGGAGGGGGCGGCGCTTTGGGCGCGGCGCTCACCAGCGGACGGCCATCCTTAAAGCAGAAGGCGTCGCTGTTCGGGTACTCGGCGCCGCACAGGGGGCAGGTCTTCATTCGCGGAGGCTCAGGCTTGGGGGTGTAGAGCGCAGACGAAGTCGGCGGCCCTTCCTGGGCGGTGAGCGCGAGAAGATCGCGCCCGGAAGATCCACGAGGATGCCACGGGCGGCCCCCGGCTACAAGCCGCGCACGCGCAGACGTGATTGGCGTCGGTCGCGCATAGGCCTTGAGGCGGGGGCAACATGCTTGGGGGAAGCAGTGGTAACCTCTGGCGCGTCCCCCTGCGCTCCCCCAAAGGATCATGCTCGCGCTCTTCTACGACGACACCCACCTCGCCTTGCGCGAGTCCGCCCAGCGCTTCGTAGAGCGCGAGATCCGCCCCCACGTCGCGGCGTGGGAGCGCGCGGGCTGGTTCCCCGAGTCCTTGGCCCGGGCGGCCGGGGACGCTGGGCTTCTGGGCGTGGGTTACCCCGAGGCGCTGGGGGGCTCTGGCGGCGACGTGTTTCACCGCCTCATCGTCACCGAGGCCCTGGTGCGCGGCGGCTCTGGCGGCGTGGCCGCGGGCTTAGGCAGCCACGCCATCTCCCTGCCGCTCCTCGTCGAGCACGGCACCGAGGCCCAGCGCGCGCGTTTTGTGCCCCCGGTCCTGCGTGGGGAGCAGGTGGCCTGCCTCGCGGTCACCGAGCCCGGCGCGGGCTCCGATGTGGCGGGCATCACCACCCGCGCCGTGCGTGACGGCGATCACTTCGTGCTCAACGGCGCGAAGTGTTTCATCACCTCGGGCGTACGCGCCGACCTCGCCGTCGTCGCCGCCCGCACCGGCGAGGCGGGCCACGCGGGGATCTCCTTGTTCATCGTTCAGCGCGGCACCCCCGGCTTCGCCGCCAGCCCGCCGATGGAGAAGATGGGCTGGCGCGCCTCGGACACCGCGACGCTCTTCTTTGATGACTGCCGCGTGCCCGCCGAGAACCTCATCGGGGAACAAGACGGCGGCTTCACCCTGCTCATGTCGAACTTTGTGCCCGAGCGCCTGATGCTCGCGGCGATGGCCGTGGCCACGGCGAAGCTCGCCTTGGAGGAGGCCGAGCGCTACGCCGTCGAGCGCGCCGCCTTCGGGCGGAACATCGGGCGTTTTCAGGTGATCCGCCACCGTCTCGCCGACATGGCCACCCGGGAGGAGTCCGCCAGGGCCTTCGTGGCGGTGGTCGCCGAGCGCGCACGGCGCGGTGAGGATGTCATCGCTGAGGTCGCTATGGCCAAAAATCACGCCGTTGACGCGTGTTTGTGGGTCTGCGATCAGGCCGTTCAGATCTTCGGCGGACATGGCTACATGGCGGATCATCTCGTCGAGCGGCTGTATCGCGACGCGCGGCTTCTGCCCTTGGGCGGCGGGACCTCGGAGATCATGCGCGAGATCATCGTCCGGCGACGTGGATACGGCGGCTGACATGACGATCCAGGGTGCATCAAGATGAAGCGCCTCACCTGGCCCGAGACCCAAGACCTCTTGCTCCAACGTGCGCCGTGGATCGGCCTCGGCTTCTGCGTCTGCCTCGCGGCCCTGCTTCATGGCCCCGCGCTTCAACGCCTGGGCACCCATCTGCCGGGTGAGCCCGGATCGGACGTCTTGCGGGCGTGGTGGTCGGCGTGGCTCGTCGCCGCGGAGCTGCCGGGCTGGCCGTTCTCGACCACGCTCGTGAACTTCCCCGCCGGGGTTGACGCCTTGGTGTTCCCGGCGGTCTCGTTGATCGCTGTGGCGCCGATCACCTGGGTGTTCGGCGCGGCCACGGCGATCACGGCCTTGGTGTGCCTGCACACGGTCTTCGCGGCCTGGGCGACGGGCTGGCTGGTGCGCACCTTGGGCGGCGGCTGGGGCGGGGCGGCCATCGCCGGGGCCCTCGCCGCCACGCAGCCGCTCCTGGGCGGGGCCCTGCGCGACGGCACCGTGGAGATCCTGGCGGTGGGCTGGGTGCCGCTCACCTTGGGCGCCATGGTGCGCGCCGTGGCCGGGAGCTGGCGCTGGGGCGTCATCACGGGTCTGCTCTTTGTGCTGACCTGTCTGGAGTCGGTGTATTACGGGAGCTTCACGGCGCTGGCGGTGATCGCGGCCTTGGCGGGGCTTCGGCGGCGTGAGGGCCTCGTCGGCGGCGCGGCGGCGGCGCTCACCGTCGCCGTCGGTCTGGGCCTGCTCGCCGTGCCGCTCGGTCCGGTGCTGCAGGGCGCCGCGGCGGCCATGGCGACGGCGGGGGAGGGCGATCCATCGGCCCTGCGCGCCACAAACGCCGCCCAGCTCGACCTGCTGCAGCAGCTCGCCATGAGCCCCGGCGCCCGCGGCTGGCGGGTGGGTGACCTCTACGCCCCGCCTTGGACCCACTGGATCGCCTTCGCGCTGGGCGCGCTCTTGGCGTTGCGCAAAGCTCCGTGGCTCACGGCCTTGGGCGGGGTGTACCTGCTCTTGGCCCTCGACGACAACCTCGTGCGGCCTTGGGCGGAGAGCCCCATCGGTGAGGTCGTGCGGTTCCCGAGGCGGTTCATGGCGCCGCTGGCCGTGGCCTGGGGCGCGGCGGCGGGGGTTGGGCTCAGCGAGATCCTGCGAAAGCCAGCCTTGGAGGGGCTTGTGAGCCTGCCCATCGCCGCGTGGTTGGCGTGGTGGGGCGCCATCGCCGGGGGCTGGCGTCTGGCGTACCCGCTCTTGGAGCTGCCCGCGCCGAGCTTCGTGGCCCAGATCGCCGAGGACGACGAGGACTGCGCGGTGTTGATGGTGCCGATCGAGCGCCCCGGCGAGCGCCAAGAGCTGCGCAGCCAGACCCCGGTGTTCGCCAGCCTCTCCGCCCAGATCGCCTCGGCGGACCACCTCGCGCTCCAGACGCTTGATGGGCAAAGCGGGCTGGTACAAGCCGAACCTCGTCACCCTCACCGCGCGCTCGGGCGCCACGGGGCTCACGCCCAAGAACCTCACCGATCTCGCGCTCCAGGCCTACGGGCGCGGGGTGCCGGGCTCGGCGCTCTTGCCAGCCGACGCCTATGGCCCCGATCTCGCGTGGCTCATGGGCGAGGGCCTCAAGTACGTCGTCGTCGACAAGGCCTCTTACCGCGCTGAAGAGCTGGCCCGCGTAGAGGCCATCTTGGCGCCGGTCGCCGTGCGGCGTGAGGAGCTTCAAGACGGCACCGGCGTGATCCTCTTCCAGCTCTACGAGACCCGGCCCGAGCGCACTGAAGCGCCGTCATCAAGCGCCGGGGCCCTAAACGCGGGGTTCTCCGGGCGCGTGATGAGCATCGACAAGCTCTTTGGGCGGCTGTTTGTGGTGGTGAGCTCTGATGGCAAGAAGGTGCGCTGCCCGGTGACGCCCGGCACGGGAATCTTCCAGTGCGGAGGCGTGAGAAGTGTGCAGGGCGTGGCCTTAGAGCTTGAGGGCATGGTCATCCCGAGCACCTGGGAGGGCTCGCTGCTGGAGGCGAGGGTGATCCCGACGGAGCTCTCAGGGCCGTGAGGAGGTGGGGCGGATTTCTGCTCCGTGTATGAGGGGACGGGTTAGCTTCGCGCCATGTCATTCGACCTCGCCCATCCTGCCCTCCGCCGCGCCCTCGAAGAGCGCGGCTACGCCGAGCCCACCCCTGTCCAAGCCGCCGTGCTGAAGGAGGGGCTAGAGACACGGGATCTCCTCGTCTCCGCCCAGACCGGCTCCGGCAAGACGGTGGGCTTCGGCCTCACCTTGGCCCCGACGCTTCTGGGAGACGCCGACCGCCTCCCTCACGCGCCTTCGCCCCTCGCCATCGTCATCGCGCCCACCCGTGAGCTGGCGATGCAGGTCGAGCGTGAGCTGTCTTGGCTCTACCGCCCCGCCGGCGGCCGCGTCTGCGTGTGTGTCGGCGGCACCGACATGCGGCGCCAGCTCCGCGCGCTCTCCGATGGCCAGCACATCGTCGTCGGCACGCCGGGTCGGCTCGTGGATCTCTTGGAGCGAGGTGCTCTGGACCTCAAGTCGCTGCGCGCCATCGTGCTCGACGAGGCCGACGAGATGCTCGACATGGGCTTCCGGGAGGAGCTTGAGAAGCTGCTCACCGCCGCCCCCGCGGAGCGCCGCACGCTCCTGTTCTCGGCCACCTTGCCCGAGGGCATCCTCGGCCTCACCAAACGTTACCAGAAGAACGCCGAGCGCCTGGCCGTGTCCTCAGGCCAGGCCCACGCCGACATCCAGTACCGCGCCGTGCTCGTCTCCCCGGCGGAGCGTGAGCGCGCCGTGGTGAACGTGCTGCGGCTGGTGGACGCCCCCGGCGCCTTGGTGTTTGTCTCCACCCGCGAGGCCGTTCACCACCTGCACGCCCGGCTCATGGAGCGCGGCTTCTCGGCCACGGCGCTCTCCGGCGACTTCACCCAGGCCGAGCGCAGCCGCTCCTTGCAGGCCCTTCGTGACGGCCGCGCCCGGGTGCTCGTCGCCACCGACGTCGCCGCCCGTGGCCTCGACCTCCCCGATCTGGCGTTGGTCATCCACGCCGATCTCCCCCTGGACGCCGAGGCGCTGCTCCACCGCAGCGGCCGCACTGGGCGCGCGGGCAGAAAAGGCCTCGCGGTCTTGATCGTGCCCCAGCCCCGCAAACGGGTGGCCCTGCGCCTCTTGCATGAGGCCAAGCTCAAGGCCACCTGGTCGCCTCCGCCGATGCCTGAGGAGATCCTCGCCAAAGATCAGGTGCGTATCGCCGCGGCGATGGTGCCTGAAGGCGAGTCCACTGAGGAAGACCTCGCCGTGGCCCGGGCGCTCCTCGCCGCCCACGACCCCGAGCGCCTCGTGGCCGCGTGGGTGCGTGAGCACCGCGACCGCCTGCCCGCGCCTGAAGAGCTCCCCGGCACCCGCTACGTCAACGAGCGTGAGGCCGCCGCCCCCAACGAGCGCCCCGCCGCCCCGGGCCCCCGGGACGACCGCGGCCCTCCCCGCGGCAGCCCGATTCAGCGTGGCCCCGAGGGCATCTGGTTCCGGGTGAACGTCGGTCGCCGCCACAACGCCGACCCGCGCTGGATGGTCCCGCTCATCTGCCGCCGGGGTCAGGTGCAGAAGGCCGCCATCGGCCAGATTCGCATCTTCAACAAAGACAGCCACTTCGAGATCCACCCCTCCTTCGCCGCCGATTTTGAGGCCGCCGCGGCGATGCCCGACCGCAAGGAGCCCGGGGTGCTCATCGAGCGCGTCTGATCCGGTGTGGGTGAGGTTACAGGGGCTGTATGATCGAGATGATCCCCTGGACCGCTGAGTACCCTCTGGAGCTGGACCGCGCGCTGCGTGTCCGGCTCGGCCCCTTGGAGCTTCGTGTCTCGCGGCGCGCGCGGGAGCTTCGGGTCTCCAGCCTGAGCGACCCAAACCAGCTCGCCCGGGCGCCTGAGGTGGATCACGTGAGCCCCGAGGACGAGCCCGGCGGCGCGTCCCCCAAGCTCAACACCTGGCGGTTTGGGTTCACCGAGGAGCCCAGCCGCCTGCGCCTCGCCCCGGCCTTGGCCGACCGCCCGGTCATCATCCGGCCCGAGGAGCCCCTGACGCTGTTGCCCGGCGAAGAGGTGCGCGCCTACGTCTCTAGCCCCGTCTGGTTACGCCTGCTCGTGGGGGAGGCCCGGCGCCTGCTGTTGGAGCTGCCCAGCCACCGCCCCTCGGACACCTGGTTTGGCCCCTTAGACCACCAGGGCCAGCTCTGCTACGCCTTGGCGACTCACCTGAGCCTCACCTGGGCCGACCGCCTGTGGAAGCCCCACCGCGCCATCACCCCCGTCGTCATCGTGAACAGCGCCCAGGAGCCGTTCACCGTGGCGCGGCTGCGGGTGCCCGTCGGCCAGCTCTCGATCTACGGCACCCCCGACCGCCGCTTGTGGACCGAGCGTATCACCCTCACCCGCCGCGACGACGCCGAGGGTGAGGCCCGGGTGACGGTGGACGGTGAGCCCCCCCGGGAGGCCGTCGGCGGCGAGCTGCTGAGCCCGCCCCGCGCCCCCGGCGGCCGCTCGTTCAACCTGCGCGCGTTTGAGGGCGCGCTCTTTGGCCGGAGCATCGCGTGAACCCCTTCGCCGAGCTCGACCCCGCGGCCTTGTTCACCCAGTGGGCCCCGGTCCTCGTTCAGGCGTTCTTGGTGCTGGCGTTGGGCCTGCCCTTTGCCCGCCTGCTCAGCCGAGGTGCTGAGCGTGCGGTGGAGCGCAGCCCCAGCCCCGAGTTCGCCGCCCCCGCCGCCCGGGCGGTCTCTTACTCACTCACCGCCATCACCTTCGCCTTGGCCTTGGAGGTGCTCGGGTTTGACCTCGGCGTGCTCTTGGGCGCGGCGGGCCTCGTCACCGTGGCCTTGGGCTTCGCCGCCCAGACGTCCGCCTCCAACCTCATCAGCGGCATCTTCCTGATCTTTGAGGGCTCGTTTAAGGTGGGCGACGTCATCCAGGTCGCGGGCACCGTGGGCACGGTGATCTCCGTGGACCTGCTCTCGGTGAAGGTGCGCACCTTCGACAACCTGCTCGTGCGAATCCCCAACGAGACCCTCGTGAAGTCCGAGCTGACGAACCTCACGCGGTACCCCCTTCGACGGGTAGACGTCGTGGTCACCGTGCCCCACGAGACGGATCTCACCCGGGTTCAGGCCGCGCTGTTCGACGCCGCCGATGACGACCCCGAGTTTTTGGAGCAGCCCGCCCCCGAGGTGCGCATCTTAGAGCTCAACGAGCTCGGCGTGCGGGTGCAGGTCTTGGCCTGGGTGGCCACCACCAACGTCGTCTCGGGCAAGACCAAGCTCATGGCCGCCGTGAAGAGCGCGTTTGACAGGGCGCAGCTCCGAGTGGCCACGCCCCAGCGTGTGGTGCGCCTCGTCCCTGAAGGCGCGCCTCAGTCGCAGGTCACGAGCATCGAGTAGGTGACGTCGATGGTGTCGCCGGACTCGGGGATGTCGGTGGTGAACAAGACGGCGTTGTCGGCGACCTCGAAGGTCCAGCCGCCGGTGCGCTCGGTGCCGTTCACCCACACCCGCACCGTGCTCGGCGCGGCGGTGCTGGAGAGGTCAAACTGGTTGACCTTCACCGAGGCGCTGGCGAGGAGCGGCATGTAGGCCGTCCAGCTCGGGCGCGCAGATGGAGAGGAACTCGCCGCCGGTCATGCCGACGGCGTCGTAGTAGCCCGTCCCGGCGTCGGCCGTGGCGCAGCCGCCGGGGACGTCCCCAGCGATGGCCGAGAGCTTCACCTTGCCCGCGCCGACGTTCGCGACGATCTCGTTCGTGAGCACGGACCAGGTCTTCGCAGAAGACTGCTCGGGCTCATCGGTCACGAAGATGACGTGCAAAAGCGCCTCGTCGCGGCGGAAGCCCATGTTGCAGCTCGCCATCTTGCCCGGGCTCGTGGCCAGGGCCGCCGTGGTCAAGAGCGCCTCGGTGTTCGCCGGCTCGCCGAAGAAGCCGCCGCCGTTGACGCCCAGGGTGTAGTCCCCGAAGGCGTCGGCGACGTTGGGCGTGGTCTCGGTGAGCACGCTGACGTTGCCGTACTTCGCGTCTTGGCGGGCGCAGCCGTCGTCGTCGTTCACGACCATGACGTGCCAGTTGGTCGTGTAGTTGCTGAGGTCGTTGATGAAGGTGTTGAAGTTGGCGTTGAGGATGGCGGTGTTGTCGTCCATGGAGCAGGACTGGTCCACCAAGAACATGATGTCCGCCGGGGGGTCGGCCTCGACGATGAAGTGGTCTTCGCCTTCGCCCACCCACTCCGCCGCGCCGAGCTGGGTGGCGGTGCGGGTGCCCAGAGGCTCATCGGAGATGACGGTGAGCGTGCCCTCAAAGTCGCCGGCCTCGCCGGGCAAGAACTCCAGGAACACTGAAGACTTCTCGCCGCCCTCAAGCGTGAGGGGCAAGCCGCTGGGGGCCTCGAGCGTCCAGGCGCCGCCGGAGTGGGCGATGCTGGAGATGGTGAGCGCGCCGACGCCGACGTTCTCTAGGGTGAGCTCGCCGTCGCGTAGGCAGCCGACGTAGTTCTCGCCGAAGTCGTAGGGATCGGGGCTGATCTTGAGCGAGGGGATGTTTGAGGCGCCGAGGAGGTCCACGGCGGCGGTGTCGCCCTCGGCGTCGTTGGAGGTGACCAAGGCCTGGCTCTCGGCCTTGGCGTCCACGGGCTCAAAGGCGATCTCGATCTCGCGCTCTTCGCCGGGGAGGAGCACAAAGTCCAGGGGCGACGAGAGCACGGAGAAGCTGTCGCCGTAAGGGCCGATCTCGACGGTGGAGACCTCAAGGGCCGTGGTGCCGACGGACTTGATCGTGAAGCTCATCACGCTGGTGTCCCCGGCGTCGAGCTCGCCGAAGTTCAGGCGCTCCGGGGTGACCTCGATCTGGGGGCCGTCGATGCCTTCGCCGTCCTTGATGACGTGGAGCGAGGAGTCGCTGCACGCCACCGCGAGCAGCACGAGCGGCAGGGGCCAAGAGCGAAGCGCGGAGGGGGTGGACATCGGGGCTCTCCATCAGAACAGGGGGACTCACCATTCTGCCCAGCTCTGCGCCGACGCACAAGTGAAAAGTGAAGCGCCTCGCGCGGCGTGGTGAAGGACCGCCTCAAGGTGTCCGCGCTTGTCCCCAGCGGCGCCCCTCGATACACTCTCAAGGATCACAAGCGCTTCACCCGTGAGTTGCATCCGATGGAATCCATTGACCTCTCCCAGCTCGTGGCGCTGGACGCCTTGCTGCAAGAAGGCAGCGTCACCGGCGCCGCCCGGCGCCTGGGGCTCTCGGTCCCGGCGATGAGCCACGCCTTGGCGCGGCTGCGGAATCGCATGGGCGATCCCCTCTTGGTGCGCGCCGGGCGCAAGATGGTGCTCACGCCGCGGGCCGAGGCGCTGCGGGCCCAGGCGCGGGACGCCGTCACCGTGGCCGCGCGGGTGTTTGAGCGCCCCGCGGTGTTTGACCCCCGACGCCTAAACCGCACCTTCGCCTTGAGCGTCACCGACTATGTGCTCGTGATGTTGGGCCCGGGCTTAGAGGAGCGTCTGGGCGAGCGCGCCCCGGCGCTCAACCTGCGGTTTGTGCCCAACGCCGTAGACGACGCCGAGCGCCTGCGCCGCGGCGAGACCGACCTCGCCATCGGCATCTACGGCGAGCTTCCCCCCGAGCTCAAGACCCGCCCGCTCATCACCGACCGCCACGTCTGCGTCGTGCGTGAGGACCACCCCGTCGCCCTGGGCCGCTTCACCCTGAGCGAGCTCGTGGCGCTTGACCATGTGCAGATCGCCCCCCGCGGCCAGCCCGGCGGCTACATCGACGAGCTCCTCGCTGAGCGGGGCCTCACCCGCCGCGTCGCCCGGGCCGTGCCGTATTTCCAGGTGGCGCTGGGGATGATCCCCGGCACCGATCAGGCGCTGATCATCTCGGAGCGGATCGCCCGGGCCTTGGGGCCGGGGCTGGGCCTCACGGTGCTGGAGGTGCCCCTGCCGATGCGTCCGTTCATGTTGTCGATGGTCTGGCACCCCCGCTTTGACGGCGACGAGGCCCACGCCTGGCTGCGGGAGCAGCTCGCCGAGACCGCGCGGGCCTTGGCGCCAGAGCCACACCCCGACGCGCGGCGATCCTTGAGCCCCGCCGATCCCACCACGGGCCACGCCCGCAAGCGCCGCCCGAAGGGTGAATAGTTGCATCGAATGCAAGGATAACTTCAACGCTGTTCTCTTGAGCGCGGGTCAAATCGGTCGCATCTTGGGGGCACCTGACGCTTGGGTGCGTCAGCGAACCCGGAGCATTCCCATGAGCGCAAACGTCAACGTCTCGAGCCCGTCGCGCAAGAAGAAGATCCTCCTCATCGCCGCCAACCCGTCCAGCTCGACGGTCACCGGCTGGCCCGTCGGTTTCTGGTGGGCGGAGCTGACGCACCCCTACTGGACCTTCACCGAGGCCGGCTACGAGGTGGAGATCCGCAGCCCCAACGGCGGCGCCTTGGTGGCCGATGGCTACAGCGACCCCGACGACCCCAGCGGCTACTCCGCCCACGATCTCGTGAGCCTCGGCTTCAAGCGGTCTCCCCAGCACGCGGCGCTGCTAGAGGACACCGCGTCCATCGAGGGCGTGCGCCCTGGCGACTACGACGCCTTGTTCGTGGCCGGGGGCCAGTCGCCGATGTTCACCTTTCGGGGCGACGCCCGGCTGCAGGCCCTCATCGCCGCGTTTTATGAGGCGGGCCGGGTGACGGCGCTCGTCTGCCACGGCACCTGCGCGCTCTTGGAGACGCGGCTCTCCACGGGTGAGCTCCTCGTCACCGGCAAGACCTGGACCGGCTTCGCCAACTCTGAAGAGCGCTTCGCCGATGGCTTCGTGGGCCGGCGGCTCCAGCCGTTCTGGATCGAGGACGAGGCCCGGGCGATCCCCGAGAGCAACTTCATCGTCGACCAGCGCTTTCGGGAGTTCGCCGTGCGTGACGGCCTGCTCGTCACCGGGCAGCAGCAGTACTCTGGCGCCGCCGCCGCCCGGCTGGTCATCGAGGCCTTGGGCCGCTGATCCCGCGGGGGATCACCAGCCGCAGGGCACGTCGTAGAGGTAGTCTACGTTGTTGTCCTCGACACACTCGCCGTTCTCGCCGACGCCGGTGCCGTCGTCATCAATGACCACCATCAGGCCGCCGCGGCCGTACTGGGCGGCGGTGATGACGACCTCCCAACCGGCGGTCTTCTCACCGGCGGCGATCTCGGGCAGGGTGCCCGTGGTGATGAGGCTCACCTCGTTGTCGATGGCGTAGAGCGCCCAGGGCGTGGGATCTTTGGACGGGTTGCCGCCCATGTTCTGCGCCTGGAGCGCGATGCGCACGATGCCGTCATCTTCACAAGAGGCGACGCAGTACTCGGTGAAGTTGATCGCGAGGTCCGCGGTGGCGGGGTCGTCCACGGCGGGGCGGGCGCGGAACACGTTGTACTTCACCCACGACGGATCGGGCTTCGCGGGCACGCTGCCGTCGGAGTTGATGTTGGTGACCGCGAAGTCGTGGACGTGCCAGGTGGTGCCCGACTTGGGCCAGCCGTCGCCGTCGTGGCCGAACACGGTGATGCCGTCGAGCACGCCGCCGTAGTTCGACGCGATCACCACCTCCGCGCTGCCGTCGTTGTCGATGTCGGCGACGGTGGGGTACTCGAAGATGGTGCCCGAGGCGTGGTCGGCGTTCTGGTAGCGGATGGTGCCCGTGGCGCCGTCGAAGATGTAGAAGTTCGTCTGGTCGGCGAAGAGGATCTCCAAGACCGTGTCGCCGTCGAAGTCATAGGCCGAGCAGCCCGCGAGGCCGGAGCTGTCGTCCATGGGGTGCGACCAGATCTTGGTGCCGTCGAGCTCATAGACGTTGAAGCTCGAGGAGCTGGGCCAGGCGATCTCGGGGTAGTCGTCGCCGTCGAAGTCCGCCACGCAGGGCGGCCCGGGCTGGCCGGTGCCCGCGGAGACCTTGAGGATCTGGGTGCCGTCGTGCTCATAGATGGCGAGCTGGCCGCCGCCGATCATGGCGATCTCGGCCTCGTTGTCGCTGTCGTAGTTGAGCACCGCCGACCAGTGGCCGTAGCTGCCGCTCACCGGCGAGCTCCACAGCTTCGTGCCGTTGGAGTCATAGACGACGTTCTGGATGATGACCTCTTGGTCACCGTCTTGGTCAAAGTCGCCGGGGATCGGCCCGTGGTAGGGGATGCTGCCGTTGACCGTAGGCTTCCAGATCAGGCTGCCGTCTTGGCCGTTGAGCACGAACTGGTTGGAGAGCACCTCGGGGTTGCCGTCGGCGTCGAGGTCGGCCACGGCGAGCAGATCGTGGGTGGCCGTGGAGCGCTCGGTGCTCGTCCAGATCTTGGCGCCGTTGGCGTCGAGCGCGACGATCTGGCCGCCGCTGGAGACGGTGATGATGTCGGTGACGCCGTCGGAGTCGACGTCGGCCAAGGTGCCGATGGCGTAGCCTTGATACCCCGAGGCCGCCCAGTGTTCGCCGCCCGTGGCGCCGTCGAGCACGACGAGGCGACCCGCGGTGGAGATGTAGACGACGTCGGGGACGTCGTTCTCGTCGACGTCGCCGTCACCGTCGTCGTCGGTGAGGTTCGCGATGAGGCCCATGTGGTAGGCGCTCTCTTTGGGGCCTTTCCACTCGATCTTGACGTTCCAGGGGTCGGTCACCGTGGGGGCGGCGGTGCCCTCACACTCCTCAGCGACGCTCACCGCGCCGGGCTCAGCGAGCTCTACGGCGCAGTCGGGCGGGTCGGGCACCTCGGTGTCGATGACCTGGGTGTCGATGGGCGGCGCCGTGTCGTTGCAGTCGGGGATCTGCGGCGGGCAGTCCGGCGGCGCGCTGTCGACGATCGGCTCGCCCGTCACGTCGTCTTTGGGGTTGATGGTGGTCTCGATGCACGCGGGCATCAGGACCGCGAGGGCGAAGAGAGCGGGATGACGCATGGTGACCTCGAAGGAGCAGACACACCAGCATACGCCTCAAATGGCGGGGTGTGACCCATCTTTGTGCCGTTTTGGGGCCACCTGCGACGGGCGCGGACCGCAGAGGACCGCGCGTCGCCTTGGGTTTGGCGCGCGCGGGGCGCTCGTCATTGAGGCCGGGGGCCGCTCACCACCCGCAGGGCACGTCGTAGAGGTAGTCGATGTTGTTGTCCTCGACGCACTCTTCGTTCTTGCCCAAGCCGGTGCCGTCGTCGTCGATGACCACCATGAGGCCCCCGCGGCCAAACTGGGTGGCGGTGATGACCACCTCCCAGCCCTCAGGCTTCTCACCGGCGGCGATCTCCGGCAGGGTGCCGGTGGTGATGAGGCTCACCGTGTCGTCGATGCTGTAGAGCGCCCAGGGGGTCGGGCTCTTGGAGGGCCTCGCGCCGATGTTCTGCGCCTGCAGCGCGATGCGCACGAGGCCGTCGCCCTCGCAGGAGGCGACGCAGTGCTCAGTGAAGTGGATGCTGAGGTCGGCGGTGGCGAGGTCGTCCACGGCGGGGCGCGCGCGGAACACGTTGTGCTTTATCCAGGAGGGCTCGGGGTTCTTGGGCACGCTGCCGTCGGGGTTGATGTTCGTCACGGCGAAGTCGTGGACGTGCCAGGTGGTGCCGGACTTGGGCCAGCCGTCGCCGTCGTGGCCGAACACGGTGATGCCGTCGAGGGCGGCGCCGCTCTCGCTCGAGGCGATGACGATCTCGGCGCTGCCGTCGTTGTCGACGTCGGCGACGGTGGGGTACTCGAAGATGGTGTCCGACCTGTGGTCGGTGTTCGTGAACCGAACAGCGCCTGTGGCGCCGTCGAAGATGTAGAACGCCCTGTGGTCGGTGAAGAGGATCTCCAGGCGGCCGTCGCCGTCGAGGTCATACGCTGAGCAGCCCGCGAGGCCGGAGGTGTCGTCGATGCTGGCCGACCAGATCTCCGAGCCGTTGAGCTCATAGGCGTTGAAGCCAAAGGTGCTGGCCCAGGCGATCTCGGGGTCACCGTCGCCGTCGAAGTCGCCCACGCAGGGCGCGCCGGGCTGCTCCGTGCCCGCGGAGACCTTGAAGATCTCGACGCCGTCGTGCTCATAGAGGGTGTACTTGCCGCCGGCGATCATCACGATCTCGGCCTCGTCGTCGTCGTCGTAGTTCAGGACCGCCGACCAATAGCCCATGATCCCCGTGATCGACGCGGACCAGAGCAAGGTGCCGTCTGAGTCGTAGACGCTGTCCTGGATGATGACCTCTTGGTCGCCGTCCAGGTCAAAGTCTCCGGCGACGGGCCCGTGGAACGGGATCGAGAGGTTGGCCGGAGGGCTCCAGATCAGGCTGCCGTCTTGGCCATTGAGCACGTACTCGTTGGAGAGCACCTCGGGGTCGCCGTCGCCGTCGAGGTCGGCCACGGTGAGGATGTCGAAGAGGCCTGTGGAGGGCACGGTGCTCGTCCACATCCTCGCGCCGCTGGCGTCCAAGGCGACGATCTCGCCGACCTGGGTGACGGTGAGGATGTCGGTCACGCCGTCGGAGTCGACGTCCGCCACGGCGCCGACGGCGTACGCCTGATACCCCATGGCCGACCAGTGCTCGGCGCCCGTGGCGCCGTCGAGCACGACGAGGCGCCCGTTGGTGGAGATGTAGACGACGTCGGGGGTGTCGGTCTCGTCTACGTCGCCGTCGCCGTCGTCGTCGGTGAGGTTGGCGATGAGGCCCATGTGGTAGGTGTTGTCTCTGGAGCCCGTCCACTCGATCTTGACCTGCCAGGGGTCGGTCACCGGGGTGGGCGCGGCGCCCTCACACACCTCGGCGACGCTCACGCTGCCGGCCGGGGCGAGCTCGACGGCGCAGTCCTCCGGGTCGGGCACCTCGGTGTCGATCACCTGGGTGTCGATGGGCTCCTCGGTGTCTTCGCAGTCGGGGATGTGCGGCGGGCAGTCCGGCGGCGCGGTGTCGATGAGCGGCCCGCCCGTCGCGTCGTCTTTGGGGTTGACGTCCGTCTCGATACACGCGGGCAAGAGGACCGCGAAGGCGAAAAACGTGGCGCGACGCATGGAGACCTCCGAGGAGCAGGCCCCGCAGCGTATCCGCCAAAGAGTGGGGTGTGACGCGATCTTTGGGCCCCTCTGGAGGGGGCTCGGCGCGCGCGCGACCCGCCGTGGGCCACGCGCGCGAGGAGCTGCGCGCGACGGGCGAAGGATCAGCCGAGCAGATCCTTGATCGCCTCACGCTCGGCGAGGAGCTCGGCGCCCGTGGCATGGATCTTGGCGCGGGCGTAGTCGTCGATCTCCAGGCCCTCGACGATCTCCACCTCGCCGCGCTTCTTGACCCGCACGGGGAACGAGAAGACGGTGTCGGCGGGGGCGTCGTAGTGGCTGCCGTCGCTGTAGACGGCCATGGACGACCAGTCGTCGCCGGGGGTGCCGTGCCACAGCGTGCTCATGTGGTCGATGGCCGCCGCCGCCGCCGAGGCCGCTGAAGACAGGCCACGCGCCGCGATGATCGCCGCGCCGCGCTTGGCGACGGTGTCCAAGAACTCGCCCTTGAGCCAGGCCTCGTCGTTCACCACCGCCGGGGCCGACTGCCCGTTGATCTGGGCGTGGCGGAAGTCGGGGAACATGGTGTTCGAGTGGTTGCCCCACACCGCGACGTGGCTCACCGCGCCGGGGGTGACGCCCGCGCGCCGGGCGAGCTGGGCCTTGGCGCGGTTCTCATCGAGGCGGGTCATGGCGTGGATGCGGTCTTTGGGCAGGCCGGGGGCGTTGTGCAGGGCGATGAGGGCGTTGGTGTTCGCGGGGTTGCCCACGACCAAGGCGCGAACGTCGGACGCGCCGACCTCGGCGAGCGCCTTGCCCTGGCTGATGAAGATCGGGCCGTTGGCCTTGATGAGATCCGAGCGGTCCATGCCCGGGCCGCGGGGCCGCGCGCCGACGAGGAACGCCTGGTTCACGCCGTTAAACGCGACCTGGGGATCGTCGCTGATCTCCACGCCGTGCAAGAGCGGGAAGGCGCTGTCCTGGAGCTCCATCACCACACCCTCCAGGGCCTTGAGCGCCGGGGTGATCTCCAAGAGCTGGAGGATGATGGGCTGGTCGGGGCCGTAACAAGAGCCCGAGGCGAGGCGGAAGAGCAGGGCGTAGCCGATGTTTCCGGCCGCGCCGGTCACGGCGACACGAATGGGGGCGTTCATGGGAGTCCTCACGGAGAGAGAGCTTTGAGGCCCCGGCGCGCCGGGGATCGCCTGCCCCCTAACCGACCCAAGGCCGCTTTGGTACAGGCCCCCGCCCGGCGGATCTTCAGTTTTTGCCGCATCGCAGCATGGTCAGGCGAGGCGACCGACGGATCAACCCGCGACGGCGGACGGTGAATGTCCTAAGATGTGTTGGCCCAGCCCAACGCCTCCCGAACCACAAACGAGAGACCACGGGCGCCCACCCACCCTCGTGGAGCCTTCCAATGTCGATGCTGCTCGCCCTGACCCTCACCTTCGGCTCGACGGCCTGGGCCGCCAAGCCCCCCGCCTGCCTCAAGGCCACGCAGAAGGAGCTCGCGGACGCGAGCCCGCTGCAGGTGCCCGCCGCCTGGGAGAGCCTGCGCGCCTGTGACGCCGCCGCCGCCCAGGCTGTGCTCCCCGCCACGCTCAAGCGCACCGTCGTCGGCGAGAACAGCTCCGAGTTCGCCATCGCCGCGATCAACGCGGGCGGCGAGGCCGCCGTGCGCGACTGGGTCGGCACCTTGCAGTCCGACGACCGCGCCCGCGCCATCGCCAAGCTCGGCGAGGCCTGCGGCGCGGGCGACGCCAAGGTCGGCGCGTTCATCGTGAACACCCAGGCCGTCGTCGGCGACCGCTTCTGGACCGAGCCCTGGTACCGCGCGCTCACCACCTGCCGCACCCCCGAGGCCCAGAAGCTCCTCAACGACGAGGTGCGCAACCGCTCCAAAGAGCGCGCCCGCTACTTCTCGGCCCTTGAGGTCTACGCCAAGAACCTCGGCGTCGCCGCGATCCCCACGCTCTCGGATCTGGTGATCGGCACCGCGGATCAAGAGGAGCTGGTGAACCTCGTCAGCACCTTCGCCTACACCACGGGCCTGGGCAGCGTCGAGGGCCAGAACCCCGAGGCCACCGCCGCCGCCGTCGCCGCCATCGTGCAGCTCTCGCCCACCTTGCCCCCCAAGGTGCTCGACCAGGCGCGCATCACGCTCATGTCTTTGGGCGCGAACGCTGAGGCCGACCAGCTCGCCGGTCTACGCTACGCCAGCGCGAAGTGGGCCGACGGCTCGTTGCACTACGGCCTCGTCGTCGTGGAGACGGCCACCTGCAAACGTGGCAAGGTGCGTGAGGTCGTCCACTTGGGTGAGATCAGCAACCCCGGCACCACCTGGCCCGAGACGGTGGTGGCCGAGGCCGAGTCGATCTCCATGGGCTGGACCTATGGCCTCGCCGAGTCGTGCAAAGGCACGGGCTCGAACACGGTCTTCGTGACCGGCGGGCCGGTGAGCCCTGAAGAGCTCGCGGCGTTCCACCAAGAGCAGACCACCGCCGCCCAGGCGAAGGTGGTCACCAAACGTGAGGTTCGGGCCGAGGCGGCGATCGTCCGGCCCTGAGGCCCCTCAGCCTGCCGTCACCAGTCGCCGCGCCACCATGCCCCCGGTGAGCACGGCGACGTCCTCAAAGCCGCGCTGGCTGAGGATTCGGGCGCCGAGGTAGCCCCGCTTGCCCGACCGGCACACCACGACGGTCGGGCGGCTGGGGTCAAGCTCAGCGAGGCGCTCCCGCAGGTGATCCAGGGGGATGTTCACCGCGCCAGAAAGCGCAGCGTGGACCAGCTCATGGGGGTCGCGCACATCCACGATCTGCGCGCCGTCGAGGTTCGTCGTCGGCGGCACAAACCGCACGAGGCCGTCGAGCTGGTTACACGCCGCGAAGGCCGCCATGTGCAGGGGGTCTTTTGCGCTGCCAAAGGGCGGGGCGTAGGCGAGGTCAATCTGCGCGAGATCCCGCACGGTCCCGCCAAAATGTAGGGCCGTGGCGACGACGTCGATTCGTTTGTCGACCCCTTCACCGCCGACGGCCTGGGCGCCGAGGAGCGCGCCCGTCTCGGGGTGAAACAAGACCTTGAGCAAGAGGCTCTGGGCGCCGGGGTAATAGCTCGCGTGGCTGCCGCCCTCGACGTACACCGTGGCGCACGGTTTGCCCATCCGCGCCGCCTGGGCCTCGCTGAGCCCGGTGCAGGCCGCGATGACGCCGAACACCCGCACGATCGCCGTGCCCAAGGCCGCCGGGGCGCGCTCGGGGTTCTCTCCCACACAGTGGCCCCCGGCGAGGCGCCCGGCCCGGTTGGCGATGCCCGCCAGCGGCACCCGCAGAGGGGTGTGCGCGACGCCGTGCAGCACCTCGACCACGTCGCCGACGGCGTACACGTCGGGGTCGCTTGTGCGCATGTGCTCGTCTACCTTCACGCCGCGGCTGGGCCCGAGCGTGAGCCCGGCGGCCTCGGCGAGCTGGGTGTTGGGCCGCACGCCCATGCCCAAGATGAACAGATCCGCGGCCAGGCTCAGGCCGCTCTCTAGGCGAATCTCTGTGGCGAGCCCGTCCTTCATCGTGAGCCCGAGCACGCCGTCGCCCAAATAAAGGCGCACGCCGCGGCGGCCGAGCTCCTCCTCCACCAGCCGGGCCATCTCGGCGTCCAGCGGCGGGAGCACCTGCCCGGCCTTCTCGACGAGCTGCACCTCAAAGCCTTTGTGATGAAGCTGCTCGACCATCTCCAAGCCGATGAAGCCCGCGCCGACGACCACGGCGCGCCGGGGCTCGTCGCCTTCACGGGCGGCCAAGGCGTCGAGCGCGCTCTTGAGCATGTCGGTGTCGTGGAGGTTTCTCAGGGTGAACACGTTCGCCGCCCGGGGGCCCGGCGGCACGATGGGCGAGGCGCCCGGCGCCAAGATGAGCTTGTCGTAGGCTTGCTCACTGGTCTCGCCGGTCTCGCGGTTGAGCACGGTGACGACCTTCCGGACGCGGTCGATGGACATGACCTCCCGCTGGGTGTGAACCTCGATGCCAAACCGCTGGGCGACCTGCTCCGGCGTGGTGATCAAGAGCTTCGCGCGGTCCTTGATCTCGCCGCCGATGTAGTAGGGAAGCCCACAGTTGGCGAAGGAGATGTGCTCGTCCTTCTCAAACAGCACGATGTGCGCCGACTCGTCACAGCGCCGGGCCCGGGTGGCCGCGCTCGCGCCGCCTGCTACGCCGCCCACCACCACGATCGTCTTGGTCACCTTGTTCGCCGTCGTCATCACCAGATCCTCCGTAGGGGGAGGGCTTAATCGCCTCCCGCGCCCCGTCGTGGCCCAAGGGCACGGCGGGACGATCTGGCGCAGGGTTGGCTCAGCTCGGGGATGATCCAGCGCAGAGCGCGGCGACGTAGGCGTCGAGCTCCTCGAGCTCTTCAGTGAACGGGGCCTGCACCGGCGGGAAACGGAAGCCGGTCTTGGGGTCGAGGTCAAACGCGGCCACACGGAAGCTGATGGCGAAGCGTTCACGTTTCCACTGCGCGCGGCAGAGCATCACCACAAACTTGCGGATGTGTCTCGCGAGGCCCCACGGGTCGCCGCCATACTCGCCCTGGAGCTGGGGCCAGAGGCGCTGGAACATCGCCTTTGGGTCGCGGCCTTGCTGCACAAACTCAAACATGAGCTGGTCGAGCACTCGGAACGGCATCAGATCGCCCTCATCGGTCTGTGCACGATCCGGGGGGCGCAGCTCGGCGGTGGGCGCCTGCACGTTCACAAACTGGAGGGCGTGAATGCCGTGCATCGTCTCCGCCCAGCTCAGCCACAGGGTGATGAGGCTCTTGGGGATGCCTGAGAGCGGCGAGAGGCCGCCGGAGGTGTCGCCGTCCATGGTGGCGTAACCCACGGCGGCCTCGGACTGGTTGGAGGTGGAGAGCAAGAGCGCGTTGTGTACGTTCGCCAACATCCAGATGAGCGAGCCGCGCAGCCGCGCCTGCACGTTCTGCAGCGGGATGTCGTCCGCCGGGTCGTCCCACGAGAGCGGCTGGCCGCAGAGGCCCTCGGCCAGGCGCACATGCTCGTTCACCGCGCCCTGAATCTCCACCTCGCGGTGGGTGGCGCCCAAGGCCTCGGCGAGCGCCAGCGCGGCGTGGCGGGTGACGGGCCCGGAGTTCGCCGTGCCCATGTACGCCGTGTACAGTCCGCGGGCGATCTTCTCTCGCAGCTCGTGCTCGGAGAGCGTGGGGTGCATATAACGCCACATCCGGGCGACGATCACCGCCACCATCGACGAGTCTCGGCCGCCAGAGAGCGCTAGGGCGAAGGCCTTTACGCCGGATTTGACGGCGTAGTCTCGCAGACCCATACAGAGCGCCAGCTCAAGCTCGATGTGGTTGAGATCGAGCTGGGTGAGCGCCCGGGGCAAGAGGCCCTCGTCCTCTAACCAGGCCAAGGACGGGTCGATGTGACGGGCGGGCAGGGGCTCGTACCACGGCGGGCCCGGCGCCGGGGCCTCCTCGCCGCTGAGCTGGGCGTTGATCTTCACCTGCTGGGGCGCGGCGCCGAGCTCTCCCCGGGCGAAGGCCTGGGCCTGCTCACGCCAGCTCCCCTCCTCTAGACGGGCGAGGCGGATGGCGTCGAGGTCTACCACGGCGTCGATGAGCTCGATGTCGTCGGTGAAACGAAAGCGGCGGCCCTCACGCAGCATCGTCCCGTCGGCGGCCACAAACAGGCTGCCGTCAAACACCAGCCGCGTCGAGTCACAGCCCAAGAGTGAGGTGTAGACATACGCGCAGTGGTCCTCTTGGCTCACCTGCTCGACCAAACGGCGCCGAACGCGGTGTTTGCCGATGACAAACCAGCTCGCCGAGGGGTTCAGCAGCACCTCCGCCCCGGCCAAGGCCAAGGTAGAGCCCGGGCGGATGCCTTTCCAGCCGTCTTCGCAGATCTCCAGGGCGAAACGACACAGTCCCGGCAGCTCAAACACCAAGGCGCCGAAGGGCACCGCGCCGATGCCCTCGACCTCGATTGTGTCGAGACGGCCCCGGGGCCAAGGCTGGAAGTAGCGGCTCTCATACTGCACGTCGCCCGACGCGAGGTTCTCTTTGGCGACGACGCCCACGAGCGCGCCGTCGGCGAGCACCGCCATGGCGTTGTACAGAACGCCCTCGTGCAAGACCGGCAGGCCGACGGTGGTGACGAGGCCGCGGGTCTCGGGCAGAAGCGCGCGCACGACCTCCCACGAGCGCCGCAGCGTCCCGGCGCGGAACAGCCGGTCACACAGGCTGTAGCCGGGGATACACATCTCGGGGAGCGCGAGCAGGCGCACCCCTCGGGCGCGGGCGAGGCGTAAGGCGCGGACGATACGTTCGGTGTTGCCGCGCCAGTCGCCGACGGTCTGGTTGAGGGAGGCGGCGCCGACACGCACGGCGGGGGCGAGGGACATGGAGGCTCCGGGACGGGTTGAGGGGAGCCTATCTCATGGGGGCGCGGAGCAGAAGTGGCGGAGGCTAGGGGCCGTTGTTGATCGGGGCGGAGCCCGGCTTCACGCCACGCTGGATGGTGTGCTCAACGGCCCGAACCTCCTCAGCGGTGATGGCGGACGGCGCGCTCACGGCGTGCCCAACCCCGCCGACGCAGGCCCTCGCCGCCGCGGGGGTGCCGTCGCTCACGACGACGGTCGGCGCGGGGAGCGTGAGCCCCATGAACCGCGCCTTGATCACCGCCTCGACCTCGGCCACGGCCGCCGCGCTCAGCCGCGCGTCAAGACGCCAACGAGCCGGCGCGGCCTCGCGGCGCGGCACCCCGCCCGGGCCCTCCACACGGCGCTGGTCAGACCACGCGTAGAGGTCGCCGTTGGCATAAAGCCGCGACACCCGCACGGCGCCGCCTCGGTCGGGCCCGCGGACGCTCTCCCACAGCGGTTGGGCCTGGGTGAGCTCGGGGGGGAGGCCCTCGTCGGTGAGTTCTGTCAGCATGGGCAGCTCCTGGCAGGGGGCGGTCGGAGGCGGGAGGGCCTCAGCGGGCGTCTCGGGCGGGCCGAGGGTGGGCGCGGCGCTCTGCGCTCCGCAGGCGGTGATTGTCAGCACTAACGCGATGATCATCCGTTGATTTTCCACTCAGGGACGCTGGTGACCGTCTGGAGCGCCCAGCCGATCGTCGCGTAGTTGGCAGGCGCGACGTTACATCCCAAGGACATGATGTTGTCGTTGTTCTCATATACCGCGCCGCCGCTCACGCCGATCTGTTTTGCGAGGTTGTCATGGCCAGCGAGCGTACCCGCTGGGGCGCCGGTGCCGCTGATCGTGCCGCCACGATCGGCCACACCATCCCCGTCCGCGTCGCTGCCCGCGTCGTCATAGTGGTCGGTCAGTCCGAGCACATGCCCAAACTCGTGAGAGGCGACGTCTTGGGCGCGGCCATCACCGACGACCAGGTCCACACGCCGCCAAGCCTCGCTGGCGTCGGCGCCTTGAGTCCCGCCAAGCTGAACGGTGATTCGTGTCTGCGCGACACCCTTCGCGCGTAAGTACGCAGATACGGCCTCCGCGCGCTGGCGTGCGAGGCGCTCATTCTGCGCGGCGGCGCCGTCAGACGAGGCTCTCCCGACGAGCGTGATTGGGTTTGACCCGTCGTTGTTGGCGTCCAGAAAGTCTGCGGCGAAGGCGTCTAAGCTGGCTCTGTTGTCGTTGGAGAGCCGCGCGGACCCGACGCCAAACGGACCTACCTCGCGCTGAAGCAGAGAGCCACCCTGTTGGGTTCGTTCGTCCGAGTTCATCCCATCTCGGGAGGACAGCACCATCGAGTTTCCGGTGCCCCCTGTGCCGCTGGCGACATACGCTCCAACATCATAGGCGCCATCGTCAGGGCACTTGTAGGCCTCGATGTTGACGTGGTCGTTGGGTCGTGACATTCCCTCAACCATGTCAATGTCTACGAGCACGGAGGCGATCACACACTCCCAGCCCGGCTTGTCTACCCAGAAGCTGAAGTGGTTCGACCATGTGCGCTCGACGTTCCCCTGAACCTTGGTAACCCAAGCGGAGGTGTCTTGCCCCCATTGAAAGTCCGCGAGGAAGGCCGCGCGGGCGGCGGGATCTGCGATGAGGTTTCCGTCGATCGCGGCCTGATCTAGATCGGTATGACTCGCGACGAGGCTGCCGCTCTGCTCGGTGAGGCCGTCCATGAGGTTCACGGAGCCTCGCACCGTGATCACGAGCTGCCCCGCACCGGGGTGGTACTCCGCGTCGAAGCCGCCGATGCCGGTGGGCGCTTGTAGGGTGGATGGCCCAAAGGGGCCGTGGCCCAGAAACGCTTGCAGCGCAGGATCACTCGCCGCGTTCACGTCGCAGAGCTGCTCACAGGCCAAGGCGTTGCTCTGGTCTGTGCCCGGCTCCGCGAGTCGCCCGGTCCGACACCTGGCTCCTGGCCTGCTCCCGCCGGGCCTGCGGCGTCATGCTCTGGAAGACCGTGGAGAGTGGGACGTCGCCGCGTTGATACGATGACATAGGAATCCCCTAATCATTGAGGTTCTTCCATAGGGTAGCCGCAACCCCCACACCCGTCGCCCGTTATTTTGGCCCCGATCAAAACCCACCCTCCCTCAACCGCCCCACCACGACCCGCACCAAGCTCAGCGTGGAGTCGCCGGCCCCGGCGCGCAGGTGCTTCTG
>JADKFE010000062.1 GCA_016717595.1 Deltaproteobacteria bacterium | reverse complement strand
GGGTAAACCATCATCGCGGCTCTCCTCGGCGGCTGAGCATGAATCACTGAGCCTTCAGCGGATTGAACGCGCAGCGCGTCAGGGATCGGACAGCCAAGGGCACGCCGTCGAGCGGAGCCCAATCGCCTGCCGGGGTTTGAACAAGCTCGGGCGCGCGGTCTTCGTCAAGCGCTGAGAGTCGGCTGGCCTGGGGCGCGGCGTCTCCTCCAAGTGCGGCGCGAGCAGGCCGTCGAGGAGACTGTGCAAGGCCGCGTCTCGGGAGAGGCCCGCCTCCTCACCGGCGAGCTGCGCCATCGCCGACCGGAGCTGCCGCTGGCGCTCAAGGCTCAGGCTCACCTGCAGCGCGCCAAAGTGACGGCGGGAGGCGGGCAAAAGCTCCAGCCACGACGCCACCCGCGCCGGGGAGAGCTGCACGATCTGGAGCGTAGACGGGCTCTCGACCCGCTCGGTGACGAAGCGCTCGCCGGGCTCCTTGAGCCGGAGCTGGCCCGCCTCGGTCAACATCGCCCGGCCCCGATATCGCCACCGGGCCGCGCCTTCAGCGACAAAACAGAGGTCCCAAGACTTGACGTAGCCGCTCCAGCGCTGGGTGGAGCGGTGGATCTGCACCAGCTCGACGCCGTCGAGGCCCGGAGGGCGCAGGAGGCGGATGGACTCTGGGGCCAAGGTCATCGGGCAGCTCGTGGAGTGCGCGGGGCGCGCGAGGGCTCGAGGGAGAGGAAGGCGTCGTGGTCAGCATAGAGGACGCGGCGAAGGGTTGGGAGGGGGCCATGCCCCTGTCAGGCGACCGAACCCGAAAGAGATCTTGATCTGCGGCGCTGCAGGTCGCCTTGTCAGGCCCGCGCAATTGAGCCAGGCCGCTGCGGGTCACGAGGTCCACGCTCTGAGAGCTGGCGCGCTCCCCCGGCGCCCTGTGCAGCGCTGTGCAGCGCTGTGCGCGCGTGTGCAGCGCTGTGCAGGTGGTGACTCAGTCGGCTGGAGAGCTGTGGTAAATCCAGGCCTCAAAGGGCGAGCAGGTCGGCGGATCGTCGATCTTAAAGCGCTTCAGCGCGTACCAGTCCGTCGTGTCACAGGCTGGCCAATCGAAGCCGACCTGGTCGCAGTTGAACAGCAGGGCCAGCTCGTCGAGCTGTTGCACCTTGGCCGCTTCAAGACGGTCGAGCACGGATCGCCAGGGCTCGCCAGACTCCACACAGACGCCGACGCGGGGGAGCGGCGCTTGGCTGGGGTCGGCCACGGGCGCGCAGGAGAACTCGTGTCCCCAATCGTGGGGGCCTCGGTCGAGGTCGGGGTTGGAGTAGTCCTTGTAGTCGCAGCGGTGGAGGGCGCCTTCTCGCGACAGAATGCTGATGGATTGATGATCATTCACAAATCGAGAGAGGTCATGATCGAGATCGATATCAGCAGAGAGAAAGATCTCTGCCATCTCAGGTCGCCCTTCTGGGCCACGCCAGATCACGAATCGATCGTCGGACTGAAGATGCTCCCAATAGGAGAGGTGCATCCCCACCTGCTCGACCGCCGCATTCGCGTCGGGGTTGAACAGGAGGATGGTCGCCTCCCAGAGCAGGCTGTTCTCGCCCTGCCTGAGTTTTCCGTCGAGCGTGTTGATGTGATAATGGCTGATCAAACTGACCAAATGGCTCCCATCAGGCATGTTGGCAGAAGAATTGTCTTAGGCCTGTGCGGAGGTCTACGTCGATGTCAGGGCGAATCCACACCGCCTCAGACGCGCTGTAGGTCACCTCAAAGAGGGCGACAAACTTTTGGGTCTCGGCGAGGCCCCCAAACGACGCCGTCGTCAGCGGCACCAGCTCCGGCGGCGCGTACGACTCCGGTCCACACGCCAGAAGCGCCAAGAAGGGCGCGAGCGTTCGCCAAGGGCGGGTCATTCGAAGCCCACGTCAGCGCAGTCGACCAACAGGACGAGGTCCGTCATCTGTGTGACCTTAGCTGCCTGGAGACGATCAAACACGGACTGCCATCGCTCGTCGTCGTTTACACAGATGCCGACGCGGGGTGGGAGCGTTTGCTGTGGGTCGGTCACCGGGGCGCAGATAGCCTCATGAACCCCACAGACGCCCTCTTTTGGCTCCAGAGCCTTCACCGGGTCGGTCTCGCATCGTGTGACTCGGGCGCTGGGCGCGATCAGGGTGACGGGCAAAGAGTTAAACGCCAGCGGCGAGATCTCTTGAGGAAAGCGGCTGTTCGGGGCATAAATGGTCACCGACGCGGTCCCTACGCGCCCATCTGGCAGGCTCCAGGTCACGAGCTCGTTCTGGTGCAGATAGGCGTTGAGCCAGTGGAGCACCTCCAGCGCCCGGGCGACCTTGATGGAGGGGTGAATGTGGAGCATCTTCTGCGTGGGGTAGCCGGTCGATCGGACCTCACTCTGGTAGAGCCTCTAAGGTCAGGTCAATCATCTCTTCGCGGGTGCGCGGGGATCGGCTCAGCCCGGCGGGCAAACCGGCGCTCACGTCGGGGCGAATCCGGACAGCGTCGGTCTTGTCGTGGGTCACCTCAAAAGACCACGAACAGCGTCCGGGGCTCAGCGATGCCCTCAAACGACGCCGTCGTCAGCGGCACCAGCTCCGGCGGCGCGTCGGGCGCCGGTCCACACGCCAAAAGCGCCAAGAAGGGCACGAGGGTTCGCCAAGGGCGGGTCAGGCGAGGCGTCATCGAAGGTCCGCGGGAGGGGAGGGGAGCGCTTGTGCGACACCGGCGCTCAGCCCCCGGTTCGCCGCTTGTTCACCCTCGGCCTTCGCGAGCGCGACCAGCCCTCGCCCCGCGCCGCCCGGAGAGGTAGGATGAGCGTGCCCTGTCATCCTCCGAGGTACGCCATGTCCAACAAGAGCCGCTCGATTCGCCTCGTCACCGAGATCCCTGGCCCCAAGAGCCAAGAGATCGTCCGCCGCCGCGAGGCCGCCACGCCCCAAGGCGCGGCGAAGCTCACGCCCATCGCCGTGGCCTCGGCGCATGGGGCCGTGGTCACGGACGTAGACGGCAACCAGCTCCTCGACCTCGCCGGGGGCATCGGCGTGCTGGCCGTGGGGCACACCCCCAAGGCCGTTGTGGACGCGGTGAAGGCCCAGGCCGAGCAGCTCCTGCATATGTGCGCCATCGTCTCCACCTATGAGCCCTATGTGGAGCTCGCCGAGCGCCTCAACACGCTCACGCCGGGCGACTTCCCCAAGAAGACCGTGCTGTTGAACACCGGGGCCGAGGCTGTGGAGGCCGCGGTGGCGATCTGCCGCTCGTACACCAAACGGCAGGGTGTGGTCGTGTTTGAGGGGGCGTACCACGGGCGGTCTAACCTCACGATGGCGATGACCTCCAAGTTTAATCTGTTCAAGAAGGGCTTCGGGCCGTTCTCCCCCGAGGTCTACCGTTTCCCGTTCCCCAACGTCTACCGCCGCCCGCAAGAGATGACCGCCGAGTCCTTCGTGGACTGGCACATCCAGAACCTCGACCACTGCTTTATGGGCATCGTAGACCCCTCCCACGTCGCCTGCGTGGTGATTGAGCCGGTGCTGGGCGAGGGCGGATTTTTGCCGGTGCCCGCGCCGTTCCTGCAGGCCCTTCGGCGACTGTGCACCCAGCACGGCATCGTGCTCGTGGCCGATGAGGTGCAGGCCGGCATGGGGCGCACGGGCAAACTCTACGCGATCGAGCACTCCGGCGTGGTGCCCGACGTGGTCGTGAGCGCGAAGTCCCTCGCCGCGGGCATGCCGCTCTCGGCGGTCACCGGGCGGGCGGAGATCATGGACGCGCCCCACCCCGGCGGCCTGGGCGGCACCTACTCCGGCAACCCCCTCTCCTGTGTGGCGGCCCTGGCGGCCCTGGATGAGCTGACCACCCCCGCGTTTCTGGCGCGCTCCGCCGAGGTGGGCGAGCGCCTGCGCGCCCGGCTGTTGGCGATTCAGGCCCAGCACCCCGAGCAGGTCGGCGACGTGCGCGGCCTGGGCTCGATGTTGGTGATGGAGCTGGTCAAAGACTCGGCGAGCAAGGCGCCGTGGATGGAT
Source organism: Deltaproteobacteria bacterium (assembly GCA_016717595.1). Lineage (GTDB taxonomy): Bacteria > Myxococcota_A > UBA796 > UBA796 > CAJQPC01 > JADKFE01. Next base: position 37,755 of record JADKFE010000062.1, on the reverse strand, counting down.
CTGTGCGCGGCCTTGTGCGCCGAGACGGTCAAACATGGCGTGATCACCATCCGCGCCGGGCTCTTCTCCAACTGTGTGCGGTTCTTGCCGCCGCTCAACCTCAGCGACGAGCAGCTCGACGAGGCGATGGACGTGGTCGCCGAGAGCCTCAAGATCGTGCTGGAGCGGCACGGGGTGACAAAAGGCGGTGCGGCGTGAGCCGAACGATTCGACGGCTGACCTTGGCGGGCTCCCCCGAGGCCCGGGGCGCGCTGCATGGGCAGACCTACGCGGACTCCATTCGTGTCTACGCCCAGTCGCGGGTGAAGCTCTCGACGGTGGGCACACGCCTGGGCCGCGAGGACGCCATAACCCTCGCCACACGCTGCCTGCCCCACCACGAACGTTACGCCCCGGATCTGCACGCGGAGCTTCTGGCGATGTGTGTGGCGGCGGGCATCAGCCCGGCGGAGGGCGTGATCGTCGGCGGATACACCGACTTTTTGGACGTGGTGCGCGCCGTTGACATGGGCGCGCCCATCGAGGACACCTGCACGGCGGCCCTGGTGCCACCATCCGCCACAGACGGCCTCGGCGGCCTGTTCACCCAGACCTGGGACATGCACGCCTCGGCCACGCCCCATGTGGTGATGCTGCGCCACGAGCCCGAGGGGGGCCTCGCCGCCTTGACCTTCACCACCGTGGGCTGCCTGGGGCAGATCGGCATGAACGAGGCGGGGATCTGTGTGGGGATCAACGATCTCAGCTCCTTGGGCGGTCGTCTTGGCGTCACCTGGCCGTTTGTGGTGCGTAAGGTGCTGCAGCAAGACAACCTTCACGACGCCGTGCGCGCCGTGGTGGAGGCGCCCCTGGCCGGGGGCCACAACTATCAGCTCATGGACCGGCACGGCGCCGGGGTCAACATCGAGTGGATGCCGGGCCGGGTGGAGGTCACGCCCCTGGGGGACACGCCCATCGCCCACAGCAACCACTGTGTGCTGCCGACGACGTTCGCTCGGCAGGCGCCGCGGCCCGAGGCCCTGCAGCGCTCGTCCTTGGAGCGCCTACGCCACGCGGACAGCTTGCTGAGCGCTCGGCCGATCACCGTAGAGAGCCTCATGGCGCTCACCCGGGACGAGACCTGGATCTGCCGCCACCCCGAGCCGCCCTTTGAGTACGAGACCTGCGGGGCGGTGGTGATGTCTCCGGCGGCGGGGCGGCTGTGGGCGGTGTGGGGCAGGCCCTCCGAGGGCGAGTACGAGGCGTTTGACCTCAGGCCCTAGGGCGCCTTCGTCTTGGGCGGCGGCCTGTCGGGGCGCTTCTCAGGGGGCGGCGCCGATGGCGGCCGCCGGGCGCCGGGCTGGGTGTGAACGGCGGCGCCGGGCTTCTTGATGATGAGGCCGAGCTTCACCGCTTGAAGGCCCTTCGTCGGCAGCGCCTCGGCGCGTAGGCCCGCGAGGAGGCAGTTGCCTTGCTCTTGGGTGACCCCGGCCATCTTCACCCGGCGTAGGCGGCCCGTGGGCTCGACGGTGAGGGTGAGCTCGATGGGGCCGACGTCTTGCAGGCCGCAGGTCTCCCGCAGGGCGGGGATGCGGGCGGTGACGGCGTCGGTGAGGGTGGTGTGCACCGCCGAGCCCACCTTGAGGGTGCGCGCCGGGGGCAGCAGGGCGTCGGGGAAGGTCCAGGGGGCCACCCACCACGCCGTGAAGCCGAGGCCACCGGCGAAACCTCCGAAGAGCAACAACCCCAAGACGATCCAGGCGAACCAGCTTCGGCGCGGCGGCCACTCGGCGGTCATGTCGTGGGGGTCGGGCGGCGGGATGAACGACGGCTTGGGCGCGAGGTCGGTCTCGACCTGCATCGGCGGCGCGCTGGGGCTGGGCGGCGGGCCCGGCGGGATTCGCTGCGGTGGCCCGGGCGGCTCAAACACCGGCACCTGGGAGGCGACCGGCGGCGCGTCGGGGTCGGGGAGGGTCGTGCGGGACCGCACGGGCAGGGGCGGCAGCGCGCTCTCCACGGGCAGGGGCGGAGGGGCCGTGGGGCCGCCGTAGCTGCCCATGTCGCTGTGGACCCCAGCGGAGGGGAACGCTGGATCCGGCGGCGGGAAGGTCGGGTCGGCGCTCGTCTCGTCGGTGAGGACGGGCGGGGGCTCGGCTTGGGAGGGGGTGTCGTCGTTGGCCATGGTCGTGGGTGCGTCGTCGGCGGAGCGGGAGCCCGCCAGGGTGGTGGGCGCGTCGGCGCCGTCGTAGGGGGAGGGCTCGAAGGCGGAGGTGGGCAAGGCGCCCGAGGCGCTGAGGTCGATGACCTCGCCGTCGTCGAAGGTGTCTTCAGCGGCGTGGGGCGCCTCGGGCGGCGGCGGCGCCGGGGGCGGCGTGGCCGGGGCGCCGACGCCGGGGAGCGGGAGGTCGGCGGCGATGGCGAACAGCAGCTCCCGGGCCTGGGCCATGCTCACCCGGCGGCTGGGGTCGGGCTGCATCGTGGCGGCGAGGAGCTGGTTCCACCCGGCCACACGCGCGGCGGAGTCCCAGCCGTCGCCCAGGCGCGGGGGCAGGGCCACGCGCAGGCTGTCTAAGGTGCGCTCGGGGTCGAAGTTGAGGCCCTCATCTTCAGTGAGGTGCCGCAGGGTGACGCAGAAGTGCAGCACGGCGGCCAAGGCGAAGAGGTCGGTGCTGGCCGTGGGGGACTGGCCCTCAAACTGCTCGGGGGCGGCGTACTGCGGGGTGCCGACGAAGGCCCCGGCCCGGGTGAGGCCCTCGCCGACGCCGCCGCTCACCTTGGCGATGCCCCAGTCCGTGAGGCGCACCATGGGCACCTCGCCGGGGCCTGGGGTGCGGGTGAGCAGGATGTTCTCGGGCTTCATGTCGCGGTGGATGACCCCTTTGGCGTGGGCCACGCTCAAGGCGTCGCAGAGCTGCACGCCCACGGCGGCGGCGGCGGTGACGCTCATGCGGCCTTGGTTCGAGAGGTGGTCGAGCAGGCTGCCGCCCTCCTCAAAGCGGGTCACCAGGTACGGGGAGTGCCCGGCGCGGTGCACAAAGCCCAAGATCTGCACGATGCCCGGGTGGTCGAGCTCGGTGAGGATCTGGGCCTCGGTGGCCAGGCGGCGAAGGTAAGGGCCCTGGTCGCGGTGGGCGTAGAGCACCTTGATCGCCAGCCGCGGGCCGATGAGCTCTTGGTGATCGCTGAGCTCTTGGGCCAGGTAGGTGGCCCCGGCGCCGCCGATGGCGAGGCAACGATCGACCTTGTACCGGCGATCGAGCACGTCTTGGGGGTTGAGGAGCTCACCCCAGCCGTCGCGGCGGCGGCGGGCGCGGCAGGCGAGGTTGGGGCAGGACTCAGGGTCACCCTCAAACGTGGTGAGGCAGCGGCTGCAGTACTTTGTGCGGGGCGCCGGGCTGCTCATGGACCCTCCAGACAAGGCAGGCTCGCCTAACCTGACGAGCGCGGCGAAGCCCGGTTAAACAGCCGAGATGCGCCCGCTCTTCCTGGTGATGTTGACCTTCTCCTCGGCCTGTCGCTGCGCGGCGGAGCCCGAGGCCCGGCTGTTCACACAGTTTCGGGAGGCGCCCCAAGGGCGTGTCCTCGACGCGGAGGCTGAGGCCGCCGCCCGGGACGCCTGCCCCAAGGTCAGCGAGGCGGCGCTCTCCGAGGCCCGGGGCGAGCTCGGCATGGTGACCCTCCGCGGCGAGGGGCTGGCCCAGGTCGAGACCGTCGCGGCCTTGGTGGACGGGCGGCTGATGGGCGAGGCGATCGTTCACCATGAGCTTGATGGCACGCTGCGTTTCGCCGTGGGCTGCCCCGAGTGTGAGCTGGTGCTCGGCGTGCGCCACCCCGTCGGGCTCGTCGGCTGCCAAGGCCCAGGGCTCAGCCTCACCCGCTCAGGCGGTGCGCTCCGTTAAGCGCCCGGCGTGTGCTACGGTGCCCTGGTGAGCGCGCTCCTCCTTCTTTGTGCTGTGGCCGTCGTCTCCGCCCAAGAGGGCTGGGGCGGGGCGCAGGCGCCGATCGACACGCCGACCGCGCCTGAGCCCGACGGCATCACCCCGCCGCGCCTGCTCACGCCGCTGAGCCTGCCGTGGCCCGGGGGCCCGCCGTACGAGGCGGCGACGGTGGAGTGGCTCTTGTTGATCAACGCCGAGGGGCTGGTCGAGGAGGCCACGCCGGTCTTCGGCCAGGAGCCGTTCATCGAGCTCTCCGAGCCTCTGGTGCTCGCCGCCCGGTTTGAGCCCGCCCGTGACGGTCGCCTGGCCATCGCCGTCGAGGTGCCGTTTCAGCTCACCTTCACCCCGCCGCCTGTGGGCCTGCGCCTGCGGCTCATGGGGCCCGACGGCGCGGCCTTGGCGGGAGAGGCGCTGTTTGTGGGCGAGGAGCGGGTGGTCACCGACGCCGCGGGGAGGGTGGAGCTGCGAGAGCGGCCGCCGGGCCCCGTCGTGGTGCGGCTAGAGTCCCCCGCCTGGAGCCTCGCCCCCGTCGAGGTGACCCTCGAGGACGGCAAGCTCGTCGAGCTCGATCTGCGCGTTGACGCCCCGACCGTCGAGGAGGCCGCGGTGGGCGTGTACCGCCGCCGCAGCCCCCAGGCGGTGGTGCGCACGGTGAGCGCTGAAGAGGTGCGCACCACCCCCGGCACCCTGGGCGACCCGGTGCGGGCCCTGGTGAACCTGCCCGGCGTGGTGCGCACGCCCTTTGACTCTGGCTGGCTGCTCGTGCGCGGCGGCGACCCCGACCAGACCGCGATGTTGATCGACGGCGTGCCCGTGCCCTTGGTGTACCACCTCGGCGGCTTCAGCTCCGTGGTTCACCCGGCGCTCATTGACACCGTCGAGTTTTTCCCCGGCGGCTACGGCGCGCGCTATGGCCGGGCCACCGCCGGGGCCGTCGACATCCAGACCCAGACCGTGCCGTCAGCGCTCAAGGTCGAGGCCGGGGCGGATCTCCTCTACGCCGGGGCCTTTGTGCAGGCGCCTTTGGGCCCCAAGACCGGCCTCGCCGTCGCCGCCCGGCGCTCGTACATCGACCGTGTGCTGGCCCGGGTGCTCAGCGAAGAGCAGGCCAGCATCGCCCCGCGGTTCATCGACGGCCAGGTGAAGCTCGACCGGGAGCAGGTGGGCCTGTTCTGGATGGGCTTTCGGGATCAGGTCGAGGTGCCGTCGGACGATGACGGCGACACGGCCTTGGTGAACATCAGCACCAGCCGGGTGCATGGCCGGGTGGAGCTTCGCCCCGGCGAGTCCACGCTGCGGCTCACGCCCTTCGTCGCCCGGGATCGCCGGGCCTTGTCGTACCAAGACATCACCGACCAGCGCGAGACCTTGCTCATCGGCGGGCGCGCCCAGCTCGACACCGACGACGCCCGGCCCTGGGCGGCCCAGGTGGGCGTAGACGCCTTGTGGACCGACCTCGCGCTCAAGGTCTCCGGCGTAGAGGCGCCGCTCACGGCCCTGTCCTTTGACCCCTACGCCCAGCTTCGGGTGGGTGAGGCGCGCCGGGTGGTGTTTGGCCTGCGCCTCGACACCTGGGCCGCCCAAGACCAGCGCCTCAAGCTGGGCCTGAGCCCGCGGGTGCAGGGCTTCGCGCCGCTGCCGCTGCCGGGCCTTGAGCTCGTCGGCCACGCTGGGCTGAACCACCAGGCCCCGCCGATGGAGCTGCTCGCGGCCTGGCCCGATGGGCGCTACCTCGACTTAGAGCGCAGCTATGGCGGCGGCGGCGGGGTGCGCTGGACCGGCGGGGCCCTGAGCGCCGAGCTCGACGGCTACTGGCGGCGAATGGACCACCTCGCGGTGTTTGAGGACGACGGCTCCTTGGTGGAGGGCCAGGGCCTCGCCTACGGGGTCGAGTCCTTGGTGCGCTTCTCCTGGGGCCCGCTGAGCGGCTGGACCACGGCGAGCTGGACCCGCAGCTTTCGCCGCGACGAGCCCGGCCAGGCCTTCAGCCCCCACATCTACGATCAGCCGCTCTACGCCTTGGCGGTGGTGGCCGTGGACCTTCCCGGCCAGTGGTCCTTCGCCGCCCGCGGCCGCGCGGGCTCGGGCTACGCCTGGAACCGCGACGATGAGACCGCCTACGACCTGCTCACCATGAACGAGGAGCCCCTGGTGATCTCCCCCCAGGGCCGCCTTCAGCCCTACCGCGCCCTGGACCTCAAGGTGGCCTGGGCCTTAGAGGCCCGCAGCGTCACCGGCGAGCTCTACCTCGACGTGCAGAACGTCACCAACCGCCGCGTCGCCGAGCCCGTGATCACCGGCGTAGACGACCGCGACACCCTCTACGGCTACGGCCTGCCCGTGCTGCCGGTGTTCGGATTTAAGGGCGGCTGGGGTGGGGCGGGCGCTTGAGCCTCTGGAGGATCTCGGCGCGGACCTCCTCCCAGGTGAACGTCGGCCCGCCGTTGCGCTCGTGCTCCACGAGGCGGCGCTCGGCCTCGTCAACACATGCGAGATCCCAGGCTTTGGCGCAAACCGGACAGGGTGAAGAGCCCTCAACGTGCGCACACACTGGTTGGGCAAACGGAAGAGGCCGAGTCATGCACCCAGCATAACCCGGCCTCCACCTGCCTCGTGGCGCTTAGTTCAGCGCGGCGGGCTTCTCGTCCTTCCGCTTCACGGTGTAGCCCTTGTCGGCCCACTGCTTGGCGACGACGTCGTACAGGGCGTTCACGCCGTCCGCGCCCTTCACCGGCTCCTCGGAGACGATGACGGTCCAGGCGCCCTCATCGGGGGTGCACTTCTTGTTGGCGGGCTTGAAGGCGCGCATGGGGGCCTCGGCGGCGGCGCCGACGACGTACCGTTTGCCGGGCTCGGTCAACGAGGCGACGTGCAGGGTGGCGGTCTTCACACCTTTGCAGGTGCCGGCCTCCACAGACACCGCCGCGTAGGTGAACTGGCCGCCCACGAAGCGGTCGGGGTAGATCGCCGGGAGCAGGCTCGCCGCGGCGGCGTCGTTGCCGGCGTTTGAGAGCTGGTCGGCGATGGGCCGGGCCTTGTCGGCGGGCAGCTCCTTCGCCATGGCGACGAGCGCGTCCTCAAGGGCCTTCTGCGCCGAGGGATCCTCCTTCTCGCCCATGCGGGGGGTGACCGCCTCGTTCATCTTGTTGAGGATCGCGGTGTAGGGGCCGTCGGTCTGGGCGGCCTTCACGCCGGCCTTCGCGAGCGAGGGCAGGGCCTCGACCTTCTTGCGGTCGACGTAGATCTCGGCGAGCTTCGCCCACTTCTCGTCGTACTGCTTGGCCGGGGGGTTCTCGATCTGGGTCTGGAGCCAGGCGTCGAAGCTGGGGGCCTGGCAGGCGACGAGCGCCTTCTCAAAGCGGCCGAACTCGACGTCGCGCAGGCCGAAGTAGGCGCCTTGCAGGAAGCTCACGACCTTCTCGTTCGTCGCGCATTGTTCACCGATGGCGGCGGCCACGACGTCGCGGGCCTCGTAGTCGGTGATCTTGCCCGGCATCTCCCACACGGGCTTCCAGACGTTGCCCTCGATGGCGACCATGGAGAGCGCCACGAGGGACTCGCTGTCGCCGGTCTTCTGCATGACCTTAAAGAAGACCTGCTCGGCGACCTTGGCGTCGCAGGTGATGACGGCCTTGAAGGCATCAGCGACGGCCACACCGGTGGCGGCCTCAGCCTTGGCGACCTCTTTCTCACAGGCGGCGAGGGCCTCGCCCCCGAAGAAGAAGCCAGCGAGGGACAAGAGCAGCGCGGAGGTTTTCATCGTGGACAGGCTCCGAAGCGGGGAGGAGATGACCGGGGCGATCGCGTGGGGTGCGATCGATTTGGTCTGGGACTATTGGATAGCGTCGTCTTCGTCGACTCGCTCTGGCTCTTGGAACCCGTCGTGGGCCACGACGCTTCCCGAGGCGGGCAGGTCGGGAAAACGACCCCGCAGCGCGAGCAGCTCGCCGATGTCGGCCAAGAAGAGGTCAAGAAGCTCAGGATCGAAGCGTTTGCCCCGGCCTCGGATCATCTCGCTCAGAGCGAGCTCCGGGGGCAAGGCGCGGCAGTAGGGGCGATCGCTGGTCATCATGTCGAAGCTGTCGCAGATCGTGACGATGCGGGCCTCGACGGGGATGCCTTTGCCGCGGCGGCCGCGGGGGTAACCCGTGCCGTCCCAGTGCTCGTGGTGGTGCCAGCAGATCGCCGCCGCCATCTCGAGGATCTCGTCGCCGGAGTCTTTGAGCAGCTCATAGCCGTGCTCGGGGCTCTGCTGAACCAAGGCGCGCTCGTCATCCGTGAGCGGGCCGGGCTTCTGGAGCACGCTCATGGGGATCATGATGTTCCCCAGGTCGTGCAGGGTGGAGGCGAGGCGCACATGCTCGGACTGGCGGCCGGAGAGCCCGGCGCGGCGGGCGAGGATGCCCGCGGCGGCGCTGAGGCGCTGGATGTGGCCCCGGGTCTCGCCGCTGCGGAACTCGGCGATGCGCCCGAAACGCACCAACATCTCTTCAGCCTGGCGCTGGGCGCGCTCCACCTGGGCGGTCACGTCCCGCATCGCGCCTTGAAGCTCCTGGACCTCACCCGTCGCTGGATCACGGATGGCGTGCAGGCTCGTCTCCACCCAAACCCAGCGCTCATCCTTGTGTTTGATGCGGTAGCGGAGCGAGAAGTGGTCGGGGGACGACATCAAGGTGTCGTAGCTGTGCGCCAAGGCGTCGAAGTCTTCAGGGTGCAGAAGCGACCACGCCGAGCGCCCGACGAGCTCTTCAGGCTCGTAGCCCAGAAGGCGCCGCGAGGCCGGGGAGACGTAGAGCCAGGTGCCGTCTGAAGACTCGCGGGTGACGACGTCGGTGGAGTTCTCGGTGAGCAGGCGGAAGCGCTCTTCGCCGCGCCGGAGCTCTTGGCTCGTCTTGAGCAGCCGCAGGTGAAGCTGCATTCGCGCGAGCACCAGGGGGAGGTCGAGGGGCTTGGTGAGGGTGTCGTTCGCGCCGAGCTCCAAGGCCGCGAGGAGATCCTGGGCGCTCGTCTTGGACGACATGATCAACACGGGGAGCTGCAGCGAGGAGCTCGTCTCCCGCACCCGCCAGAGCACCTCCAGGCCGCTCATCCGGGGCATGGAGTGGTCCAAGAGCACGAGGCTCACGGGCTCTTGTTTGAGGATCGTCAGCGCCGTGGCGCCATCTGAAGCGCAGAGCACGCCGTACCCGGCTTCAGTGAGCCGCTCGGTGAGCTGCTCCAGCACACCTTGCTCGTCATCGACGACGAGGATCAGGTGATCGGGGGCCTTCTGGAGCTTCTTCGGCGGCGCGGCGGGCGCTGGGCCGCCGAGGCTGAGCGCCTGGAGCGGACCCGCGTGACGACTGCGCAACAACGCCTCGACCTTGGCCTGGAGCCGCTCGGCGTTGAGCGGGCGGCCGTCGTAGCTGTCTACGCCGACCTCACGCCCGGCGCGTTTGTCTTGGGGCGAGGGGCTGTGGCGCCACGCCAAGACCGGCGCCCCACCAAAGGTGGGATCGGCCTTGAGCTGGGCGACGAGGGGCCAAGGGTCGGCGAGGTTGATGTCGAGCACGAGGAGATCGGTTGAGCCACCTTGGCAGGCGGCGCGGAGATCCTCCACCGATCGCGCCGTGAGAAGCTCGATCCGCGTCTTGCGGAGCACGTCTACGAGGGCGTCGTCTTGTCCCTCGGTGTCGCTGAGCAGGCCGATCAAGGTTGTCCTGAGCGTCGGGAAGGGCGGCCGCGCCGGGGGGAGCGCGGTCTGAAGGGGGAGCTTTTGCGGGCGTGAAGGGGGCTGAGCGCGCTTTCTTTGAGGGGCAAGAGGGGCCCCGCGGTGGGTTAGCGCGTCACGCCTGCATAACCGATGGTAGCATACCGTACTTCGGGAGCACGCCTCACCTTGACTGACTTCCAGCCCGGGCCCTTCGGTCCCTTCTTCCTGCTCCACCGAGTCGCGGTGGGCTCCACCGCTGAGGTGTTCGCGGCCCTCGATCAGCGCCCGGACGGCACCGGAGACATGGTCGCCGTCAAGCGTTTCCCCCGCGGATCCCCCCTCGCGGTAGAGACCTGGACCCAGGAGCAGCGGATTCATGGCCTGTTGCGCCACGGCTCGGTGCCCCGCCTGCTCGGCGTCGGCGAGGCCGATGGCCACCCGTGGCTCGCCCAGGAGTGGGTGCAAGGCAAGAGCCTGCGCCAGCTCCAACGAAAGCTCACGAAGAGCCGCCACAAGCTCTCGATGGAGCTGGGCGTTCACATCACCCTTGAGGTGTGTAAGGCCCTGGACTGCCTGCACCGCGCGTCCGAGGGCCGGCCCTTAGAGCTCGTCCACTGCGACATCTCCCCGGGCAACGTGCTTCTGGGCTACGACGGCAGCGTCAAGCTCACCGACTTCGGCGACGTGATGCGGGTGGGCACGGCCCTCGATCCCAACGTCGAGCGCCCCCCGGGCCAGCTCCGCTACGTGAGCCCCGAGCAGGCCCTCCACGAGCCGCTCAGCCAACGCTCCGACCTGTTCTCTCTGGGGGTGGTGCTCCACGAGCTGCTCACCGGCCAGCTCCTCTTCCCCGATGGCGTCGAGCCGATCATCGAGCTCCGCGTGCGCAACACCCCCGTGGACGCGCCGAGCTTGTCCAACCCCGCCGTGCCCAAAGAGCTCGACCGCGCCGTGGTCACGGCCCTGGAGCCCTCCCACCTCAAGCGCCACGGCTCGATCCGCGCCTTCTGGATGGCGCTCGATGAGATCGCTGAAGACGTGATCGCCCGCACCGGCCCCGAGGTGCTGGCGAAGGTGATGGAGATCGTCTTCAACCGGGAGATGGACTTAGAGGAGCAGCTCCTGCGGGCGGCCTTGTCCCACGCGGGCATTGATCTAGAGCCCGACGAGCGTGTGCTGCGGGTGGAGCCCGTCGCCACCTTGGGGGAGCGCCCGCCGCCGGAGCCTCCGCCCCCGCCGCGCCCGCCGACCCACGCGCCGCCGGTGTACAGCCCGCCGCCCCAGCAGCACGCGCCGCCGACGTACAACCCTCCGCCGCCCGCGCCGCCCCCGCGCCGACGCCGACCATCGCGCCGCCCCGGCTGATCACCCAGCCCCCGCCGCCGTCGGGCCGCACCGACCCCGGCCAGAAAAACGACCCGCGCTGGTCAAGCCCCGCCCGCCAACGGGGGAACACCTCTCCCGGAGAAGGCGTGGGCCGCGCGCCGCCGCCGCCGGTGTTTGGGGTCTCCGGTCCGGGCTTCTCGGGCCAGCCGTCGCTGTCTCAGCCGTCGTTGTCGTTGTCCCAGCCGTCGCTGTCTCAGCCCGCGCTGAGCCCCCAGCGTGGCCCCCGGGCCGCCGCGCCGCCGCTCTCCCTCGTCGCCGCCCACACCATGTACGGCGGCGGTGGAGGAGGCGGCTCGCTGAGCGACGCCGAGCTCCCCACCCAGTTCGCGAGCATCGACCTCGACGATGAGGACGACCTCGTCGAAGAAGAAGATCCGCCGACCCCGCAGCCCGCCGCGCCCACCCGCGCCCCCACGCCGAGCTGGCGCCCCACGCCTCGCCCGCCTCCTCCGCCCGCCGTGCGCCCGGTGAGCCCCGCGCCCGCGCCGCCCGCCCCGCCCAAGATCGAGCGCCGCCCGCCTCCGCCGCCAGAGCCCTCGGCCACCCGCTCCCCCGACACCGGCACCTTGCTCCTGGCGGACAGCGACGCCGAGCTGCGTGAGATGCTCGTCGGTCGCCTGCGCAGCCTCGGCTACGCCGTCGAGGAGGCCGCCGATGGTGAACAAGCCCTCGCGCGTCTGGGCCGCGGGGGCATCGACGTGGCGCTTCTGGACCTGCGCCTGCCTCGCCTCGACGCCGCGCGCCTGCTCCAGCGCCTCCGCCAGAAGACCCCGGCTGAAGAGCTGCCGGTGCTCGTGTTGGGCACCTCCGACCGCAACCCCGAGCTGCTCCGGGCCCTCGCTGAAGGCGCCAACGACTACGCCCTCAAGGGCGGAGACGTCGAGGTGCTCGCCGCGCGCCTGAGAAACCTCACGCTCCTGCGCCGCACGGCCCTCAAGGCCCAGCACGCCGCGGCCGCCGCCGCCGCGAACCCCCACGGCGCCCAAGACGTCGAGCCCGGCCCCGAGTTCTCCTTCGATCTCTCGCCGGACGGCCGCTTCCGCGACCTCTCCGCCGCTGGGGTCGCGGCCTTGGGTTACCCCGCGGATCAGCTCTTGGGCCGCCCGCTGTTTGACCTCGTCCACCAACAAGACGTCGCCGTGCTTCGCCGCGACTCCCCGCCCGGGCACCCCCTGCCCGACGCGCCGACGGTGCTCTTCCGCTTCAAGCGCCCCGATGGCCGGCACATCTGGCTAGAGGTTCAGCCCCGCAAGAACCCCGATCCTCGCACGGGCGGCCTGCGCGGCGTGTGGTGCATCGGCCAAGACGTCAGCAAACGGGTGGAGGGCCAGCGCGCCCCCGAGCCCGGCCTGGCCGTCACCGTGGATGATCGCCGCGAGCGCGCCCGGCTCACCAACCTGCTCGCCCGGTCGGGCTACGCCTTGGTCGAGGGCCAAGAGGGCGCGCTTCGCATCGTGCGCCTGCCCACCAAAGCCTGAGGGTCGGCGGCGGATGACTTGAGGCTGACACGGCGCCAGAATCTCTGACGCCGGTTGTGGATCTCTGACGGTTGCCCCTCAGCGCGCGTAGCCCAGGGCGATCCGCACCTCGGCCCCAGGGGCGATGTCGTTGCCGTCGCCGCAGGGCACAAAGACCTCACCATCCGCGCCGAGCATGGCGCTCATCCCGCCGCCGGTGTTCACCGAGAGCGTGGTCGTGCCCTTGTAGACCTGCTGGAACGACACCGCGACGGCGCCGGGATCGGCGTCGAAGGTGAGGTCGGCGCCGCCGCAGGTGCCCACGAACGTCTGCCAGTCGAGCTTGTCCCCGCCGCTCTCGGAGAGCGTGGTGAGGTGAACGGTGTCGCCCGAGGCCACGGAGTTGCCGCCGCCGCAGGGCACCGTCGCGACGCCGTCGCTCACCGTCGTGGACATGCCCATGGGCGGGTTGAGGGCCGCGCTGCCGTCGCTCTGCTGGACATAGGTGAAGCCCAGAGACAAGAAGTCCATCGAGACGTCTTCAGCCATCGTCTTCTCGGCGGCGTCACACACCGTCGTGAGCACCCGGGCCTTGAGGTCGTCGCCGCTCGGCAGCTCCAGGGCGGGGTAACCCAAGCTCACGCGCACCTCCCGGCCCGGCGGGATGTCGTTGCCGCTGCCGCAGGGCACGGTGAGCACCCCCGTGGCCTCGTCGAGCGCGCTGCTCATGCCGCCGCCAGGGTTCGCCGACCAGGCCCCCTCGACCTCGTAGGTGAACCACACCGCGACGGGGCCCGCGGGCACGTTGTTGAAGGTGAGGTCGCCGCCGCCGCAGGTGCCCGAGAAGCTCAGCCAGCGCAGCGTTGGCGTGTCGCGCCGCCGCCGCCGCCGCTGTCGTCGGTCGTGGCGCCTGTGTCATCGCCGCGGTCGTCGTCGCTCTTGCCGTCCCCGAGGCCATCGCCGAGGCCGCCGATGCAGCCGAGCCCCAACACCAAGCTCCAGATCATCACGTCGCTCCGATTCTTTGCGGGCCGTCGGATATCGGTCGTGAGCGTCGCTGTCAACGGCGGGGTCAACGGCGTCCAAGACCTTCAGCTACAATCGGCGCACAACCTGAGCTGGTGAGAGAATGCCTCCCCTTCGCCTGACCCTGGCCTCCTCGCTCCTCACGCTCCTCACGGCCTGTGTGCCTGGCAAGCCCGCGGAGGACGACGACCGAGTAGACTCGGCGATCCTCCTCGTAGACATGGACGGTGACGGCGTCAGCGCCGAGGATGACTGCGACGACGACAACCCAGAGATCTACCCCGGCGGCGTTGAGGTCTGTGACGCCATCGACAACAACTGCGACGGGTCCATCGACGAGGGCGCCCTGCTCACCTTCTACGACGACGGCGACGGCGACGGCTATGGCCTCGCCGAGGTTCAGGCCTGCGAGGCGCCGCTGGGCTCGGTCCCCCTCGGCGGTGACTGTGACGACGCCGACCCCAGCCTCAGCCCCGAGGACTACGACGCCGACGGCGTGAGCTCCTGCGGGGGCGACTGCGATGACAACAACGAGAACCTCACCGACCGCTGCGCCTACACCACGATGGACGGGCAGTTTGATGTGATCTCCGGGGGCTGCACCTACACGTTGCAGGGGTTCACCGTAGACGGATCGACGCTTTGCCCGGCCTGTGACTTCTCTTTTGAGACCGTCGGCACCGAGACGGGGGGCACGGGCTGTCTCAGCGAGTTTGAGGCGATCCTGGGCTACGATCGTTCGTTGGGCGCGCTCTCGTTCCAGCTCTACGAGGGGCCGGGCCGCTACACCGACGTCGGCAAGTTCCCCGCGAGCATCTCCTATGGCGTGGACTATGACGTGCTCACGTTCTATGGCTACGGGACGACGAGTTACCTCTACGGCGGGGCGCTGAACCTGCGGCCGTGACTCTGACACCCAAAAACTGACGCTGGCCGCGGTATACTGACGGTCCAATCCGCCCCGGACGGCCCCATGCACCGCGCCCTGCTCCCCCTGCTGCTCCTCCTCGCCTGCTCCGACGACGCCACCAAAGACACCACGTCCGGCGTTGACTCCGGGGTTGGCGCCGACAGCGACGGCTCCGACAGCGCGGGCTCCGACAGCGCGGGCTCCGACAGCGACGCCGTCGTAGACAACGACGGTGATGGTGTCTCCGCGGAGGAGGACTGTGACGACGCCGACGCCACGACCTATCCCGGCGCCGCCGAGCTCTGTGACGGCAAAGACAACTCCTGCGACGGCGCCATCGACGAGGGGGTGCAGACGAGCTTCTACACGGACGGCGACGGCGACGGCTACGGCGCGGGGGAGGCGACCTTGGCCTGTGAGGCCCCCTCCGGCGCCGCCGCCCAAGACGGCGACTGTGACGACGCCGACCCCCGCTACAACCCCGGCGCCGCCGAGGCCGACTGCGCCGATCCCAACGACTACAACTGCGACGGCTCCGTAGGCTACGCCGACGGCGACGGAGACGGCTTCGCCGCCTGCCAAGAGTGTGACGACGGCGCCGCGGCGGTGAACCCCGACGCCACCGAGGTCTGCGACGGCCTCGACAACAACTGTGATGGCTCGACCGACGGCGCGGACGCCCAAGACGCGATGACGTACTACGCCGACACCGACGGCGATGGCTTCGGCGACCTCGATTTCGCCGTGCTGGATTGTGCCCAGCCCGAGGGCTACGTCGCCGACAAGACCGACTGTGACGATGGTGTAGCGGAGATCAACCCCGCCGCCACCGAGACCTGCGACAGCCTCGACAACGACTGTGACGGCCTCATCGACGGCGCCGATGACAGCGTCGATCTCTCCACCGGCAGCACCTTCTACGCCGACACCGACGGCGACGGCTTCGGCGACGCCGGGGCCCCGATCCTCGCCTGCGAGGCCCCCAAGACCGGCGCGGCCACCAACGACGCCGACTGTGACGACGGCGACGGCGCGGTGAACCCCGACGCCACCGAGGTCTGTGATGAGTTTGACAACGACTGTGACGGCCTCATCGACGATGACGACGACAGCGTAGACCTCTCCACCGGCGACACCTTCTACACCGACACAGACGGCGACGGCTACGGCGACAGCGCCTCCACGGTCACGGCCTGCGCGCTGCCCTCGGGCGCGGCCACCGTAGACGGCGACTGTGACGACGGCGCGGGCGGCACCTACCCCGGCGCCACCGACGGCTGTGACGGCGAAGACAACAACTGTGATGGGCTCATCGACGAGGACAGCACCGTTGGGCTCCAGCTCGTCTCAGTGGAGATGACCTCCAAGACCGGCACGGTCTACGCCATCGACGCCGCCACGGCCAGCTCAAAGGCCCTGGCCTCGCTCAGCACATCCACCACGGTCGGCTTTAACTCCGCCACCTACGACAGCGCGTCGGGTCGCACCATCGCGCACGACTACAGCAACGCGAAGCTGTGGGAGCTGGACGTCTGTGATGGGACGATGAGCGAGATCGGCCCCACAGGCGTCGGCAACACCTGCGGGATCGTGTTTGGTCCGGGCGGGCTCCTGTACGGCCTCGACACCTCCAGCGACTCCTTGGTGACCTTAGACCCCGCCACGGGCGCCGCCACGAGCGTCGGATCCTTGGGAATCAGCCTGGGGAGCTGCGGCCTCGCGTATGACTGCGCCTCGGACACGCTGATCGGCGTCGATCAGGCCGGGGCGCAGCTCTTTTATGTAGACGCCGCCACGGGCGCGGCGACGACAAAGCTGCCCTTGGGCATCAGCTTTGGTTCGGTCGGCGTGGAGTACAACCCCGTGGACGGGATGCTCTACATCATGAACGGCACAAACCTCTACATGACAAACCCGGCCACGGGCAGCTCAAGCCTCGTCGGCGCCGTGGCCTTCACCGGCTCAAAGGACGATCTGAGCTTTGTGCCGGAGTGTGCGCCTTAGGGGAGGTCAGCGCGCCGCCGCCGACCCGCGAGGCCGAGCAGACCCAAGGCCAAGAGCCCCGCGCCTGTTGGGGCCTCGCCGCTCACGCAGCCGCAGCCGCCGTCTTTGTCTTCGCTGGGGACGCCGGTGTCGTCGGGGGTGGCCGTCTCCTCGGCGTCGGGGGCGGGGCTGTCCTCGTCGGGGGTGTCGGAGTCCGGCGCGCTGTCTACGGTGCCGGTGTCCCCGCCGGTGTCCTCGCCGGTGTCCTCGCCGGTGTCCGGCTTGGCGGTGTCGGTCTCGCCCTCGATGACCGGGCCGCCCAGCCAGGGCTGCACGGCGCCGCGCATGTCGGCGCTGCCGTAGGTGTCGGCGACGAGCAGGTCGGCGAGGCCGTCACCGTTGAGATCCCCAGCGGGTCCGACGCTGGTGGCGTAGGTCTTGCTGCCGAAGTCAGACCACAACCAGTTGAGCGGCGAGGCCGAGAGGCCCGAGGGGGTGCCGCGGTACACAAAGGCGTGATCGTTACCCCAGTGGGGCACGCCGACGATCACCTCGCTGAGGCCGTCACCGTCTACGTCCCCAGCGAGCTCCAGGCTGTCGCCAAAATACCCGCAGGACGTGCCTGCGCAGGCCACACGCTGAGATTTGGTCTTGTCGACCTCGACCGGGTCGCCCCAATACACGAAGAAGAAGGCGTACTCCTCACGCCAGTCACACTCCCGAGGGTCGGCGACGATGACGTCGTCATAACCATCGCCGTTGATGTCGCCCCCGCCCGCGACGGTTGTGCCGTACTCAAAGGTGGTGTTGGTCTCATCAAGCTGGGTGAAGCTGGAGAGCCCCTGAACCCCGCCGCCATAAAACAAGTACGCGACGCCCTTGGACTCGGACGACGTGGAGCGGGGGTTGCCCACGATGAGGTCGTCGAAGCCGTCTGCGTTCACGTCGCCCGCCTTTGAGACGGCCTCGCCGAAGTCGGTGTGGCCATCAGGCGCCTCCAAGGTGAAGGCCGGGGTAGCGCTGAGCCCCGACGCGCCGCCGAGGTAGATCCAGACCTGGCCCACGGTGGTGGAGCTGTAGCGGGTGACGCCCACGGCGAGGTCATCATAGCCGTCGCCGTTCACGTCGCCGACGACGTCGAATACCTGTCCCCAGCTCGACTGCTCCTGGGGTTTGTACGGGTCGGCGAGCACGACGGAGGGGGTGAGGGCGAAGGAGCTGCCGTCGCCAGGGTGCACCTCAATCGTCGCGATATAGCCCTTGGGGCCGGAGACTCGGCGGCCCACGATGACGTCTATGAGGCCGTCACCGTCTAGATCACCGACGGCGAGCTCGTGGCAGCAGCCCTCGTCGTCAGCGGTGTCAAACAGCTCCTCGGGCGGCGCGCTGAGGCCGAGGGTGTCGCCGCGATAGAGCAGAAGGCCCGGAGTGCCGACCAGGCCGATCCCAGCGACGGCCACATCCCCGAAGCCGTCACCGTCTAAGTCACCCAGCGGGGCGAGGCGGTAGCCAGCGTACTGGCGGGCGTCGGTGCCGAAGCGGTGGGCGCCACGGACGAGGTCAAACGTGTCCCCGGCGTTTGACGCGGGGGCGAGGGCGAAGAGCAGCGAGAGGGTGGTGAACATGCTCAGAGCGTAGACCGCGCCGATGGGCCTTCGCTCGTAGATCGGCGTCGGAGGCCGTCAATTTATCGTCAAGCGCCCTTGATTGGCTGTCTGGGGGATCAGGCCAGGGCGCAGCTCTTGTCTGTAGACGCCGCCACGGGCGCGGCGCCCACAAAGCTCCCGTTGGGCGTCCGCTTTGGTTCGGTCCGTGTGGAGTACAACCCCGTGGACGGGATGCCCTACATCATGAACGGCACAAACCTCGACATGACGAGCCCGGCCACGGGCCGCTCAAGCCTCGTCGGCGCCGCGGCCTTCACCGGCTCGAAGGACGATCTCAGCGTTGTGCCCGAGTGTGCGCCTTGACGTTAAACGCTGGCGTACATCACGGCCCAGCTCGCGTTCACCACTTGCGCCGCGTTCACCCAGGCTTGAAGCTGCGGGACGTCCAATGGGGGGACGTGCTTGAGACACCAAGTCGTCGCCTGGGGAGCGTGGCGCAACACCGCCCACTCCTCCATCCACACCGTCTGGCCATTGTTCACCGACGCGGTCGTCCAGGGGCCAGAGAAGCCCGTCGGGGGGGCCACGACCACCTGGCCCACACGCTGCGGTCCGGTGGAGGTGCTGGCGACGATCTCAACCGTGCCCGCGTCAATCTGACGGTAGTTGAACCCGGAGATGTCCCGGGGGTCGAGGGTGCGCCGGTCCGCGCAGATCGCTCCGGCGGCGTTGGGGCCGCTCGCCGTCTCGTTGTACAGCGCCCCTTGGGTGCGAGCGGGGTGGTTGGGGACAGGCACAATCCACACGCTGTTGCTGGGGCTGGGCGGAAGATAAGGCGCGAACATCACCCAGCTCTCGTTGATCAGGCCCGAGGCGAGCTGCTCGACGACGATCCGGCCCCGGAGCGGCGGGCTGCCGGTGAACACGGTGACCGAGGCGGGCAAACAGAAGACGTCGTACACACCGACGGGCAGAAGCACACCGCCAGGAGGCGTCACGACGGCGGAGAGGCGGGGACCCCGGATGGAGTCCCTCGTTTCCAGGACGTGGGTGCTGCCCCCGCTGCTGCCCCCGCTGATGGCTCCGCTGCCAGGGGCCTCCTCTGTGTTGAGTATCCGGGGCTCGGTCTGGGCGAGGGGTAGGTTGTTATGGCGAGATCTGGGCATAAGAGCTCCGTCTTGGGAGGGTTTAGGGATCGGGGGGCGGTGGTGCAAGAATCGTACCACCGGCGCCCACGAGGCCTAGGCACTCCTCTCCCGAGAGCAGCTCCAAGCGGCCCCCCTGGAGCGCGGGGGGCAGTCGCGCCGCGAGCTTAACGACGGCTCCCGCGTCAACACCCGGCACGATCGCGGCGCACAGCGCGAGGGCCTGCAAGGTGAGGCCGGGGATCGGGCAGCGTCGGGCCTCGGCGGCGAGGGCGCGGGCGAGCTTCACCCGCTCGGCCTTTTTTGCCGGTCGTAAGGTGAGGAGGAGGGCCCGGGCGAGGATCACGCCGGGCTGGTGCTCCCGGGCGAAGGCGCGCTCGGCCTCTTCAGCGAAGCTCAAGGCGAGGGCGGTCTGCCCGGCGCGCCAGGCGATGGCGGCCTCCCCCAAGGCGATCTGGGCGAGCAGGGCCCCGGCGGCGCGGGCGGCCTCCACGAGCTCGGGTGAGGCGTGAAGGGGGCGGCCGGCGCGAACCGCGGCGCTGCGCTGAATCCACAACGCCCGCAGCTCAAACAGAGTGTGTCGGAGCGCGGCGGCCTCTTTGGCCAAGACCTCGGCCTCCTCAAACGCGGCGTCGAGCTGGCCGGCGTCGAGCTGGGCGCTGGCGGCGCTCAGGCGTGAGGAGAGGCGCCCGGCGCGGGTGGGTTTGCCTTGGGCGGCGCGGAGGTGCAGGGCGACGGCCTCGGCGTAGCGCTCCTCTCGGTAAGCGACGAGGCCCCGCCAGCCGTCTAGAGACGCGGAGAGCTCGGGGTTGTGCTCCGCCAGAGGGGCGATGGACGCGAGCACGGCGGCGACGACGGCGTCCCCGCAACGGATGGCCGCGTGGACCCGCAGCGCGTGACGCCAGACCTCCAGGCGCGGATCCTCCACGGGGCCCAAGCCGTCGAGGAGCGCCAAGGCCCCGGGGCCGTCCCCCTCGACGGAGCGGTTGGCGCCGTGGAGGAGCGCCTCGCCCTCTGGCCAAGGACACGCGGCGCGGCCCAGCTCGTAGAGCGCGCGACGAAGGGCGGGGGCGCGCTGGAGGCTCAAGGCCAGGCGGGTGAGGGTGCGAAGCCACGGCACCTCGTCGCCCCCTTGGGCCCGGGTCGCGGCGAGCTGGTGCTCCACCCGGGCCAGGGCCTCCTCCACCCGACCGGCCTCCTCCGCCTCCTCGATGGCCTCGGGCCCGGCGGCCAGAGGGGTGAGCTGGCGCAGCGCCTCGCGGCTCACCCGCAGGCGCCCGCCCTCGTCGCTGGCGAGACCCTCCCGCTGCCACGCGTCGAGGGTGGCGGCGACGGCCTCCCGGCGGCCCTCGGTCACCCGCCAGAGCGCCTCAGCGGCGTCCTCCGCGAGGTGAAGCCCCACATCAGGGCCCCAAAAGAGGCCGCGCAGCGCGCTTGAGGGGAGGGGATCGCCCTCAGGCAGACGTCGGCGCTCGGGCTCTACCCCCAACAAGGCCAAGGCCTCTCGGGCGCTGGCGGGGCGGTCGTCGGGGTCCGGCGCGGTCAAGGCGCGCAGGGCGGCGAGGGTCGGCGGGTGAAGCTCGTGAATGGCCCAAGGATCCGCGAGCCCGGTGAGCGCCTCGGTGAGCATGACCCCCAAGGCGTAGAGATCGGCGCGGCCATCGACGGCCTCCCCCCGGGCCTGCTCCGGCGCTTGGTATCGGGGTGTGCCCGCCACCTCGTCCGCCCCTCCGGCGGTGACCCCACGGCCGACGGCCAAGCCGAGGTCGAGGAGCACCGGCAGGCCGTCTGGGCGCACGAGCACGTTCTGAGGCTTGAGATCGCGGTGAACCACCCCGGCGCGGTGCAGGCGCTCCAAGGTCAGCAGCAACGCGACGGCCCGATCCCGCAGAGGTCCCTGGAGCTGATCAAACACGCCGCCCGGAAACGGCGCGCCGTGAACACGCTCCATGCCCAACCACAGGCCGCCGTCTTGTTCCCCCTCATCCAAGAGCGCGACGACGCCGGGCCACGACACCGCCCGCAGGGCCGTCACCTCACGTCGCAGCGCCGCGCGCCGCGCCGGGGACAGGCCGGGGAGCCACTTCACCGCGGCCTCCCCGCCGAGCAGAGTGTCCTGCGCGAGGGCCACGACCCCGAAGCCACCCCGACCCAAGAGCCCACGGGTGACAAAACGTGCGCCGAAGCGCTCTGGCAGAGCGCTCGGACCCACGCGGAGCGGCTGAATCAAGCCTGAAGCTGCTGCTCGCTCTCGGTCTTGGCGGCCTTGTCGTCGATGTCGAAGGACTCACCGCAGCCGCAGGCGCGGCGGGCGTTGGGGTTCTTGATCTCGAAGCCCGTCTCCCAGTCGGTGTCCTTGTAGTCGATGGTGGTGCCCTGGAGGTAGTCGCGCTTGAACGCGCCGACGAAGACCGGGATGCCCTCGACCTCGTACCGCAGGTCGCCCTCGTCAGGCTCGGCCTGGAACTCCAGCACATACGAGTAGCCAGAGCAGCCGCCGCCGCGGATGCCAAACCGGAGCCCGTGGCCCTCCATGTCGTTGTCTTTGAGCATGATGTGGATGTTCTTGACGGCGACAGGAGAGAGCTGAATGGGCCGCTCGGCCGACGGGAAGTCCGACATGGGGCACCTGGGCGCTTGGGGTAGATCCTCAGGATAGCCACGACCTTGGGGGGTGGCAATCACGAAGGTGAGCGGCGGGTGAGGTCGTGATGCGCAGGCCGCTTGACGACCGTCCGCCGATCTGAGAAGTGGAGCTCCCAGGTTTCTTCTTCGTTGTGTGAGGTGCGGAATGCGACGGATGATCGGATGGTTTGGGTTGACCTTGTGCTGGAGCGTCGGCGCCGCCGAGCCCGAGGCGCCCACGGGCGAGGCGCTCACCGGCCCCCGTCTGGTGCATTGGACCGAGATCAAGATCAAGAACCACGTCGTGCCAAAGTACCCCCGGAAGGCCCGCAACCAAGACCTCGAGGGCGACTGTAAGGTGCGCCTGATCATCGACGAGCGGGGCAAGACGACCTCGGTGGAGATCATCACCTGCCCCCCTGAGTTCGCGGAGGTCTCCACCCAGGCCGCGATGGACACCGACTTCTTCCCGATGAAGGTGGAGGGCGTGCCGGTCAAGGCCGCCTTCGTCCTTACCTACAAGTTCCGTCTGGGCGACGCGCCGTCCCCCGCGCCATCACAGCCCCTCGCCCCACCGCCGCCCGACGGACTCTTCGTCGAGCTGAAGTTCCCGGAGCTGAGCTGCTCTCAGCTCGCCCAGGTGCCCTATCCCGAGCAGGCCCGCGCCGCTGGGGTCGAGTCGGCCTGTCGGGTGATGCTTTACCTCAACGCCCAGGGGGAGGTCATCTTCACCGAGGCGCTGGACTGCGGCGAGCCCTTTCTCTCCGCCGTGCGCGCCCCAACCCAGCCCTTCATCTGCGCGCCGGTTGTGCAAGACGGCGAGGCCATCCCCGTGATCGCCGAGTACACCTTCAACTTTTGGCTTCAGTGAGCCGAGATCCTGTGATCGACTGCCCCCTTGACGGGCTCCTTCAACTCTGAGAAACGTCGAGTCAACGGTCTCTTCTCGTGAGCTTGAGGTGCAGAGTGCGTCAGGGCGTTGTGGTGATCGGGTGGGTCTTGTGCTGGAGCGTCGCCGCCGCCGAGCCGGAGGCGCCGGTTGTTGAGGCGCCGGGAGCGGCCCCCAAGTCAGAGAGGCTCCCCCACAGAGGGGTCTTTGAGGACGTGGTCGAGGTGGAGCTGAGCGAGGTCACCCAGAAGGACAGGGTCGCGCCGGCCTATCCCAAAGACGCCCTCAAGCAGAACATCGAGGGCGAGTGCCAGCTCCACCTCATCATCGGGACGACGGGGCGAACCGAACATGTCCAGGTGCTCGCCTGCGACCCGATGTTCGTGGAGGTCAGCGTGAACGCCGCGATGGAGACGCGCTTCGCCCCGATCCTCGTGAACGGCGCGCCGGTGAGGGCGGCCTTTGATCACAAGTACAAGTTTCGGCTCTCCGGCGCCGCGTACCCGCCGCCGCCACCGCCGGTCTTCGACCCGCCCCTCATCTTTGAGGCGCCTCCTGCCCCGCCGGACGGCAAGTTCCGCCAGTTTGAGCTGTTCGATCTGTCCTGCGAGCCGCTCACGCCGGTGTCGGTGCCCGAGGAGGCCCGCGGCGCGGGCGGCCCGTCCTCCTGCCAGATGATGCTCTACATCGACGCCCAGGGGGAGGTCGTCCACGCCGCGCCCCTCGTGTGTGAGGAGCCGTTCATCTCCGCCGTGCAGGCCACGAAGCGGCCCTTGGTGTGTGAGCCGGTCAAGCGGCGCGGCGAGGCCATCGCCGTGAAGACCGCCTACACCTTTCAGCTCTGAGCGCCGCGAGGCGCGCGCCCCTTTACACCCGCCCCCAAGCGCCTCACCCCCTCCATGCCTGGGCCCATGCGGGCCCGATGGAGGTGCCTGTGTTTGAGTCTGTCGCCACCGCCCGCCCGTCCCCGCGCCGCCGCAAAGCGGGCGCTCTGCTCCTCGCCCTGGTCTTCGTGGGCGCGGCCGCGAGCGCCGTGGGCCTCGCCGGGAGCCAGCTCGTCACCGAGCTCGCCGAAGGACCACCCATCGACGTGCGCCTCGATGAGCCCATGGAGCGTGAGCGTTTGGGCGCCCCCGCCGCGCCCGCCGCGGTCCGGCGCGGCGTCGAGGATCCCGGCGGCGAGCAGGAGGCCCCGCCCCAAGAGGCCCCCACGCCCACCGAGGCGCCGTCTGAGCCCGACGGCGCGGCCAGCGAGACCGCGGACATCTCCAACGGCATGGGCAAAGGCCCTCAGGGGCACCCTGAGGGGGATCCCGACGGCCAGCCTGAGGGGGCCCTCGACGGAGAGGGCGCCGGCGGAGGAGGGGACGGGGGCGGCGGCCTTCGTTCGGTGCACTGGACCGAGGTGAAGGTCAAACGCCAGGCCCAGCCGGTCTACCCCCCTTCAGCCCAGGCGATGCACATGGAGGGGAGCTGCACCCTGCGCTTCATCATCGACGAGCGCGGCGTGCCCACGAGCGTCACGCCGGCGGCGTGCCCCGCGCCGTTTCAAGAGAGCGCCGTGGCGGCGGGGTCCCAGTGGCGCTTCTACCCGATGAAGGTCAACGGGGTCGCCCAGCCCGCCACGTTCCAGCTCGTCATCCACTTCCGCCTCTCGGAGTGACCGCCGCCGACCGCTCGTGCGCGCCTGTCCGCCCTCCGCCGCGCTCGTGAAGATCATGTCGGCGCGTGGCGCTGCGCCCGCGTTTTTCGCTGCGTTGGAACGAATCTCCCCGATGGGTGGTCGACCGCTCCCTGTGCAAGCGGGTAGAATCCTCATATAGTGGTCGGTCTGACCTTGAGGGCTGGTCGCCCTCGAAGGAGCGTGCCTTGTTCGACACCGTCGGCAAGAACCGGAAAGCGAACCGTCGGCGCCAGACCGGCGCCCTCATCCTCTCTGTGATCCTCATCGGCTCGGCCTTCTCGGCCCTGCTCTTCGCCGGTCGCCAGATCGTCGAGGAGGTGGCTGAAGAGGCCGTGGTTGAGGTCACCTTCATGGATGACATGGCCGCGCCGCCGCCGCCCCCTCCTCCTCCGCCTCCGCCAGCCGCCTCTGACACCAAAGAGGAGGAAGAAGAGGAAGAGGAAGAAGAGGAGCCCGAGGATCCTGAAGAGCCCATGGAGCCCGAGGTCCTCCCCGACGAGGTGCCGCCTCCCAAAGAGGACGGCGGCCAGAAGGGCGGCATGGAGGGCGGCGTCGAGGGCGGCGTCGAGGGCGGCGTCGTCGGCGGCGTGATCGGCGGCGTGGTCGGCGGTGAGCTGGGTGGGCAGCTCGGCAGCACGGGCGTCAAGTCCGTGCACTGGTCCGAGGTCAAAGCCAAGAACAACGTCCAGCCCAAGTACCCCGCCGCCGCCCGCGACATGAACCTTGAGGGCGACTGTAAGGTTCGCATCTTCATCGACGAGAAGGGCAAGCCCTACAACACCCAGATCGTCGCTTGCCCCAAGCCTTTTGAGCAGGCCGCCCTGGACGCCGCGAACGCCTCCAGCTTCTACCCGATGAAGGTCGAAGGCAAAGCCTCCAAGGCCCAGTTCGTCAACACCTACAAGTTCAAGCTCTCCGGCTGAGCCATTCGTATCTCTCACCGCTCGCCGAGCCGCACCCCCAAAACGCGCGCGCCCACGCACCCACCTGAGGTCCTGAATGTCGTTTGATCCAGCTCATCTCTGGGAGTCCATGGGCATCGTCTCGAAGGTCATCTTCTTCGTGATGATCATCATGGGCATCGCCAGCCTCTACGTCGGCATCGAGCGCCTCGTGACGCTCTCCAAGGCGCGCGCGCAGTCTCGGAGCCTCGCGGAGTCTCTCACCCAGCACCTCGTGAAGGGCGACGTCGCCGGCGCGCTCAAGGCCTGCCAGCGCCCGGAGTACAAGTTCTCCTACCTCGGGCACCTCATGGAGGCCGGCCTGCGTGAGCTCAACGGCCGCTTCGACCGCTTCGGCGTCGAGTCCGCCCGCCGCGCCATGGACCGCCGCTCGGTGCAAGAGAACGCTGATCTTCGCCGCGGCATGAACATCCTCGCCACCGTCGGCTCCACCGCCCCCTTCGTGGGCCTCGTGGGCACGATCTTCGGCATCATCAACGCCTTCTCCGCCATGGCGGCCTCGGGCTCCGGCGGCTTGGCCTCGGTCTCCGGCGGCATCGCTGAAGCCCTCGTCGCCACCGCCGTCGGCATCGTCGTGGCCATCATCGGCGTGTGGCTGTTCAACTACTTCACCAGCCGCATCGAGCTCATCACCAACGACATCTCCGTCTCCGTCGAGGAGTTCGTGGACTGGTGTGAGAAGCAGCTCATCGCCCGCGCTGAGGGCAGCCCCGACGCACCCACCCAAGAAGTCCACGCCAAGTAAGGGCGCTCGGCAGGGGTCGTTATGGGCGCCAAAGTCGGCGGCAACAAAGGCGGAGCCATGGGGGACATCAACGTCACCCCCTTGGTGGACGTCGTCCTCGTGCTGCTCATCATCTTTATGGTCGTCACCCCGATGCTCTCATCCGGCGTCGAGGTGAAGCTCCCCAAAGCGAAGACCACCACCCAGGCCCAAGACAACGGGCAGCACCTCGTCGTCTCGGTGCGCGCCGACGGGGCCATCTTCGTGGACTCCCGGCAGGTGCCGCTGGAGATCCTCGTTGATGAGGTCAACGCCGAGTTCCGCGCCACGCCGAACCGGGCGATCCTCATCAAGGCCGACTCCGGCCTTCATTACGGCGAGGTTCGCGCCGTGATGGACACCCTCTCCGACAACGGCATGACCACGCTCCTGCTCGCCGCAGAGAAGCTGAAGGAGAACTGAGTGGCCTTCAAGATGCGTGGAGGGGCGAAGTCGGCGGAGTCCGACATCAACGTCACGCCGCTGGTCGACGTGGTGCTCGTGCTGCTGATCATCTTCATGGTGCTCACGCCGCGGGTCATCGAAGAGATGAGCGCCAACCTGCCGAGCAAGACCGAGGTCAAGCCCAACAAAGACCCCGACAAGGATCAGCCCCTCGTCGTCGCCGTGTACGACAACGGCGACATCGCGCTGAACCTCAAGGTGATGCCCAAGGCGGAGCTCGCCCAGGAGCTCAAGGGCCGCATCGCCGCCCGGGATCAGCGGGTGGTGTTTGTCGACGCCCACCCCAACCTCGAGTACGGCATGGTGGTGGACGTGATGGACCTCGTGCGAGACGCCGGCGCCGAGCGTGTTGGCCTCGCCCGGCTCAAGGACGAGGGCCCGGCGCGCCCGGCGGCGGCGCCCGCGGACGGCGCGGCCCCTGCGGACGGCGCGGCTCCGGCTGCCCCCGCCACGCCGTGAGCAGCTTCGATTTAGAGGCCTGGAGCGCCCCGCGGCGCGAGCGCCTCTCTCAGTCTCTGCTCTCCCTGTTCGGCGACGCGTGGCCCGAGCCGATGACGGCGATGTGCCGCCACCCCCTCACCGCCAGCGGCAAAGGCATGCGGCCCTTGCTCGTGCTCGCGGCCTACGGGGTGGTTCAGCCTGAGGGCGCCGATGACGCGCTCGTGTGGCCCTACGCCTTGGCGATCGAGCTCGTGCACGCCTACTCGTTGGTCCACGACGACATGCCGTGTATGGACAACGACGACTTCCGCCGCGGCCAGCCCACCACCCATGTGCTCTACGGCGACGGCTTCGCGCTGCTCGTCGGCGACGCCTTGTTGACCGAGGCGTTTCGGGTGGCGGCCACGGCGAAGGGCCTGCCCCCCACACGCCAGGTTCAGCTCATCGCCGAGCTGGCGACATCGGCGGGATACCACGGGATGATCGGCGGCCAAGCGGCGGATCTCGGCGCGGCGGGCCAGGTCACCGATGTGGGCACCTTAGAGCGCCTTCACGCCGGGAAGACCGGGGCGCTCTTGCGCCTCGCCGTGCGCCTGGGCGCCATCGCGGGCGGGGCGGATCAGACCACCCTCACCCAGCTCACCCGGTACGCCGAGGCCCTCGGGCTGGCGTTCCAGCTCGCCGATGATGTGTTGGATCTTGAACAAGACGCCAAAGCAGACGGCCCGCCGTCGTTCCCCAAGCTGCTCGGCGTCGAAGAGACACGGCACCGCGCTCGGTCGCTCTCGGAGCAGGCCATCGCCGCGCTCTCCGGCTTGCCTCGGACAGAGCCGCTGGTGGCGCTCGCGCGGTACACCGTCGAGCGCAGCCTCTAGCCCTTGGTGGCCACGCCGCGACAGCGGGCGGATCTTCGCCTCGTGGAGCTTGGCCTCGCGCCGACGGTCGAGCGCGCCCAGGCGTTGATCCTCGCCGGGCAGGTGCTCTGCGATGACGCGCCGGTGCACAAGGCCGGGGATCGTCTGCCGCTCTCCGGCGTCGTGCGCCTGCGTGGGGCCGCGCCCCATGGCTACGTCTCTCGGGGTGGCATCAAGCTCGCCGCGGGCCTCGACGCCTTCGGGGTCAACCCGGCGGGCAAGGTGTGCGCGGATCTCGGCGCGTCTACGGGCGGGTTCACCGACTGCCTGCTGCAGCGCGGCGCGGCGAAGGTCTACGCCATCGACGTCGGCTATGGGCAGCTCGCGTGGAGCCTTCGCCAAGATCCACGGGTCGTCGTGATGGAGCGCACCAACGCCCGGCTGCTCACGTCGCTGCCTGATCCCGCCGAGCTCGTCGTCGGTGACCTCTCGTTTACGGCGTTGGCGCCGATGCTCCCGGCGATCCGCGCCATCTGCGCCCCGGGCGCGCTGCTCGTCTTGCTGGTGAAACCACAGTTTGAGGTGAGCCGAGCGCAGGTGAAGAAGGGCGGGCTGGTGACCGACGCGGACGCGCGGGCGGGGGCCGTCGCCGGGGTGCTCGCAGAGGCCCAGGCGGAGGGTTTTGAGCGGTTGGGCAGCGTTGAGAGCCCGGTGACCGGGCTCAAGGCGGGCAACATCGAGCACCTCCTCGGCCTGCGCGCGCCGGGGGGGCGATCCGCCTGATCGCGACGGGAGCGTCGGCGATGTGCTATCTTCAACTCCAAGGAAGGAGACAGGAACTTGCGCCTCTTCGGCCTCTCTTTGCTCGCGCTCGCCGCGGGCTGCAACTGGGTCTCTCCTGAAGACCTCGACGCGCGTTTGGGTCAGCTTGACGATGACGGCGACGGCTTCACCCGCGATGGCAACGGGGATCCCGCCCGCATCGACTGCGACGACGCTGACGCCGCCATCTACCCCGGCGCGGCCGAGGTCTGGTACGACGGCGTCGACCAGAACTGCGATCGCCTCAACGACTTTGACCAAGACGGCGACGGCGTGGTCATCGAGGGCTGCGCCGATCCCCGAGACTGCCGCCCAGAGATCCCCGGCGGCGACTGCGACGATCTCAACGCCGAGGTCTTCCCCGCCGCCGTAGACGAGTGGTACGACGCCCTCGACTCCAACTGCGACGGGGCGAACGACTTCGATCAAGACGGCGATGGCTTCGTAGAGGAGGGCTGCGCCGATCCGGTCTACTGCGGCGAGGACGTGCCCGGCGGCGACTGCGATGATCTCAAGCCGGAGATCAACCCCGGCGAGAAAGAGATCTACTACGACAACACGGACGCGGACTGCGACGGCGCCAGCGACCTCGACGCCGACGGGGACGGCCACGACTCCGATGAGTACGGCGGCCGCGACTGCGACGACACCGACGACCGCATCAGCCCCAGCGCGGATGACGACTGGTACGACGGCGTCGATCAAGACTGCGACGGCGCGAACGACTTTGACCAAGACGGCGACGGCCTGGTCGTCAAGGGCTGCATCAACTCGACCTACTGCGGCGCTGATGTCCCCGGGAACGACTGCGACGACACCGACGCGACGATCTTCCCCCTCGCCCAAGAGGACGTGCAAGACAGCATCGACTCCGACTGCGACGGCGGCGCCGACTCCTTCGCCCTCATCCTGAGCGCCAACACCTTCGAGGGCGGCGTCGATCTCGCCGCGGGTGAGTGGCAAGATCAGGTCTACTTCTCGATGGGCGTGGGCTACGCGGCCTGGATGGGCGAAGAGGGCCCGGAGGAGACCTGGGACGCCACCGTGGCCTCGGCCTACTCCGTGCTCCCGCCTTGGCTCAACTTCTCCGACGCGGCGGACTACAGCATCGACGTGGTGGAGACGCTTCCTTGGGGTGCCGAGCGCACGACGGATCCCTCCTACACGATCTCTTCAGGCCAGTCGTTCTCTGTGGAGACCGTCGATGGCCGCGACTGGATCTGCGGCGGCTCGGCGCTGTTGTACGGCACCTCCCGCGGCCTGAGCACGACGTGTTTCCAGCTCAGCAAGAGCGGCGGCACGTCCTCCTCCCGGCGGCGCTCGGTGTCGTTCGGCGTGAGCGACACGGTGAGCGATCTCGAAGACATCACCACCGCCCGCGACGCCAACAAGAACTTCCACACCTTGGGCTGCACCACCACCGACGGCGGCAGCCTGCAGTACCTCGTCGTCACCGAGGGCGACTTAGAGTACGGCACGTCTCGGGCCAACCAGCTCTTCACCGATGTGAGCATGTCGGCCTG
This sequence comes from Deltaproteobacteria bacterium, assembly GCA_016717595.1. Lineage (GTDB taxonomy): Bacteria > Myxococcota_A > UBA796 > UBA796 > CAJQPC01 > JADKFE01. The sequence goes on along the minus strand of JADKFE010000062.1, from coordinate 7,604 downwards.
CGCGGCGCACTTCTTGGCCGCCGATGGGCGACGGCACGCTCATCTACCTCGACGGCAACACCAACGAGTACGTCGTCGCCACCTGGGATCCTGTGGCGCCCGAGACCTACTCCGGCGGGTTCTCTGGGCTCTTCACCGAGACCTACCGCGGCACCACCAGCATCGCCGACCTCATCGTGCCCCCCGGCGCGCAGACGCCGATCGAGATGGTCGTGACCGTCTCCGGCGGCCTCATCGTGTACGAGGGCGGCCTCGCCACGGGCACGTCGCGCCCAGTGCTTGGCGCTACGGCGGTGCGTGACGCCGACCTCGCCTTGGGCCCCGGCGGCGAGCTCTTCGCGGTGTGGCTCGACTCCTTGGGCAAGGTGCGCGTCGGCTTCGGCCAGGTCGGCACCGGCTTCACCTCCTCAGCGAAGGTGTCGACGCCGTTCACGCCCACCGAGGTCACGGCTTGGTACACGGCGACGGGCTACCTCTTCGTGGCGGCCACAGACGGCAGCGCCTTGGCCGTCGGCGTCATCGAGCCCCCGTAAGCTCCGAGCCCGAGGCCAGGCAGCCAGCGGGCGAGCAGGGTGTCGGAGAAGAAGAGCACGATGATGCCCCCCACGGCCAGAAACGGCCCGAAGGGGAGCTGCGTGCGAAAGCCCCGGCCTTGGGTGATCATCAGGCCGATGCCGATGATCGAGCCGAAGATGGAGCCGATCATCACCACGGCGAGGGTGGGCCAAGGCCCCAGAAACGCGCCGATCATGCCCAAGAGCTTCACGTCGCCGTAGCCCATGCCGTCTTCACCGCGCAGGAGCTTGTACGCGAGCAGGATGCTCAGCGGGGTGGCCGCGCCGATCACGGCGCCGACGACGGCCTCACGCCAGCTCGGCCCGCCGTCAAAGCCCAAGGCGCCTAAGCCCACCGCCGCGAGCACCCCAAACGGCGCGGCGTACACCGAGAACTGATCGGGGATGATGTAGTGGCGCAGGTCGATGTAGGTCGTCGCGACCAACATCCCGATGAAGGTGAGGTACACCGACCACGCGGCGAAATGACCGAGGGTCAGCTCGGCCGGGCTGGGCACGAGCTGCCGAAACAGGAGCAGGCCCAGGCAGCCCACGAGCAGCTCAATCGCCGGGTAAAGCGGCGAGATCGGCGACTTACACGCCCGGCACTTGGCGCGCAGCAGCACCCACGAGAGCACGGGCACGTTGTCAAACCACCGAATGCCCGCCCCGCAGGACGGGCAGTGGGACGGCGGGTAGGCGACGGAGCGATCCTCGGGCATGCGCGCGATGCACACGTTCATAAAGCTGCCGACACACAGCGCGACGACGAAGGCCCAGCCTTGCGAGAAGAGGTGCGCCTGCTCCAAGGTCACGCGGACTCCATCACGGCGGTGATCACCCGCGCCATGTCCTCGTGGTTTAGCCCCTCATGGGCGGGCAGCGCCAGGGCCCGGGCGCAGAAGGCCGCGGCGTTGGGGCAGGCCGAGCGGCCGTCCCCCCCAAACACGGGCTGGGCGTCCATCGGCGCGGGGTAATACACCGCGGTGTCGATCCCGGCGCGGTGAAGCCCCGCCTGAATCACCTCACGGCGGCCTGGGGGGCAGAGCACGACGTACTGGTGAACGCCGTCGTCGGCGTGGCGGGGCAGGGGAGCCACGGGGCCGTCTTGGAAGGCGGCGTCGTACACCGCCGCGGCGGCTTTTCGGGCGGCGGCGCGGCGGGCGAGCTCCGGCAGATGCCCCAGCACCACGGCGGCCTGCACGGCGTCGAGGCGGCTGTTTCGCCCCCAGCGCGCGTGAACATACGGCGCGCTCATGCCGTGGCTGCCGATGGCCCGGGCCAAGGCGGCGACCTCGGGATCGTCGGTGAGCACCGCGCCCCCGTCACCGGCCACGCCGATCGTCTTCGTCGGGTACAGGCTCAAGGCCGAGGTCACCCCGCCCGGCGCGCCGTGGCCCCAGCCGAGGCACTGGGCGGCGTCGGTGACGACGATCCGGCGGCCTGGCGGCGCCTCGGCGCGCATGCCGAAGAGGTGCACCGGCACGACGATCTCCACGTCTTCAGGCACCTGGGCCGGGTCGAGGAGCGGCCGGTCGGGCAATACATCCACAAAGACCGGCACGGCGCCGATCATCTGCACCGACTCCGCCGTGGCGAAGAAGCTCAGCGCGGGCAGGGCCACCCGCTCTCCCGGCCTTCACCCCGGCGGCCAAGAGCGCGATGGCCAAGGCGTCGGTGCCCGAGCCCACCCCCACGGCGTAGCGGCGGTGAAGCGTCTGGGCCAAGGCGCTCTCCGCCTCGTCCACCACCGGGCCGCCGATGTACCGCCCCGAGCGTAAGACGGCGAGCACCCGGGCCTCGACGTCCCCCGCCACGGCGGCGTGGCGCGCGGCGAGGTCCACCATCCGTATCCGAGCGGGGCCTTGGCTCACTTAAAGTCCCGGCCGCTGAACACCCACACCGCGAGGGTCAACACGACGACGGTGTAGCCCAGGCCGTAGCCCGTGGCGCCGATGAGCTGCTCAACGGGGATCGGCAGGTGGTGTACGGCGAGGTCGTGGACGTTGAACACCGAGAGGTTCGGCAAGAACCAGTACAAGACCCCGGCGAATTGCCGGACCTGCTCACTCTCGGCCTGGAGCCCAAAGCGCCAGATGTCATCGGCGAGGTGGCCGATGACAAACACGGCGATGGAGAACGACGCCGCGGTGATCGGCGCGCTGTACGACGAGAACAGGATCGCCCAGGCCGTGAGCAGCCCCAGCTCCACGGTCAACATCCACCAAGACGCATACACCGAGGCCGCCGGTGGCCCCTGCTGGGTCAACATCAAGAGGATGTAGAGCCCGGCCATGAGCGCGATCATCGTGACGATCACCCCCATCAGCCCCAGGTATTTGCCCACGATGAACACCCAGCGGGCGATGGGCTTGGACACGATGGTGTAGACCGTCTTCTTCTCGATCTCTTTGTAGACCAAGCCGATGCCCAAGAAGATCGACATCACCGAGCCGAAGGCGCGGATCGCCCCCAAGGCCACGGAGCGCACGACCTTGTCTTGGTCGCCGATGGTGATCTCCTCCATGACCAGGCTCGCGCACAGGACGAGCACGGCGAAGAAGACGATGGAGTACAGCACGCGGTCGCGGATGTTCTCGCGGTAGGTGTTCGCCGCGATGGCCCAGAGCTGCATCACGCGAGCACCCCCAGGTGCTTCTGGTTGATCGGCGCCGCGCGCTGCACCTCGTCCAAGAGCACGCTCTCCAAGTGTTCACGGGCGGGGGTGACCGAGAGGATGGAGCCCCCGGCGGCGCGTAGGGTGTCGATGGCGCCATCAGCGTCGTCGGGGCCAACCCGCAAGATCACCGCGTCGCCGTCGCGTCGGATGACCTCACCGGGCAAAGCGGCGTCGGTGTTGGTGATGCGTGTGGCGATGTCGACGTGTTTGACGCGGTCGCCGACGAGCTCACGCACCGTGCCCAAGCCCCGCAGGCGCCCGCCGACGAGGATCGCCACGCGGTCGCAGATCAGCTCCACATCGGCGAGGATGTGCGACGAGAAGAACACCGTGCGGCCCCGACGGCGCTCCTCAAAGATGAGGTCGCGGATGAGCAGGCGGCCCATGGGGTCAAGCCCGCTCATGGGCTCATCGAGCACGAGCAGCTCAGGGTCGTTGATCAAGGCCTGGGCCACCCCAGCGCGCTGCAACATGCCCTTGGAGTAGGCCCGAAGGGGCACGTCGGCGAAACGCTCAAGCTGCACCCGGGCGAGGAGCTCGTCGATACGCGCCGCCCGAACGGCCTTGGGCAGCCCAAAGAGCGAGCCGTAGAAGTGCAAGAACTCCCGGGCGGTGAGGTGCTCGTAGAAGTACGGGCGCTCAGGCAAAAAGCCAACCCCTCGTTTGGACTCCGGGTCGCGGTGGTCTTTGCCCAGAAGCTCGGCTTTGCCTGAGGTGGCGGCTTGTAGGCCCATGAGGCACTTGATCGTCGTGGTCTTCCCGGCGCCGTTGGGGCCGATGAAACCAAAGATCTCGCCCCGACGCACGTCGAGGCTGAGATCCTCAAGGCCGACGTAGGGGATCCTGAAGAAGCCGCTGCGGTAGACCTTTCCTAAGCCTTCGCAGCGCAGCACGACCTCAGCGGGGGATGACGACGCGGGGGACACTTCTTTACCTCCCTTCTTTGGGCTCCGTTTGAGCGGCGGCACGACGCGCCCGCCAGCGGGCGGTGAGCGCGGGGTCGTTCTGGGCCTTGAGCCAAGACTCCACGTCTTCGTCAGGCACGGCCCCAGCGGAGCGCCAGTTGCAGCGGGTACACAAGGGGCCGCTCGCCTCAAAGCGGCCCTCGACATGCGCCCGACGCCAGGACTGCATCAGCGGCCCACGCCAGAGCGCCGCCAGGGGCGTCTGCACGAGGTTGCCGATGCGGTTCTCCAGGCGCTCGTCGAGACAGCAGGTGGTGACGCTGCCGTCGACGTGCACCATCGGGGTGCTCCACAGTCCGGCGCAGGGGGGTCGCATAGGTGAATCATAGCACCCGCGGGTTATGGGGCGGGGCGTCGTGTAGACGTGTGGGCAGGAGCGGCTGATGTTCGAAGCGTTCATCCTCGGCGTGATTCAGGGCCTCACCGAGTTTTTGCCGGTGTCGAGCTCTGGGCACCTGCTCCTGTTCCAGCAGTGGCTCACCATCCCCGGCGACCCCCTGCTCTTTGACCTCGCGGTGCACCTCGCGACGCTGATGCCGGTGTTGTGGGTGTACCGGGAGGATCTGCTGGGCATCCTCCGCGCGCCGCTGCGGGAGCGCGGCACCCTCGCCGAGCGCCCGTCCACCCGCCTCGCGCTCCTCGTCGGCGCGGCCACGGTGCCCACGGGCATCATCGGCCTCACCTTCAAAGACACCTTCGAGGCGATGTTTCACGAGCCGAGCACCTTGGTGGTCACCTTCACGATCACCGGGATCTTGCTGTTCATCTCCGGCCGAGTGCCTCAGAGGGGCATCACCCTCGACCAGATGACCTTCCAGCACGCGCTGATCATCGGCTTCGCCCAGGGCCTCGCGATCACCCCGGGCATCTCTCGGGCGGGCACCACCATCGCCGTGGCCTTGATGTTGGGCCTCGATCGGGAGCTCGCCGCGCGGTTCTCGTTCTTGTTGGCGATCCCCGCCATCTTGGGCGCCTTCGTGCTCACGGCCAAAGATGTGGATCCTTCCCACATTCAGGGCGACATCCTGCTCGTCGGCGGCGTGGGCGCGCTCGTCGCGGGCTACTTCGCCCTCACCCTGCTCGTGAAGCTCGTGAAACGCGGCGACTTCTCCCGCTTCTGCTACTACGTCTGGTTCATGGCCATCGTCGCCGCGCTCTCCACTTGACCACCTCACATCAAGCGGATAGGGCAAAGCACGCTGTAGGGGTATAGCTCAGTCGGTAGAGCAGCCGGTTCCAAACCGGCAGGTCCCGGGTTCAAGTCCTGGTGCCCCTGTTCTTAAACGCCGCTCGTCCTTCATGGATGAGCGGCGTTTTCGCTCTGCCTGCCGCGGTCGCCGTGACCCGCGCGCCAAGAGGGTGATGGTGGAGCCGACCGCGCCTTGGGAGATCCCCGCCTTTCGCCGCTGGCTCCAGCTTCGGGTCTTCGGGGCGATGGCCGCGCAGATCCAGTTCACGGCGATCGGCTGGTGGGTGTACGAGGTCACCGGCGACACCCTCGATCTCGCCTGGGTGGGCCTCGCCCAGTTTTTGCCCGTGCTGACCCTGTCGCTGCTCGGCGGGCAGCTCGCCGATCGGTACGACCGCCGCCTGGTGCTGGGCCTCGCCTGGCTCACCCAGTCGTTGTGCGCCGTGGGCTTCGCCACGCTCTCGGCCCAGGGCTACGCCGAGACGCCGCTGTTGTTCGCCTTGTGCTTCATGATGGGCACCGGGCGGGCCTTGGGGAACCCGTCAGGCCAGGCCATCGCCGCCACGCTGGTGCCCCCGGCGCTGTTAAGCCGGGCGGTGGCGGCGTCCACGGCGGTGTTTCAGGCGAGCACCCTGATTGGGCCGTCGCTGTGTGGAGGGCTCATCGCCTGGACCGGCGGGGCCACGGCGGCGTTCACCTTGGCGGCGATCTTCCCGGTGATCGCCGCGCTCGGCGTGGCGACCTTGCCTCTGCAGCGCAGCGCCCCGCGCTCGATCACCGTCGAGGCCTTGATGGAGGGCCTCCGGTTCGCCTGGGACAGCCGGATGCTCTTCGCCTGCATCAGCCTCGACCTCTTCGCCGTGCTCTTGGGCGGGGCCACGGCGCTCCTGCCCGTGGTGGCGGCGGACGTGTTGCACGTCGGCGCCCAGGGCTACGGCGTCTTGCGCGCGGCCCCGGCGGTGGGCGCGGGGGTGGTGGCCTTGGGCCTCGCGTGGCGGCCGATGGAGCGCCATGTCGGCCCCCGGATGTTGCTCTCTGTGGCCGGCTTCGGCGCGGCGACGGTGGTGTTTGGCCTCAGCACCAGCTTCCCGCTCTCCCTCGCGGCGCTCGTCTGCCTCGGCGCCTGCGACATGGTCAGCGTCGTCATCCGCCAGACCCTCGTGCAGCTTCACACCCCGGACGAGATGCGCGGGCGGATCAGCGCGGTGAACCTCGTGTTTATCGGCGCCTCGAACGAGCTCGGCGAGTTTGAGTCGGGCCTCACCGCGCGGCTCTGGGGCGTGGTGCGCGCCGTGGTGTTCGGCGGCGTCGGCACCCTGATGATCACCGGTCTGTGGGCGCTGATCTTCCCCGAGCTGCGCCGCACCGACCGGGTGACCGACAACCGGCGAAACTGAACGCCCAGCCTGTCAGCGTGAACCGCGGCAGATCGGGGTTTTTGAGGCCTTCAGAGGGGGTGGGTCCCTGGCACAGGGCTTGCGATGGGGGCGCCGTCCCCAGGAACGAGCCCATGAACCTCATCGACACCGACGTCTACCCCGACCGTGACGTCGAGGCCCTCACCGACGACGCCTTACGTTTTACGCGCTCCCCGGCGGCGGATCCCCGGGCCTCGGCGATCGTCGAGCGCTCCCTCGCGGCCTTGCGGGGGGCCTGCCGCCAGGCCAACCGCCAGCTCCGCGAGGCCGAGCGCCGCCACGAGGAGGTCAACAACACGATGATCCTCGCTGAGGAGGCCCTGAGCCGCCTGATCTCTCTGCTCAGCGACGGTCCTCGGCCCTCGCGGGAGGCCCTTGACGATGACCTCTCCGTCGCCCGCCGCCTCCACCAGACCTTGCTGCGGCGCGGCGAAGAGGAGCGGTGCCGGGCGCTCCGCTCGGCGATCGACGAGGTGAGCACCGCGCGCCTCGATGAGTCCGACGCCCACTACCGGCGCCTCGCCGCGCAGCTCGCCCGGGCCGAGCGCCGCCGCCAGCTTGAGCACCGTGTGCGCCGCGTCGAGCGTGGCCTCACCCGCTCCTTCGGCGCCGCAGAGGCCCGGCGAGCCCTGCGCCTGCCGCCGCCGCCCGATGAAGACTGAGCCGCCGCCAGCCTACAACGCCCGGGGCTTGGGTATGGCGCCGGGATACGATAGGATGCGACCACTCCTCGCCTGTTGTGCCCCAACCCCGTTGTGTGAAGGTGCTGCATGGGATCTCGCGCGCTGCTGGTCCTCT
>JADKFE010000061.1 GCA_016717595.1 Deltaproteobacteria bacterium | reverse complement strand
CCACGTCGTCGCCGTGGCGAGCCTCACCGTGCTCGCCCAGCGTTTTGGGGTCACCGTCGACGCGCCTCGGGCCGCCAACGCCAGCAAGCCGGGGCAAGCTGGGGGGCGTCGAGGCTTCGAGGCGGGGCGCGACGATCACCAACCCCTGGCGCCGCCAACACCCGCTCCCGCGGTGGACGGCCCGGCGGCGGGGACGGCCCCACCGACGCGGGCCTCACGCCCCGGCAGACGGCGCCGGAGACGACACCCGAGACCAGCCGACCGCCACCCCGAGACCGCCACCGCCACCCCGAGACCACGACCGAGACGACGACCGAGGCCGCCCGCAACATCGTGCCCGCGAGCATCGGCGGCAGCGTGGGCACCGCGGCGCGAACCAAGCCAAAGACGTGCGGGTCGTACAGCAGGCGCGCATCGACCTGGGCAGCCTGACGAGGGCGCTGAGGTGACCGACGCGAAGGCCGCGCCGGACGCGGCCGTGATCCAGAACCTCACCGCCACGACCACGGCGATCCGCCGATACCAAAGTGCCTGGCCTGGGCAAGAAGGCCGATGGGCGCATCGACGTCGGCGGCAAGCACCCTGGACCCAGCTTCCGTCGCCCGCCTGCAAGTTGGTGCAGGACGTCGCCGACCACGGATCAAGGCCGAGGCCATCGCCCCAGTGCTCCCAGCAGCAGGGGGATCGCCCAGTTCGCCTCCGACGCCGACAAGAACGGCGCCGGGCGCGGCCCCGAGGAGTCCGAGAAGGCGTACGCGGGCAGGGCCAACAACGTCTGCTGCTGGGACGCGGCGCAGGCGATGGTGCTCCCAGAAGGGCGGCTCCCTCAGACACGAGGGTCTCAGCCGCCTGCCGACGCCTCTTCAGCAAGGGCAGCGCCGAGACCCGCGCGCTCGGCGGTCAGGCGGAGCCGGGCGTGAAGTACATCGACCAGCAAGCTCATCGCCGGGAAACCCGGCAGATGATCCGGGTCGATGACGGCCTTGTGAGTCTGCAACGCCGACAACACCACGGAGCACGTCACCGTCATCGTCCGGCAAAGCCCGTAGAGGGGACCACCCATCTCCACCACCCAGCTACTTGACCCCGGCACCCGCTGGGGCTCAGAGGGTTCCCCTCCACCGACACCCTGATGGCCTTTAACGCCCGAAAGCAGAACGGCCCCCTCAGCGGACTCCTTACAGCGGCACCAAGACCTACCGCACGAGCCCGGTCCCGCCAGAACGGATAAGGTGCCGTCACCCCCGGAGCACCAGACCATGTCCGTCACCAGGCCACTCTCCATCGCCCTGGCGCGCTCCGCCGCGCCGGGGTGCTGGCGGCGCGCCGTCGAGCCCCTCCGTCGAAGCGCCCGCCCCCCCAACCACCCCGCCGCCACGGCCCCTGAGCTCGGGGCCCACCCATGCCCGGCGCGCGTTCACCCCCGCTGATCCTGAGCTTGCCGCCTTCTTGGCGGTGTTCGCCCCTGGTTTTGCCCGCTCGGAGTTCCCGCCAAACAAGGCCGCCCGGGCCGGGGTGATGAAACGGAAGGTGAGCGCCGCGCACGCCGCTCGGTTCGTGTGCGGCTCAAAGTTCTTCACCTGCAAGCTGGAGGAGAGCGCCAAGAGGCCTTCGCCATCGGCCAGGTGCCCATCTCGGCGGGCGCTGTGGCGGTGGTGGTGCTCCTCGTCGGGTGAGGTCGAACTCCTGGTGGCCTCGTCACGCTGAGCCCCAAGGGGGAGATCCTCGGCGGCCACATCGTCGGCGGCGACCTCGGCGACTTCGACCACGGCTTCTCTGGCCATTCGCCGCCGACGGCGTGAGCCTCGCCGTGAACCGCGTTACGTCTGGGTGGGGCGGCGAAGAGAGAGAGTATGGTGAAGGGACTTCAACTTCAAGCTCCGGCCCCAACGGCGAGCCCTGGAGCTGGTGGTCGACCCCTGAGCGGAGAGGGTGACCCACCCCTGCGAGATGCGGAGATTAGGCCTCAGCCGAGGGCTATTCTCCGCATCCAGGCGGCGCGCCGCCTGAGCCCTGTGAGGGGTTGCGTGAGTAAGCGGCGTATCTCCACAAAGATTCGCGACACGTCGCTGGCGACCTGCGCCTAAACCACCAGCGAGCCCGCGCTAATCTCCGCACAATCTGCGGAGATTAGCCTTGCCCCTCGCCCCCTCTCAGCGATAATCTCCGCACGAGGTGCGGAGAATGAGCCAGTTCATCCACGGGCTCAAAGGCTGGCCCCGGCCACCTGGGACGAGCCTGTCGTCGCCGAGGCGCTGGGGCCGCTTGCAGCCACCGCAAGCCCGGCTCTTGGGGCGTATGGAGGCGTTCGGGCGCAGCCTTCAGGGCGAGGCCAACTGCGCTCGCTCACGGCGGAGGCCCTGATGACGAGCGAGATCGAGGGTGAGCCTCCTCGACTTTGACCAGGTGCGCTCGTCCTTCGCGCGGCGCTGGGCTCAGACATCGGCACGTTGACCCGGCCGATCGCCACGTTGAGGGCCTCGTGGACGTGATCTTCGACGCCACCCAACACTACGCGCTGCCCCTCACCCCCGAGCGCCTCTTCTCTTGGCACCACCTGCTGTTCCCCACGGGCCTCGACGACCTCGGCTCGTTGACCGTCGGCGCGTGGCGCACCGGGCCGATGCAGGTGATCTCCGGGCACTTGGACCGCATCAAGGTGCACTTTGTGGCCCCGGAGGCCCCGCGGCTGGACGAGGAGGGCGCACGTTTTCTGCGCTGGTTCAACGCTGAAGACTCCCTCGACGGCATCATCCGCCGCCGTCGCGCACCTCTGGTTCATCACGATTCACCCTCGACGACGGCAACGGGCCGCCTCGCCCGGGCGATCGAGGGCTGTCCTTGGCCGGTCGAGGAGCGGCCCTGGCGCTGCTACAGCCTCTCGACGCAGATTCCGGGCCGAGCGCCGACTACCACAAGGCCCCGAGTCCGCCCAGCGCGGCGGGCTCAACATCACCCTGGCTGCTGTGGTTCACGGGCGCCTGACCGCCTTCCACAGCGCCGAGGGCCTGCTGGCTGACGTGCTGCACAAGGCGCGCTTCTGGGCCGAGCACCACGACAAACCCTTAAACCACCGCCAGCGGATGATGCTCAACGACCTGCTCGACGGCTCCTTTCTCGGCAACCTGACCTCGTCGAAGTGGGCCAAGCTCACGGCTGCCCCAAGACACCGCCGGGCGTGACCTCGACGCTGGTGAAGCCCGGCTCCTGATCCGAGCGCCGCCGGGGCCGCAGCACGGCCTACACCCTCGCGCCGCTGCCATCCGCCCGGTAGATCTATCCAATCAGATAGCAATCTATCTGTTCAGCGCGGCTGATGGCGCCCCAACCCCTCTCCCGGCCCTCGCCGCGCTCGGCACGCTCCTTGCTAAAGGGGCGACGACACTCATCAACGGAGCGAACGATGTCCAACGAGACCCCGCAGTACCAGACCCTGCCGGAGCAAGGGTCACCCGATCAAGGCTTGGGTTCGGGCGCCACGGTCGGCAGCGTCATCCCGACCACCGAGGCCATCATCCCTGCCGCCGTCGGCGTGGACCTCGGCTGCGGCATGATCGCCCAGCGCACCACCTTACGCGCGGAGCACCTGCCCGATGATCTTCGCCCGCTGCGCCTCAAGATCGAGCGCGCCAGTGCCCCCATGGCCCGCTCCGGACACCGCGGCAAGAACGACCGCGGCGCCTGGAACGACCCGCGGAGCGCATCCGCGCCGCGTGGGCCAGCTTCGCCCCGGGCTTCAAGCGTATCGTCGAGAAGCACCCCAAGGTGGGCCAGTCCAACAACGCCAACCAGCCGGCACCTTGGGCACCGGCAACCACTCATCGAGGTCTGCCTCGACACCGAGGGTGGTGGCTCATGCTGCACCCCGGCTCCCGGGCGTCGGCAACAAGATCGGCACCTTTCTCATCGAGAAGGCCCGGGAGGAGATGTTGAAGCTCGACATCCACCTGCCCGACCGCGACCTCGGCTATCTGCGCGAGGGCACGGAGTCCTTCGATGACTACGTCGAGGCCGTGTCTTGGGCCCAGTCCTACGCGGCGATGAACCGGGCGATCGCGATGGAGGCCGTCGTGGACGCGGCCCGCACCACCTTGCCGCCCTTGGAGCTCACGGACGTGGCGGTGAACCGCCACCACAACTACATCGCCCGGGAGTCTCACTTCGGCGAGGAGGTCTGGGTGACCGAAAAGGCGCCGTGCGCGCCGGTTTGGGTGAGCTCGGCATCATCCCGGGCTCCATGGGCGCCAAGAGCTTCATCGTGCGCGGGCTCGGCAACGCCGAGAGCTTCTCGTCGTGCAGCCACGGCGCGGGCCGCCTGATGAGCCGCACCAAAGCCAAGAAGATGTTCACCGTCGCCGACCTGAATCCGCGCCACCGAGGGCGTGGAGTGCCGCAAAGACGCGGACGTGATCGACGAGATCCCGATGGCCTACAAGCCCATTGACGACGTGATGGCCGCCCAGTCGGATCCGTGGAGATCGTCGCGACGCTCCGCCAGGTCGTGTGTGTGAAGGGCTGAGACGCCGCCCCGCCAGGGGGCCCTGAGAGACCGATGTTCACCTCGACGGCGGCGAAGGCGAAGGTGGAGGGCAGATCCTCCGCACCGCCTTGGCCTGCTCCCCTGCTCACCGGGGAGCCCCTGCACATCTGACGGATCCGCGCTGGCCGGGCAAAGCCGGGCCTCTCTCTGCCAGCACCTCACCGCGACGCTCGCCGCGGCTGAGGTGGGGAGGCGCAGGTCGAGGGCGCACACCTGGGCTCCACCGAGCTACGGTTCACCCCCCGGACGATCCGGGGCGGTGAGCGCCGCTTCGCCGTGGGCACCGCGGGCAGCGCCGGGCTCGTGCTCCAGACCGTGCTCCCGGCCTTGCTCAAGGCGCCTGAGGCCTCGGTCTTGACCTTGGAGGGCGGCACCCACAACCCCTCGGCGCCGCCGTTTGACGCGCTCAACGACGTGTTTGTCCCGGCCTTGGCCTGCCTCGGCGCCCAGGTGACGCTGGGCCTCACCCGCCACGGCTTCTTCCCCGCGGCGGCGGGCGCTTCACGGCGATGATCACGCCGTCGGACCTTCACCCGACGCGCTGGCTTAGCGCGGGGCGCCTTGCGCACAGAGGCCATCGTGCTCAGCGCCAAGGTGCCCCGGAGGTCGGTGAGCGGGCCTTGAGTGCGCCGGTCGCCTGCTGGACATCCCTGCGGACGACCGCCACCTCATCCCCTGCCCGACGAGCCCCGGCCCCGGCCTCGCGCTCATGCTGCGGCTCACCAGCGAGTCCGGTGTCGAGGTGCTCACGGTCTTCGGCGAGAAGGGTGTGCGGGTCGAGGCGCTCATGGGCCAGCTCGTGGCGGAGGCCCGGGCCTTCTTGAGCCTCGACGCCCCGGTGGGGGAGCACCTCGCCGACCAGCTCTTGTTGCCCCTGGTGATGGCCGGGGGCGGGGAGATCCGGGTGGCGGCGGTGTCGTCCCACACCCGCACCAACGCTGAGGTGCTCACGCGGCTGCTCGGGGCGTCGTTCCGTTTTGTGGACGAGCCCGAGGGCGCGCGGGTGGTGGTCGAGGCGAAGGCGGGGTGAGCGGCGCCCCGGCCGGGCCCAAGGAAAGCGGAGAGGCCCCTCATGTGAAGAGATCAGTTTTTGCTGATCCGTTCACATACGAGGGGCCCTCGTTCTCAGGAGCACCCCCGTGCATCCAAATTGGGACCTTCTCAGGTCCAAGACTCAACGGCGGCGTCCCCCGGTGCACCCCTGCGTTGTCCCGCGCCGCCGTCGGTCTTGTCGAGAAGACCAAATGCAAGGGCTGTGCCAGGACACGCGCAACATTGGATCGGCCCTGGCATAGGTGTGGAGGCGGTTGTCCTCTGCGGAGGAGTGTCACGCCGTGAGATCGTGGTGTCCTGAGTGACACAAAGATCGCAGAGGACAGGACGCGGCGGCAGGCTCAGCGGCGGAGCAGCTCGGCGCCGGTGAGGCCAAACCCGGCGAGGTATTTGCGCAGGCGGTCGCTGTCGTTGGGGCTGCCCCGCCGGGCGCGGCTCTGGGCGAACAAGACCCGACCCGCGGCGGCGAGGCTCGGGGAGGCCTGCACCACACGCAGCACCTCGGCGAGCTGCACCTGGTCGAAGCGGTCGAGCTCGTCCCAGGCGGCGTCGCCGAGGAGCTCCCGGCCCAGGCGATCTCCGGCGTCGGTGGGGTTGGCGGCGGGGGACCACGCCCGGCGCAGGCGGGTCAGCTCACGCTCGACGTCCTCCACACGCACCCGCCCGCCCGGCGCCAAGGTGGCCAGGCGGGTGATCGCGGCGCCCAGATCGCGGAAGTTCCCCGGCCAGAGCCCTTCAGGGCCCGTGGCGAAGGCCAAGAACCGCGCCCGGGCCTCGGCGGAGAAGGTGACGGCGACGCCGGAGCGGCGGCGGACGAGCTCAAGCTCATAGTCGAGGTTGGGCTCGATGTCTTCAGGGCGCTCACGTAGGGCGGGCAAGGTGAAGCTCCAGAGGTCCATACGCGCGAGGAGATCGGCGCGGAACCGACCGGCCTGGGCCTCGACGGTTAGGTCGCGGTTGGTCCCGGTGATGAGCTGGAAGCGGCTCTGAACCTCTTGATCGGCGCCGACCGGGGCGAAGCGGCCGTGCTCGATGGCCCGCAGGAGCGTGGCTTGTTCGTCCAAGCCCAGCTCACCGACCTCGTCCAGAAAGAGCACGCCGCCGTTCGCCGCGCGCAAGAGGCCCTCCCGGGCGGTGACGGCCCCGGTGTAGGCGCCCTTGACGTGGCCGAACAGGGCCGACATCGCCGCGTCGCCGCGTAAGGTGGCGCAGTTCACCTCCACAAATTGGCCCTCGATGCGGCGCCGGGCGCGCTTGAGGGCGACGATCTGGGCGGCGAGCTGGCTCTTGCCCGAGCCCGTGGGGCCAAGCAGCAGGATCGGCGCATCAGACGACACCGCCACCAGGCTGATCTCGTCCATCATGGCGTTGAAGTGGGCGTTCTGGGTGGGGATGCCGGACTTGAGCAGGGCGGCGCCTTCTGCGCGCTCCGTGGCGAATCGGGCGGCGAGGCGGTCGTAGCGGCCGAGGTCGAGGTCGATGACGCTCAGACCGCCGGGGCTGTCTTTGCTGCGCGGAGGGGAGGTCTGCACGAGACGCCCGGGGATGTGCCGGGACTCCACCAACAAAAACAGGCAGATCTGAACGACGTGGGTGCCCGTCGTGATGTGAACGAGGATGTCTTCGGTCTCGGGGTTGAACGGCGTTGATCGCGCCATGTCGTGCAGCGCGCCGTACACCTCCTCAAAATCCCAAGGGTCTTGGATGAGGGATCTCCCGCGGATCACCGTCGTCTCCGGTGAGACGAGCTGAATGTCGGCGACCACCTCGGCGCAGAGACGACTGTGCTCCGGCGCGTGGAGCAGGTGCATTCGGCGAATGAGGAGGTCCTCCCGCTGAAACAGCGAGATCGTGGGCCTCCAGCGCTCCCAGCGCTCGTTGCGGGGCATCCGGTCGAGGTTGCTGCCCAGCATACCGATGATGACGACGTCTCTGGCCACGGGTGAGGATCGCTCCCGAGCGGCGACTATCCCGTGGGGGGTGGATCCGCCTCGTCGAAAAGGCCCGCGCGCCAAAGTTGTAAACTTACCTTGTACTTACGATAAGATACTGACTCCCCCAATGAATGAGGTGTCGCCATGATGGCCGTCCACAAGATGTTCCCCCTCACGCTCCTGTCCCTGCTCGTTGTGGTCCCGGCGTGTTTTGACGAAGAGGACGACAAGGTCGACTCCGAGGGCAGCGAAGAGACCGGGGAGAGCGGCGGCGAGAGCGGCACGGACGACAGCTCCGGCGGCGGGGATGACTCTTCAGAGCCCGAGCCCGTCGAGGGCACGATCTCCGGGCGGGTCGAGGTGGTGCTGTACACCGAGGGCGCCGACGGCGAGCGGGAGTACATCTCTTACGCCGACGCCGACGCCCTGACCGACTATGACCTCAGCGTCTTCCCCTTCGGCAAGGTGTTCGTGGCGGCGTACAACACCGACGCGGCCGGGGTGAAGCAGTTCCACGGCGACGCCACCATCGACGCGCCGAGCATCGGCGGCGACGACTACAGCATCGACGTGCGCAAGAAGGACGGCCCCGGCGACGTGCTGGTCTACGCCCACGTCGACTGGTATCAGGACCGCATCTTGGGCTCGTGGGAGCCCCAAGAGCACTACGGTGACGTTGTCGCCATCACTGAGGGCGCGGAGATCACCTCCGTAGACATCACCATCCTCGCGCCGATCCCGTACTCTGGCGGCGGCTCTTGTGACACGGTGAACGTCACCGGCGACGTCATCATCACCGTCTCGTACGCGGGCGGCGACGTGGCCACCTTCTTCCAGACCACCGACGGCGAGGGCCCGTACTACGCCTCGTGGACGACGGTGAGCGCGGACGGCGGCGGCGCCTCGGGCGAGTTCACCAACACGGCCTGCGCGGGGCTCGGCGAGGTGAAGCTCCGCGGCGCCTGGGACACCAACGGCAACAACATCATCGACGCCACCGACCGCTGGGGTGGCTACATCACCGCCCCAGACACCGACGGCGGCGCGATCACCGTGGGCTCCTCGAGCCTCAGCGGCTACGACGTGCAGATCCCCTTGGGCGGCAGCGACGGCTTCTCGTTGGTGCCCTTCACCCGCATCAGCGGCGAGGTGTCGTTGGCCTCGGGCACGACCTTTGGCGACACCACGGCGGGGCTGCCCGCGGGCACGAAGGTGTACACCGTCGCGCTCAAGTACCGCCCGTCGAGCGAGATCTACGTCTCGAACTTCAAGACCTACGCCTATGACTACGAGACCTGGGACGTCGCCGACATCGCCACGGACACCTCCAAGGCCTACACCCTGAACGTGCCCGCGGAGACCATCGTGTACCTGTGGTCCTTCGCCGACACCGACGGCGACGGCGTGCTCAACGAGCCCGGCGAGCCCGTGGCCGCGGGCGGCGGCGAGTCCAGCGGGCGCCTGCCGACGGGCGGCAGCGGGCGAGCGGCATCTCCTTTGTCGCTCAACGCGCCGCCGAGCCCCTCGGACACCGGCGCCGAGTGAGCTGAGGCGGCCATCAGGGCGCGGAGTTTCTCTCGCCCTGTCGCCGATCCGCAGAGCTGGGTGTATCCTGAGCCTTCGCCTCGGAGCCCTCATGCGCCCAGCCCTGCTCGTCACATTCGCCGCGCTCTGCGTCAGCGTCGCCGCCCCCGTCACCTTGGCGGCGGAGCCCATACCCGCGCTCACCACGCTCACGCCCAAGGCGATTCAGACGGCGCTCAACAGCGAGTCGGGCTGGACACCCCACGCCACCAAAGACGGCGTCACGGTCACCCGCAAAGACGTGCCCGGCCTGCCGGTCCCGGCGTTTAAGGGCTCGAAGGACTGCGCGCTCGACGCGGACACGCTGTTTGGCCTCATCGCCGACATCGGCAACCAGACGGGGCTCTCCGACCTGCTCGCCGAGGCCAAGGTGTTGTGGTCGGACACGACGGGGCGGGTGCATTTTTATCAGGTCTTGGCCTCGCCGGTGCCGTTCGTGTCGGATCGGTACTGGTTCCTCAAGGCCCAGAACTATTGGGACGTCGGCGGCGTGGACGGTCACCACAAGCAGACCTGGGACATGCTCGACCCGAACCTCTACCCAGAGGCCTACGCGTCCGTGCAGCGGCGGTACAGCGACGCGGTGATCACCCCGCTGAACTATGGCTCTTGGGAGGTGGTGCCTCTGGGGCCGGGCAAGGTGCGCGTGATTTACCGCATCGTGAGCCACCCCGGCGGCAGCCTCTCCGACAGCCTCGCCGAGACGGTCACCGGGCAGACCTTGCCCGACAACATCCTCAACTTTGAGCGGGTGACCCGCGCGAAGATGGGGGGCTGAGCATGGCCCCGTCGCCGCGCCTGAGCCGCCGCGCCTTCTTCTGCGGCGCCGCCGCCTTGGCCGTCGCCAGCGCCGTGCCCGGCGACGCCGGGGCCACGACGCTGAGCACGAGCGCCATTCAAGCCCTGCTCGACGCCGACGGGGGCTGGACGCTCCTCGACGCCGACGCGGACGGCGTCGCGCTCTACCAAAAGTCTGTGACGGGCCACGGCGTGCTCGCCTACAAAGGGGTGCGCCCCGTCGCCGTGGGGCCCCAGGCCTTGTTTGACACGATCTGCGACGTGCCCGCCCACAAGGCGATCTCCGGCGGCGTGTTGGCCGAGAGCGTCGTGCTGCACAAGTCCGAGAGCGCCTTGCATTATTACCAGGTGATGCGGTCTCCGGCGTGGGTGCCGATCTCCGATCGGTACTGGTTTCTGCAGTCGTCGATTCGCCGCGACATCGGCGGGCGCGTGGGGCACCACAAACGCGCCTGGAACCCCCTGGACGTCACAAAATACTCCGAGGCCCACGGCGCGGTGGTGAGCCGCTTCCCGGACGCCGTGCAGGTGACGCTGAACAGCGGCTCGTGGGAGGTTCAGCCGGGCAAGACGGCGGCGGACTCCGTGCTCATCTACCGGATCTTCTCGCATCCGGGCGGCAACATCTCCGACAGCGTCGCGTCCCAGGTCTCTCAGCGGTCGTTGCCCGAGAACATGCTCAAGTTTGAGGCGGCGGCGAAGCAGCGGGCCTGAGGGCCTCAAGCCACGCCTGGCGCGACATCTCGCCGCGTCGCGCCTCGGGCGGTCGCGGTTAGGTCGGTGGGCCAACGCCTCCTTCAAGGGCCTCCGCTGTGACGTCGCGCCTGCTCCTGCTCATCCCGCTCTCGCCGCTCGGCGCCTGTGGCCCCGAGGCCCCGGCGACGATCGTCTCGGCCTGGAGCGAGTCCGGCGCGGCCCTGTTGAGCCTCGACGCGGACACGGTGAGCCTGGGGCACGACACCCTAGGCCTGACCGTACACGATGAGGTGGGGGAGGGGCTTGCGGGCCTCAGCCTCCAGATCGAGGCGACGATGCCCGACATGGGCCACGGCGAAGGATCGGTGGAGATCTTGGAGGAGGGCGGCGGGGTCTACCTGCTCACCACGGACCTCGACATGACGGGGCTGTGGATCCTCGACGGCGTGATCTTGGGTGAGCCAGCGGACCCGTTCTTGCTCGCCGTGGAGGCCTGGTGATCTTCGCGGCGCTCGTGCTCGGCGGCGCGGCCTGGGCGGGCTCGTGCTGTGTGGCCGGGGCCAACGGCGACCCGCTGTGGCTGCTCGGCGAGGAGGTCGCCGCCGTGGGGGTCGGGCTCAGCGGGGCGCAGTTTTATGGGGCGCGGTCTCTGGCGGGGGACGTGCGGATCGACGGCGCTGAGGGCCTGGATCTGCGCCTCGGCGTGCGCGGCGCGCGGCGGGTGGGGGAGTTTGTGCAGGTCGGCGCGGAGCTGCCCGGGGTGCTGCGGCTCTCGGACGAGCCCGCGCAGGTGGGCCCCGGCGACGCCCGCGCCTGGGCGATCGTAGAGCCCTGGAGTCCGGATGAGCGCCTCGCCCCGGCCCTCCGTCTGGGCATCGACGCGCCGTTGAGCGCCGCCGCCAACGACGCGGCGACGGGGCTCGGCTACGGCTTGGCTCGGGCTGGGCTGAGCCTGGGTTACGCCGGGGAGCGGTTTGGCCTCCGCGCGGCGGCGACGGGGCTCGTCCCCTACGCCACCGACGCGCAGAATACGCCGGGGCTGGGCGCTGAGCTGAGCTTGGGCGGCGTCGCCCGGCTGCGGCCTACCCTGGTGACCACGGCGTCTCTGGGCTGGTTCACCGCGCGGCCTGGCGCCGTAGACGGCCTCGTGGTGGGCGCCGGGCGCGCGGACTGGAGCGCGGCGGTGGGCCTCGGCTGGTCGATCACGCCGCTCACCCGCCTGGACCTCGGCCTGAGCGCCAGCGTCCCGCTTCGGGGCTTGGGGCACAACGTCCCGCTCACGACGGCGGGGGGGGCCTCGCTCACGCGGCGCTGGAGCCGCTGAGCGCCTCACCGGCGCGGGCCTGCTCACGGATCTTCGGTTTGAGCCTCCGGCGGCCGCCGCACCAGGCGCGCCCCGGTCTCGCCGATGGGCGTCACCTTCCACGGCGGCGCCCCGGCCCGGGCGACGTCGAGGTCCGCGGCCTCTAAGGCCAAGGCCGCGAGGTTCGCCACCTGGGGCCGCCCGTCCGCCGAGAACACCACCACGGCGCCGGGCAGCTCATCGAGCACGAGGCGTAAGGCGGCGCGGGCGTCGGGGTCGTGAACCTGGGCGGGGCGCGCGTCCAGGGGCCTGCGGCGGTCGTCGAGCAGGCGGTTCACGAGCTCGCTCACCCGGCGCACCTCTTCAGGGCCCTCAAACACCTCGACCCGGCGCACGGCGCAGCCCTCTTGCACCCCCTCCAAGGCCGCGGCGAGCTCTTGGAGCGGGTCGTCGATGCGGGCGCGCAGGCGGCGGGTGAGCACGAGGCTCAAGGCGAAGCTCAGCAGGCCCAAGAGCACGGCGCTCCAGGCCCCGGCGAAGGCCCGCCACCGGGCGGCGACGCTCGCTTTGGCCATGCCGTCGCGGTTCACCTCAGCCAAGGCGCGGGCGGCCTTCACCGTGTCGTGTCGGGCCTCGGCGTCGCCGTTCAGCGCCGCGGGGCCCCGGGCCTCTAGCACGTCGAGGAGCGCGGGCTCGGCCTCTTCAGTGACGTTGGCGCGCGCCCGGGCCAGGCCGTCGATGAAGTGTTGTGTGCTCTCGGGGCTGGGGTCGGCGACGGCGGCGAGCATGTCTTCAGCCGCCTCGATCGAGACGACGTTCTCTTGCATCACGACGTCTACGGCGGGGCCCATGCGCCCCAACAGGCTCACGGCGGCCAAGGTCGTGAGCGCCTGAACGGCCAAGAGCGCGCCGATCCCCAGGCGAAGCTCGGTGCGTAGACGCATCGGTCAGCTCCGGTCGGCGAGGGAGAGCGCCGCGCCGGTCTGGGAGACGAGCAGCAGCACGTCGTCCTCCCGCAGGGGGCGGCGGGGGTCGGGCAAGAGCAGGTGGGTGGCGCCTTCGCGGTCTTTCATGCGGATCGCGACGACGGTGACGCCGTGGCGTTTGGGCAAGGTCAGCTCGATGAGGCTGCGGCCCACGAAGCTCGCGGGCACGATGAGCTCGGTCAAGGCGAGGCCGTCGCCTAAGGGGATGATGTCGGCCACACCTTGGTGGGCGAGGCGGGTGGCGAGGCGCTCGCCGTAGGCCCGCTCGGGGTTCACGACCTCATGGGCGCCGACCAGCCGCAGCACCCGCTCGTGCAGGTCGTCCGTGGCCCGGGAGATGATCTTCGGCGCGCCCATCTGCCGCAGCAAGGCCGTGACGAGGATCGAGCCCTCCCGGGCGTTCTCGCCCAAGGACACCGCGCAGAGGTCACGCCGAGAGGGGGCGAGCCCCGCCAAGGCGGCCTCGTCCGTGGCGTTGAGGCACACCACGTCGGTCAAGTAGGGCGCGGCGGCCTGCACCCGCTCCATGCGGGTGTCGATGCCGACCACCTCGACGTGCTGGGCCACCAAAGACCGCGCCAGCGCGCTGCCAAAACTGCCCAAGACCGATCACCAGGGCTTGTTTTTGGGCCATCTGCGCCCCTCCTCTTGAACCAGAGTTACCCGACGGGGACGTTCTCTTCAGGCAGCCCCGGCCCGCCGACGCGCGGGCCTCGTTGAGCGCAAGAAGAGGGTGAGGGGGCCCACCCGGCCCATAAACATACAGATGATGATGAGCACCTTGCCCACCTCATCCAGGGGAGGTGCCCCCGGTGGTGAGCCCGACGGTGCCCAAGGCCGAGACCACCTCAAACAAGGCCACCAAGGGCGGCATGGCCTGGGTGAGCAGCACGCCCACGGCGGCGACGAAGGCCACCAGCCCGCCCACGGTGGTGATCGCGACGGCCCGGTAGACCGTGCCCGTGGGGATACGCCGCCCGAAGGCCTCGGCGTGCTCTTGGCCACGCACCGCCGCGATCACGGCCAAGAAGAGGATCGCCGCCGTCGTGGTCTTGATGCCGCCCGCCGTGGAGCCCGGCCCGCCGCCGATGAACATCATCAGGATCATCATCAGCACCGTCGCCGGGTTGAGCGCGGTGAGGTCGATGGAGTTGAACCCCGCCGTGCGCAGCGTCACCGACTGAAACCAGGCGTTGTGAACCCGATCGGAGGTGGAGAGCCCGGCCAAGGCGTTGCCCCACTCGGCCCCGGCGATGAACAGCGCGGGCAGCACCAAAAGCACCGCCGCCGTCACCCACGACAGCCGGGCGTGCAGGCTCATGTACCCGCCGCGCACGAGCCTCGGCGCCGCGAGCAGCACCGCCGGGCCCAGGCCGCCGAAGATGATCAGGCCGCTGACGACGTGCAGCACGCCGGGGTTGGTTTGGTAGCCCACGAGGCTGTCGCTCTGGAGCGCGAACCCGGCGTTGCAGAACGCGGAGATCGACGTGAACACGCCCCGCCACAAGGCGCCGCCCGGGGCGTCTCCCGCCTGGATGAACAGGCTCGTGAGCGCGACGGCGCCGAGGCCCTCGACCACGAAGGTGAGGCCCAACACCCGCTTGAGCTCGGCCTGGAGGTGCCCCGGGCCCTCAGCGCCCAGAAGCCCGGTCATCGTGCGCTCGTGCCGCACGCTCAGGCGTTGGCCCAAGAGCGTGAGCGCCGCCGCCGAGAAGGTCATGATCCCCAGGCCGCCGACCTGGATCAGCAACAGCAGGATCACCCGGCCCAGCCCCGAGAACGCCGTGGTGACGTCGATCACGCCCAGGCCGGTGACGCAGGTGGCGCTCACGGACATAAACAGCGCGTCCAGAAACGACACCGGATCGCCTGACGCCGCCGGGCCTGAGCTCAACAGCACGCCCCCGGTGAGGCAGATCGCCGCGAAGGTGGCGACGAGCACCCGGGCGGGGTCGCCTAGGATCACCTCCCAGACGCCGGGCAGGACCGGGGCGGCGCCTTCAGCGCGGCGCGTGGCCAAGAGCGCGCCCAAGGGCGCCAGGGTGCTCACGGCGACGGCCCCGGCGGGGCTACGACCGGCGAGGGCGGCGGCGATCAGCACGCTCAGGGCCCCGAGCACGGCGGGGGCGCGGCGGGTGAGGTCGGGGTTTCTCTCAGAGAAGCTGTACCGCAGGGCCAGACCCACGGCGAGAGACGGCGCGAGCAGGGCCACCGCCGCCGAGCTGAGGCTGCGCTGCACGCCGAGGCCCAAGATCACGCAGGCCAAGGCGGCGAAGGCCGCGCCTCGGGCCTCGTCTCGGGGGGCGTCGGCCCAGACGGTCTGCGGCGCGCGGGGGAAGATGCGGGTGAGCGCGGCCCCGGCGGCGAGGAGCGTCACGAACGCCGCCCCGGGCTCCATCAACAGCCCCGACGTGGTCACCCCGGCGACGAGCACCACGCCCAGCCCGGCGAAGCTGCGGCCTTGTCGGGGGGAGCTCCCGAGGCGCAGCGCCCCCAAGAGCACGAGCAGCGCGCCCAGGCCCAAGGCCCCCACGGTGACCGCGGTGCGGTCGGAGAGGGTAGGGGTTGGGTCCAAGAACAGCGCGAGGGGGCAGGCCGCGGCGATGGACCACAACGCGCCGCGCAGCCCGCCCAGCTCATCGTGGCGACGGGCGCGCGGCGCGGAGGGGCGTGGGGTCGGGTTTTGCTCCATCGCCCGCCACTCTAACCCAGGCGGCGATTGGAGCCGCTCACAACGATGGGCGTGACAAAAGGAACACCCGCGTCACCGCCGGGTTATAGGCCGCCGCGATTCATCCGACCCCAAAAAACGAACCGACTGGAGCCCCTATGAACTTCCGCCCCCTGATGCTGCTCGCCGCCCTCACCGCCGTCGCTCTGCCCGCCGTGGACGCCTTCGCGGGCAAAGACAAGGACAAGTCCGGCGAGGCCGCCGAAACAAGTACCCCGA
The DNA here is from genome assembly GCA_016717595.1 of Deltaproteobacteria bacterium. Taxonomy (GTDB): domain Bacteria; phylum Myxococcota_A; class UBA796; order UBA796; family CAJQPC01; genus JADKFE01. The sequence goes on along the minus strand of JADKFE010000061.1, from coordinate 2,050 downwards.
GATCAAGACCACGGCGGTTGAAGACTTCAACCCCGCGTTCACCAAGGCGAAGACGATCCACGACACGCTCCAGGCCACGGAGAACAACCTCACGAAGGTGAACACCTCCCTCGCCGCGGCCCTCAAGCTCGACCAGACGACGTCTCTGGAGACCGCGCTCACCGAGCTCAAGAACAAGGCCGGCAAGAAGCTCAGCGTATCATCGAGGGCCGCGTTTCTAAGGGTCAGCCCCAGGACGCCGTCGTCCCCGGTTCAGACGGCCATCGACACCCTGAACGCCTCGCTCAACGACCTCGACAAGACCCTGCAAGACGTCGAGAAGCTCGTCCCCGAGGTCAAGGGCCTCGTCGCCGAGGTCGCGGCGTTCCCCGGGATGATCAACCCGACATCTTCCAAGCGCAACGGCGTGGCCGCCGGGGACATCCCCAAGGTCCCTAAGCAGATCAACAGCAACATCAAGGCGATCAACGCCACCCCGAGCGCCTCGCCGCCGTGACCGACCTCCTTGGCCACCTTCGGCGAGGTCAAGGCCGCGTTCCAGTAGTCTTGGCCTCCTCCGATGCTCTCGTCGCTGCTTGACGCGCTCCCCGTCCGCCCGCTGAGGCGCCCCTCTTTGGCGCGCGCCGGGCGGCCTGGGCTGTTGCTGAGCGTCGCGACGGCGCTTCTGGAGCGGTGTTTGAGGAGGGCGCTCACGCCGAGACCCTCCTCCGCCGTCGTTTTCGTGAGGATCATCGCCTGGGCAGCAAGGACCGGGCGATCCTCAAGGATGGCTTGTACGCCACCTTACGTCGCCACGAGAGCGCGGCGCTCTTGCTGCGCCTCGGCGGCTGGGACGGCGACCGCGCGCCCTTGGCCCTCTGGCTGGCCCAGCTTGTGCGTGAGGGTGGCCTGCCGCCGGAGATCGCCGCCGAGACCTTCGGCGCCCCGATCTTTGAGCCCCTGCGCGACGACCGCGCCAGCCTGCGCGCCTGGGCCGAGTCCACAAAGCCCGACGACGTGACCTTGTTGTCGCTCATGGGCTCCTTGCCCCGCTGGCTCGCCGCGGCCTGGCTCGACGAGCTGGGCCCCGCCGAGGCCGCCCGCCTCGTCTCCGCCTTGGCCGAGCGCGCCCCCATCGGCCTGCGCGCCAACCGCCTGAAGACCGACCGCGACCGCGCCCGCGCCGCCTTGGCCGCTGAAGGCATCCCCGCCGAGCCCGGCGCCTTGGCCCCTGACGCGCTCTTGGTGCGGGAGTCGGCGAACGTGGCCGGTGGCCGCGCCTTCCGCGAGGGCCTGGTCGAGATTCAAGACGAGGGCAGCCAGCTCATCGCCGCGATGGTGGCCCCGCCGCCCAAGGGCCTCGTCGTAGACTTCTGCGCCGGGGCCGGGGGAAAGTCCTTGGCCATCGCCCCCAAACTTCGTGACCGCCAACGTCTGTGGGCCTTCGACGTGCGCGCCGACGCCATCAAACGCGCCCGCCAGCGCGCCGCCCGCGCCGGGACGAAGTTTGTGCGGTTTGACGTCATCCCCGCCGACGGCCCCTTGCCCGTGGCCCCAGCGAGCGCCGTGCGTGTGTCTCGTGGACGCGCCGTGCTCGGGGACGGCACGCTGCGGCGCACCCCAGCCTGCGGCAGGCTCCTCAGAGGCGAGACCGGGCCGCCCGGCAAGGAGGAACCGGCGATCTTGACCCGCGCCGCGACTCTGGCGGCGCCTGGGGCCGGGTGGTGTACGCCACCTGCTCGCTGCTTCGCGCAGAGAACCAGGCGTCGTGGAGTGTTCTTGTTGGGGCATCCGGGTGGCGGCGGCTGCCGCTGCGTGGAGCTCTGGGGCGAGGGGCCCGGGCCGCGGCTGTGGGGATGGGAGTGTTTGGTGCTCCCGCCCCACCGGTAGTGGCGACGGACGGGTTTTTTGCGGCGGTGCTGGTGGCGCCGGGGTGAGCGGGGTTACGTCGTATGATCTCGACGCGGAGCCGGCCCTCGCCTGTTCGTAGCCCGCAGACGGCATTCGCCGGGACCGCTCGCCTGATCGTCGGGTGGTGGCGCCGGCTCTCGGTGGGGTCGCGAGGCGGTGA
>JADKFE010000060.1 GCA_016717595.1 Deltaproteobacteria bacterium | reverse complement strand
CTCCGGCACCACCACCTCCCACTCCTCCGGCAACTCCACTCGCCGCATCATCGTCACCACATCTTCCGGCGCCCCCAGCCACCAAACCGCCGCCGCCAAACCCCCCAGCGCGAGCGCCCCGCCGAGCCGCCGCACGCCGCTCACCCGCGCCCAGGCCGTCGCCACCTCCCGCACGCTCAGCGGCCCCTCGGCGCTCAGCCCCTCCACCAGCCGCTCGCCGCCGCCCGCGCCCGCCGCCACACGCACCCGATCCTCTTGGGCGAGGCGCCGCTCCAGCTCATCCCGCACCGGGCTGTCGGCGAACTCCGCGAGCACCTGCTCCACGTCGCGCTCCCCCAAGGTCAGCTCGTAGCAGGCCACCCGCACCCGGCGGCGCCACTCGGCGAGGCTCTCCTCGTCCGCCGGGGCCTCACGGAGCTGCTCAATGAGCAGGCGCAGGGCGGCCTCCTCCAAGGCCGAGGGCCGACCGTCCGGGCCGCGCTGGTCGGCCAGGCGCTTGGCCATGTCGTCCCGGCGCAAGACGAGGCTCTCGCCGCCATCGGAGCAGGGCTCGCCGCCGTCGGGGCCGCGCAGGTGCTCGACGAGGCGCAGCACGAGGCGCGGGTCGGGCAGCTCGCGGCGCAGGGACGGGATGCCCAGGCGCAGGGCCTCAAGCTGGGGCCATGTGGGGTTGGGCACACAGGCGGCGGCCACGGCCCAGCGGTCGAGGGCCTTGGCGCTGACGCTGGGCAGCTTGGGCGGGGCGTGGCGTGGGCCTCGGCGCTCCCCGGAGGCGAGCAGGGCGGCGGCGGCCTGGAGGCCCGCGTCGGTGAAGGGGAAGGCCACGAGGCCCGCGCGGCGAAGCCAGCCCGGCGCCGGGCGCAAGGGGTCCACATGCACCAAGGGCCCGCCGGGGCCAAGGGCCGAGCTGACGGGTCCAGCGGGCGTCACCCACGAAGCCGTGGGGCGAGGAGAGGCGCGAGAACACCAACAGCGGGGCGCCCGCGTGCCGCCGGGCCACGTCGGCCAGGGGCGAGGCCCGCCGGGTGACGGGGTCGGTGAGCTGCTCGGGGCTGTAGGCGTAGTGCAGGCGCACAAACGGCAGGCCCTCCCGCAGAAAACGATCCAGCACACGCTCCACCGCCCACAACAGCGGGTGATCGCCCCGCTCGACGTCCACCCACACCAAGAGCGGCGGCCCGCCCAAGGCGGGGAGGTGGTGGGGGATCAGGCGCCCGGCCTCCCGCGCCGTGTGGTTCACCGTGGCGGGGACGTCGAGGTGGGGGCTCTCGTGATCGACGGCCTGACGCCCGAGGCTCGTGGCGGCGCTGAAGATGGCCTCGCGGCCTAGGCATTCGGCCTTGGGGATGTGGAGGGTGACGTGGCCTTGGGCGCCCTGACGGTAGAGGTCGTCCGCCTTGTCGCGGGCGGCGCGGAGCCGCTCCAGCGCTCGCTGGACCTGGGTGAACGGGGCGATCAGCAGGGTGAGGCCCAAGGTCAAGAGCGCCACGGAGAGGGCGAGGGGCCACACGGCGCGGGGCGGTCTGGTCGTCTCTGCGGGGAGCGTGGCGGGGGAGGTGCGGGCGGGCGTCACCAGGGTGAGGGGTGTGGGGTCGGCGGGGGCCGTGGCGGGTGTGGGGTTCACCTCTGGCGGCGGGGGCTCGTCGAGGGCCGCCTCTGCCGGGCTCACCTCTCTGGGCTCGCCTCTTCGGGGTCCGCCTCTCCGGGGCTCACCTCACCCGCTGGCGTCTCGGGGCCGACCATCACGCCGACCTCGGCCACGTCCGGCGCCTGCTCGGGGTTCACCGCCCAACCCAAGCCCATGAGCGCGACATACACCCCAAACCCCAAACCCAAGCCCCAGCCCAGGCGATCCGGCGGCGCCGGGGCGGGCGCCGCGCCCCAGGTGGGCAACAGCGCCAACCCACGGGCGTGGACCCAGCGCCAGTCCTCGTCCGTGTGGGCGACGAGGCTCGCCACCATGGCCGCGAGCTCGTCGTCACCGGGGCGCAGCGCCGCGACGGCCTCGGCCACGGCCAGCCGCTCACGGGGCGTCACCCGCGCGCCTTCGGACCGAAGCCGGTCCAAGAGCCAGGCGGCGCGGTCCTGGGGCACTCAGCCCTGCCCGCCGCCGAGGCGCTCAAGGTCCTCCTGCAGCTTGATCAGGCAGGGCAGGCCGGGGAGGTCGAGCCACTCCAGGCCGCCGCCGAGGCGATGGCTCTTGGGGTCAATGGCCGCGCCGAAGTCCAGCACCGCCGCCTCGGCTTCAGCGCGGTCGGGCAAGGCGTAGAGGGCGTGAACCCAGTCCAGAAGCTCCGCCGTCGAGGGGCGCTTGGTGAGGCCCAGGCCCTCGGCCCGCAGCGCGAGGTACACCCGAAGCTGGCTGTCCCGCAGGGCCGTCTGCCCGTCGCCGAGCCGTCTGCGGAGGATCTCGCGCAGGGCGTCGGCGTCGGGCGGATTCACATGGAAGAACACGCAGCGCCGCAAGAAGGGCTCGGGGAGGTGGCGCTCGGCGTTGGACGTGATGACGATCAGGGGGCGGCCTCGGCTCTGCGAGGGGCGCATCTCGTGGTGGAGCGGCTCGCCGTGGGGGGTCCTTCACCGAGGTCTCGCCCGGCACCCGCCGCAGCTCGGGGATCCGGAACCAGCCCTCCTCGATGACGTGGAGGAGGTCGTTGGGCAGGTCGCGCGGGGCCTTGTCGATCTCGTCGATGAGCACCACGGCGCTGGCGCCCGTGAGCAGGCCCAGCCCGAGCTCTCGCAGCTCGACGTAGTTTCGGGGGTCGCGGGCCAGGGCGGGGTCGACGCCGTGCTGGGCGTCGGAGAGGCGCTGCAAGGCGTCGTAGTGGTAGAGCAGGTCTTGGGCGCGGGTCTGGCTGTTCACCCGGCAGATGAAGGGCATCCGCTCGTTCGGCTGGAGCTTGTGCTGCTTCCCGAGCTGGTCGGCGAGCACCCAGGCGAAGTCGGTCTTGCCGCAGCCGGGCTCGCCGGTGAGCAAGAGCGGGCGGCGCAGCGAGTACGCCAGCCGGGCGGCGCTCAAGAGGTGCCGGTCGGGGCGGTACTCCTGGGGTCTGCCCTCGGGGCTGGGCTGGCCGAAGTACGGGGAGGCGAGGGTCAGGGGCGGGTTCATGGGGCGTCTCTCATCCAGGCGGGCAGGGCGAACCACAGGGCCTCGGCGAGGGCCACGAAGGGCAGCCCGGCGTCCTTGGCGCGATCGTAGGCGGCCTCGATCACGTCGAGCTCCTCGGGGGTGAGCTTTCGGCCATGACGCTCCTGCGCCCGCGTGATGATGGGCCCCTCGACTTCAGCGAAGGTCGGGGTCTCCAAGGTGCCGATGAGCGCCGTCTGCAGGGGCACGCCGGCCGCCTTGGCGGCGCCCTCGGCGTCATGGATCGCCGCGTCGAGGGCGCGGTACACCGGGTCGCGGCGGCCCAGGCCGGGCGCTACCTGCACCGTCAGCAAGAGGCGCAGGGGCCTCGGCGTGGTGGGGTCGAGGGCGGGCAGGCGCTCGGGCAAGGTCCGGAGGAAGGCGCAGAGGGCGTCGAGATCGTCTTGGCGCAGGCTGTCGGGGCCGAGGTGCAGGGGCGTGTTCAGCCCGACCATACACAGCACGGGCTGGTGGCGGGTGGCCTCGCGGATGGCCTTCTTGGTGGGGAGGTGCGCCAGCCCTAAGCAGGTCCTGAGCAGGGCCTCCCAGGCGGCCGCCGTGGTGGCGGGCTGGTGGTCGTTGCCCGGGCCGAAGCTGTGAACCCGGTGAACCCGCTTGGGGTTGGAGAGGTAACGAAGCACCCGCGCCCGGAAGAGGTGCAGGCCTTGGGTGGGCTCCCCCCGCACCACGAGGAGCTGGTGGCTCGGCTCGGCGCAGCGCTCGATGAGCTTGCCCCAGACCACGGCGCGGTCCAGGGTGATGATGAAGTGGTGGAGGTCGTTGGGGAGGGCTTGGGTGTCGTCGTCGTCGTCGTCGTCGTCGTCTTCGGCGGCGGTGGCGGCGGCGGAGGGGTCGGGAGCGCGGGCTCCGCCACCATCGCCCACTGGCGGATGAGCTGGTCCAGGCGCGCGGCCTCGACGGAGTGGTCTGGCCAGAGGGCTCTCCAGCGACCTGAGCGCCGCGCCGCGCTTCCCGCTGGAGCAGCGCCGGGAGCTGTGCGGCGATGGTGGCGGCGTCCTTCGGCTTGTTTGGAGCCGCCGCTCCAGGGGCCGGGGCCGCGTCGCGGGTCCACTCGTTCAGGCGGTCGGGCCCCAGCCGCGCGAGCTGGCTCGCCGTCTCCCGCACCAAGAAGGCGCAGAGGAAGGCGTCGATCTTCTCATGCTGATGCTCAAACCGCTCCCGCAAGAGCGGCACCAGCGGCTCTGGCACCAGCCCCCGCCGAATCAGCGCCTCCGCCGTCAAGAAGATCACTTGGTTCGGGTCCACCGCGGGCCCGCCCGCGCCCCGCGCCGGGCTCAGCGCGGTGTGGCTCGCCAAGAACATGTCGAGCTCCGCCTGGGTGAACAAGCCCGTGAGCAGCTCTGACAACAACGCGACCAATGTACGCTCCATACCCACACACTCCTCAAAGCAGTCCGCCAGTCTACACGAGGCGCGGCGCGTAGGAAGGGGCCACGGCGGCGGGCCCCACCCGCCGAGATCTCCGCTTTCAACAGCGGAGAGCGCCCGCCCGCACAACGCCCCAGCCTCACCGCTCCCGCTGTCATCGGCGTTGTCTGCAGGTTATGCGCGGGAGGTGAGGTGAACCTTGGACAGCCTGACTCAACGCCTGCTGGTGGGCCTCGGCCTCGCGGTGCTGGTCGCGGGGCTCGCGGCGCTGTGGGTCGTGAGGCCGGTGAAGGAGGCGCAGCTTCGGCCTGCGCTGGTGCAGCTCCCCGGCGGAAACTTCATGATGGGCAGCTCCAAGGCGACTGACCCGTACGCGCCGCGGGACGACAGGCTGCGGCCGGCTGAGGTCTCCGCGTTCAGCCTGTGTGAGACCGAGGTGACCCAAGGCCAGGTTGAGGCCGTGATGGGCGTGAACCCGAGCCACTGGCTCCACGAACGCGGCGACCACTTGCCCGTCCATGGCGTGTCCTTCTTTCAGGCCGTGGCGTACCTGAACAAGCTCACGGCGCTGGAGTCCGAGGCGCTCGTGGCCTCGGGGCAGGACGGGCTGAGCGTCTGTTACGAGGTGACGGGCGTGAACGTGGTCTGGGTGACGGGGTGTACCGGGTATCGCCTGCCGACGGAGGCCGAGTGGGAGTACGCGGCCCGGGCGGGGACGACGACGCCGTGGAGCTTCGGGGAGGACGGGTCCGTGGCCAAGCAGTATGCGTGGGTCCACATCCACGCGTCGCTTGGTCCTCGCCGGGTCGGCCGGAAGAGGCCGAACCCTTGGGGACTCTATGACATGCACGGCAACGTGATGGAGTGGGTGTGGGAAGAGTCCACGATCCTTTACTCTGACCCGACCCGCGTGGTCCGCGGCGGGTGTTTCTACAACTTGGCCAGGGACATCCGCTCCGCGTCGTGGGACCGCCATTGGGCCCACTGGGGCTCGCCGAGCGACGGGTTTCGTTGTGCGCGTGGCGCCGGTCCATTCCATTGAGGCCGCGCCGCCCCTGAGTTTCTTGCATAACCATACACGCCACGGTATATCTATGCGCCCTTCCCTCCTGGAGTGTGCGTGCCCGTTCGTTGCGCCATCGTCGGCGCCTCAGGCTACACCGGCGTTGAGCTGGTGCGGCTGCTCGACGCGCACCCCAACGCCACGCTCACCCACGTCAGCGCCGAGAGCGCCGCGGGAAAGCCGCTCTCCGCGAGCTGGTCGGGGCTTCTGGGCGTAGACGATCGCCTCGTCGAGCCCTTTGACGTCGCCGCCATCCGCGCCGCCGCCGACGTGGTGTTCTTGGGCCTCCCGCACACCGTCAGCGCCCGCTACGCCCCGGCGCTGCTCGACGCTGGGCTCACGGTGATCGACCTCGGCGCCGACTTCCGCTTCCGCGACGCGGCCACCTATGAGCGGGCCTACGGCATCGTTCACCCCGCGCCAGAGCTGTGCGCCCAGGCCGTCTATGGCCTCGTCGAGAAGAACCGGGCGCTCTTGCCGGGCGCGCGCCTCATCGCCGCCCCGGGCTGTTACCCCACGGCCACGGCCCTCGCCGCGCTGCCGCTGATCGAGGCCGGGCTCGTGGACTGGCTCATCGCCGACTGTGTCTCCGGCGTGTCCGGCGCCGGGCGTAAGCCGGGGCCGCGTAACCTCTACTGTGAGGTCCAGGAGAGCGTCTCGGCGTACTCCATCGCCGGGGCCCACCGCCATCGGCCGGAGATCGAGGCCACCTTGGGCGTGCCGGTCACGTTCACGCCGCACCTCGTGCCCATGGTGCGGGGCATGGTCGCCACGGTGCATGTGCGGCCCACCCGGCCGGTCACGCTGGCGGAGCTGCGGGCGGCTTACCGGGAGCGTTACGCCCCGCACCCCCTGATCACCGTGCGAGAGGACGCGCCCCCCGCCACGGCGGACGTGCGCGGCACCGCGCGGGCCGTCGTACACGTCGCGTTGGATGAGGCCCTGGGCGTCATCACCGCGGTGTGTGTCATCGACAACCTCGGCAAAGGCGCCTCCGGTCAGGCGGTCCAGGCGATGAACGTCGCGCTTGGCCTGCCCGAGACCGCTGGTCTTCCCCGAATCCCGCTGCTCCCGTAAAGGGCAGCTCGCCCCTGAGGAGGGCCTCTTCATGCGCTACGTCGTGCGCTCTGCGTCCCCTGTTGACCTCAACCCCATCGCCGCCCTGCTCGCCCCGGAGATCGCCGCCGGGACGGTGCTGCCGCGTGGGGTGCGCGCCGATGAGTTTTTGGTCGCTGAGGCTGAAGACGGCGCCCTGGTCGGCTGCGTCGCGCTCGCGCCGTGGGCCGCCGGGGTGGTGGAGCTGGGCGCCTTGGTGGCCGGGATGAAGGGCCAAGGGGTCGGCGCCGCCTTGGTGCGCGCCGCGCTGGGCCGGGCCGAGGCCGAGGGTTACAGCGCCGTCGTCGCGCTGACCGGGGCCCCGGGCTTCTTTGAGCGCCAGGGCTTCACCCCCCAAGCGGTCGCCCCGCACCAGCTCGCCCGGGCCCGCCTGCGCATCGCCCGCGACGAGGCCCTCGACTACAAAGCCAAGGTCTGCGCCGCCTGCCCCCGCCTCGGCGGCTGCGCCCAGACGCTGTTGGCCTTCCCCCTTCACGCTGAGATCCGGGCCTGCGCATGACTCTGCCGCTGACCTTCCCCCCGCGCCCCTCCTTGCCCTTGGACGGCGGCTCTTGGTCGGACGTGCCCGGCGCGCGCTGTGGTGTGGCCAAGGGCCGCATCAAGCTCCGCGCCGACCGCGATGACGTGGTGGTGCTGTTCACGCCCGGCGGCAGCGTCGCCGGGGTCACCACCCTGTCCACCGCCGCCGCCGCGCCCTGCCGCTGGACCCGCGACCGCCTGCCGGGCCGGGCCAGCGCCGTCGTCATCAACTCGGGCAACGCCAACGCCGCCACGGGCCGCCAAGGCGAGGCTGACACCTTGGCCACCGCCCAGGCCGTCGCCGAGGCCCTGGGCGTCACCCCCGATGAGGTGCTGGTGTGCTCCACCGGGGTGATCGGCCAGCCGATGCCCATGGACCGCCTCTTGCCCGCCGCCCGGGAGGCCGCCGCGAACCTCGGTGATCACGGCCACCGCGCCGCCAAGGCGATTTTGACCACGGATCTGGTGGTCAAAGAGGTCGGCCTCGTCGTGGACGGCGTACGTTTTGGCGGCATGGCGAAGGGCTCGGGGATGATCCACCCCAACATGGCGACGATGTTGGGCTTCATCGCCTGCGACGCCAAGGTGGCCCCGGAGCACCTGCAGCCCCTGGTCGCGGCGATCTGTGATCGCACGTTCAACGCCATCACCGTGGACGGCGACACGTCCACGAACGACACCTTCTTGGTGCAGTGCACCGGCCAAGGCAAGGCCTTGTCGCCGGAGGCGCCGGGCTGGGCGAGCTTCACCTTTGGCCTAGAGGTAGCGGCCTTGGAGCTCGCCCGGGCCATCGCCCGAGACGGCGAGGGCGCCACCAGCCTCGTCGAGGTCGTGGTGATGGGCTTAGAGGACGACGCCCAGGCCCGGCACGCCGCCCGGGCGGTTGTGCGCTCGAACCTGCTCAAGAGCGCGATTCATGGCCGCGACCCCAACTGGGGCCGCATCGTCGGCGCCTTGGGCGCGGCGGGGGTGCCTCACCTCGACGCCTTGGACCTCGACATCGCCGGGGTGCCGGTGATGCGCGGCGGTCAGGTGCTCGCCTGGGACGAGGCCGCCGCCAGCGCCGGGCTGCGCAGCGCTGACGTGCAGATCACCGCGCGCCTCCCCGGCGTGGGCCTGGGCCGGGCGTACGGCTGTGACCTCTCCGCCGAGTACGTGAAGATCAATGCCGACTATCGAAGCTGAAGATCGTCTGCCTGTGGAGCTGACCGCCCGGGCGCTCATCGAGGCGATGCCGTACCTGCGCGCCTGGTCGGGCAAGGTGGTGCTCGTGAAGTACGGCGGGGCGGCGATGACCGACCCGGCCCTCGGCGAGCAGCTCATGCAGGATCTCGCGCTCTTACACAGCCACGGCGTGCGGATGGTGCTCGTTCACGGCGGCGGCAAAGCCGTGAGTGAGCTGGGCGGTCGGCTGGGCCTCCAAGCCCGCTTCGTGGACGGCCTACGCGTCACCGACGAGGAGACGATGCGTGTGGCCCAGATGGTGCAGGTCGGGCTCTTGAGCCGCGATCTCTGCGCCGAGCTGGGCCGGGCCGGGGCCAAGGCCCTGGGCCTCTCGGGGCACGACCTCGGCGGCTGGCTCAAGGCCAAGGTGCGCCAGCACACCGACCGCGCCACCGGCGAGCCCGTGGACCTGGGCCGCGTCGGCGACGTGGTCAGCGTAGACGCCCCGGCGATTCACGCCTTGCTCCAGGCGGGCCTCATCCCGGTGATCGCCCCCGTGGCCGTAGACGACAACCTGCGCGCGCTCAACGTGAACGCCGACAGCGTGGCCATGGCCGTGGCCGGCGCCTTGCAGGCCGAGAAGCTGGTGTTCTTCTCCGACACCCCCGGCGTGCGCGGCCCCGACGGCGAGATCGCCTCCGAGGTGAACGCCGCCACCTTGACCGACTGGATGGCCTCGGGGGTGGTCTCCGGCGGCATGATCCCCAAGGCCGAGGCCTGCCTCTCGGCCTTGCGCGCCGGGGTTCGCCGGGTGACCATCAGCGACGGCCGCACCCCCCACGCCTTGCTCGTGGAGCTGCTCACCCCCGCCGGGGTCGGCACGATGGTCGTCCCCTGAGCCTGCCGTGGAGCCCCTGATGAGCGCCTCTGACCCGTTCTTGAACACCTACGCGCGTTTCCCTCTGGAGCTGGTGCGCGGCGAGGGCAACCGTGTGCTCGACGCCCAGGGCCGCTGGTACCTCGACGCCTGCGCGGGCATCGCCGTGATGGCCTTGGGCCACCGCCACCCCAAGGTTCACGCGGCGATCCTCGACCAGCTCGACCGCATCTGGCACACCTCGAACCTGTTCCACCTCGCCCCCCAGCAGCGCCTCGCGGGCCTGCTCAACGAGACCTTCGGCGGCGCCCAGGTCTTCTTCACGAACTCCGGCGCCGAGGCCAACGAGTGCGCGGTGAAGGCCGCCCGCAAACACCACTGGCGCAAGGGCGACCCCCGCCCTGAGTTTCTGGTGCTGGAGCACGCCTTTCACGGCCGCACGATGATGTGCCTCGCCATGACGCCCAAGGCCCCGTACCAAGAGGGCTACGCGCCTCTGCCCGGGGAGGTCCGCGCGCTGCGGCCCGAGGACGTGCCCGCCGCGGTGAGTGGACGCACCGCCGCGGTGTTTGTGGAGCCGGTGCAGGGCGAGGGCGGCTGCCGACCCGTGGAGAACCTGCACGCCATCCGCGAGGCCTGCGACCGTCACGGCGCCTTGTTGGTGTACGACGAGATCCAGTGTGGCCTGGGGCGCTCTGGCGAGCTTCGCCACGACCCCGAGCCCGACATGCGCACCTTCTCCAAGGCCCTGGGCGGCGGCCTGCCCTTGGGCGCCTGCCTCGTGAGCCCGCGCATGGGCGACCCGTTTAAGCCCGGCGACCACGGCTCGACCTTCGGCGGCAACCCCGTGAGCTGCGCGGCTGGCCTCGCCACCTTGCAGACGATCTTGGAGGACGACCTCACGAGCCACAACGTCCGGATGGGCGCGCGGCTGCGGGCGGCTTTGGCTCGGCCGGGGGTGGAGATCACGGGCAAGGGGCTGATCCTGGGCGCGCATTTGGGGCGGTCGGCGGAGCCGGTGGTGACGGCGATGCGGGAGCGGGGGGTGATCGTGTGTGGTGCGGGCAAGGAGGCCGTGCGGTTTGTGCCGCCGTTCTTGTTCGGTGAGGCTGAGGTGGATGAGGCGGCGGCGGCGTTTCATGCGGCGGTGGAGGCGACGGCGTAGTTCAGGGGCGAGGCGCACAGAGAGCTGGCGGGGTTTGGCTCGTCGGGCGTCTGTGGCGATTGGCGGGCGGGCTCTCGGTGGGGACGCGCGGCGTTGAGCGTCGTGCCGAGAACAACGCGCCTGGGTCGGCCCCTGATCGTGTTGGCGGCTCTCGGGGGGCGGCGTCGTGGGACCGCCCTCGCCCCTGACCCATCCAGGGGTCCGGCGGGCCGCTCGCCACGCATCCGGGCGGGGCCTGCCCGCCCTTCCAGGGCTCCGCTCGCCTCCTGAGCTCCCGCGTCGACCACCCGCTCGCCGCCACACGCGGGGCCGACCCCGGCGCTGGTCGTGGGGTTTCGGGCTCGGGGGGCGGGGGAGGGCGCAGGGCAGGCCGGGCGGGGCCGACCCCGACGCCGCCGAACCTCAGCGCCCGTCAATCTCCGCCAGCGCCACGCCCAGCCGCTCCCGCGCGCCGCTCAGCGCCTGGGGCAGCCCGTCGAGCCGCGCGAACACCGACCGCAGGGGCAAGAGGTCGTCCTCGTTCACCGGCCGCTGGCTCGCCGCCAACGCGAGCTGCCCCAGGGCCTCGGTGAGATCCCGCGCCAAGGTGGTGAGACGCGCCCGGGGCACCGCACGACGCACAGTCGCCGCCGCGTCGGAGAGCGTGGGCAGCGCCGCCAGCACACGCTCGGCGTTGACGAGCTTGGGCAGCGTGATGAGCAGCCCGCCCTCTTTGACCATGGCCCGCACGCCGCGCAGGACCTTCTCGGCGAGGCGGCGGCTGGTGTCGGACTCGGCGGCGGCGGCCTCAGCGAGGGCGAGCAGCTCACCAAAATCGACGGGTTCCCCCCGCATCTGCTGGGCGAAGGCGCGCTCGACGCCCAGGAGCAGGGCCTCGGCGCGCTCGGTGTGGGTGTCGGCGCGGTCGCGTAGGGACACCGCCAAGCCGTGCAGGGTGAAGAGGGTGAGCGTGGGGTCTTGATCTGGAGACATAGGTGGTCCTTTCTCCCGCCAGGGAGGTGAGAAGTTGTGTGAGCTGGGCAGAGCTGCGCCATGGGTCGGCGGCGACCTTGGGCGCGGTGCGGAGGCCGGAGGCCATGGATCGGCCCAACGCCGGGCCGGGGCCGGAGCGAGGGGGGAGGATCGTGGGCGCGGCTGTGGCCAGCGTCGTCAGAGGACGGCGTTGGGCGAGCTAAGTGGCCGTGAGGAGCGGGTTACGCGGCTGGTCCGGAGCGTGGGGGCCAGGGCGGGGGCTCGGCGAGGGGCGGCGGGCGGTTATGAGGGAGAGGCCCGGCACATACTCCGGGCGTTGGGCGCGATGTTCGTACATCGTTGGTCCTTCGGTACTCTTGTGCCCAAGGAACAACCTGCATTATCGACGCTGTGCCGGGACTTGTGCCCAGGCTTCTTCTGGGCGCCCGCCACCACCAGCGGCTGCCCCAGCCCCGCCTGGGCCACACCCGCCGCGCGGTCCTCGCTGGACACCCGCCGGTAGTACGAGAGCATGACGCTCGGGGAGTGGCCCATCAGCTCAGCCGCGGCGGTGATGTCCGCGCCTGCGCGCAAGATGCGGTTCACGACCATGCGGCGGAGGCCGTGGGGCGTGAACCGGGGAACCCCAGCGCGGCGGCAGGCGTGGGCGAGCTGGTCTCGCACGGCGTTGTCGGGCCGACGCATGGGCCAGCGAAACATCGGGGCGTCTGGGTTCGTTGGCTCCGGCTGCTTGCCTGTGCTGCTTGCTCGGTCGCCCAAGAGCGCCCGAAGCTCGGCGATGAGCGGGAAGCGCCGGGGGCCGGTCTTGCCGCTCAGGCGAAGCCAGCCGCCGGAGAGGTCCAGATCACCGCGCTTGAGGTCCACCACCTCGCTCACTCGCGCGCCGGTGATGGCCAGCACAGTCGCGGCGAGGCCGGTCTCGCCGCTCATCTCACGCAGCGCCGCGAGGGCCTCGGCCTCGGTGGGGGTGTAGTCCGAGTTCACCCGCTCGGAGCTGCGCAGGCGCACCACCGGCAGAGGTTTGTGCGTGAGACGCTCCTCTGCCGCCGCCCACCGCGCCGCCGCGCGCAGGAGGCGTTGGCAGGCGTTCACGCCCCGCTGGGAGAGCCCGGCGGCGATCACGCGGTCGCGTAGGCGCTCCATCAGCGCTGGGCCGAGGTCGGTGAGCGGCTCGTCGCCGACCGCTTTGACGACGCTCTTGGCGCGGGTGCCATACCTCACGAGGGTCTGCGGCTTGAGCTGGGGATCACGCTCCCGCGCCTCCATCCACTGTGCGAGGAGGTCGGCTACGGTGCGAAAAGACGGCGGCTCAGGAACCTCTCCCGGCGCGCTCTGGAGCAAGGCGGCGCGGCTCGACCAGCCGGTCCAGACCGTGCGGTCCTCAGCGTCGCGGGCGCGCCAGTACCAGTCGCCGTCGGCGTTGGGGCCGCGCACGACGCTGTAGGAGAGGCCACGAAGGCGGAGGGGGCTCGGGCGTTTGGGTGTGGTCATTGGGTCTCCAGGGCGGGATTGAGGGCGCGGGCGAACCAGCCGAGGTCGGCCTGCTGGGCGACGAGGCGCAGGTCGTCGTCGGACACCGCGCGGTAGTGCTTGAGCATCACGTTGGGGTCGTGCCCGGTGATGCTGGCGGCGACGGAGGGCTCGACGCCCGCGCGGGCCATGCGGTCAACGGCCATGCGGCGCAGACCGTGCGGGGTGAACTCGGGCACACCCGCGCGGGCGCAGGCGCGGAGGACGTGAACGCGGATCTGGTCGCCGATCTGCCTCACGTCGAACTGGAGGACAGGCGCGTCTGTGCCGTCGAGGCGGTCGCCGATCAGGGAGAGGAGGCCCTCCGTGACGGGAAAGTCGCGGGGGCCGGTCTTGCCGTCAAGGCGCAGCGTGCCCCGTGCCCGGTCGAGGCTGTTGCGACGCAGGCCGATCGCCTCTCCCAGCCGTGCGCCGGTCGCCGCCAGGAGCTGAACGGTCAGCGCCACCTCGCTGGGGAGCTCCGCGAGCGCGCGGGTGACCTCGTCCTCGGTTGGGGTGTGGTGGTTGGCGACGTAGACCTTTGGGTCGATGCGCAGCTTGAGGCTCGGCAAAGGCCGATTGGGGATCAGCTCGCGCTCAATGCCGATGCGCCACGCATGGCGCAAGGAGATGAACTCGCCACGAATGGTCCTGAGCGCCCCTCCCTCCGCGAGGCGCTTCGCGAGATACCCTTGAAGCGCCGCTTGGTTCATCCCAGCCACGGGCAGGTCGCCCAGGTGAGGTCTGAGCCATTGAAGACGATTGAGGTAGCAACGTTTGGTCGTTGGACGCAGCACAGTGTCGCCCTCAATGACGCTCCACCACGAGTCGAGCACCTCCCCCATCGTGGAGGCGTGCTCTGTCTGGATGGCGGAGGTGGCGCTCGCCTTGGGCTTCGCCAGGATCGCCGCGCCCTCCCGCGCGGCCTCGTCGCGGGTGGCCCAGCCGGTCCACACGGTCGCGCGGTCGGCGTCGCGGGCGCGCCAGTACCAGCGGCCCTCGGCGTTGGGGCCGCGCACGATGGAGACGTGGAGATCGCCGAGGTCGATGGCGGCGGGGCGTTTGTATCGGGGCTTGTTCATGGGGCTCCTCTGTGGCGTTTGGGGGTTGAGGCGGCGCCGATGGCCTCCAGCCAGTCGCGGAAGGGGGCGCGGAGGCTGCCGCCGATGGGGCGGGCCGTCTGCGGGCTCTGGGATGCGGACAGTCGGCGGACGCCCATCGCGCGGGCGAACTCTTTGGCGGTGACGAGCGTGTCGGGGGCGGCGAACAGGGCCGCGCGGAGCTGGAGCCGGGCGATGGGCTCGTGGGGGTCGGCGGTTGGGGTGTCCGTCTTCGGGTGGGTCGGCATAGGGGTCCGCGTCGAGGGAGGTTCGCCGCCGGTCGGGCTTGGCCGGGGCGTGCCTTTAGGCTTGCCGATTGGCGGCGAAGAGGCGCGAAAAATCGTTGACCAAACTCCGTGCGGAAGTACTGGGAAGTACGCGGAAGTACGGGTCAACGAGGCGCGTCGGCTGGTAAGTGACGTGTCATGTGGAGAATTGGCGAGCATGGGTGTGGAGTACGTTTCTGGGGTGGGTTGATGCGCTACGATGGCCTGTTGGACGGGCTCGATTTGTCGCGGTCCAGAGTTACGTTTTGTGAGGGACCTGAGATGGGCCTCAAAAATAGTTACGTTTCGTTTCGGCGGACCCCGCTGACGTGGAAGTACGCCTTGGGCGGGGTGCTTCGGCGTGGAAGGAGGGTTGAACCGCCTTCATCGTCGGCTACGGCGCGATTACGGCTTGAGGCGCCGCGCCTCCCGGCGTCGAAGCCAGGAGGCGGGCGCCGCATGTTGGGGTGTGCTCAGCCGAGGGTCACGCTGGGCTCGTCGAAGCGCAGCAGCTCGTAGATCGGCACCTCAAGCACCTCGGCGTAGCGGGCGAGGAGCGGCACGGACGGGCAGCGGGCGCCCGACTCGTGGCGGCTGACCTCGGCGGCGTCGGTGTTGAGCAGGGACGCGACGTCGCGTTGGCTCAGGTCGCGGGCTCGGCGCAGGGCGCGCAAGCGGGCGCCGACACGGACCTTGAGGGCGTCGGTGTCTGTGTCGGGGGGTCATTCGTCCCCCGACGGCGTCTGGACCGTGGCGCTCAGGATGGCGTTGATGACGCGGATCGCCTCGTCGCGCTGGGCGGGCTCGGCCTCTCGGAGCAGGGACAGGGCGCCCTCGATGTCGCGGAGGAGGTCGAGGGGCTGCTCGTGGTCGAGGAGCACGGTCAGGCTCGACTGTAGGCCCCGGGCGATGGCGTCGAGGGTGATGAGGCTCGCGGCGCGCTGGCCGTTCTCGATCTTGCTCAGCTCGGCGTGGCCGACTCCGGCGCGCTCGGAGAGCTGGCGTTGGGTGAGGCCGCGAAGCTCGCGGAGGGTGCAGATGCGGCGTCCGACGGCGCGGATGAGGTGGGTGGGCGTGGTCATCAGCGCACCTCGTCGGCGGTGGGGAGGCTGTTGAGGGCGCGGAGGGCTTCGCCGAGGTGATCGTGGGCGGCCTGGAGCGCGCCGGGCTTGCCGTGGAGGCTCGTGTGCAGGTCGTGGAGCGGGGCGAGGTCGGTCTCGGTGAGCGGACGCTGGCGGAGGGTTCGTGTGAGGTGGAGCAGGACGGCCTGGGCGGCGCGGGCCTGCTGGTCGAGGCGGCGGGGGCCGGTGCCGATGGCGCTGCGTAGGGTGGCGATGGCCTCGGTGAGCGGGATCAGGGCGTCGGCGCCTTGGTTCAGGGGGCGCGGCGGGGTGTGCGGCGGGATGGTGGCCTGCTCGACACAGAGCGCGGTCTGGAGGTTCGCGGCGCGGGTGACGTTGAGGGTGAGGCCGTCGAGGTGGGATTGGAGGTGGGTGAGGTCGAGCATCAGCGGGCGCGGGTCGGCGTCGGCGCCCTGGAGGGTGGTGAGGGCGAGGGTCTCGGCGTTTGTGCAGGCGCGCTCGGCGATGGGGAGGAGGTCGTCGAGGCGGTCGCGGGCTTGGAGGAGCTGGGCGTAGAGATCGAGGCTCATGGCCTGAGGGTCGGTGGGCATAGGTTTGATTCCCGAGTTGAAGGAGGGTGAGTCTGTGTTGGGCCTGGGCAGAGCGCGGCCCTGGGTCGGGTCGTCGCGGAGACGACGCGGCCTGGACGAGCGGACGCGGGGAGGCCGAGGGCAGGCCCGGATCCCCCGCTGGTGGGCGCGGGATCGGCGGGCAGAGCTCGGCCAAGGATCGCCGCGGGAGGGGATCACGCGGAGATCGCTGGCGTTGGCGCTATATGCGGAGAATCCGCCTGGGACCTACGTTTAGGTCACCAGAGGCGGCTCACGCGGGGGCTCTGGGGCCTCGCTCGACGGCGGCTTGCTGGCGTCGGAGCGAACTCGGGAATTATGTTCAAGAGGCGGGCAGTCTTTGGCTGCTCGCCGGGGTCGTTGATGTGTAAGCATCTTCGGCTCCGGGGTCCGGTGGAGGCTGCAATCTCCGCCGGGCCCGTTTCGGCTGGGGTTAGGGTGTCAGGTGGTGCTGAGGAGCACCGGAGATAGTGTTACATAATCCTCGGGGGTGAGACAATGGCGATTTGATCAATTTTCAGAGAAAGTTTCTTGTGTCCGTAACTGCTGTGGTTTTCGAGGTTCTGGGGTGCGTGGTGAGGTAGACTCTCGCGGAGCACGTCGAGGACAGGAGATCAAGGTGGTCAAGCCATGTGAGAATGAGGAGTGCGGGAAGCCGTTCATCGCGAAGCGGCGGGACACGCGGTTCTGCTCGGCGAGCTGTCGGGCGCGAGCGCACACGCTCAAGAATCGGCGTGAGCATCTGCTCGCACGGTCGGGCGCTGCGGCTCGTGTGGAGGTGGTGCCGCCGACGACTCCGGCGGCGGCGCGGCTGGAGCGGCGGGTGCGCGGGGTCGAGACGGCGCTGGAGGCCGCGCGGGTGGAGGCGGTGCGCGGGCTCGGTGAGCTGGCGGCGGAGCTGCGGGTCGGGCGGGAGCAGGCGGCGGAGGTCGTCGCGGAGCTCTCCGCGCGAGTTGACGCGGAGGTCGCGGCGCAGGCGAAGCGGGCGCGGGCCGCCGCGACGGAGGGTCGGCGGCGAGACGTGCGCATCCGAGAGATCGAGGCGCAGTTGTTGCGCGTGACGACGGTCCTGACGGTGCTGGAGCAGCGGCTCGTGGCCGTGGAGCAGGCGGTCGTCGTGGTGACGGCGCGGCTCGGGGCGACGCGGCGTTGAGGGGTTGGCGGGGTCGCGCGTTTCCAGGCCGGGCGAGCTTGCTGGTCTGGTAACTTCGGGCGCCGAGGCGAGATCGGCCCTGGCGGGGTCGTGAGGGCCGATATTGGCGGGAGCGCGCGTTACCAAGACGGTCGGACCTCGCTGGTCTGTCAAATCTCAGAGTTGTGACAAGATCGGCCCTCTTGGGGTCGTGGAGGCCGATCTTCGCGGTGTCGCGCGTTTCCAAGGCGGCTTGGCCTCGCTGGTCTGTCAAATCTTGGGGGCTCGTTTCGGGTTTGTTATGGGGCGCATAATTGTTTTGAGGTGGACAGGTGGGTGACTGTAGAGTCGCGTGTTTAGAACACCCTGTTAGACGCCCGGTATCGGCGGAGTCTGTCCGTGCGAACGCGCTTCGACGCGGCCCAGTTGGTACGCGGTCTCGCTGTACCGCCACGGGCATTGTTCTTGACCAAGGCGTCTTGGTCAACTTGACCAAAGACGATCTTGTGCATTTGGGGCGTCGAGCAGGTCTCGCGCGCCACATGCGCTCGTGAAGACGTGCAGATCCGGGTTGGCATGGGGGTTCAACCCGTCGGTGGCGGTCTGCCAGAGGGCCAGAGCGGAGGTCGGGGCGACCGGCGGCGCCTCGGGCCTTCCCCGCATGGCTGGAGACCCAGGCCGAGGCAGCCTATATCGACTTGGAGGTTAGGATAAGCGGGTCGGCGCGTTCCACGCGAGATTCGTGACGCTTGGAAGTGATTCTAACCGTTTATCGACGGCTTCACGCTCATCGAGCAGGGGTGTACGACGGCGTAAGTGGGGCCTAGCCCGGCGCCGTCGTGCTGTTGCTTGAGCGGCGCGCCGAGGGGGTCGTGCTGCCGAACGATGAAGCTCAGCATGTGATCGAAGGCGGCGGAGCGAAGTTGGCCCCGCATAGTATTCTGCGGCTGGGGGCTCACCGCGAGCCTCATCGCGTGGTCGCCAGCCTGCGGCGGCAAGGCGCGCTCGTCGAAGGGGGTAGACCCGCCTGGGGCCGCGCCGGGCCGCCCAGTCCGCCGCTGCGCGCCCCGAGGTCGGTCCCCAAGGCCCTGGTAAACGTCTTGATCCGGTTGTATTCGGTTATATCCGGCTACGCAGCCGACAAACGGTTATTGATGGGCTTGAACGTCACTTCCACACGATCCGTTGCGTCGTGATCCGTTTAACCGTTTGGCCCTCAGGGCAGCCGAAACGGCCCGTGCAAGTATGCTGGAGGGGGTGCGCGGTGAGCATTTCACTCTGCACACGCGGGAGATCAGGATGATCAAGCGGTGCCAGAACGAAGAGTGCGGCAAGTCGTTCACCCCGGCGAGGCGGGACGCCAAGTTCTGCTCTGACCGCTGCCGGGGTCAGGCCAACGCACGTCGGACGCGGGAGGCGGCGACCCCACGCCCGGCGGCCAACGTGAGCGCCCTCGCGGCGAGCGACGCGCGGCTTGAGGCGATCGAGGCCCGCCTGGAGAGCGCCGCCCGCATGATGGAGACGCGCCTCGACGCGCTGGAGCGTGCGATGAAGGCGACCCGGACGGACACCAGCCAGGCGCTGAAGGCGGCCACGGAGGAGCAAGGTCGGGCGCGTGACACGGCGCACAAGTCTGTGCGGGATCTTGGCAGGCGTCTGGACGGGCTGGAGTCCGACGTGGCCGAGATGAAGGCGTCCCGGGGGGCGATGAGAGAGCTGCGGCAGATCAATGAGCGTCTCACCGCGCTGGAGACGCGGCTGAATGAGGTCGTGATGGTGGTGAACAACCAGCACGGTTTGATTCAGCAGCTCGACACGCTGGTGGGGGATCTGATTGACCCGCCGGATGAGCCCAAGAGGGGCAGGAGATGAGACGCTGGGCGCTAGCCCACGACCGCCCGAGCCGGTGCTCGACGCGGTGCGGGCGCGCGGGATCACGGCGTTCGACGGGCCATGACGCCTCACGCCCTGCTCGACGCGCTGGAGGCCCGCCTCGTCACCGCGCCGCCGCCGGGGGTGTCGTCGGCCTACGCGGCGGGCTTCTTCGCGCGGCGTCGGGGGCAGCTCCTCCTGCACCTCCGCGCGGCGCTGCGCCCGCCCGTGGCCTCGGAGGAGCGCATCGTCACCCTGAACATGGGCCTGGGGCGCGACTCCTTGGCGATGCTCGCGCTGCTCATCGAGGGCCAGCTCGTCGCCGAGGGCCGCCCGCTCCGACCCGCCGACGTGGACGCCGTGGTCTTCTCCGACCCCGGCTTTGAGTGGGCGCACACCTACGCGCTCTTGCCCCTGCGTGCGGCGGATGTGTGAGCGCCACGGCCTGCGGCTGATCGTGCTCCAGAAGCCCGATCCCGCCGTCGCGGCGGCGTACCTACGCCAGCTCCCGCCGCCGGGCGACCCTGCCCGCGCCGAGGCCATCGCCGCCCGGCCTTGGCGGGAGGAGGAGGTCGCCACCACCATCGAGGAGCGCGCCGAGGGCGGCTGGTATCACCTTCGGCCCGGCATCTTGGAGGACTACCAGTCCCGGCAGACCATCGCCGCGCGGGGGTCGAAGGACTGCACCGTGAACCACAAGATCGAGCCGATCCGCAAGCTCATCAACGATCTGGCGCTTTCCCGCTTCGGCGTCGGGAACCGGGCCTGGGGCGCACGCGTGCGGGCTGGCCAGCGGAGGCCACACCTGAGCCTCGTCGGGATCGCCGCCGATGAGCTGCCCCGGCTGCACCTCGGGCACCCGCAGGAGGGCGGTGACGGCCTTGGTTCGTGACCGAGGCGTATCCCCCTGTTCGAGCTGGGCGTGAGCAAGGCCGACGAGGACGCGATCTTGCTCCGCCACGGCCTGAGCCACGCCCGCAAGTCGGGCTGCGCGATGTGCCGTTTCAGCCCGTCGGATAGAATTAGGCGCTGGGGCACAGACCCCGACGGCAGGGCTTCCGTCCCGGATCCCGGCGTGCCCTGGCGTGGCACCCGGGAGCGCAGCGACGGACTGCAGGGCAGGGGCGGGACGATGAGCAGGGGAATTGCTTCTCTTAGCTATTCAGCTGGGGCACGCGAGGGACGTGCCGTGGGGACGATGTAGACTAGACTACGGTGGTTCCAGCCAGGGCACGTCATGCTTCCGCCACAGGTCCAGCAGCTCGCACTCACCAATGTTCATGCGAGCCAAGTACCGCAGCGCGGTGGTGTCGTCTGGATGCTGGTCGAGATGGCTAACCAGCGATCCGAGGTCACCCGGACTGGGGCCCCCCAGCTCGAAGAAGATGCTCTCCAACAGGCCATAGGACTCGCCCGAACCCCAGTCTCCACTGTAGCCGCGGAGCATCGCAACCAATAGCACCCGACGAACGGGCTCCGCGCCGCAAACAACGACGATGCGTCGGACGGCACTTCTTACGCGCTCGGGGACGCCGCTGCCGATCACTTCGGTCATCTCCCCTTGTCCACCGACTACGTGCTCTCCCGGGTCGTTCTCGATCGCGCCGAGCACGAGCAGCGCATGACTCGGCTGCCGCCCGTGCTTCGCAGAGGTCGATCGCGCTCGTGGAATCCGCGACGCGCCACGCGAGCTTCAAGCCCAGGTCGTTGTCTCCGTGCCGGAGGATCGCAACATGGGCGGGCTGCTCCCACTTTGACGCTTCGGACTCGTGAGGAGGCTCCGGCCCATCAGGGTGCAGGTTCCAGTAGTCTGTCTGGCCAGCGGCGCGCGCCGCGTCGTGAAGTGCCCTGCGCCTTGCGGACCACGCCCCCAGTCCGCTCGTGTCCTCGCCACGCATGGCGGTGGATCCGGGGCGCTCCATGAGCCACCGTGCGTTGTCTTCGCCGCCGAGGCGGTCGAGGCCCTGGGCGACCTCGAAAACCACCTAGTGCTCTTGGGTAGTCAGGGGCCAAGCGCCGTAACCAAGCGGCCTCCGCTGGTGAGCCCCGCTGGCCCACGAGGCGAGTCACGGCGACTGCCTCCTGCTCGCTGAGCCCTCCCACATCGAGTAGGCCCTTCCACCGCTCAATGTCTTCCTGGTTGCCACACATCGCGAGGAGTTGGAGCAGCCGGACCCGATCGCCTCCGTCGTCGAGTTGTCGCCGAACCCACCCGCGCAGCGTCGAAGCGGTGCCGTCTGCGACCTCATCTAAAGTAGGCAGGCGCGAATCCAGTAGGGCGTCGATAGCAAGCTCACGCACAGACGACACCATGCTCTCGCAGACCAAGCGGAACAGAGCCTCCCTACCTCCGAACTGCCGCAGCGTGCGCATCCGCTCGGGCTCGTCCCGGCCCCATCGGTGTTCCTGCACGACCAGTTCCAGTGAACCATTGGCCATGCCTGTCACGAGCACGTCCACGACCGCCAAAGCGAGAGGTGAGCCGCGGGCAAGCTCCGCGACGCGGTGAAACCCCTTAGCGCTCTGGTACACCGCAGGCAACAGCTCCCTGCCGCAAGGCTCGAGCGACAAAAAGAACTTTGCGAACAGGCCGCGACTGGGATGGCCCAAAGTCTCGAATCAGGCGCGGTCGCAGCTCCGGGTGGTAGAAGGACCTCAGGTGTTCGAAAGCTTGGCGAACGACCAGCCGGTTCTCATCGGCAGCCTGGAGTGCGTACTCCATAAAGCGGTCCTCGTTGTCGGGAAGCCATGCCCCCTCCATGTCGGACGATAGCTTCGTTTCGAGGGCCCCACGGCCCAGGAGGTCCCACGCCTCGTCGAACCCCCGGGTGGCGAGCACGGCTTGGATGGACACGGTCCTTCCACTGGGCCGGTTCTCAGAGCCGAATCCGAGGGGTAGGCGTAGAGCGGTCTCGTCTAGCTCAGCGGGGGTGGCTTGGTCGTCGCTGTCGACGCCATGCTCATTATTGGCTGTGAAGGGAGCAAGACGCTGCCAAGCTGGTAGTTGTTCCTCGGGAGTACGTCGCGCCTTCTCGCCGCGCGCTTTCTCGGCCACGAACGAGTCGGGGTCGTTGGTGAGCTGCGAAACCAGCGCCATGGGAACCGCGGTGTTCGTATGCCAGCCGAGCCGCGCCGCGCCCCAGCGCCGCAATAACACCTGTTCGGACTGTAGAGCTCGACGTATCAGACTGTTAGGGGCATCCCGAGACGCCCCATAGCGTTCGAGCCCGAGGACCTTCTGGAGCATCGGCTCGGCGGCCATATCGGCGCCCGCGTCAACGAGTTCTACTGAGCCCGTACCAGGTCTTGCAAGCCTGCTCGAGCCGCTCCAGAAGAGCGGCTTGCGCGTTGTATGCATGTCTTTGTAGCGCCCTCACCCATGGGAGCTTGGGGGACTGGTTGTTGTCCCTGCTTTCGAAGTCATGGCCCACTGCAAATATGGACATCGCGTGGAGCATCAGGGCTGCAGGTGGCTGGGGTCGCCCGACCAGGGAGGCCCTGAGCGCAATCATACGAAGAGGTGGAGGCCCGCCCAGTATGAACTGAACCAAGATGGACCACGGCAGGCGGACGCCTGCCTCGGAAAGCCATGCAAGGGCCCCAGCACGGACGAAAGCGGAGTCATCATTCAGCAAACCGCTGGAGGCGGAGGGCGAGTCCGGGCGAGAGCGGCTTTTGTTCGCGCACTTGCGCGTAGCTTGCCTTCGCGGACGTTGACTCCGTCTCAAGA